>NZ_JAHLDV010000001.1 GCF_018861865.1 Clostridium frigoris
ACCTGAACTATTCTCAATCAGATTTAACCCTGCAAGTTTTTGAATTTGGCTTGGATGTGTAAATCTTTTTATATCACCAACTTCAGCAATGAACCCTGCAGCCGTCATTATTCCTACACCTTTAATAGATACCATCTCCTTGACCCCAGGTATCTGAAAAGCCAATTCCTCAATTTCTACCTCTAATTGTTCATTTTGTTTCAAATATAGTTCATACTGTTCCAAGTTAGCTTCAAGCTCTCTCTTAGCCATTTTAATGCCTTCTCTAATTCCAATAGAAATCTTAGCTGCTTCAACAAGTCTTACTGCCCTTTGATTGCCTACGGCACGTTTAATTTCTTTTCTCCATGTTGCAACTATTTGCTGCACACCTGTAAATAAAACTTCTTCTGGTGTAGCAAACTCCGTTAATGACATCAATGCAGCTTTACCTTCCCAATCAGCAAAAACATCGTTAAATTCAGGAAAGTATTTGTCTAACCAATGATCTACTTTATTTTTAATTATATTTAAATTTTTGGTAAGGCTTTCTCGCATACCCATTGCTATCCTTAGCTCGCTGTATATTCCTTCCGGAATGTAAGGCTGAGAATACCTACCATCAATAACAAGCTTTGCAATTGTTTTTGGATCTTTAAGGTCATTTTTAGTCTGAGAGTTATCATCTAACTCTTTGCTTCTTTTAACATGAAACGGGTTAACTAGAACAAGTTTAATCCCTAGTTCCTTTAAAAAGTTTCCCAATGTAAACCAGTAATGCCCTGTAGGTTCCAGACCTACAATTATGTTATCTTTTTTATTTTCTTTAGCTACCAATTCTAACCATTCTTGAAATATTTTAAAGCCTGCTGCTGTATTTTCAAAAGATTTAACTTTACTAAGCTCTATACCTCTATAATCGAACGCTCTCGCATACTGAAATTGCTTTGCGATATCAATTCCTATAACTAATGTACTTTCTGTTATTGACATTATCTTTTCATTTTGTGTATAATTCATATTGAGTACCTCCACTGATAATTATAAATTAGGGATAAAAGTTGCAACTGTTATACCCTGTATTTTATCAGCAGGTGCTCTTTTTTTCAAAGTTCATTTTAATTCATAACAGGAATGCTCCTTTTATCTTTTAAAGTTAATGCTAATGTCCTTTGCAACTTGCAACATAGATATTTTCATCATCAATACTATATATAAGTCTATGAACATTTGTTATTCTTCGACTCCAATAGCCGGCCAACTCATGCTTTAATGCTTCTGGCTTTCCTAGACCTTCATTTCCGTTTCTTTCAATGTCTTTTATAAGTTCATTAATTTTTCTTAATACTTTTTTATCCTCTGACTGCCAATATATATAATGCTCCCATGATACCTCTGAAAAAATCTTATTCATCAAGAAGTTCCTTTGTAATTCCCTTTCCCATTTTTAATTGATCAATAGATTTCAACAATTCATTATAACAGGTGGGATCACTTCTAACGTACAAATTTTCCATAAGGTTATTATATGCCGATTCAGATAACATAACCACGTTGTCACGACGCTCGCGAGTAAATCGTATTTTAAATAATTCCAGACATTTTAAACATATGTACTCAACAAAACCTAATGAAATATCTCCACATCTTATCATTTTCATTACTTCAATATTCATATGTCCTCTCATCTTTTCAGGATACTTTTCTTTAATCAATTTCCAAAACTTTGGATAAATATCTTCAAATATTTATTTTATGGTAATCTTACTTTTTTCATGATTTAACCATCTCATATTTATCTGATTTTTTCTATCTATTTTTTAACTAGAATATTATCCACAGCGATTTCGGCAAACTGTTTCCTATAAAATAAAAAAAGTAGTCTAGATACTGAAATATCAGTATCTAGACTACTTTTTAATACTTTGGAGGCGCCACCCGGATTTGAACCGGGGAATAAAGGTTTTGCAGACCTTGACCTTACCGCTTGGCTATAGCGCCATATTATTGGTTGTGAAATAATTGGAGCGGAAGACGAGATTCGAACTCGCGACGTCCACCTTGGCAAGGTGGCACTCTACCACTGAGCTACTTCCGCAACACTGGTGGCTAAACCCGGAATCGAACCAGGGACACGAGGATTTTCAGTCCTCTGCTCTACCGACTGAGCTATTTAGCCTTAATGTTTTTGATTTTTTAAATTTTTTAGATTTAAATGGCGACTCAAAAGGGACTCGGACCCTCGACCTCCGCCGTGACAGGGCGGCACTCTAACCAACTGAGCTATTGAGCCATATGTGGTGGGAACAATAGGGTTCGAACCTATGACCCTCTGCTTGTAAGGCAGATGCTCTCCCAGCTGAGCTATGCTCCCACATGTATTAATGCAACTATTATAGTCTACATCATTTCATAAAACTTGTCAACAACTTTATGTGTTAATTGTTTTATATACTTGATTACTTACTACTTCGTCGATCACTACTTTACTATATTATAAAATTTCCTTGAAACTGTCAACCTTAAATATAGTCCATATTCATGATTATATCGATTAAAATCGCAAATAATTGAATTTACTCCATTTATCTACGATTTTCAATATATAATTATATTCTCCTATGTTACCATTTAAAAACATAATTATTGTTTAAGATTTAGCCTCTTTAATTAATTTCCCAATATCCTCATGATTAAATTCGTAATTTTTGTTACAAAAATGGCATTTAAGCTCTTCTGTTTTATCATCATTATATATTTCTTCTAAATCCTTTTTACCTATACTTATAAGTGCTCTCTCAACTCTTTCTCTAGAGCAATCACATTTATACATAGGCTTAACCTCTTCATGTATTTTTAATTCCATATCTTCAAAAATAAATTCCAATATTTCGCAAATACTCATTCCTTTTGCTATAAACTCAGTTATAGCTGGAATTTCTTCAAGTCTATATGTTATCATATCAGCTAAAAATTCGTCTGCGTCAGGCATCATTTGGATTATAAAACCTCCCGCTGCTTTAATACTCATGTCTGTGTCAACTAAAACACCTAACCCAACAGCAGATGGTGTTTGTTCTGAAACAGTAAAGTAATATGCTAAGTCATCTCCAATTTCTCCTGTACGTATTGGTACTTGACCTATGTATGGTTCCTTTAGTCCCATATCTCTTATAACTCTTAGATAACCTTCTTTTCCTACAGCACCACCTACATCAAGTTTTCCTAATTTATTTGCAGGTAAATCCGCATTAGGATTTCCTATATAACCTTTTACACTTGAATCAGCGTGAGCAGTTACCACTATTCCCTTCGCCTCACCACCTCCATCAATTTGGAGTGTTAAACTATCCTTCTCAGACTTTAGCAGTGTGCCCATAAGAGTACCCGCTGTTAACATTCTACCAAAAGCAGCAGCCGCTGTAGGCGCACATTGATGCATGGTCACTCCCTCATTTACTAATTCCGTAGTTATTGCTGCAACTATTCTAACTTGACCATCTTTTGCAGTAGCTCTAATCAATTTATCCATATCCTTACCTCCCATAAACTCATTTATTTTTTACTTTTTTAGTACATAACATATTCTTTCTGTTTTATCATTTACTGCTTTATCTTCGTAACTATCCATTTTTTTAACTATTTTAAACCCAATTTCTTTTATAAGACTTTCTACATATTCTTCTTTATAAGCCTTTTCTAAGTGTATCTCATCAAATCGTCTATATACTTGTCCTTCTTTAACAAAGAAGGTTAAATTCATCTCTACTATATCATTTTCTAAATAATTTTCCCAAATGTAAACTACATCATCACTATCGTAATTATAAGTATTATTACCAAGCACAGTAGTCAACTTATAATAAGAGTTGAGATCAAAAACAAATAAACCATCCTCTTTTAACAAATTATAAACTCCTGATAAATATTTTTCAAAATTTTCCTCTTCTAATATATAATTGCTAGAATCTAAGCAACAAGTTATAAGATTAAATTTATTATTCAAATTAAGTTTACTAATATCTTGACATACAAATGTTGCCTTTATAAGCTCTTCCCGCATTTTCTTCTCTGCTTGACTTAACATATCACTAGATAAATCAACTGCCCATACATGTTTAAATTCATTTGCAATTTCTATAGTAAGATTGCCTGTACCACATGCTAAATCTAAATAGCTCTCCATGTCTAGGTTATATCCTTTGCAAATACATAATATGTTAGCTGCCCATGTTTTATAATCAATATCAGCATTGATTAATTCATCATATATGCGAGCGAACTCTTTATAACAGTCCATATTAACATTTCTCCTTTTCCAAAAAACTTCTTCTTCAAATCATCTCCGGCGGAGCTGCATATTAACGACTTCAGAACGATATTTATACTACCACTGAAGTTTTATTTCGGCTAAGGTAGATAACTCCCACTTATAAAAATAGGAGACTATCCTTCTGAAATGTCGTTAAAACTATATTGGTATATATTATACTAACCTATACACCAAATATTGTCCAAGATAATTTAATATAAATATCTTTAAAAGTCTTTATTTTTAGGCAAATTTATACTTTTTTTTCTTTTTGTCATTAATCCTCCGATTCTACCTGTTTCTTCTGCTGTTAATCCACTCCAACCACATTCACCTATTTTACTAGTTAATCCTAATTCTTCTGCTATTTCATATTTCAAAGTCTCTCTAAGCATTTCATTCTTAGTTAACTCTTTATTTGTTTTTAATTTAGCTTTTATAACTTTTTTTAAAGGCGTTTTTCCCATAATGTACCTCCTAATTATAATTGTAATATAATATATTTTTTACAATATTAAGCTTTTTTATACATAATATCTAAAAGTAATTATTCTATTATTTCTTTTAAAATTATCAATTTTTATTTATAAAAAGGAGTGATTTTCATCTTTTTTGAAAAAAGTATATATATTTTCACATATGGGTTATATAATATAGTAAAGAAAAATATTTTAGTGACTATTCGTGTCTTCTTTAAATTTATTGTTAATTAACAAAATAAAATTATTTTCAAAACGAAATGTTTCACTAAAAGCGATCTAAATTAATAGATATATAGTAGTAAAATAAAATAGTTTTAAGATGAATGATAATTAATAATTATTATTCTTCATATAACTACGAGGAGGTAATCTTATGAGTATTTTTAAAGGTTCTGGGGTTGCAATAATCACTCCGTTTAACGAAAGAGGAGTGGATTTTAAAAAACTTGAAGAATTAATAGAATGGCAAATTGAAAGTAAGACAGATGCTATTGTAGTATGTGGTACTACTGGTGAGGCTTCTACAATGACTGAGCAAGAAAAAAAAGAGACTATAAAATTTGTAGTTGATTTAGTTAATAAAAGGATTCCTGTAATTGCAGGTACCGGGAGTAACAACACTGCCGATGCAATAAGTATGAGTATATGGGCAGAGAAAATAGGAGCAGACGGATTACTTGTAATTACGCCTTACTACAATAAAACTACTCAAAAAGGCTTAGTTGAGCATTTCAAAGCAATTGCAAATAGTGTAACTTCACCAATTGTTATCTATAATGTTCCTTCAAGAACAGGCATGAATATTAATCCAGCCACACTTTTAAAATTATGCATAATACCAAATATTGTAGCCATTAAAGAAGCAAGTGGAAATATAGGTCAGATAGCTCAAATTAAAGCATTATGCAGAAATAACTTGGATATTTACTCCGGTAACGATGACCAAGTTATTCCTATACTTTCTCTAGGTGCTATAGGTGTTATATCTGTTCTTGCAAATATAATTCCTACTGACATTCATAATATGTGTGAATTATATTTTAATGGGGAACATGCAAAGGCTTTAGAAATCCAACTTGGGTACCTTCCTCTCAACAATGCAGTATTTGTAGAAACTAACCCTATCCCAGTTAAGACAGCTATGAATCTTATGGGAATGAAGGTTGGTCCTTTGAGACTACCTTTATGTGAAATGGAAGAAAATAATTTAGAATTTTTAAAAAAAGAACTAGAAACATATAATATCCCTTTAAAGGAGGAAAACTAATGATTAAAATGCTTTTAAACGGTTGCAATGGAAAAATGGGTAAAGTTATTACTGAAATGGCTAAATCATCTAAAACAATATCAATTGTTGCTGGTGTTGATAGAGATTCATCTAATTTAACCTACCCATGTTATGGCGATATATCGAAATGTGAAGTTGATGTAGATGTAATTCTAGATTTTTCAAGACCGGATGCTCTAGATAGCTTATGTGAATATTCCAAAGAAAAAAATATTCCTATTATATTTTGTACTACTGGTTTCTCTCCTGAGCAATTATTAAAAATAGATTCCCTAAGTAAAGAGATTCCAGTATTTCATTCAGCAAATATGTCTATAGGCATAAATGTTGTTAATAATGTACTCAAGAGTATTAGTAAAATGCTTTATAAAGATTTTGATATTGAAATAATAGAAAAACATCATAACCAGAAAGTTGATGCTCCAAGTGGTACTGCTCTACTTCTTGCAAATACTATTAAGGATTCCATAAACGATGATATGTTCTTTGTTAAAGGGCGAGATGGCTCAAGCAAAAGAGAACCTAAAGAAATAGGTATTCATGCTATTCGTGGTGGAAACATTATAGGTGATCATGAAGTTATATTTGCAGGAAAAGGCGAATGTATTGAAATCAAGCACACTGCCATATCAAGAGATGTTTTTGCTATAGGTTCACTTAAAGCATGTGAATTTATATATGGGAAAGAAAAAGGACTATACACTATGGATGATGTAGTTAATATGTCAAACTAGACTTTAATAAAAAATATGAGTGCATCCATGAAGTTTCTCCTGCGTAACTTAAAATAAGAGTTTGAAACGTGAAAGTTGATTAAGGCTACATTCTTTTAAAATATCTTAAAAGGAGTGTAGCCTTATTCTAAGTTATGCATTTCATAGTTTAAATATTACAGTACCACAGGTAAGGATTTAATCCATTTTTCCATTCTATCTAACCCCTCTTTTAACACTTCTAAACTATAAGAGTACGAGATCCTTATGTAACCCTCTCCTCCTATGCCAAAAGCTGAACCAGGTACAACAGCAACCTTACCTTCATATAACAATCTATTACAAAATTCTTCACTACTCATACAAAATCTAGTTATAGATGGGAATATATAAAATGCTCCCCTAGGAGATGTTATACCCATCCCCATATCCTTTAATCTTTTATATACGTATTCCTTTCGTTTTTCAAACTCTAGTTTCATATTATCCACATCATGCGTACAAGAAAGTAGTCCCTCGTATGCACCCCATTGAGAAATTGACGTGGCACATGAAACATTATACTGATGTACTTTCATTATATTATCCATAATATATTTACTTGCACAAACATACCCTACGCGAAGCCCCGTCATTGAAAACATCTTAGAAAATCCGCCTACTAGAATTACTTTGTTTTTTAATTCATCAATTTGAGCTAAAGAATAATATTTTTCATAACATAATGAGCTATACATTTCATCACTTATTATATAAATATCTTTCTCTTTTAGTATTTTAACAAGTTTATCTCGCTCGGTGCATGATAATATTGCTCCAGTAGGGTTCGATGGATGAGACATAACTAAAAGCTTAGGCTGCTCCTCATCAATTAGTTTAGTTATTAGATCAAAATTAATAGTAAAGTCTTCATTTAGATTATAATTAATAACTTCTCCACCAAAAATCTTAACACAACTCGCGTAGGCTGGGTAAGCTGGAGTAGGCACTAACACTTTATCACCAGCATTTAAAAATGCAGCAAATATACATAGAAGTGCTTCACTACCACCTACGGTTACAGTTATCTCATCCGCTAAATACCTAATATTCATTTTAGCTAAGAAATCAGAAATTGCACCTCGAAGTTCTGGAATACCTGCATTAGTTGTGTAACCCGTTTTATTATCATTTATAGCTTTAATCATGGCATTTTTAATGTTTTTAGGAACTGGAAAATCAGGTTGCCCAAGGGTAAGTGAAATTGCACCCTGTACTTTTGTAACTTTATTAGAAAACTTTCTAATTCCAGAAATCTCTACGTTATTTACATTGTTTGAAAACAAATTATTCATAATATCATCCTTTTCTAGTGTTTGCATTATAAGTATTTTACTATATAATAGAATAAAAATCAGTATTTTTTTAATTATTCTGATATAATAATAACATTTTGTTTATTTAATGTAGATTTTGTTATATGATTTATAGTATGTATAATAAAATTAAATGCATAAGAAAAATAATTTGGCTTAATACTTATAATAAGAAAGGAGAGTTACTATGATGAACTATGATTTAACAGACCCTTATGAAATTGCAAGATACATAAAAGAAGCTAAGAAGGCTACCCCAATAAAACTTTATGTTGACGGGGATTTATCACAGTGTGAATTCGGAAATATAGAAAACTTTGGTAGTGGAGACTTTTACATGCTTTTTGGAGAAAGTGAAGAGGTATCAGACTTTCTAATAAAGTATAAAAACAAAATTAAAAAATCCAAACTAGAACAGGACAGACGAAACTCTGCCATTCCTTTGATAGACCTTAAAAATATAGATGCAAGAATTGAACCAGGTGCAATTATACGTGATAAGGTTACTATAGGTAAGAATGCCGTTATAATGATGGGTGCTGTAATTAATATAGGTGCTGAGATTGGTGACGAAACTATGGTAGATATGAATGCTGTGGTTGGTGCACGTGGAAAACTAGGTAAAAGAGTTCATTTAGGAGCTGGTGCAGTAGTTGCAGGAGTTCTTGAGCCACCAAGCAAAAGTCCTTGTGAAATTGGAGACAATGTATTAATTGGAGCAAATTCCGTAATACTCGAAGGAGTTAAAATTGGTAAAAACTCTATAGTTGCAGCTGGATCAGTAGTTGTAAATGATGTCCCTGAAAATGTTGTAGTTGCTGGAACTCCAGCAAAAATAATAAAAAATGTGGATACTAAAACTAAAGATAAAACTAAATTACTTGATGATTTAAGAAAGTAATAGCACAAAGAGCATATATTACTACAATTGCGTTTCACTTCGCTAAGTAATTCTAAAATAATATTAATGAAAAATGCTAAAAAGTACAAACTCGCTATCGCTCAAACATGTACTTTTTTTAACGCACTCTTCATTCAAATTATTTTGAATTACTAAAGCTTGTTCAAATGCAATTTACGTAATATATGCTCTTTTTTACTTACTAAATTTATTAATTAAATCAGTAAAGGATTACTAACACTATATATTATATAACGTCTAGAACTTCAAAGCTCTGCTCCTCATCGCCTACATTATCTCCCTCTACTGTGTTTTCACCATCTTTGGTAACTTTCTCCATCTTGGATATAGATACCTCATATGCAACTTTTTTTATAACTTCATCATCAGATAATTTCTTTTGATATTCTCTACTTTGAAGTCTTCCCCAAATTCTTATATTATCTCCTACTTCAAGACTTTTACAGAATCTAGAATTTCTTCCCCAAGCGATTGTAGGGATATAATCGGATTTGTTATACAATCTATTGACTGCTAAAAGCATATCAGCAATTTCTCTTCCGAAAGGAGTAGTCCTATATACTGGGTTTTTACATATAAATCCATCTAAAAATATTTGGTTTGGATTTTTACTGCGTTCTTCACATATTTTAATATCTCTAGCAAATACTGTTAATATCAGTCTATTAGATCCATTAACAAATTTATTATAAGACCTAAGTTGACCTTCAACTATGAATTCATTTCCTATCTTAATGTCAATTCCCGCTATTAGTCTTTCAGAAATTGTTATTGTTAAGATATCAGTTGTTTCGCTAAGTCTCCATACCTCAAAATCAAATACGTAAAACCCCTCGCCATACATTTCGTGACTAAATTTTAATTCAGATACTACCTTTCCTTCTAAATAAATCTTATTATTTAACATAACATTATCCATCATAATCCCTCTTTCCCCTTAGTTTTTTTATTAGCTTTCCTTAGAATATAAGTATTCATTTTTCTGATGTAATATACCTATTACTAAAATAATTGTTTTATATTTATTTTTCCATAATTAATATTAATTGGTATTTACATTATAATACAAATGCTTATAGAATTTCAATACATTTAAAATTTATTTTTGTATTTGTTTTCCTGCTCCATCTATATAATAATTTTTCTTGTATATAAGGTCTGAAATATTCACAAATGTATATCCCTTATTTTTTAAATATTGTAAAATTTTAGATAAGTTTTGAGGTGTATATTTTGCATTATTATGAAATAAAAGTATTGAACCTGGCTTAGTATTTTTTATTACTCTATTGTACTCAATTTCTGCGCCTTGTTCTTTCCAATCAATACTATCTACATCCCATTGGATACAATAATGATTCGTAGACTCTACTGTTTCAATTACTAAATTATTGTATTCTCCAGATGGACACCTAAAAAGTGTTGTTCCTTTTCCTGTTATAGACATTATTTTAGCATCTGTCGTATCTATCTCTTTAATCATTTCTTCTTTAGATATTGTAGGCATCATAGGATGTTTATTAGAATGATTCCCTATTTCATGACCTTTTTCATACATTACTTTTAACTTATCTGGATATTGATCTACCCATGCCCCTACCACAAAAAATGTTGCTTTAGCATTGTACTTATCTAATATTTTTAATATCTCATCTGTTTTGTCATCACCCCAACTTGCATCAAATGAAATTGCAATCTTCTTCTCTTTAGTATCTACGTTATAAATTGGTACTTTACGTTGTACTCCAACAAATGCACCATTAGTTTTAAAGTTATAAAATCCTATGACCGTTGAAACTACAATGAAAATCATACAGAATATTATTAAATTCTTTTTTATGTAACTCATACCATACTTCTCCCCTTATCCCTTATACTCTAAATTTATATTCTAAAACTCAATAAATATGTATAATTTAACGACATTTCAGAAGGAATTTCTCCCACTACTATAAATGGGGGTAAACTATCTTAGCCAAAATAAAACTTCAGTGGGAGATAAAATATAAAAATTAATAGCACCGAATTATTTCAGTGCTTTTTATGTTATAATGTTTATAGTTAATTTTACATAAAAAAGGCAATTCACTATTGTTTTTGATTAGGATAATTACAAGGAGGGACAGATATGTTTGAAGATGCTTTAGAATTAGCTGAAAATAAGCTTCTTTTACTTTATATATTTTATAAAATAAAGCTCCCTATTTCCAATATCCAAATAACACAAATTATTTTAGAAAATAATTTTATAAATTATTTTACTCTGCAACAATATATTACAGAACTTATTGCGTCTAACATGATTAAACATACTGAGCAAAAAGGTAAACATAGATTAATCATTTCACCAAAAGGTGATAATGTCCTATCCTTATTTAAAGAAAGAATTTCTGAAAAGAAGATTGAACTTATAGATAATTATTTAAAAGCTCATATTGAAAACATAAAGAAAGAACTAACAGTTAGTGCTGATTATACAATAGAAAACAATAACAATTATTTAGTTAACCTAATTGCTTCCGAGGATAGTTTTACACTTATAGATATTAAACTTAGTGTAACATCCAACAAACAAGCGCAAAATCTATGCGCCAAATGGAGAAAAGAGCCCTCTAAACTTTATGCTAAAATAATAAATCTTCTTATTGACGATTAATCTTCATAAATAAGCTTCTAATCTTCTTACGAAAGCTTAATCATCTTATATAAGCGTCATTCCTGTAGGCTCTGTGCCAATAGAAATGGCTTTTTTATTTTCTGTTATTTTATCAATTCTAAAAAGCAAATTATTATAATTATCTCCTACATACAAATATTTTTCATCCTCAATTATTCCTCTAGGCATTCCTCCAACCTCAATTCTTTTTATCTCTTTGTATTTATTTATGTCTAATATACTCACTGTACCATCTCCAAAATTTGATACATAACAGTATTCACCATTGCAATACATATCCACAGGAGAATTTCCAACAGGTATTTTATTTAATACATTATAATTTTTCAATGAAATAATACTAATACATCCTTTATTATTCATACCTATATTACTCTCACAAACTAAAATATAGTTTCCATCGGTGGTAATTAACGCTTTAGTAGGATATGCCCCTACCCTAATTTCTTTAATATTTCCATTCTGAGCACAATCTATTAACGTTATACTATCACTATTCATATTTGCTACTATAATAAGCTTCTTTTTCTTACAAATATAAATACTGTGAGGTGAATTACCACAAGGAATTGCTTCTACAATGCTTTTTTTCTCTAAATCAAAAACTATTATATCATCAGAATCTCCACAAATAACATAAGCCTTATTATCATAAACGGATAAATCATTACAGTGCATACCTATAAAATAATTTTCTGTTTCATAATTATTAATATTAACAATAGAAATACTATTATCATAACTATTAGCTGTTAATATCTTATTTTCGTAAATATATATACCATGAGGACCAATTCTTTTGAGATTTTGTTTATCTAAATATATCTTTTCTTCTTCTACGAATAACTCTAGGTTTACCTTTGATATGCAATCTGCTGAAGTACTACATACATACAAGTTTCTCAAATCCCTCACCTCCTCATAACCATAATATGAAGATAGTTATAATCTGCTAACATTGTTTTTATAAAAATTAATTTCTTGAAAATAATATACCTCATAGTATATAATAATTAGTGAGACTAATAAATTCTCGAAAAATGGAGGAATAAAATATGTATAGTTACAAGCCAAAAGGCGTTTGTTCAAGAAATATAGATTTTGAAATAGTTGATAATAAAATAACTGATATTAGTTTTACAGGAGGATGTGCAGGTAATTTACTTGGAATTTCAACCCTAGTAAAAGGAATGGATGTTCAAGAAGCTATAAAAAAACTTAAGGGTATTAAATGTGGAGAAAAAAGTACTTCTTGTCCTGACCAATTAGCATTAGCGCTTGAACAATTTGTTGCAAATGCTTAATTAATTTATATAAAAAAACAAGGTTCATGTTATCTAATAATATGAACCTTGTTTATTTTTAAAATTTTAACAACATTTTGGAAGCTTCAAGTCTGCCATCTTCTATAAGTGGCAGTTGTCTAGCCTAGTAAAATTGCTTTGGTGGCAGTCTAAATCTGCTTCCAAAGTTGTTAATATTTCAGCTCCGAAGGAGATGATTTAATGTATATTAGTATTTCGTATTATTTTTCTCATATCTCCCACCATGTATAAAGAACCTGACACTAATAACAAATCATCATCTTCGCAGTAGCTCAATGCTTTTTTATAAGCCTCATCGTAGTCTTCAATTGACTCACATTTTGATGTGTACTTTTCTACTTGAACTTTCAATTCCTCTGCAAGTTCTGCACGTATACTGTGTGGGGTAACAGTAATAACTCTATATGCTTTTGGAACTATAGTTTTTATCATTTCTTCCACTTGTTTATCCGCAAGAATTCCTAAAATTAATATAATCTTGTTGTAGTTAAAATACATGTCAATACTTTGTGTAAGGTTTTTAATGCCGTCGATATTATGGGCACCGTCTATAACAACTAAAGGCCTTCTATTCATCACCTCAAGCCGTGCTGGCCACGCGACATTCATTAGCCCAGCTATTATGTTAGCTTTACTAATAATGACGCCTTGGCCCATAATAGCCTCTATAGCATGGACTGCTACGGAGCAGTTTAGTAATTGATGCTTACCTAAAAGTGCTAAATCAATAATATAATCATTATTTATAGTTTTAATTTCTATTTTTTGAGTAATAGCATTATGTTTATAAGCCATTTTTCCTTCAATTGATTTAACGACCAAATGCTTTAAATTTTCCTTACCTAAATATACAGCTGAATCCCTTGGTACTTTTATTAATTCACATTTTTTTTCTCTACATATATTCTCTATTACATCGTAACTTTGCTTATTTTGTGGATACACAACTACAGGGATTCCCCTCTTAATGATGCCTGCCTTTTCATAAGCAATTTTTCCCAAAGTATCTCCAAGTATTAAAGTATGATCAAGACTTATGGATGCTATAATACTTAAAATAGGTGTAATTACATTTGTTGAATCAAGCCTTCCTCCAAGCCCTACTTCTACAACTGCAAAATCTATATTGTTTTTATAAAAATATAAAAATCCAGCACAAGTTATAATTTCAAATTCTGTTGGATTAATATATCCAAGTTCCACTACCTTTTCTACAGCTTTAGAAACCTCTGTTATAATATCACTTAAATCATCTTTAGAAATATTTTTATTGTTTATTTGTATCCGCTCTTCAAACTCTTCAATAAATGGTGAAATATATGAACCCACCTTATATCCAGCTTCCACAAGAATACTACTCACCATTGCCGCAGTAGAACCTTTCCCATTAGTCCCCGCAATATGTATACACTTCAATTTTTTATGTGGATTTCCTAAAAGCTCTAATAACTTTTCAGTTCTATCAAGCCCAAGTTTGCTACCAAACTTGGCTGTATTGGTTATATAAGATCTAGCCTCATCATAATTCATGCTTATCATTCCTTTCAAAACTAAATATCTACTTTCTATTAAATTCTATACCAACTTAGATGCAGTTGCCAATCTTTTATTCTTATTATAACTCGCCTAGAATAATAATTTCTCTATTTCACCCTATTATTAACTGTTTACTTTTTGTTTCCATAGAAATACCCTATAGAATAGACTTTATATCTACTCTATAGGGTATTTTAATTAATATTATTATTTAGCAGCAGTTACATAAGCACCTTGGAACCAATGTTGTCCTAGAGGTGATGTACGTACTCCTTTAATATTAGATTTTAAAACTACTGTATTTGTATATGCATAAATAGGAATTACAACATCATCTTTCATAATAATGTCTTCTGCTTCATGAAGAATTGCCATTCTCTTAGTTGGATCTAATTCTTTTTTAGCAGCTAAGATTTTTGCATCATATACTGGATTACTGTATCCCGAATCATTATTTCCTGAGCTTGTTGTAAGTAGATCAAGGAAACTCATTGGGTCTGTATAGTCTGCAAGCCATCCATCTCTCGCAAGAATATATTTCTTATCATTTCTTGTTTGTATAAATACTTTCCACTCTTGGTTCTTAAGATCTACATCTATTCCAAGATTTGTTTTCCACATATCTTGAACTGCAGCGGCTATGTTTTGATGCCCTGCACCTGTATTATAAGTAAACGTAAGTTTAGGGAATCCTTTTCCACCTGGATAACCAGCTTCAGCTAGTAATTTTTTAGCCTTAGCTATATCTCCTGCTGCTGGATAATAAGCTTTACTTGCAAAATCCTTACCATTCGGTTCTAAAGAACCCTTTGGAACCAATGATGTTGCAGGAGTTTCCCCACCTTTACTAACATTAGCAACTATATCTTTTCTATTAATAGCAAGAGATAATGCTTTTCTTACTTTAGCGTTTTGTATAGCCTTAGCAGCTTCTGGGTTTAACTTAACTGCTTCTGGTGTAAGGTTTGCTACGTAGTAGTAGGTTCCATAATTAGGAGTTATTATACAACTACCATCTTTTACAAGAGCAGGGATTTCTGATTGTGGTGGTTGATAAAGCATATCTATTTGGCCTGCTTTATATGCGGAAAGTGATGCAGTTTGATCCTCTAACATTTTATAATTAAGAGTTTCAAGTTTAATATTTTTAGTATCCCAGTATTTATCGTTTTTCACAAAAGTCATTACATCTTTAGGTTTCCATTCTTTCATTTTGAATGCACCATTAGATATATAAGTAGCAGGTTTAGTTGCCCAAGCAGAATTTGTATCTGCTACATCTTTTCTAACTGGCATATATGTTTGAAATGCCAAAAGTGATAAAAAATAAGTAGTTGGATTCTCAAGTGTAACTACAAGTGTTGAATCATTTGTAGCCTTAACTCCTACATCAGCGGCCGTTGCTGCTTTTACACCAGCAGTTTTTTTGTCAGCTGAAAGTCCACTTTCATTGTATCCTTGTCCATTTTTCAAATAAAACATTTGGTACGCATATTCGGATGCAGTAGCAGGTTTCAAAGCCCTTTTCCATGCATATTCGAAATCACCAGCTACAACTTGTTTTCCATCTGACCATAAAGCACCTTTTCTAATGTGAAAGGTATAAGTCAAACCATCTTTTGAGACTTTATAACTATCAGCTGTACCTAGAACTGGTTTATCTTTAGAATCTAATCTCATTAGTCCTTCAAAAGCATTTCCGATAACATCCCCACTGTCAATTGCAGTACTCAATGCTGGATCAATAGTCTTAGGTTCTGCACCCAAATTGAAAGTTATTGCCTGTGTTACTTTGCCATTAGAATTTGTTGCTGTTTTAGATCCGCAACCCGCTAATAATGATACACTTACAGCTACCGAAAGCATCACTGCACTAATCCTTGCTGATTTATTCATTAATTATTCCCCCCTACTAATATATATATAAATTCGCTGCAATGCATCGACTTATATTCTGTAATATTCTCATTAAACAAACATTTTATACATTTTAACAACATTTTGGAAGCTTCAAGTCTGCCATCTTCTATAAGTGGCAGTTGTCTAGCCTAGGAAAATTGCTTTGGTGACAGTCCAAATCTGCTTCCAAAGTTGTTAATATTTCAGCTCCGCAGGAGATGATTTAATATAGATGGCAAGCAACGAAATGATCAGATCCTAAATTCTTGAGCTCTGGATCTACCTTTGAACATATTGGTTTAGCATATTGACATCTACCTTTAAATCTACACCCTGGTGGAGGATCTATAGGCGATGGAATTTCTCCCTTAAGCATTATTCTCTTTCTCAGAGCTGCCTCTTCAGGGTCTGGTATCGGAATAGCAGACAGCAATGCCTTAGTGTATGGATGCATTGAATGACCATATACCTCTTCACTCTTACCTATTTCAACCATTTTCCCTAAATACATAACACCAATTCTATTTGATATATGCTTAACCATTGATAAATCATGGGCTATAAAAAGATATGTTAATCCCATATTTTCTTGTAACTCCTCAAGCATATTTATAATTTGTGCTTGTATAGAAACATCAAGAGCAGATATAGGCTCATCGCAAACTATAAATTCCGGTTGCACAGCAAGAGACCTTGCTATACCAATTCTTTGTCTTTGCCCACCAGAAAATTCATGTGGGTACCGACTAGAATGTTCACTGCTTAATCCTACTGTTCTTAGCAATTCTTGAATTTTTACCATTCTATCCTTACCTTTGTAAACACCATGGATGTCAATTGATTCACCAACTATATCACCAACAGTCATTCTTGAATTTAATGAAGCATATGGATCTTGGAATATCATTTGAATTTTTTTTCTATATGGAAGCATCTGCTTTTGACTTAATTTTGATAAATCATGTCCGTCATATATTATCTGCCCGAAGGTGGGCTCATATAACTTTATTATTGTTCTACCACAGGTAGTTTTACCACAGCCTGATTCTCCAACAAGTCCTAAAGTTTCACCTTTATTAATTGTAAAAGAAATACCATCTACAGCTTTTACATAGCTGTGAGCTTTTCCAAATAGACCTTTATTAACTGGGAAGTACTTCTTTAAATCTTTAATTTCAACTAATACTTTTTCATTACTCATTATAAACTCCCCCTTCCAACAGGTGCCTTTATCTTAGGTGCATTAGGATGATTTAAAAAACAAGCTGAACTATGCCCAGGAGTAATTTGAAATAGTGGCGGCCTTTTCAGTTCACAAATTTTCATAGTATAATTACATCTAGCTGCAAACGGGCATCCTACCGGTGGTTTCAACAAATCAGGTGGTTGACCCTCTATTGGTTTTAATTTTTCCCGTACAGTACTTTCAGGATTTGGAATACTGTTTAAAAGTCCCCACGTATATGGATGTCTTGGGTTATAAAATATATCCCTAGTGGAACCTGTTTCTGCAACTAATCCACCATACATAACGTTTATTCTGTCACAAACATCTGCAACTACTCCTAAATCATGTGTTATAAGGATAATTGATGTATTTAATTTTTGTTTTATATCTTTCATAAGTTCAAGAATTTGTGCTTGTATAGTAACATCTAATGCCGTTGTAGGTTCATCTGCAATTAGAAGTTTAGGTTCACAAGAAAGTGCCATAGCAATCATTGCACGTTGCCTCATACCACCAGAAAATTCATGAGGGTATTGTTTCATTCTTTCTTTAGGACTTGGAATTCCAACTAAGGAAAGCAATTCAACTGATTTATTAAAAGCCTCTTTCTTGCTTAATCCTTTATGTTTAAGCAGTGGTTCCATTATTTGATTACCTATAGTGAACACAGGGTTTAGGGAAGTCATTGGGTCCTGAAATATCATTCCCATTTCATTTCCTCTTATTTTTTCCATTTCTTTCTCGGAAAGTTTCGCAAGATCTTTTCCCTCAAATATCATTTCGCCATCTATTATCTTCCCTGTATCAGCAAGTAACCTCATAAGTGACATCATGGTAACGCTTTTTCCACTTCCTGACTCTCCAACTATTCCAAGAGCCTCACCTTTGTTTAAGTAAAAGGACACTCCCCCTACTGCTTTCACCTCTCCTACATGCGTAAAGAAAGATGTTTTCAAATTCTTTATTTCAAGTAATCTTTCCATAACTTCCTCCTCAACTATTTTCTCATCTTTGGATCTAGAGCATCTCTTAAGCCATCGCCAAGAAAATTAAACGCAAGTATTGTTAAACAAATTGCCATCGCCGGAAAAAATAACTGATATGGATAAAGTTGATATCCTTCTAATGCATCCGACGCAAGACTTCCCCATGATGCTTGAGGTGCAGAAATTCCGAGTCCTATAAAACTAAGGAAGGCCTCTGTAAAAATAGCACCCGGCACAGACATTGTCATTGTTACTATTATTGGTCCCATACTATTAGGAATAAGATGCTTTAGTATTATCCTCATGCTAGAAGCACCTGATACCTTTGCAGCAAGGACAAATTCCTGTTCCTTGAGTGCCATAATTTGAGAACGAACTATTCTTGCCATAACTACCCAAAATGATATTGCGAGTGCTATTATAATATTTAGCATACCGCCATCAGCTGAGGGATGATCTGGTTTATTAAGAATAACCATTAAAAGAATAACATAGATCATGCTAGGAACTGACCAAATTACATCAACAACTCTCATCATTAAATTATCAACAATACCACCAGCATATCCAGCAATACTACCATATAAAATTCCTATAACAAGATTCAATAAACTCGCTACATATGCAATTGTAAGTGAAATTCTTGCCCCATATAGCACTCTAACAAATTGGTCACGCCCAAATTTATCAGTACCAAACCAATGAGTCCAACTAGGATTCTGGTTTGCAATCCTAAAATTTTGAGAATAATAATTATATTTTGATAACATTGGGCCAACTATAGCAAGTATAGTTATAAATATAACGAAAGCGAGTCCAGCCATTGCAAGTTTGTTTTGTTTTAATCTTCTCCAAGCATCCTGCAAATAAGTTTCACTTGGTCTAACTATTTCATTTGTTTTTTTCTTATCATCTGGTATTCTTTCAAATAACTCAGAATCTATTTTCATTATTTCAGTATTTGTCTCCATATTTGTGCACCTCCTATTATTCGATTTTTATTCTTGGGTCAATCACTGCATAAAGTACATCAACAAGAAAATTGGCAAACACTAGGAAGGTTGCATCTAGTGTAACAAAACCTATTATTACAGTATAATCTCTGTTTGTTATACTTGTTATGAATTCCCTACCCATTCCAGGAATACCAAATAGACCTTCAATTACAAAACTACCAGTTAAAACAGCAGCAAGTAATGGTCCAATATACGTTACAATCGGAATTAGTGAGTTCCTTAAAGCATGCTTATATATAACTGTATTTTTAGAAAGTCCTTTAGCTCTAGCTACTCTAATGTAATCTGATCTTATAACATCAAGTAAGGCTGACCTACCAAGCCTTGCAATAAATGCCATTGAAGATGCTCCAAGAGCAATTGATGGAAGAACATAATCCATAGGAGTTTCAAGCCCTATAGCATGAAATACACTAAGTTTTATTGCAAACACATAAATAAGTAATGTTGCAATTACAAAACTAGGCACTGTAATACCAATGGTTGAAATAAACATACATAACCTATCTGGCCACTTCCCTTGATGAAGGGCTGCTATTATCCCCATATACACCCCTATCACCATAGCAAAAGCTATAGAAACAAAGCCTAATTTAGCAGAAACCGGAAGAGAATAACCTATAATTTCATTAACTGTTCTTCCTTCATATTTCATTGAAGGACCTAAATCGCCATGTACAAGGTTTGTTAAATACATTGTATATTGTTCAAACACAGGCTTATCTAAACCATATTTTTCGTTCAAACTCTGTAACACCTGCGCAGTTTGTTTTTTTTCACCAGAAAATGGCCCACCTGGCATTAATCTCATTAAGAAAAAAGTTATTGTGATAACTACGAAAATTGTAATAACAGTTGAAAATAATCTTTTAACAAAAAAATTAAACATCTCTTGACCCCTTTCGTATTATATTTATTTGAAATTTAATCCTACACTTAGTAGAAGTGCCTTTTTCACTGTAAGTCGCACCCGATTATATTAATTTTAAAACTTAAGATTGTCACATTTATAAAATATTCAAAATTACTCATACTATTGATTTTTTTTAATACAAATAATTCATACTGAGTATTAGCCTATAGCCTCACATGTGTAAAATTATTGAATGTGTTCCATTGCTTGTTCAATTGCTCTAATATTACCTAAAATCATGCTAGTCTAATATGTTTTGGCCTTACAACACACACACAAACACAAGTGCTATCATCAACCTCAGTCCATATAAAATGACCATATACTTCATTTACAACACTAATATGTATTCCATTAATAAAATTCAAAAATATAAATACATCTAAATAGTTTACAATTATTCGAAATTTAAAATATATATTATATATTACTTTACCTATTAAAATTTATCCCCCTTTTTTATTCTTATTCTTAATTATAATTAGAAATTTTAAAAAGTCAATGTAACATTTTCAAAAATATGTCTAATTTCGCTATGTTATTTATAATTTGTCTATATAGCATTGTTAATTTATTCATAACTTTTATAACTTATCCATATATTCTTATATTCATTAATTTTGTTTTATATTTTATGTCTTGTTTTATATATTTTACTAACTTACCTTATTAAACTTAATTTTACATTTTAAAGGTTATTATTTTATCTAGGTCACAATTAGGTGTATTCATATTGTCATTAACATTATGCATAATTATTGATAATATTGATTTTTATTATTCTTTTTTTTTAATATTGAATCTATTTTATCTAATAAAATGCTTTTTAATACAACTTCCTCCCCTATAAATATAATGCATTATAAAATAATTCAAAAGTAAGTTTTATAGATACCCTAAACTCACTATTACTACAAAAAAAACTATAGAATAGACATCTCTTAAATGTCTATTCTATAGTTAATACTTTATGTTGTTAAAGCTCTACTTCAAATTCTCTATGCTTTGAATTACTGAATTATACATTTCTTTATATTTTTCACCTTTAGCTTTTTCCTCGTTTACTACTTCTACTGGGGCTTTAGCTGTGAATCTTTCATTGCAAAGCTTTTTCTCTACCCTGTCTATTTCTTTTCTTAGTTTTTCTTTTTCTTTATTTAATCTTTCTAATTCTTTTTCTAAATCCACAAGTTCAAGTAATGGCATATATATTTCAGCACCTTTAGTTACTACTGTAACTACATTTTCTGGTGCTCGCTCTTTAGATTCTAAAAATTCAACTTCGCTTGCTGATGCTAGTTTTTGAAAATATACCATACCTTCTTCAAATGCTTCTTTTGCCTCTATAGCATATATAAATACTTTAGCTTTTCTTGAAGGTGCTACATTCATTTCTACCCTAGCATTTCTTACATCTTTTATTGCTTCTATAATATAGTTCATTTTTTCTTCGGATTTTTCGTCTTTAAGAGACTCATCAAATTCAGGCCACTTAGCGATTGTTATAGATTCATATTCATTATCTAAATGAGTATAAATTTCTTCTGTTATAAATGGCATAACTGGGTGAAGTAATTTAAGCCCTGTTTTTAGTACTTTGTTTAATACATTTAATACTATGCCTTTAGCCTCACAATCATCTGCGTACAATACTGGTTTAACAAGTTCAATATACCAATCACAGAATTCTGTCCACATAAAGTCATGAGTCTTTTGGAGTGATATTCCTATTTCATATTTATCAATATTCTCCGTAACTTCTTTTGTAACAGTATTCATTCTTGATAATATCCATTTGTCTGCAACTGTGTAGTTTTTACTCTCTTTATATTTAGCCATCAATTCTTCATTATAATTCATCATAACAAATCTAGATGCATTCCAAATTTTATTTGCAAAGTTTCTAGCTGCCTCAACTCTTGACTCATAGAACCTGATATCACTTCCTGGTGAATTTCCTGTTGCTAGTGAGAATCTTAATGCATCTGCACCATATTGGTCTATTACATCTAATGGATCAATACCGTTTCCTAGCGACTTAGACATTTTTCTTCCTTGCTCATCTCTTACCATTCCATGTATTACTACTGTATCAAATGGTACCTCACCTAAATTATATATTCCTGAAAAAATCATTCTTGCAACCCAGAAGAATATAATATCGTATCCTGTTACTAAAACACTTGTTGGATAGAATTGTTTTAAATCCTCGGTGTTATTTGGCCAACCAAGTGTTGAGAAAGGCCATAACGCAGAACTGAACCAAGTATCAAGAACATCTTTATCTTGATTAAGATTTGTACTATTACATTTGCTGCAGTTTGTTGGAGCGTTAACAGAAACTATAACTTCACCACAGTCCTTGCAATACCATACTGGAATTCTATGTCCCCACCATAACTGCCTTGATATACACCAATCTTGGATATTTTCCATCCAATTAAAGTATGTTTTATCAAATCTTTCAGGAACAAATTTTGTTTTGTTTTCTCTTACTGCATCAATAGCCGGTTTTGCAAGAGATTCCATTTTTACATACCATTGCTCAGATAACATTGGCTCTACAGTAGTTTTACACCTATCGTGAGTTCCTACATTATGAGCATGGTCTTTTATTTTAACTAGTAGTCCAGCCTTATCCAAGTCTTCAACCATAACTTTTCTTGCCTCATATCTATCAAGACCAGAATATTTTCCATAACCTTCACAAATAGCTGCATTTTCATTCAAAACTACTATTTCCGCAAGGTTATGTCTTTTACCTATTTGATAATCATTAGGGTCATGTGCTGGTGTGATTTTGACTGCGCCCGTTCCAAACTCTATATCAACATAATCATCTGCAACTATTGGTATTTCTCTGTTTACTAATGGAAGCATTATTTTTTTGCCAACTAAATGTGCATAACGAGTATCTTTAGGATTTACAGCGACTGCGGTATCTCCAAGCATAGTTTCTGGCCTTGTCGTAGCTATTTCTAAAAATTCATCGGTTCCTACTATTGGATATTTTATATGCCAAAAATGGCCCTCTTGTTCTTCAAACTCTATTTCAGCATCTGAAATAGCAGTCATGCATTTTGGACACCAGTTAGTTATCCTATTTCCCTTATAAATAAGTCCATCATTATATAGTTTAACGAAAACTTCTCTTACCGCATGATTTAAATTTTCATCCATAGTAAAACTTTCACGGGTAAAATCAACGGAGCATCCCATTTTTCTTATTTGTCCCCTTATTTTTGCTCTATACTCATTAGTCCAATCCCATACTTTTTCAAGGAAAGCTTCTCTTCCCATTTCTTTTTTCTTAAGGCCTTGTTTTAAAAGTTCATTTTCTACCTTTACTTCTGTTGCAATACTAGCATGGTCTTCACCTGGAAGCCACAATGTATTATATCCCTGCATTCTTTTTGTTCTTATTAGAATATCTTGAAGCGTATTATCAAGAGCATGACCTAAATGTAATTTTCCTGTAATATTTGGTGGAGGCATCATTATTGTGAATGGTTTTTTATCTTTATCAACTTTTGGTGTAAAAAAACCTTTTTCTTCCCACCATGCATAAAGTCTTTCTTCAAAATCTTTTGGATTATAGTTCTTATCAATATTATTGTTTTCTTCCATGATTAATTCCTCCTAAATGATGATTAGTATATCGATTTTTAATGCCAATTTTTAGACAATAAAAAAAGAGCCTTCGTCTGTAAAAGGACGAAAAGCTCCGCGGTACCACCTTTTTTCCTGCAAAATTGCAGGCTCTTTATAATTTAACGATTAAGAAAACCGTCTTATACCCTCTATTCATAAATACATGAATATGGCAAAGAAGCTCCAAAGCAACCTTCAAGGTTTTTCATATAAAAGATCTTACAGCCTATGGATCTTTTTCTCTTAATATTAATTTTCCTCTACTCCTCTTTATCTAAGCTTTTATATATTTTATTAATATATTATGTAGTTGTTATATACATTATACAATATATTGTGTAATTGTTATATAGTATTTAATTTCCATTATACCTTTTAATTTTTATATGTCAAGATACTAAATATACAAGCACAGGTTTAGCATCAATTTTTCAGTGATAATTCTCAATTTACTGAAATTGATGAGGAAAAGTTAAGTTGTTTATTCAACATATTTATTTAAAATAACACTTTCAATGTAGTTAATATATTTTCTTAATTCAGTTGTGGTTTCTCCTAAAATTTCTCCAGATTCATACATTCTATTAATTTCTGAGCGTTGTATATCCATGACTTTAATCCTAAGTTCTTCCTTTTGCTCTTCATTTTTTTCATTAAATATTGAAGTTGGCCTTTTTAATCGATTAATCATTGTTTTATAATCTGAGATCACTACAAAAACAATATCTGATTTTTCATGTTCTCTTGCGTATTTTTCTAAATGCTTAAGTGCCGCTCCTAAAGCTTTAAGCTGAATATCTTTTCCTATACGTAATCTAGCTAATTTAGTTTCCTCATTTTTGCGATAATGACCACTAAAATGCTTCCATTCACTTATGATTTTTCCTATGAGATACAATGCTCCTGAACTGAGGCTAATTGAGAGTGCTTCTGCTCGACAGTCCAGAGATCTTTCAAATGTTTCAAAAACCTCTTCAGTCATTCCATTGTTCTCCATTAGCTCATGGATATATTTTCTCTCTGCTTTTAATGCCATTAACCGAACTTCTGTGATTTTTTTTTGATAGTAACTTGTATTTCGTTCTATAGAATTCTGTTTATATTGAATTTGTTTAAATCTAATCTTATATTCATCCATTAATTCATAAGCTACAGATTGATTTTCTTCATTTATTTCTAACTTAATCTTTTTAATAGCAGCCAGCAAGAGTTTACTCTTTGCCTCATTTAAATTAAGGTAATTTATTGTATCTCCTTTTGCTAAATCTACTTTGCTTAAAAGAGGTAAAATGGCTGTTGCCAATATTAATGTAAATAAGATTACACCCGCTGCTAGAAATAGAATAAGTGAATGTTCTGGGAATGCCTCTCCGCTAGCTAAAAAGAAAGGAATTGAGAGAACACCTGCCATTGTAACTGTACCACGAACACCTGTTAAAGCAATTATCAAAACTGTTTTAAACTTTGGTTTTGTAGTGCTATTTATTTTCTTAAAACGGTATTCATAACATGAAAATAAATAGGCCCAAACAAAACGAATTGCAAGAATAACAATTCCAATGGCTATAACATATCCAATGGCTAACCAATTACCAATATTGGGGTCAGCTACCGTATCAAGCATAGATGACGGAATATTTAATCCTAATAATAGAAATACAATACCATTTAAAATAAATAAAACAATTGACCATATGTTTTCAGTAAGTATTTGCTCTTGAGCCATCATGGTTTCTGTTCGTTCTCTTACTACCGAATGAACAATACCAGCTACAACTACAGCAATTACTCCAGAAGCATGAAAAAGTTCTTCTGTAATAATATAAATAATAAAAGGGGTTAAAATTTGTAGCAATGAATGAAATATTACATCATTTATTCCTTTTTTACGCAAGGTATGTCGTATTAATGTTATAAGTAAACCAAGAATTAAACCTAATACTGCTCCAGCTAAAAACATATATGTAAAATTAAAGATTGCTTCTCGTAAAGAAAAATAACCCGTTACTACCGCCGCTATTGCATAATTAAAGGCAACTAAACCAGATGCATCATTTATTAGTGATTCTCCTCTAACAAGCTTTAATACTTTTTCAGGAATATGAATTCGTTTTGCAATTCCATTCACAGCAACAGGATCAGTCGGTGATAAAATAGCTGCTAAAGCAAATGCCGCGGCAAGAGGAATACTAGGTACCATCCAATAAATAAAATACCCACCTGCAATGGTTGTTAAAAGTACAAGGGGAAGAGCATTACCCAAAATTGATGCTCTCATATTCCACAACTCTTCACGAGGAAAATGTCTCCCATCGTTGTACAAAAGAGGGGCCACAAATAGCAATAAAAACCAATCTGTTTCTATATCGAATGAAATATCCCTAAATACAAATGCAATTATTATCCCAAAAGCTATTTGAGTTAATGCTGTAGGAATAAATGGTATGTAGTGGCTAATTATATTCGAGATTAATAAACAAACTAGTAATAACAAGACGGTCAACAATAAATCCATTTTAATTCTCCTTTATGTAGTACTATTAATAGTTTTAGTTTTAGTTTTAGTACTATTAATAGTCACTTGTATTCTCAAGAATTGTCATTGCCAGAAAATTTCTAATACAGTAACACCTAAGAGACTTAGTATAGAAATATTTATATATAAATTATAGCACATTTTAAAATACTCTAATATCTGAATATTTCATAAAACTAACAGGCTATCTCCTAAAAAAACTCATGTGCTAACCTTCTGGTATACAACTTATCACAAATATAAGATGTCACATTTACATTGTTTTTCATATTATATAATCATAACTACTATATGATATGGAGGTTTCTATGAAGATTAAAAAAATGTCAATTTTTTCTCTACTTCTCTCTCTCGCATTAATAACTACCTTATTCTCTGGCTGTACGCAAAAAACTGCTACCACACCTCTCGTAAAAGTAAAGTTAAATGAAGTGGTTCGTTCTATATTTTATGCTCCTATGTATGCGGCTATTTCTCAGGGGTTCTTTAAAGAAGAAGGCCTAAATATTGAACTTTCGACTGGTCAAGGCGCAGATAAGACTATGCAGCAAGTCTTAAGCAAAGCTTCTGATATTGGTCTTGCAGGCCCAGAACAAGTCATTTACATCTACAATCAACAGCGAAAAGATTACCCAGTTCTTTTTGCACAATTAACACAAAAAGATGGATCATTCCTAGTATCTAGAAAAGCTGAGTCGAACTTTAAATGGGAGTCCTTAAAGGGCAAAACTATAATAGGCGGAAGACCTGGTGGAGTACCTGAAATGGCTCTTGAGTATGTTCTAAAAAATCATGGTATAAAACCTGGAGTTGATGTAAATCTTATTACAAATCTCGCTTTCACAGCTACTGCTGGTGCTTTTAAAGCCGGTACAGGTGATTATGTTGCTCTTTTTGAACCAACCGCTAGTACATTAAAAAATAATAATTCGGGAAATATTGTAGCATCAGTAGGTGAATCTGCTGGAACCATACCTTATACCTGCTTTTTTGCCACAAAATCTTATATAACAAAAAATCCAGCTGTAATGCAAAAATTCACTAATGCAATTTACAAAGGTCAAAAATGGGTTAATAGTCATTCTGATAAAGAAGTAATTACTTCAATCAAATCCTACTTCCCCGGCACAGATGAAGCTGTACTCATTTCATCTATTAAAAACTACAGAAATATAAATGCTTTCTCAACAAACCCAACACTCACAACAGAGAACTTAACAAAACTTATGGATATAGTTCAATCTTATAAACCATCACTAATACCCACAAGACCAAGCTTTGATAAAATAGTTAATACTACATTTAGTAAAAATGCAGTAACAACCATAAAATAAAAAATCAAAAAAGTATATATTACGCGTATTGCAATACGTAATATATACTTTTTTTCGCGTATAAAAACATATATCCTATCTAGCAGCAAATCTATGGTTAATCAACCATGCCTTAGCAAAGTCAACTCCATCTTTCATATCAAATAACGTGCATTCTGCGTTACCAACCATGCCTTTTTGTATATTAAAATTATTCTCAAAATCTTCTCCAATTAACATAAAGTCTTCTGTATCATACTCATAATCCTCAAACCATTTCCAGCATCTCTCACCATTCTCAAATATTGCAGCACCTATACGTTCTTTAGGCATTTCATCTATAAGTGATTCTGAAAGATGAAAACTGGTGCAAGAATTATATTCTACTCCGAGTAAAAGAACTTTTGCTTTTAAATTATACATTTTGCCAAGCGGAGAATCCATACCAAGCTGCGGAGTCAATGGATGATTTTCAATAATATGCATTGCATCTCTTCCATTTGCACTAAATGATACGTGTGGGTGATTTGACCGTACTGTTCCCGGAAATGTCCTAAATAACTCTGCAATACGACCCATTCCTCGTGTCGGTGAAATATCAGGGTCAAATGCAGGCATATTATCATATATTGTTTGTATCCACTCTTTTGGTACTGGCGGATTGCTCCACTGCGAAGGGTCACTCCATTCTCCACTATGAGCTGGCATAACCAATGTTCCATTGCTTCCCACAACATTCATTAATGCAGTTATTATAGTCTGAGCCCCACCACAAACCCATCCTAATTTCGACAATGATGAATGAACTAATAATATATCACTGTTATCTATACCAAGTCTCATCAAGTCTTGATAAATAGTATTAATAGTATTAGGTTCTCTTGTTTTATTTATTATTTTCTCTTCACTCATTTATATCACTCCTTTTCTAATTACTACTTAATGCCTTTGTTTTCATACATATAAACCAATATTTACTCACATTGTGTCAATAATGAAACCTTCATTATTTTCTTTAACCACTAATGAGATTAATATTTTTAAATGAAGTTGAAAGTAATCATAAGCATTTAAATATTCCTGAATATACTTTTTTAACTTTAAATCATCTTCTATTATTAAAATTTTATTCATAGCAAATCTCCTAATTTTATATTTATAATGCTAATTATACCATTTCTTTAAGGTATCGAGATATATTTAGAATTAAGGATACGATAAGAAATCTCGTCAAATTTCCTCTAAAGCAGATTCAAAAAAATAAAAAAGGCACAAGAAGATTTAAATTCAAATCCACTTGAACCATAATATAACAATATAAAAATATGAACCCCAACTTAATTTTCTAAAAAATATTCCTCTGTTAATAAATCATCTCTAACGGAATTAGTAAATTTAATATGACATTTTTTGTACGTTTCATTACTGTTTCTTCTTATCCAATAAGTATCCAAGAAACACATTCCTTTTGCTTTTAAAAACAGTTCCCATTCATCCCAAAATTCCATGTCATAATATTTAAGATATTTACTCAAGTTCATACGATTATATGGTATTATCCTATCAACTATAAACTCTCTAATAACATCACTTTGCACTTCTATTTCTTTGACCTCAAATAGTCCATAAAATTCTGCTGGATATAACTTCAAATCATTAATTTCTTTATTTCTCTTAAAACTATATTCTTCTGACACTATGTCGTATGACAATTGTCCTAAAAAATAATCTTTATTCATAAGATCTACAGTTTCAATCACTGATTTGGGAAGCATATTTTCACATCCTTTATTCTTTCTCTCAATAATTGCAAAATAAAATCGATTCTTTTTTTACTAAAATACTCTTTGTACTTATCTTTTATTTGCTCAAAATCAATATCAATATTTAAACTATGTTTATCTACTAATCCTAATTGTTTTTTATTGCTAGTTTCAAAGCATTTAGCGTAGTCTGAATCTAATAACAAATCATCCATGTCTTCATTTATTAAATCATCATCATTTAAATGTGAACCTAAAGATAATCCATTGTCATAAATAGGTGCAAATCTTAATTCATCATCCTTTTCAATAAAAGCAAAATTCTTCAAGTGCCTGTCTGTATTATTTACAATATAATCAAAAATAATCATATTATTTAAATTCATCTTTATATTAGGAAAATTTTCAACTAATTTATTATATAAATTTTCTCTAGATATACCCAGTATTCTCATCAGTCTGTTTGCACTATAGAATCGTTCTTCTTCCTCATTGTAAAACCATTTTGAAACTGAAACCAATCTACCATTTCTTTTTTCTAATGTATATTCTGCACAATCTATTCCCATTAATTTCGCTAATTCATAGCAAATACATTCTGTTACCGGTTCCAATATCAAACTTTCTTTTTCTGCGCTTCCTCTTCCTGACTTCACCAAATACTTATGATTATCTCTAATTATAATATATTTTTCATAAACACCAAGTGATGAACTATTTATAAAATTCCTTATGTTCTCGGTTTCCACTTTTTCTTTCACCTCATTCTTCACTAAAAATAAATATCATTTTTACTTTCTATATTCTTTATTATAACCATAATTATATATTGAAACAACATACGATACTTAAATTATCCCCTGTGAAGCTACAATACAGAATTCCTTTTTGCTTGCATTATTCCATACTCTTCCATATTGGACATATAAAATAATATAACATTAATGCAAATATTAATATAACTACCATATACATAATTGCACCTAATATAAAATTAGAGGAAGTTATAAAACCTACTACTATTGAAATCAAGCAAGCAGATATATATAAGTACCATCCTAATTTTCTCCACTTAAATATTAGTATAAAACCTATAAGTTGAATTAAAGCTAGAATTATTGTACTTAATGCATAGAAATTCATTAATCCTCCTGGTTGTCTTGAAAAAGAATATAAATTTTCTGATATACATAAACTATATACCACGATTAATACCAATAAAATTGCTGTTAACCATATTCCCCTTTTTTTGTTTTCCTTTACCACCATTTATCATCCCCCATAATATTTGATCACATATTGTTATTGATGCCTTTTTTCTATATAGCTTAATAATACTTATGTTACATTTATTGATTTTAAACCATATAATAATAATTTATATTTATTATTTAAATAAATATATTATGTTATATTTTATTACCCTACATCCTGCATTAAATAGGCCTGAAAAAGACTAGTAGAATCCTATTAGCAAAGCCAAAAATGCCTAGGTTAAAACATAAAAACGTAGAAGCTAAAAATACGCTACCTAGTTTGAAATACTTTAGAGGAAACTCATCCCTCCGGGATTAAAACATATGGAGGGCTAATAGTTTCAAAATCTACTAATATTCCTAAAATGGAGAGGACAAAACAACTATTAATTGTTTTGTCCTCTCCTTTAGTCTGATTACAATTTTTTTCATTACATAAACTAATATTACAGGCTACCGCCTATAAGAATCCTGGATGAACGCGGAGTAATGAAATATGAAATTTCTCCAGAGTGACTTGCAACAAGAAACGAAATAATAATTAAATTTACATTTAGTAATTCTTCTTTTGCGAATGTAAAATTCTTGTAAGCCTGCCAGGACAGATAACAATTAATAATTGTTATTTCCCCCAGAGAACTACCCAGAGGTCCAGGCTAGCGAACCTGAGGCAGGACGCCGAATGTGAGCGCTAAAGAATTTTACAAGAACAAAAGATTAGAATTACTTAGTGGAATTTCTTATTTTGAGTTCTATTGCAAGGCACGCAGAAGAAATTCTATTCTCTTTTGTCACTAGCTGCCTCATCATAAGCAGTTTGTATTTCTTCTTCACTCTTAAGATTTTTAAAAGCAATAGACATCATAAGTTTAATCCTATTAATTTGATTTACCTCACTTGCACCTGGATCATAATCAATCGCCGTGATATTAGCACCCTTATTTATTCTCTTTAATTCCTTAATCATTCCTTTACCTGATACATGATTAGGAAGACAAGCAAATGGCTGTACACAAACTATATTTTTTGTACCACTTTCAATAAGTTCAATCATTTCAGCTGTTAAAAACCAACCTTCTCCTGATTGATTTCCAAGTGATATAATAGGTGATGCCTTTGCTGCTAATTTCTGTATAGTATTTGGTGGAGTAAATCTGGCGCTCTTTTCAAGCACTAATTTCATATGTTTTCTATAACTTTCTATATATTTAATAGCCACATCATTTACTATTTTATCAGTTCTACTTTTGCCTAAATACTTATATTTAAAGTCAGCATCGTAAGCACAGTACAAGAAAAAGTCAATTAAATCTGGCATAACCGCTTCTCCACCCTCTTTTTCAATAACATCTATAATATTATTGTTAGCTATGGGATCGAATTTAACTAAAATCTCTCCAACTAGTCCTACCTTAGGTTTAATAATATTCTTGATCTCTAAAAGATCGAATTCAGAGACAATGTTAGTTATATTGTTTTTAAACTCTTTCTTTTTTCCCTCTGCTACTGCTTTCTTGCATACTTTTACCCATTTATCATAAAGCAAGTTAGCTGAACCTTCTACTACTTCATAAGGTCTAACCTTGTAGAGCACTCGCATAAGCAAATCACCATAAACTAAAGCCATAAGTGATTTTTTAATTATTGCATAACTAAATTTAAAACCTGGATTTTTCTCAAGACCAGCAGCATTTAAAGATATAACTGGTACTTGTGGAAAACCTGCATCTTTAATCCCTTTTCTAAGGAATCCAATATAATTTGTTGCCCTACAACCCCCACAGGTTTGAGATATTATAGCAGATGTATTTTCTACATCATATTTACCTGACTTAAGAGCAGCAATTAGTTGCCCAACTACTATTATTGTAGGATAACAGGCATCATTATTCACATATTTTAAGCCTTCATCTACGGCTTTAGTGTCCACCGATGGCAATATTTGTAAATTATATCCTGATGAATTAAATGCTTCTTGTAAAAATTGAAAATGTATAGGCGACATTTGTGGACATAAAATAGTGTGTTTTTTTCTCATTTCTTTTGTAAATATAATTTTACTATCAGGCTCGTGTACTTTCCCAAGCAAAACTCCATTCTTATCTCTTTCATAAAGTGCAGCTTTTAAAGATCTAATTCTAATTCTTGCTGCTCCCAAATTATTACCCTCATCAATTTTTAAAGTTGTATATATTTTACCATTATCTTCGAGTATTTGAGCAACCTGATCTGAGGTTACTGCATCAAGTCCACATCCAAAGGAATTTAGTTGAATAAGTTCAATATTTGACTCTTTTGATACAAAACTTGCTGCCGCATATAACCTAGAATGATAAACCCACTGGTCAACTGCTCTTAAAGGTCCTTCAATAATGCCTAAATGAGCCACAGAATCTTCTGTAAGTACAGGCATGTCAAAATCAGTAATAACACTCGGAATACCGTGATTAATTTCTGGGTCTATATGATAAGGTCTACCAGCGAGTACTATACCCCTTTTTCCTGTTCTCCTAATATATTCTACAACTTCCTCACCTTTATTTCTAATATCTAATTTAACCTTTTCAGTTTCAGCCCATGCCAACTTAGTAGCTTTTGCAACTTCCCCTTTGCTAATTCCAAAACTAACTAGTTCATCTGCTAACCTTTTATCTAGTGCCTTTTTATTATCTAGAGAAATAAATGGATTAAGGAACCTAACATTTCTTTCTTTTAATATATCCATATTATTTTTTATTACCTCAGGATATGAAGTTACTATAGGACAATTATAATGATTATCCGCATTTTTACGCTCTTTTTTTTCATATGGAATACAAGGATAAAATATTAAATCTACGCCCTTATTTATAAGGCTCATTATATGTCCATGTGCAATTTTAGCAGGGTAACAAGCAGACTCTGATGGAATTGTTTCTATTCCCATTTCATATACTTTTTTAGATGATCTTTGGGATAACTCTACTCTAAATCCTAAATTCGTAAAGAAAGTAAACCAAAACGGATAATTTTCATATATATTAAGCACTCTTGGAATTCCTATTGTTCCTCGTTTCGCTTCTTCTTTTTTTAATGGAATATAATTAAATATTCTTTTATATTTATAATCATAAACATTAGGTATTTCTTCTTTTTTGTTACTAAGTCCTAGCGCTTTTTCACAGCGATTACCAGATATAAATTCCCGATCATTATCAAATTTATTAATTGTGAGAACACATTGATTAGCGCATTGCTTGCATCGTCCCATGGTCGTCTCGATAGCTAAGTTGTCCAATTGTTCTAACGATAATAATGTAGAAACCCTGCCCTCTTTATCTCTTTCTTTTGCAATAAGTGATGCACCAAATGCACCCATTAGACCTGCAATATCCGGTCTTACAGCTTCTCTTCCTGAAATAATCTCAAAAGCCCTTAGTACGGCACTGTTATAAAAAGTTCCACCTTGAACTATTATTTTTTCACCCATATCTTTTGGATCTCTTATTTTAATAACCTTTTGAAGTGCATTTTTTATTACTGAATAAGAAAGTCCTGCAGATATATCGCCCACGGAAGCCCCTTCCTTCTGGGCCTGCTTAACTCTCGAATTCATAAATACAGTGCACCTTGAACCTAAGTCAACCGGGCTTTTAGCTTGAAGTGCTACCTCTGCAAACTCTGCTACCCCCATATTTAAAGAGTGAGCAAATGTCTCTATAAACGAACCGCAACCAGATGAACAAGCTTCATTCAACATTATACTATCTATTACACCATCTTTTACTTTTAGACATTTCATATCCTGTCCACCAATATCTAGTATAAAATCTACTCCAGGCATAAAAAATTCTGCCGCCTTGTAATGAGCTATAGTTTCAATTTCACCAATGTCCACCTTTAATGCTGCCATTATTAGTTTTTCGCCATAACCTGTTACTGCAGCATTTTTAACAGTAACACCTTTAGGTATTATCGAATATATATGTTTTAGTGCTTTTCTAACTGAAGTTAATGGATTGCCTTCATTACTACCATAAAAAGAATGCAAAATTGCACCTTCTTCATCTATAAGAGTAACTTTAGTTGTTGTAGAACCAGCATCTATCCCCAAATAACAATTTCCAGTATACCCTTCAAGTTCACGTCTTTTAGCCTTATACTTGCTTTGCCTTTCATTAAAAACTTGTAGCTCATTATCATCTGCAAATAGGGGCCTAAATCTTCGAACATCATTACTTGTAGCTTCCTTAAGTTTAGGGAGCAAATTCTTTAAATCTTCAAATAGAACAGTACTATTCTCCTTTGAAGACATAGCCGCACCTACTGCTACAAATAACTGAGAATCCTTTGGAAAAATAACTTGATCATCTGTAAGTTTTAAAGTTTCAATAAACCTTTGTCGTAGTTCGGACAAGAAAAACAATGGGCCACCTAAAAATGCAACATTACCTCTAATTGGCCTACCACATGCAAGTCCGCTAATAGTTTGATTAACTACTGACTGAAAAACTGACACAGCAATATCTTCTTTTGCAGCACCTTCATTTAACAAGGGCTGAATATCTGTTTTTGCGAAAACGCCGCATCTAGCTGCTATTGGATATATAGTCTTATAGTTTTTTGCAAGTTCGTTAAGTCCAGTTGCATCAGTTTGAAGAAGGGATGCCATTTGATCAATAAATGCTCCAGTACCGCCAGCACAAGTGCCATTCATTCTTTGATCTATTCCTCCATCAAAATAAATTATTTTTGCATCTTCTCCACCGAGTTCTATTGCTACATTAGTTCTTGGAATAATGTTTTCTATTGCGTAAGTACTTGCTATTACTTCTTGAATAAAAGGGATATTCATCCACTTTGATAATGCTAGTCCTCCCGATCCCGTTACTGCTATAGTTATACTTGATTCGCGAAAATTATTATAAGCCTCCAGTAAAAGCTCTGCGATTGTACTTTTAATATCTGAAAAATGTCTTTGATACTTACTATAAATCGTTTTATCTTGATCATCTAAAACAACTATCTTAACAGTAGTTGATCCTACGTCTAACCCAACATGTAATACATTTCTCATATTCATCTTCTCTTTCCTCGCAAGTTCAATTTATTTTTGTAACTTAAATTTATTATATATATTTATGCGTCTTGATATAAACTCATTATTTTTGAAAACCTTAATCATTCATATATCCTATTTTTAGTTTATATATTTTTATTCTTCAAAAACATAATTTATTCTCTAAACCGCAGATTATTAGCATATTATTCCTATTAACTATATAATTTTAATATTTATTTCGCATCTCAACAACATTATTTTATGAATTAATAACCGAGTACATAATATTATAACTCAATAAATATAATATTTTCAACCTATTTTGCTATATTGTTTTAGAAACTAATGTCAATTATTATATATTTCTATAAAAATACTCAAGACTTGTATTTTTTATTTAACGACATTTCAAAAGGAAAGTATTCCACTTCTATAAACGGTAGTTACATACCCTAACAAATGGAAAACTTCAGTGCGTAGATAACAATTGAGAATGTTCGTTAACAATACATTATACCCCCTCATATACTAAACTATAACTTTGAGGGGATGATAAAGTGAATAAAGTAGAAATTAATAATATATGTATGAATTACCATTCTCTAACTTCAGAAACCCCTGCTCTAGCAGACATCTCATTTGGTGTACAAGAAGGTCATTTTTTAAGTATTGTAGGCCCTTCCGGTTGCGGAAAATCTACACTATTAAATATAATAGCAGGCTTAATTACTCCCTCATCTGGAGAAATTAAAATTAATAGTAGTGCTGATAGCTCAAGCTTTTTAAAAATCGGATATATGTTTCAAAAGGATCAATTGTTTGACTGGCTGACTATATGGGACAATGTACTTTTAGGCCTTAAGATTAACCACTCTGTTACTTATGCCAATAAGGAAATAGTAAAAAATCTTTTAATAAGTTATAATCTCTGGGAATTTAGGGATCATCACCCTAGAGAATTATCTGGAGGCATGAGGCAAAGGGTTGCTTTAATTAGAACCTTAGCTTTAAATCCTGAATTACTTCTTTTAGATGAACCTTTTTCAGCTTTAGACTATCAAACTAGATTAAACATTAGTGATGAGGTTTATGAAATTATAAAAAAAGAGAAAAAGACCACAATAATGGTAACACATGACATTGCAGAAGCTATCGCTATGTCCGATGAAATTATTATTCTTTCTAAACGCCCAGCTGTAATTGTTAAGCACATAAAACTTGAATTTGGTGAAAACTTTTCTTATCCTTTAAAACGTAGAGCAGCTCCAAATTTTAGTATTTACTTCAATGAGATTTGGAAGGAGTTGAATAATAGTGCTGATTCAAAGTGATGAACAGAAAAAATATATTAAAGGTGTAAAAAAGAGAAAACACATTATTATTTTTACAAGAATAATAATATTAATAGCATTTTTTAGCTTTTGGGAAATAGCAGGAAGACTAAACTGGATAGACTCGTTCCTAACAAGTACGCCTTCGAAAATGTTTACATCATTTATACAAGTATATAATGAAGGAACTCTTTTAACTCATATTTCAGTAACTTGCTTTGAAACCATAACAGGTTTCTTACTTGGAACAATTTTAGGAGCTTTCATAGCAGTACTCTTATGGTGGTCCGATTTTGTATCCAAAGTTTTAGATCCATATATAATAGTATTAAATGCTTTACCTAAAGTAGCTCTTGCACCTATTATTATATTTTGGGTAGGCAATGGTATAACAGCAATAATAGTAATAGCTCTTTTAATATCAATAGTTGTAACTATAATAAGCATACTTGGCGGCTTTAGAGAAGTTGATGAAGATAAAATAAAACTTTTAAAGACCTTTGGAGCTTCAAAACTTCAAATATTAATTAATCTAATTATTCCTGCTTCTATTCCTACTCTTATTTCTGCACTTAAAATAAACGTAGGGCTATCATGGGTAGGTGTAATCATGGGTGAGTTCTTAGTAGCCAAAGAAGGTTTAGGATTTTTAATAATTTATGGCGGACAAGTTTCCGAGCTAGACATGGTAATGATGAGTATAGTTATACTATCTATTTTAGCTTACCTTATGTATGAAGTGGTGGCTTTAATTGAAAGAAAAATTGTTTTTAAAAACAAATGAAATTTCACTTATAATGAATATAAATTAAAACCCTTGGACAGTATTTATATTGAATAATCAATTTATAATTCTTTTATGAATCATAAGGAGGCTAACAATGGAATACTTTCAAAAGGCTAACGATATTTACAATACTAAAGATTATAATAGAGCTATATCTCTATATAAAAAAGCTGCTGAAATGAAAGATAATGAGGCTGGTGCGCTTTATAATAGTGCAGTATGTTTTATTCACTTGAAAAAATATGAAGAGGCAATACCTTTATTTCATGCTGCTATATCCCTGCGCCGTGAGAGTAAATATTTTTTCAACTTAGCTTACTGTTATGCTATGTGTTTTAACAAACCAAAAGCATTGTATTATTTTAATACCGCTTGGTCACTAAATAATGATGATGAAGATTGTGAAAAGGCAATTAATTTGTTATTAAAAAGTTATAAAAGAGCTACCTAATTTTAGGTAGCTCTTCTTTTACCATTCTCCAGCTATACTCTCTTGCTTATGGTCTATAGTAAATCTTTTGCTATCAAAATAGTCTCCTCCAATTAAAAATGTAGGATCTGCATTAATCCATTTATTTTCTTTTGCTATATATACTTGATTCCAAGCATGGCTAACCCAATTGCTTCCATTAAAGCCTTGGCCAGTTATAATTCTCACCTTTATATTGTTGGCTCTGCACATAGCGACGTAGAGACATGCATAATCAAAACATATCCCACTTTTAGAATTAAAAGTTGGGATGGCCCCAGAGGTCATTTGTGTATCATTATTTAGTACTCTATTTGCTTTTTCGTCACTATAAACTATTTCACTACCTACCCACTTGTATATAGCCCTCGCTTTATCTCTTGTTCCATTTTTACCTTGAGCTAAGTTAATGGCAAACTTATTTATCTCATCATTAGACTTAACTCCTTGCTCTAGCGTAATTCCATTGTAATAAATTATGCCTTTCTGCTTGTTGTTTTGTACATTAGACTCCGTTGACGAAGGGTCTTTCACAACTATAGTAAATGAATTGTTTACAATATTGGGAAGTTTTTTCGCAAGTTTAGAATTAGTAAGAGGAATAACCACTTGCTTTGATATATAATTGTATACCTGTGATTCTTCCAAATACTTATTGTATGTATCAGCTACATTAAGAAGCGACATAAAATTCAGTACAAAAACAATAACAATTACATAAGAAATTGCTTTAGGCACTTGAGATATTGCACCTACAATTCTATTAAATAAAACACTCTTTTTCTTTAACTTATTCTCTATAGTATCAAATAAAGGATAAATAGTAATATGAGCAATAATATTAACAACAAACGTTATAATGCTATAAATTATCATTATTAAAAGTGGCATTAGTAATATATAAACTACCAATGGGTTGCTATTAATAAATTCTATAGCCTTTGCAGGTATATTTTTATATATGTTTTCATAAATACCTTCATCATGTTGAATAAATATTTTTTTAGTGTAGTAAATACCCAGACACAAAGAAAATAGAAAAGATAAACTTTGAAAAACTCCTTCAATAGATCCTTTTATATATTCAGACGAAAACTTAGATATAAACCCTCTAATTATTGGGTATATAAATAACAATAGCAAAATTATACTTACGGGTTCTCTAAACAATACTATCACCTACTTTAATTCGTATCATCTTTTTCCTCCGACTTATTATATTTTGAGGATGACATAAAACAAAGTTATAATTAACCTCATATCTATTCATCTTCCACACCATTAATTAAATTTCTTAATACTTTTTTAATTTGCTCCCATCTAAAACCTCGCCTTAAAAGATAGTCGCAAAGCTTTTTGTATATTTTTATTTTCAGAGGCTCAGATTTTATTAAGATATTGTACCTTTTGCTAGCTAGTTCGTACAATTTAATATAATCCTCCTCAGATGTTTCCTCATAGGACTCACCTTTTGGCAAAGATACTTCTTGTACAAAATCATCATCCTTGTCATCCCGTGCGATTTCATCCATAACTTTTCTAATTAGCTCGTAATCATATCCCGTGCGAGCTAAATAGTCTGCTGTTTTTTTATATAGTTTACTTTTATCTTTTTCACTCTTAGATAATGTTTCCATCTTTTTATTACCTAACTTCAAAGCCGTTTCCACTAGTTGCTCATTAGTAATCTTATTAAGTTCTTCATTAATTAATTCTTTTGGTAGAAATTTTTTTAATAAGGCAAACTTAATCTTATTTTTACCGCAAGATCCTATTTTCTCTTTTATATATAACTTAATAAATCGACTATCATCAATAAAATCATACTGCCCTAAGAAGTCCATTACCCTGTCTATAGTTTTATCATCAAATTCTTTCATCGTTAATTTATCTATTACTTGCTTTGTTGACTTAAAACTTCTTTCTAAAAAATGAAGTGCACAAGTTTTTCCTTTTATATAATTATCTTCATTAACTATATTTTCGAGGCTCTCCTTATCCATTACTCTGCCTTTAGTTATATTATGAATATAAACAAGCTGGGCATCACATGCAAAAGCATAATCCTCATCCATATAGATATTAACTCGAGCCTTGTTCTTTTTTTGAAATTCTATTTTTGTAATAACACTACCCAATATTAGCCTCTCTTTTCTGGTGAAAATATGTGAATTGTTGGTTTTTGTAACACTTTTCTAGAAACATTATATAAATCCTTACTTTTAACATTTCCCATGTTTTTCATATCATCAGTAAATTGGTATATATCTTCGTTATCCATTGCCTGATGAAGTACATAGTTTGAAAGATCAGTAGAATCCTCAAGTGTTGATGCTATTGCAGTTTTCATTATTTTTTTCATTAAAGATATTGTATTATCATCGAAAAGTATTTTTTCAGTTTCGATGTCTTTAATTACAGTATCAATTACATGAATTGCCTCATCAACATTTTTTTGTGATACCGATGTATAAATATATAGTGTTTTTACGTTGTTTGAAGCATCTAAATGAGTATAAACATCATAAGACAATCCTCTTTTTTCGCGCAGTTCTCTAAATAATATAGAATTGGAACTTTCACCAAATTTAAAATTTAATATCCTAAGTGCTAGCTCCTCATCTTTAGATAATCCATTAAATGTATATAAGTAAAGTATTGTACTTTGCTCAATTTCTTTTTTATATGATATCTTTTTTATAAATTGTTGTTTTTCGGCTATTATTTTTTTCTTTTCAAATTTTTTCTTATCCCAATTACCAAAACATTTGCTTACTATATTTATTATATCCTCATGTTCAAATGGGGATACAATAGATATAAATGAATTGTTTGGCAAATAATATTTATTATAAAACTCAACAAGTTGCTCCCTTGTAACATTTTTTATTATATTTTCGTTTCCAATAGTATCTTCCCTAAGCGGACTATATTTAAATGCTATTTCATTAACTTTCTGAAAACTTAGGTCTTCAATATCATCATTAATTGTTCTAATTTCAGATAGTATAACGCCCCTTTCCTTTTCAATTTCCCCAATTGGAAAAGTAGAGTTTAAAAGCATATCCCCCATAAGTGTTATAGCATTCTCTAATTCCTCATTTAAAACTGATGCACTATATACTGTAGAATTAAAATCAGTATATGCATTATATTCTCCACCTAGATTTTCTAAATCGTTGTTTAGCTTCTCATTAGACCTAGTTTGCGTACCTTTAAATAACATGTGCTCAATAAAGTGTGCTATTCCTTTTTCATCTTTTTCTTCAAAAAGCGAACCTATATTTACTCCAGCATGAACTGCTGATATCTGACTATCTTTTTTAATGGTAATAAGTTTTATCCCATTACTTAGTTCTGTTTGTTTTGTGTTGAAAATTTCTTTAATCATCATATTCTCCTTTTAACAAAAAATATATTATTAATTATCTTATCTCCTGCGGAGCTGCAATATTAATACCTTCAAAAGGTGATTTGCACCTTAACTTTTAAAAATAATTTACCTACCTTTAAATAAACCAAATATATTATTTAACTATATCATACTTTTAACTATTTTAGACTATATTCTTGAGCAATTTAGAACACATTTTTTTGCGTATTTTAGCGAAAGCTATTGACTAATTAAGATTTATATACTAGAATTAAAGTTCGAGTCAAATACTCATAGACAGTTCGCAACCATCCTGTCTTAAACTAAAACTATGGAGGCACAAAATTGAATATTAAATTAAATGAAGGAACTATGTCTGTAAAAATAAGAAAAATCGTTTTTGCAGCAATGGTGGCTGCTATTTATGCGGCTTTAACTCTAAGCTTATCGTTTTTCAGCTTTGGAGTTATTCAATATCGCGTAGCTGAAGGACTTACTATCCTACCTTATTTTGCATCCTTTTCTATTCCAGGATTGTTAATAGGTTGTATAGTTTCTAATATTATAAGTCCACTAGGTATTATGGATATGGTTTTCGGTTCCCTTGCAACACTTATATCCGCAATTTTAACTTACTATATTGGTAAGAGCAAACTAAAGTTCAAAAAAATACTTGCTCCATTACCAGCTGTAGTAGTAAATGCCTTTGTTATCGGCATACTGTTAAAGCTTTTATATGTCAAGGACATGCCCCTTTTACTTTGTATGCTGCAAGTTGCATGGGGAGAATTGGTCTGCTGTTATGGAATTGGATTACCTCTTATTTATATTATTGAAAAGAACTCAATTTTGAGGAATTTTTTTAAATAATAATGAAAAGTAATTTATTTTGCTTTTTTAGTTTAATATTTATTGTTTTGTATAAAATTGTAATAATAGATGTATTTGATACTTTATGAGAAGAAAGAGGAATTTTAATTAATGGAAAAAGTTAAATTTGATGAATTAGGACTAAACGAATCTGTACTACACGCTATACAAGATTTAAAATTTGAATACCCATCTGATATCCAAGAAAAAGCTATTCCAGTAGTACTTGCTGGCTTTGATATCATAGGTCAAGCTCAAACAGGAACTGGCAAAACATTAGCATTTGGTGCACCTATTTTGAGTAGAATGGAAAAATCGAACGGTAAAGTTCAAGCAATAATAATGTCTCCAACAAGAGAACTTGCAGTTCAAGTTTCTGAAGAACTTCAACGTATTGCAAAACATGAAAGAATTAAGATATTACCAATCTACGGTGGTCAATCTATAGATAGACAAATATCCGCTTTAAAAAGAGGAGTAGATATTGTAGTTGGAACTCCAGGAAGATTACTAGACCATATTAGAAAAGGTACTTTAAAACTTTCAAATGCTAAATTTCTTGTTTTAGATGAAGCTGACGAAATGTTAAACATGGGTTTTATTGAAGATATCGAAAGTATAATAAGCAATTTAAGTGCAGATAGACAGACATTACTTTTCTCAGCTACTATGCCAAGAGCTATTAAAATATTGTCAAAGAAATATATGCATCCTGAAACAAAGATTATTGCAATAGAAAAGAAATCTTTAACAGTTTCTACTATTAAGCAATATTATTATGAAGTAAATAATAAAAACAAATTTGAATCATTATGTAGAATTCTTGACGTTGATGCTCCTAAGACTTGTATATTATTCTGTAAAACTAAAAAAGGTGTAGATGAATTAGTTGATGCATTACAACCTAGAGGTTATACAGTAGAAGGTATGCATGGAGATATGAAACAAAGCCAAAGAATGAACACTCTTAAAAAATTCAAAGAAGGTAATTTAAACTTCTTAATTGCAACTGATGTAGCTGCAAGAGGAATTGATGTTGAGGATGTTACTCATGTAATAAATTATGATTTACCACAAGATAGCGAATCATATATACATAGAATTGGTAGAACTGGTAGAGCTGGTAAAGAAGGTACAGCATATAGTCTTATAACAAGACGTGAATCATCAGCTATAAGACAAATTGAACGTGATACTAAAAGTGTCATCAACAAAAAAACTGTACCTACTATAACAGATATTTTTGCTGCTAAATCAGATACTATTATAGATCAAATAAAATTAGTTCTAAAAGAAAATTTATATGAAAATTTTCTTCCACTAGGACAAAATCTTATTGCAGAATTTGGTGATGAAGATGTAGCTGCTTCTTTAATAAAAATTATTTTTGATAAAGAAGTTAACTATAACTACGCAGATGATTCTACAACAACAACATCTGATACTGTTAGACTATTCTTATCTATAGGAAGAATGGATGAAGTTATGACTAAGGATATTATCGCTTTCTTATGTGAGACTGCTAATATTAACAAAAATGAACTTGGCCGTATTGACATCTTAGATAAATTTTCTTTCTTAGACGTACCTTCTAACTTAGTTGATGCTATTTTAAATAATAGTTCAGGTAAGAGATTGAATAGTAGAAAAGTAAATATTGAAGTTGCTAAATCTAGAAGATAGTTTTAACAAAACAAAAGAGTACCTGTTATAGGTGCTCTTTTGTTTTGCCAATTTTTATAAATAATATTTTTTAATTTCAATTATGTTACCACCCTCTTTAACATACAATATATAGGGGGTGATAACTATGAACAAATTTAGGAAACTACTTTATACTTTAACCTATATCTTACTAATTGAGATATGTCTAATATATCTTGTTTACAAATAAAGATATTAGAATCCTTATTTACATTATCTCAGCTTTATAGATTTCCTCAAAAGTACACAATTTTTGTACAATGCCACTACTCTTAATATACCTTGGTGCCAAAATTGTATACATCGTTGTACTATACTCTGACTTTTCATCTTCGTCTTCTTCATCATCAATTACAAATTCTATATTCTTAACTTTTATGCTAACACTGTCAAAATATTTTTCCAGTTTTTCTACCATATTTTTTTTGTTAACATATTGAATTTCTAATTTTAAAATATTAGTATTTTTAAAAAGTTTAGTCTCGAAAGTCTTAAGAAATACTAGCACTATAAAAACACATATAGTTGATAATACAGTTAAAGTATAATAACCTAGTCCAATTGCAAGACCAATGCAAGCAACTGTCCATATGCTTGCTGCAGTAGTAAGCCCTTTTATTGAACCCTTATCATGTATAATAGTACCTGCTCCTAAAAATCCTACTCCCGTTATAACTTGTGCTCCTAGTCTACCTATATCTACCTTCATAGCCGATTGGAGTTCTGGATGTTGCAAGATCATATTCGTCGTTTCTTGAATAGAATATAATTGTATCATTGAAGTAATTGCCGCACCTAAACATACTAATATATGCGTTCTAAACCCAGCTGGTCTATTTTTAAACTCTCTCTCATACCCAATTAACCCACCAACTAAAACTGCAAGCGCAAGCCTTATTGCTACTTCATGTACTAACACGTGAATCCCCCCCCCACTAACTCCACTTATAACCCTAAATTTTAATTCAAATACTTTAATGACATTTCAAAAGGAAGGTCTCCCACTTCTACAAGATGGAGTTTCGTACTTTAACAAATATGAAACTTTGGTATAAATATAACTTTCCTTTTGAAGTCATTAAATCAGCTCCACAGGAGATGCTTTAGCTCAATGCCATTTGATCTCAACCATTCTATAACAAATTCCTTTATACATTGGTCTTCATATTTATACCACTCATTTGTTGTACATTCATCATCTACACATCCATCCATTGTATTTTGTTTATCCATTAGAATATGCTTAAACTTTTTTGTAGGTTCCTTGCTTTCTAACGCCTGGGCTAGTTCTAATTTCAAATCAGAATTACTGATTTTATTCTTAACATAATCCTTCATAGCTTTTATATAAAACTCTTCTTGCATTAGTGGGGTAATTAAATACCTATTTTCCTTATCCTCATTAATAAGTATAGCAATACTAACAAATTCTTTTAGCCAATTATCGAAGGTGTCTTCCTTCAATGTCCCCTTTTCTAAGGCTAAACTTACTTCTGTGGGAATATATATAACCTCGCCAGTAACAGCATCTAGATAACTTTTTCCTAAATTATCATCAACATGTGAAATTGTTTCTATAAGTGCTTCCATATCAACCGCAACTAAATTCAAAACTATTCCTCCTCAAATTGTACAATATTTACTTAAGATTTATAATAAAAGGCCAATAAACCCAAATGGTCTATTGGCCTGTTTACTTATTCTTCAAATGTCGATTCATATTCTTCTAGTACTTTTGCGAATTCTTCCTCATCTTCTACTGCAATATATTGCTCTTTATCGTCTACTAATTCTATTTTATAGACAAAAGCATCTTCTTCTTCCCCTATTGGAGCTAATAATGCATATTTATTTTCATCCAATTCAATAATTTCAATTATTTCAAAATCAACTTTTTCTCCATCTTCATCCAGCATCGTAATAATTTTATTTTCTTCCATGACAATTCCCCTTTCAAACTTAATAAACACATTATACCGTTAATCTCGCCAACATGTCCATATAAAAATATAGATTTATGCTATTTTAACCTAAATCATAACACAATACACCTTAATTAATTTAAGATAACAGTTTCAAAGATGGTCGTAGCTTCAAAGAAGATAATTAATCAATATATCCATAAAGTCCTCTAATAGAAACTTCTCCTGACACAATATGTTCAATATTGCCACTAGAATTCTCAACAACTAATTCACCTTTATCACTTATATCAATTGCTTTAGCTGTCGTTACTTTACCTCTATTTATTAATCTAATTTCTTTCCCTATAAGGATAGAATTTTTTCTGCATATATCTAAAGTTTCTTTTATATTATTGCTTTCTACAAAATCAATATACAACTCCTCAAAAATGTTTAAAATACTAGCAAGAAGTAACTTTCTATCCATGGTTTTACCACTTTCAATCTTAATTGACGTAGCTACATCTTTGAGATCACTTGTAATATCTTCTTTATCTAGATTTACATTAATACCAATTCCCATAACTAAGTAATTTACATGATCTATCTCTCCGCTCATTTCTGTTAATATGCCACATACTTTTTTACTATTAAGTATTATGTCATTAGGCCATTTAATACTTGTTTTAACCCCCATTTTCATAATAGCTTTTTGAACAGCGGCTGCTCCAATAAGTGTTATCTTTGATATGTTTTCCGTAAGTATATTAGGTCTAAGTATAATTGACATCCATATACCCTTATATTTTGGTGATAAAAAATTTCGCCCAAGTCTTCCACGTCCTAATGTTTGCTCTTCACTTACAATGACTGTGCCATGTCCCTTACCAATTTCCGCAAGTTCCTTAGCTTTAGAATTTGTTGACCCTATAGAATCATAATAAATAATATTCCTACCTATATACTCTGTGTCTAGATAATTTTTAATTTCCTCAAAAGTGAGTATATCAGGTGATGAGATTATTCTATAACCCTTTCTTGAAATAGCTTCAACTTCATAGCCATCCTCTTTAATAACCTTTATATGTTTCCAAATAGCAGCGCGACTAACCCCTAAAATTTCACTAATTTTTTGACCAGACACAAAATTATCTCCACTGCCTTTAAGTAACTCAATAATTTTTTCTTTCATAATATCAACACCTTTTATTTTGTAATATATATAGGAATTTTTTCTATATTATTATAATCTTCTATATTTCTCTTGTTTATATTCGTGCTTACCTTTAAGCGATACATCAATATCTGACACTAACTTATCTCTATCACCCGGTAATGTTCCGGAAAGTGCCATATAATTTGAAGCATGATTGCTTCTAAAAATACAGTCAGTAACTTCTACGTTTTTAAGAAATTCTCTTAACTCCTGCATTACTTCCTCCGGAGTTAATACATGAAAGATACCATTTTGTATATCTTTATAAATAGGGGTTCCGCTTTCTAACATTAGAGTTAAAAATCCCACATAATCTGGATTTATAGCACTTATAAGTTTCGCAGACTCCATAGCATTCTCATTAATTTTTTCTCTGCCACCTATACCCGAGATCAGAGTAGTTGATAATTTTATTCCACTATCTTTAACCTTGCGCCCTGCCACAATCAAATTCTCGGCAGTTACACCTTTATTTATACTCTTTAATATTTCATCACTTCCAGATTCAACCCCTAGATATAAAATTCCAATACCTAAAGCCTTAAGCAAACGAAGCTCCTCCAATGACTTTGCTAAAATGTCATTAGGCGTAGCATAAATCCCAACTCTCTCGCACCCTGGAAACAACTCTTTTATTTTCAATAAAATTATTTTTAACTTACTAGTTTCAAGAACCAAAGCATCCCCATCAGCTAAAAATATTCTCTTAACCACCCCATAATCTAACTTAGCCTGCTCAAGATCAGATATAATATCTTTCAATTCACGTACTCTAAACTTCTTATCTTTATACATTCCGCAAAAACTACATCCATTATGTGAACACCCAATAGTAACTTGTACAATAAGACTATAAGCCTCACTAGGTGGTCTATAAACTGTTCCCTCATACTCCATTAAACTCATCTCCCAGCATTTTAATCTTCCAAATCCATCCAATAGCCCAAAAGGCTATGGTTCTTTTTAATCATCCTGATAATTTTATTAGTAACCCTAATATCCTAGTGTGCTTCGGTAATAAGTGTATATATTGTGTAAACAGCAATTGAACAAGCCTTAGTAATTCTTAATTTATTTTATTTACCTCTGCGTCAGAAAACCGCATGTTTGAGCGAAGCGAGTTTGCGGTTTTTAGCAGAGGTCAATAAAATAGATTTTAGAATTACAAGGCGAAGTGAATGCTGCTGTAACAATATATACACTTATGATAGAAGCTACGATGTCCCAGGGATCAATACAAACATATGTAGATTATTTAAAAGGAGCTAAACGCTCTTCGCACTTTTTAATGAAACATTTAATATTCTCTTTTTCCTCGCAGATTTTTGTCTCATTCATATCACCTCTACCAAGTCTATCACATAATGATAACAACGCAATTTCTTTAATAGATATATCAAATCTCATTTCTTCCACATTAGAAAAAGGTAAATTTTTCGTTATAAAAAGAGTTTGCATATGCCACCTAACTAAAGCTGTAACTTGTTTAATTAATTCTTCATCATTTGTCAGTTCGCAAAGAAACCTTTTGCTAAGTTCTGAACCAACTTTATCATGATCATATGATGTTATCTTTCCTTTTCTAACTTTTGTTGTAGGTGCCTTACCTAAATCATGTAATAAAGCACCCCACATAAAAGCTATAGGATTTTCACTAAATTCTTTTTTCTTTGCCCCATTATCTATAACTAACATTGTATGTTTCCATACGCTTCCTTCTGGATGATGTACTAGAGATTGTGGAGTATCAACCAAGTTTCTTAATAATGTATATGGATATAACTCATAAATGTCAGGATTATTTATTATTTTATTAAAATATATAGAAGGCTTCGTATCTTCCATTAAATGTTTTTGAAATTCTTCAAAAATTTTTATAATATTAACTCCTTTCTGATTATTATTTTAGTTTATATTTTTTTATTATTTTTATAACAAAAAGAGCAAGCTAACCTTATCTAAACTATATACTATTTTAGTTTAGATAACAAACGCCTGCCCTTTTTATTAACATCTTTTTATTAGTTATTCTGACTTATTTCCACCATACTCACTTTTATTAGTTGTAAAAACACTATCATTATATGCACTTTCCTCAATTGATTGAATCATTTGGTTTTTAGAATGTGGATTTTTAGATTTTGTGTCTTTGTTAATATAATTACGTGAATTATCCTTACTTGCCTGTTCACGAGTCTTCATATTAAATCCTCCTATTTACATTTTATTATAGATTTAAACAAATTATTTTTTTTATTCTCTTAAGTTAATGCTCGCTATACTTTTTCAATACTTTTTTAAACTCATCACCCTGCCCTATTGATTTGTATTCTATTTCTCCATTAACTACAACTGACTTATAGGCATATGCCTCATCCGAATCCTTAGGTCCAACTATTACATAATCAGTTCCATCCATTTTAATAGCATCAATTAATTCTAGATCAACTTTTTCGCCATTTTCATTTAGGACAGTAATTATTTCATTAGTTTTCATAAACACACCTTCTCTCATGTAATTAGCACATTTAAATAAATATTAAACTCAATATGCAATTATATCTTGTTTCATCTGCAGTCATCAGATTTTGTATAGTTATACTATTTCCTAAATCTGCATCCATGCTTTGGCCAAAATACACATTACATAATGATATTATTATTTGTTTTTACGTGCTCTCTTATTTTGTGCTTAACTAAATCTTTTATACCATCTATTTTGTGCAAAAAAAAGTATATATTACGTATAATACATTGAAACAAGCTTTAGAAGTTCTTATTTTATTTTTAACTAAGATGCGTAAATAAAAACATATGTTTGAGCGAATAGCGAGTTTATGTTTTTTAGCAGATTAATTAAAAATAAAATTAGTACTTCTTAGCGAGGTGAATGTATTACTAGTATTGCAATACGCGTAATATATACTTTTTCATTATTTTATTTTTTATATTTATCATAAACTATAGATATAAGTTTCTCTTTAGTATTAAACTCTGAGTTTTCTAATACTATATTTAATAGAAATTTAAGCATGATACCTATCTCAATTCCTGGTTTAATAGAAAATTGATCCATTAAATCTTTACCGTTTATTGCTAATTCTTTTATAGATAGTGGGACCTTAGATTCTATAATAGCTATTGTTTGTTCCTCAACTTTATTAATTTCATCTAATCTAATTTGAGGAAATCGTGACCCTAAAGCATCTGCTCTTTGAAGTGTAAAAAGGTTAAACACTAATTTAATACTAGTTCTATTAATAAGACGTTTTACTGAAATCTCTGTTGGCCTTTTAAGTACATTCATATGCTCTTTCACTAAAATTTCAACTTCATTTATACTCTCATTATCAAATTTTAGTCTTCTAAGTATTTTGCCTGCTATTATAACTCCCTTTTTATCATGGCCATAAAAATGTCCTATACCGCTCGCATCAATAGTAAAACAATCTGGTTTAGCTATGTCATGCAGTAATCCTGCCATTCTTATGTTAAGAACCGGTGGACATTTTTCTACAACAGTTATTATATGTGAGAATACATCTTTATCATGGTGAGGATTTTGCTGATTAAATCCTACTGCTGCTTGAAGTTCTGGTAATATAACCTGTAACAATTTAGTTTCCTCTAATAATTTTAAAGCTTTTGTAGTATTATCAGATACTAACATTTTACATAGTTCATCCCTAATTCTTTCATTACTTACATTTGATATAAGGTTAAAATTATTTTTTATAGCAAGTATAGTTTCTTCTTCTATATCAAAATCTAAACTAGCAGCAAACCGAATGGCCCTAAGCATTCTTAGCGCATCTTCCTTAAATCTTTTATTAGGTTCACCTACAGCTCTAATTATTTTATTTTCTAAATCACGTATACCGAAAAAATAATCTATAATACCATCTGCCTCGTTAAAAGCCAAAGCATTTATAGTAAAGTCACGTCTTGCTAAGTCCTCTTTTAAATTTGAAACAAAAGTGACGGAACTTGGGCTTCTATTATCTAGATATTCACCATCAATTCTATAAGTTGTAACCTCGTAGCCTTCGCCGTTTATCATAACAGTAACGGTCCCATGTTTTATTCCTGTTGGAACCGTTTTATCAAAGATTTTAATGATTTCTTCTGGCAGAGCATTAGTAGTGATATCATAATCCTTAGGAAAAGCTTTCCCGATTGAGGAGTCACGTACACTTCCCCCTACTATATAACCTTCATATCCATTATTTTTTAAGGTATCCAAAATTAATTTTACATCACTTGGTATAAACATAACTCCTCCAATACTACTTACCATTTATTTATTACAATTTAAATATACATTGCTATAGGTATAATCTCAATTACAGGCCCATCAATTATTAGATTGTTTGAATCATAATCGTTAATTAAAGTTGTATCTTTTAGAAACCTGTTTTTAAACTCTTTAAAATACTCTTCATTTAAATAATCAAAATATGTTCCACTAAGCAGATCATTGCTATTTATTTCAGTATTATTTTTATTTGGTATTCTTACCACCTTACCAAGAACAGTAATTCTGGCACCTTCAATATAATCTAAATTATCTGCCATATGTTTTATCTCCAGAGGCACTATAACTTTTGTATTACTATCACCAATATTACCACTAATAAACTTTATACATTTTTCAGTTTTGCAAACTTCCATATCATCTTTTAAAACTTTTAAAACTTGCCTTTTAACCTTATGTTCCTCAGATTCATAGCCCTTCTCTAGTGGCTCAGGTGAAAAAGCCATTTGCATTTCCATAACTCTGATTATATCTTCTATATATTCTAGTACTGGATTTTTATATAATTCGCAGGTGAACTGAACAAAATCAAATTCCTTTATATTTGCTACATCACTCTCACTAGTTATGATCTTTAACATACTTTGCTCATTTAGCATGTTCTTTAACCTAGACAAAATTGTTATTACAATCGAAACTCTTTCTTCAATTTTCTGCGATGTAAATTCATTTAAAAATTGAACATTTAAGTCACCTTCCATTATTTTACCACAGGTAGCTTCATATAATGGTGTATTTGTACTAATCGTTAACAGCTTTCTGCTACTTTCACTTTTTATTTCTGCAAATTCCTCAATCACAACTGTATATAAATTGTTAATCATATCTCCATTAGTATATAAAGGTATTAGTGCTCTGTTATCCATATTTTCATACCCCCATAAATCATTTTTTTAGCAATGCATCACTTTCAGTGCTATATTACTAAAAGGATGCAATATAAAACAATACTCATAACTATTTTATATTACTTTTTATAATTTAGAACAATAATTTACAATGGAATTTTTTATTTATATAACTAGATACACTATTTTTTCTTTAGTAATATTGATTTCATAACTGAATTTTCACCATATTTTTGTCTCAAACTATCTATAGTTTTGTCTATTGCTCTTTTCTTTTCATCACTAGTATTATCAATATCAAAAATTGATATTTGTTTAAAATTATCATCACATAAATTGTTAAGAGAAACCCCAAGTAATCTTATTGGCTCACCTTTCCATAATTCATCAAAGAGAGTCCTTACTGTTTTTAATATCTCCTGAGTTTGATCCGTAGATATTTTTAAAGTTGTACTACGTGAATAATCAATAAATTCACAATTTCTTATAGTTACCGAAATAGAGTAACAACACTTTTTTATATTTCTTAATCTACTAGCCGTGTGTTCAACTAATTCTAAAAGCACTATATAAGCCTCACTTTTATTTTTAATATCATTTGCAAGGGTAGTTGAATTATTTATTCCTTTGAGCTCCCTTTTATCAGATTTTACTTCTCTATTATCTATGCCATTTGCATATTCCCACATCATTCTACCACTACTTTTAAAGTGATATTTTAAAAACTGAGCATCGTATTTTGCTAAATCTCCTATAGTAAATATATTCAAATTATTAAGTCTTGGAACACTTCTGCGTCCAACCATAAATAGCTCTCCAACAGGCAGGTGCCACAATTTTTTTTCTACTTCATTTTTGTAAAGCGTATGTACTTTATCAGGTTTTTCAAAATCAGATGCCATTTTAGCTAGTAACTTAACATCTGAAATACCAATATTCACTGTAAATCCTAGCTCGCACTTTATCCTATCTTTAATGTCACATGCTAAATTCAGTGCTGCCTCCTTAGAAGTATTATAACTTGTTACATCTAAATAACACTCATCAATAGAAAACTTTTCAACAATCGGTGTATAATCACCAAATATTTTTCTCATAGCTTTACTAGAGCTTTCATATAAATTAAAGTCAGGTGATACAACAACAAGATTTATACACTTTTTTCTTGCAGTAAATAAGCTCTCTCCTGTTACTATTCCACTTCTTTTAGCTATCATAGATTTCGCAAGAACAACCCCTCTGCGTGACTTCTCATCTCCACCTATTACCGCAGCTATATCCCTTAGGTCAATCTTTTCCCCTTGTTTTAGCATATTTACAGCACTCCAAGAAAGAAATGCTGAATTAACATCTATATGAAATATAAGTTTTTCATTAAATTTAGTCATATACTCTCTTCCTTTTTATAAACATCTATATTATATATAATTTATAAATATATTATATATAATTTTCATACAAAAAAGCAACCTATCCTTAATTTAAGAATAGACTGCTTTTTTTAAAGATAATATTGCTTTGACTTATCAATTATGATATGTCTTATGCTTTTATATTGGTCTTTATATAGTCTTTTATTTCATCTGCATCACCAAATGTAAGTACAGGCGCTGATAGTTTTTCACATTCTTTAAAGCTTGAATTTGTAATAGTTTTACGTGCTCCTAATATTGAAGCTGCACTCATACTAAATTCATCTAATCCAAATCCAAGAAGTACAGGTATAAGATTTGCGTCTCCTGCCATCTCACCACACATATTTACCGTTATCCCTGCTTTATGACCATTATCTATTACTATTTTAATAAGTCTTAAAACAGCTGGATGATAAAAATCATATAAATATGATATTTTCTCGTTCATTCTATCTACTGCCAAAGTATATTGAATTAAATCATTAGTACCAATACTAAAGAAATCTACCTCTTTAGCAAGTACATCTGATATTATTGCAGCAGATGGTATTTCTATCATTATGCCTACTTCAATATTCTCATCAAAAGTTACTCCCTCAGATTTAAGTTCTTTGGTACACTCCTCAAGTAATTTCTTAGCAGATCTAAGTTCCGTAATATTACATATCATAGGAAACATAATTTTAAGCTTTCCAAATGCAGATGCTCTTACTAAAGCTCTTAATTGAGTTTTAAATATATCTGTTCTATCAAGGCAAAGTCTTATAGCTCTATATCCTAGGAATGGATTCATTTCCTCGTCCATAGGTAAGTAATCTAATTTCTTATCTCCACCTATATCTAATGTCCTTATAATAACAGGTTTTCCATTCATCTTTTCAAGAACTGATTTATATTCTGTGTATTGTTCTTCCTCAGTTGGTAGAGCATCTTTTGCCATATATAAAAACTCAGTTCTAAATAATCCTATAGCTTCTGCACCATTTTTAAGTACAGCTCCTAAATCTGCTGCTGATCCAATATTTGCAGCTATTTCAACTTTTTTGCCATCAGCTGTTATAGATGACATTTTCGCATATTTAAGTAATTGATGTTTAGATTCAATGAATTCTTCTCTTTTGATTTTATATTCATTCAAAGTTTTCTCGTCTGGTTTAATAATAACTAGACCCTCTTCTCCATCTACAATAATTACATCACCATCTTTAATTTGATGTATATCACTGCCTGCACCTACAACTGCTGGTAATTCTAAAGAACGTGCAATAATAGATGTATGAGCAGTTCTTCCTCCTATTTCAGTTACAAAAGCCAAAACCTTTGCTTTATCAATTTGAGCCGTATCTGATGGAGTAAGGTCTCTTGCAACTAATATACACTCATCTTGAATATCTGCAATAGACGTAACTTTTATTCCCATTAATATATTCATCACTCTTTTACTTACATCCCTAATATCTACTGCTCTCTCTTTCATATATGCATTATCCATATTTTCAAAAACAGCAGCTGTTTGCGTTGATACGGTTTGTAGTGAGTACTCAGCACTTACCATTTCGTCCCCGATTTTCTTTTGAATATCACCTATAAATTCCGGATCTTCAAGCATGCATAAATGTGCTTCGAATATTTCTGCCTTCTCGCTTCCTAGCTTTTCTTTTACACCCTTAATCATTTTTTCAAGATCTATTATTGATTCTTTAAGTGCCTTATCAAATCTAGCCAGTTCTCCTTTTGAATCCGAAACATTACTTTTCTTTATTTCCACTACTTCGTCGCTAATAACTAATGCTTTTCCTATTGCTATTCCAAATGATACACCTATTGCTTTTAACATAATTTATCCTCCTGTTACTTCTATTTTATACTTTAGATTATACTTTTTTTCTACTAATTTGTTAGTCCTTGCTCGATAATTTTCACCATAGCAACTGCAGCAGCTTCTTCATCAGCACCACTTGTTTTTATTATAATTTCATCATCTTTAGCGGCTGCCATACACATTATAGCTACTATACTTTTTGCATTATATTCATTACCGTCTTTTACTATAAGAACTTCTGATTTAAATTTTGAAGCTTCTTTAACTACTGATAGTGCTGGTCTTGCATGTATTCCAGTTTCGTTTTTTACCGTCGCCTTCTTTTCTATCATAATATAACCACCCCTACTTCTTTAATTTTATTATCATAATTTCATTGTTTTTATATACATTTATTATAATCTATTAAAGTAGCCGAATCTACAAAAATAGCTTAATAGCTTCCTGTTAAAATATTCTTAAAATAAAAGACATAAACAAATAAGATGCCTTATTAGCATTTTATTTGATTCATGCCTTCTCTAATAAGTAACCCGACTAAAAATATAAGGATCTAAAGTTTAGGTGACGATAAGTAAAACCGATTTCAAGTTCCACTTTACAACACTTCTATATTTTAAAATATATTTTAAAATTATTCAATAGTTTTTTAAAAATATTACTAAAGCTCAAAATATTAAAAACAACTTTAAATATCCTGTATACATTATAACATTACTATATATATTATTGTAAAATATTAAAAAACTTCTTTAAATAATTGAAAACACCCTAAAATATTTTAGGGTGTTTGTTTAGCTCTTTAAGCCATAAACATTTTTATATCGTCTTCAACTGTTCCTATTCCAGCTATTCCAAAATTTTTAACTAATACATTTACAACATTTGGAGATAAGAATGCAGGTAATGTTGGTCCTAAATGAATGTTTTTAACACCTAGGTGAAGTAATGCTAATAACACTATTACAGCTTTTTGTTCATACCATGCAATATTGTATGTTATCGGCAATTCATTAATATCAGATAATCCAAATACTTCTTGAAGTTTCATTGCAATAACCACTAATGAGTATGAATCATTACATTGTCCTGCATCTAAGACTCTAGGAATTCCAGCAATATCTCCAAGTTCCAATTTATTATATCTATATTTAGCACAACCTGCAGTTAAAATAACTGTATCTGTTGGTAATTCTTTAGCAAAATCCGTATAGTATTCACGGCCCTTCATTCTTCCATCACAACCAGCCATTACAAAAAATCTTTTAATTGCTCCTGTTTTAACCGCTTCTACAACTTTATCAGCAAGCGCTATTACTTGATTATGAGCAAATCCTCCAACTATTTCTCCTCTTTCAATTTCAGTTGGTGCACTACATTTCTTTGCATGTGCAATTATTGCAGAGAAATCTTTTGCTGTTCCATTTTTTCCATCAGCTATATGGTTCATTCCGTCAAATCCAGATGCTCCAGTAGTATAGACTCTCTCTTTATAAGAATCTTTTGGAGGAGTAATACAGTTTGTTGTCATAAGTATTGGTCCATTAAAACTTTCAAATTCTGAATTTTGTTTCCACCATGCATTTCCGTAATTACCTACTAGGTGAGTATATTTTTTAAATGCTGGGTAATAGTTTGCTGGTAACATTTCACTATGAGTATATACATCTACCCCTGTACCCTCTGTTTGTTTTAATAATTCTTCCATATCCTTTAAATCATGTCCACTAATTAATATTCCTGGGTTATTACGAACTCCGATATTTACCTTTGTAATTTCCGGATTACCATAAGTCGTAGTATTAGCATTATCAAGTAATGCCATAGCGTCTACCCCATATTTACCACACTCAAGTGTTAATGCAACTAGTTCATCAACGGATATTGTATCATCAGTAGTTTGAGCTAAACCCTTTTGCATAAATGCATATAAGTCACTGTTTTCATATCCTAAGTTGAATGCATGATCAGCATAAGCCGCCATTCCTTTAATACCATAAGTTACAAGTTCTCTTAAAGATCTTATATCTTCATTTTCTGTTTTAAGGACTCCTACCTCTATAGACTTAGCTTCATACTCTAAAGGCGTACCTATCCATGTTGCACATTCAGGTAAATTGGCATCTATTACTCCACCAGCATTTACAAGTTCAGTTTTAATTACCTCGCGTAATTCTAATGCCTTAGTTATTGCTTCTACAAATCTAGTTTTACTAAAATTGGCATTTGTTATAGTCATAAACAAACCGGTTACTACAAATTTGTTTACTCCTTTATTTTCTACTCCGAGTTCCCTAGCTCTTGTGCTATAAATCGATATTCCTTTTAAAACATAGATTAATAAATCTTGCATATTAGCTACATCATCTGTTTTACCACAAACCCCTTTTATCGTACAGCCTGTGCCCTTTGAAGCTTCTTGACATTGATAACAAAACATACCCATTATAAATTCCCCCTATTTTTTTGGATAGACAATAATTTTATATAATTATCTTCCATATATTAAAGTTTATTATTTTACTAACTAACTTCATCATAAATAATGTAACTGACCCGATGAACTACCTTTATTATACTTTGGGATACATTAAAAGTCGGTAACAAATGTTACACTAATACAGTTTTATATATATTATTATTTTCTTCCATCATTTTTTTGAATACCTTCATTAATAGTATATTAATGATTAATAGTATATTATGGTATAATAGCATGTAAAACAATTTAGGAGTGGATATTATGAAACATAGAACTGTTAATGATTTAATAAAATCAAGCCTTTTTCTTGCGCTTGCTATAGTATTTCAAGTAGTTGGAAAAAGCTTTCCAGGGATAAGCCAATTATTTGTTGGTCCAGCCGTTAATGCTATTCTTATACTTACAGCTGTTATTTGTGGCGGTACTTATGGGCTATTAATAGGTTTTTTGACACCCCTACTAGCCTTTCTAACAGGTCAACTTGCTAGTGCTCTAGGACCTTTTATCCCCTTTATAATTGCTGGCAACATATTATTTGTACTTAGCTTTATAATTTTAAGTAAGAGAGGTAAATACGGAAAATATTTAGGAATAATAATTGGAGCTTTTATAAAATACATCTTTCTATCTATTTCAGCATCAAAACTTATTCCCCTATTTGAACTAAATATTCCTACAAAAATAATTAACAAATTAGCAATCACTATGGGAATACCTCAGCTTATAACTGCACTTATTGGAGGATTTTTTGCATTAATTATAATTAGTCTTTTAAAGAAAAGAAAAGTTCTTATATAAGTATTATAGCTTTGCAAAAAATATTTTCCTATATTTTTTTTATTTATATTATTTTATTTACATTTTTCTTAATCTATTGATAAATTTTAGTATATCTTATATAATATATAGTATATATATAAGATTTTTAACTTTAAAGGAGGAAAAAAATTATGATGTTTTCAAATTGGTTTAAAAACCACAAAAAAGAAATGCAAAGAAAGTCAAAAATAAGAACAGCGAAAAAGGTAGTTTTTGGTGCCGCAGCTGGAAGTCTTAGCGGTATAATCGGAGGTTTACTTTTTTCACCTAAAGCTGGTAAAGAAACTAGAAAAGATATTGCTGATTCATCAAAAGAACTTAAAAACAATATTAAGGAAAAAAGTATAGTACTTAAAGAAAACATTGACAATAAAGTCACTGATGCTAAAGACAGTTTAATTGATGCTAAAGCAAAAATTTCAGAATATTTAAATGAAAAAAAAGCATCAACTGAAAGTAAAGATTCAAACATAATTACTGAAACAAAAGATACTGCAATTGCTGAAAATTTATCTCCAAATGATGGACAAGATAACGTAACTGATAAAAAATAAGGAATAGTGATGCTATTAATGTATATAAATTTTTTTAAATTAGGTCAAGGTTTATTAATTTTTCTTGGTATAATAATTATGATTATACTTATAGTAGGATTATTAAAACTTATTAAAACTATAACAAGTGTAAATTCAATTATTAAAAAAAATGAAGATGATATTGAAGAGATAATATCTATACTCCCAAAAACATTTAAAAATTGGTTTGAAATAACTGATAATGTAAAAGATGTTACTGAAGTGGTAGTTGAAAAAACCGCCAGTGTACTTAAATCAACAGACTCTCTTCAAAAATATTTAGTATACATAGTAGATATTTTAACTATTGTAAAAAATATATTTTCAAGTAAAAAGTAGGGTAACTCCTGCTTTTTTTTAAATGGACGTTACAAAAATAAAGTATGTAATATAACCATTGGTTATATTACATACTTTATTTTTATTTATCTTTTAACTTCATAAGTCGATCTTTAATTTTTTTCTCGTATCCATTTTCAGAAGCCTTATAATAACTCGTACTAAGTAACTCATCAGGCAAATACTGTTGCTTTACATAATTTCCTTCATAGGAGTGTGGGTACAAGTATCCTTCCCCTGCCCCCTGCTTCTTTGCGCCCTTATAATTTTGATCTCTTAAATAAGAAGGAATACTTCCTATATTTTTTTCTCCTATATCTTTAAGTGCATTATTAATTGCCATATAAGAAGCATTACTCTTTGGCGCAGATGCTACATAAATTGCAGCTTGCGAAAGTATTATTCTGGCTTCTGGCATTCCTACAAACTGAACTGCCTGCGCTGCATTGTTTGCCACAACCATAGCTATAGGATCTGCATTCCCCACATCCTCAGATGCGGCTATTACTATTCTTCTTGCAATAAATTTAGGATCCTCCCCTGCATATATCATTCTAGCAAGATAATGCACAGCAGCATCAGGGTCAGAGCCCCTCATACTTTTAATAAAAGCAGATATTACATCGTAATGTTCATCTCTATTCTTATCGTATTGTATATGTTTCTTTTGCATACATTCCTCTGCAACCTCAAGTGTTATATTTATAACTCCATCAATATCTCTATCCGTTGTTAGTACCGATAGTTCAAGGGCATTAAGTGCACGCCTTGCATCCCCATTTGCCATGCTAGCAATATAATTTATAGCATCTTCTTTCAAACAAATATTAGTATTTCCAAAACCTGATACCTTATCAATAAGCGCCCTTGAAATAATACATTTAATATTCTCTTCATTTAATGGTTCTAGTTTAAACAACATAGACCTAGATATTAATGCATTATTAACTTCATAGTATGGATTCTCTGTGGTTGCTCCAATTAAAATTAATGTACCCTTCTCAACGAATGGCAATAATGCATCCTGTTGGGCTTTATTAAATCTATGAATTTCATCTATAAATAATATTGTTTTAACATTGTACATTCCTAAATTATTCTTAGCCTGGGTTACCACTTCTCTTAATTCTTTTAGCCCATCTGTTACTGCATTAAGTCTAACAAAATTAGATTTTGTAGAATTTGCAATAACTTTAGCTAAACTAGTTTTCCCAGTACCTGGTGGTCCATAAAGTAACAAAGAGGTTATTTTATCAGCTTTTATAGCTCTCCATAAAAGTTTTCCCTTTCCTAAAATATGCTCTTGACCCACATAATCTTCTAATTTACCAGGTTTTAATCTCTCAGCAAGTGGTGCTTCTTTTAATAAGTTCTTTTCTGCTTGCAATTCAAACAAATCCACATAATCACCTTCAAATTTTTCGTTTTGTTTACCTTAAGTCCCTATATCTTAACTGTCATTAACTTAAAGATTTCTGTTTTATTTTTTCTGTCATCTCGTGTATTTTAACTATTCCAACTTCTCTTAGTTTTTTATTTTCATCTTCAATGCTCTTTGTTTCCTCTATACCCTGCATAATAGTATTCCAAGTTTTCTCTAGTGTTTCAATTTTTACGCTTGTTCCTCCTGCGAGTTTTGCTATATCCACACTTTGCATTCTTATATTTTCAGCATTTTTCATTAATAATTCATTAGTAGTCCTATCAAGTTCTGCTAATGAATCTGATACCAATCTTTGCTTTTTAAGTGCTATAGCTTGAATTATTCCATTTTTAAATACAGGGATAGTTATTATAAAAGCGGAGTGCACTTTTGATATCAACTTATAATTTCCCCTTTGAATCATTTTAATTTGAGGAGCCGTCTGTAGTGACACCATCTTAGCCATTTCCAAATCATATATCCTTTGTTTTAACATTTCAACAGTTTCTTTAGCATTTTGATAATTTATCACATTTATTTGTTCCCCACTTGCAGCTAGTGATTCAAGCCTCGGAATATCCTCGCTCTCATATTTTTGAGCGACCATATTACCAGCAGTGATGTATTTTTCTAATTCTCCATAATACTCAAAGTTTTGATTATACAGGTTTTCAAGTAATAAGTTAGCACTATTTATTTCCCTCTTATATATGCTAAGCTGAGTATAAATCTTGTCTATTTCTCCACCAATGGTTTTATATTTACCCATCATTTTATCAATTGCCTGACTTGGTTTACTAAATATCTTAGCAAAAAATCCAGTTTTCTCTTCCTCAAAATCTTGTTTATCAAACTTTTTCATTATACTTGTAAGTTCCTTTATCATCACACCCGAATTTTCAATGCTATTTGTTTTTATAGAGTTTAATATTTGATCGGCAAATTTAGATATTTGTAGCGCTGGTTCATTACCAAATTCTAATACAGCATTTGCATCTTTAATATTTATTTTAGATGCAATTTGGATCACTTCTGGTGAAGTTTTAAGCTGTTCCATTATACTTGTTGTTTTTTTCTCTATTATCTCATTTCCAATACTCTCATCATCTATTTTAAGTATTTGATCCTGTTTTTCCATAATTTCACTCCTCTTATATATTGGGACTTATTTTTGTTCCATCTGTCTTTCCAAAATTAGTTTTAGATATTAAACTATTAACTACTAAATAAATTTTTAAAAAAACCTTTTTTCTTATCCACATTCTTTTTAAAGTTCAACTTAAAACTAACATTCTCAAGTCTATGAATATCATACTGCTCAGGGTCAATAAAGTTTTCTACGTCATTATATCCTGAAGGATTATATATAATAATATCTATTCCCAAAGAATCCATAAAAGAAAGCATTATACAATCTTCAAAAGATAAATTTCCATTTTGTTCATTATTATAAATCACAATCTTAGGAACCTCTTCTGGATAATCAAATGATTGCAAAAGTTCTAAAATTGCCTTATCTAAATTTATTAAGACTGAAAAAATATCTACTTGTAAATCCCTTAAGTCTTCATGTTCAACATTTTTTATTATAGGATTAAGACACAACTCTTTAATTTTTTCTGCCATATCCCTCTGAAGTCCAGACCTAAGATCCTTATATTTCCACCAAGATGAATTAATCATTTCTGTAACATTAAATTTTGAAAAAGTATTATTAGGATATATTTGATCAAACTTTCCATATTCCAAATGTACAACATCCATTATAGGTAATTCATTATAGAATTTAGTAAATTTCTGAGTTATTACCCCATTAATCTCTTTCCAATAAATATCTATATTTTCATGTACACCACAAATTTTAGAGAATATATTTGGTATAACTACAGTTGAACCTGTAACATTAAACCCTTCCCTTACGTTTGCTTTTTCCTTAATCCATATATATATTTCCTCATAAGTAGTATTCAGGGTTACTGCCTCCACATTATAATCTGCAAACTGCCAAGGCCTATAAAACCCAGAATCATCTGTATATAAAGTTTTATCAAGTTCTTCCTTAGCACTAAATGCAGTGGTCTTAATTCTATCCTCCATCATACTTGGGAAAGGTTTTATTTCGGCCTTAAAATTATAGACAATCTCCCTAGAAAAGGAGTTGAATTTATCGATTTCTTGAAACTTACCAGAATTTTTCGGATTAAAATATAAAATGTCACAACCAAGAGTTGATAATAATATCAAATAAAATACCTCTGCTTTTGAAATATCGCCATAAAAAATTATCTTTGGATTGGTCCTAGTGTAATCAAAATTTTCGAATAATTCTTTAGAATAAGTATTTAACCAATGCATAATATAATTTACAATTACCTTAATATCGTCATTGTGAATTGCTTCATTACTCTTAATATAATATTCTATAAGACCCTTCAAATTATTCTTAATTTGCCTAAGCAAAACTTTGTTTTTAAGCTCCGGAAAAAAACCATTATCACTTATTAGGTTTATAATTAAAGAGACATCTATAACTTCCGTGGAAAATACCTTTATCCAGATATCATTTAATACATTTTGTAATCTTATACTAATGTCTTTATCCAAGCCTTCACTAAATCTAATGTAAGATGGACCAACCTTCTTTAACTCTTTATCTAACCTATACAAATTTTCATAATAGTCTTTCTCACTATTTTTTATACCAATAAACCTATAAAAGTAATTAGGGACAGTAACAACATTAGAATTATACTTAAATCTATCCCTTTTATATATTTCCGTTTTTAAACTGCTAATTATATCCTCATTAATGTCTAAATTTACGCTATTGATTTCTAAATTATTCAAACTATTCTTTTCCATATTCACCTAACCTTTTCAATTGTATTTCCCTGTAAATATAGTTTATTCATCCATAATAATTATACCATATTAAACTCATGATTTTTCATTCAAATACATTTAACAAAAGAGATACTAAAATTTAATTTTTAGTATCTCTTTTGTATAATTATCACCATTTATAAACGCGGCAATATTTTCTCTAATCTACTTATTAATATACTAGATAAAATCCCAATAAAGTACCCTGTAGCAATCGCTGCAACTAGTAATACTGGTAAATACACATATATTCTTAAGTTATTGATTATAAATCCTGCTACTAGCAGTTGTCCTATGTTATGAAATACAGCCCCGCAAACACTAATTGTAGGTACACTTATGTGCTTTCTTAGATACTTATAAAGTAATACCATTACTATATTGCTAAGGATACCTCCAGCAAGACTAAACATAAATGCTGGCATACCTCCACCGAATATAGAACCTAATAAAGTTCTTAAAAACATTATTAGAAATGCCTCTCTCCATCCAAGTAAAATCAATGCAACTAATGATATAGAATTAGCGAGACCTAATTTTATACCTGGAAATAAAACCGGTATCTGAGCCTCTATTAAATAAATAACTAAGGCTATTGCAACTAATGTACTAAGCAAAACCATTCTTTTTGTCTTTGTCATATTTACACCTACATCTTTTTAATTTTAAAATGTCCCACCATCTATGCCTTCATTTTTTTCTGCCTCAATATTAATTGTAAGTTTATAAGGTAAACATACAACCATCTCACCAGGTTTTGAAATCCATCCACTTTTTACACATTCTTTATGAGGACAATCGGCATCTTTTACACTGATACTATTATGTTTAACTGCTATAACATTGTAATGACCATTCTCTGTTTTTATAGTGAATTCTTGTGGCTCTACTACCTTACTTAAATCAATAGTTTTAATTACCGTGCCTGCACGCTTAATGACGGCAATTTTTTCTGACCCTTTAATTGAATTTTTGTATATAAAAGTAGCACCGGTTGTTATTAACACAATAATTAAAAGTATTATTCCAACGATCTTATCGCCCTTTTTCATAAGTAAACTCCTTATTTGTTAATTCAAAATTGTCTTTAAGTCCTGGAGTAACGTATACTTTTTTATCCTTAGTTACAAAAATAGCCTCTACGCCTTTAATAGACTCTACCAATTTAAGACCTTTATCGAGTCCCATGATAAAAGTACTTGTGGACAGTGCATCTCCATCAATTGACTTGTCTGATACTATAGTTGTACTTATAAGCCCTTTTTCAGCTGGGTATCCAGTCTTTGGATCAAATATGTGATGATACCTTATACCATCCTTTATAAAAAATCTTTCATAATTACCCGATGAAACTATTGATTTATCACTAACACTAATCGACCCTAAATATTCACCACGTGTACTTAAAGGATTCTGTATTCCTACATTCCAGTCTTTCCCATTAGGGTTCTTTCCTATAGCATAAACATTACCACCTAGATTTAAAATAGCACTGCTAATTTTATTATTTAATAGAACCTTTTTCACCTCATCAGCTGTATATCCCTTTGCTATAGCACCAAGGTCTATTGCTTGATTCGCTTGCTTTAATTTAACCGTCAAATTTTTCTTATCTAAAACAATATCTTTGTAATTAACTAACTTTAATTTATTATTAATTTCACTTTTTGAAGGTAATCTTTCCTTATCTGTTCCTATACCCCAAAGTCCTACAATTGGCTCTATTGTTGCATCAAGGGCGCCATCAGTTAATTTACTGTATTGAACTGATTTTTCTATCACAGAGTATGTGTCTGCACTAAGTTTTTGTCCTGAAATTCCAGCTTTCGAATTTAATTTTGATATTTCAGAAGTTTTAATATTAACAGACATTTTACTTTCTATATCACTTATTCTTTTTATAGCCAAATCTGTTACTGCCTGCGCGTTTTCACCATATATCTTAAAATTCATAATTGTTCCCATCATATATGTCTCTTTTTCGACTGGTTCCGCATTTTTTCCACAGGATATTAAGAATGTTGGAATAATTAATAGTAGAAATAAACAACTAATTTTATGTAATTTTTTTATGTTAACTCACCGCCTCAAACTTGTATTTAAATATATTATACCATAAACATAATTCAAATAAATGTCCTCATTAGACTTGTAATATTAAACAACTCATTACTATTTTTAATGTTTTTATACTATATAATTCTTTTATTTCTATAATAAGTTATAAATTGCATATATAAAAAACATGTGTTATACTAATAAAAAATTTACAGTATTTAAGTACTTTTGAAGTATCAGTTTTCTATATATATAATGTACTAATTTTGGGGAGGCACATATGGAAGATACCCTTAAAAATAATTTAAGAAAAAACATGCTTAATATAAGAAAAAATATGCCACATAAAGATATATGTGATTTTAGTCTAAAAATCATGGACACAATTATCGGATTACCACAATTTATAAATTGTAAGAATATAATGTTGTACATAAGTTTTAAAAATGAGGTAGATACACACAAACTTGCTACCTGGTGCCTTAACAATAATAAAACAGTAATTGCACCATATTGCATAAAGTCCAGTAGCAAAATAATACCTTTTATAATAAATAACCTTAATACTGATCTTACTAAATCTACATTCGGTATTATGGAACCAAAACATGATATATTAGTAAGGGCAAACATTGAGAATATAGATTTAATAATAGTTCCTGGAGTAGTATTTGATGAAAACTGCAATAGAATTGGCTTCGGTGCTGGTTATTATGATAGATTCCTGCCTATGAAAACAAAAAATACTTCTACGATTGGTATAGCCTATGACTATCAAATAATTGATAAAGTCCCAACCGATGTTTATGACGTGCCTCTCGATTTCATAATAACAGAAAAAAGGATAATATCTCTGAAATAAAAATCATACATATTTTTGTAACATAATTACTATATTTTATTATACTGATGTTGGAGGTGATTGCTTTGGTAAAAAAAATAGCTGCTTTTTTTGATATTGATGGTACCCTTTATAGGGAAAGTTTAATGACAGAGGTATTCAAAAAATTAATAAAAAGCGAACTAATAGAAAACGATAAATGGTACAAGGAGGTAAAACCCTATTATGTTAAATGGGATAAACGTATAGGAAATTATGACAATTACCTACTTAAAATGGCTGATATATATACTGAAGCTATAATTGGACTTCATAGATCTCAAATTGAGTTTATTGCTCATCAAATTATAAAACAAAAGGGAGATAGGGTTTATACCTATACTCGTGATAGAATTAAATGGCATAAGAGTCAGGGGCATATAATTATCACCATATCAGGTAGTCCTATCGAGCTTGTACGTGAAATGTCAATAAAATATGGTTTTGATGATTACGTAGGAACAAAATATGAATTGAACGAACATAATATTTATACTGGTGGAATTGTTCCTATGTGGGATAGTGTTAGTAAAAAAGCTTCAATAGAATACTTTGTTTCCAAATATAATATTGACTTAAATAAAAGTTTTGCTTATGGGGATACTTCAGGAGATTTCACTATGTTAAAGTTAATTCGTCACCCTGTAGCTGTAAACCCTACCAAGGAGCTTCTAGTAAATATTCTAGATGATAATGAATTAAAAGAAAAGATTAATATAATGGTAGAAAGAAAAGATGTGATTTATAGGCTACTTCCAGAACACATTCACATATAACTTATTCTTGATTTGTAATTTAATATATTTTTTTAACAGAAACTACTATATAATACTATTATATAGTATTATTTATATTTTGGGGACTTATAAAACTATATTTTGTTTTAAAAGGAGCTATATTATGTTAAAAGATTTATTTATTAATTCGACAATATTAATCACATTTATTTTTATAAATAGCCAGGTATTTAAACGGGTTTTTTTAAACGTATCAGTCTCTTATAAAAATAAATTTCTGTATGGATTAACACAGGGAATCCTAGGCATTATATTAATGCTATTTACCATAAATGTTACACCTATTGTTATTATGGATTTTCGACATATTCCAATATTACTCGCAACTCTTTATGGTGGTGGATTAGCAACAATTATTGCGGGCGTCACAATTGCAATATTTAGAATTAGCTACTTTGGCATTAGCACACCAGCTATAATAGCTTGCATTGACATTTTTATTATTGCTATATCTTGTACTTTAATATCAAAGTTAAATCTAAACAAATTTAAAAAATGGACCTATATGAGCCTTATAAGCTCCTTAATTATTGCTGCTTCATATTTTTTAATTGTTAAAAATTCAACAGCACTTAGATATTCCCTTGTTTATTTTTTGCTATCATCTTTAATAATTGGAACTCTAGCATATTATATTTCAAACTATATGTATACCTCAATCAAATTACTTGATAGACTAGAACATGAATCAACTGTAGATTTTCTTACTGGATTAAATAACGTTAGACAATATGACAATGCACTAAATGAATCTTTTTTAAATGTTAAAAATAAAAAAGAACACTTATCTATTCTTATAATAGACATAGATTTTTTTAAGAAAGTAAACGACACTTATGGTCATTTAGCTGGTGATGCCGTATTACGGCAATTAGGAATTGTATTATCTACATTTTCTAGAAGTTTTGATATTGTATCTAGAATCGGTGGAGAAGAATTTTCTGTTATTCTGCCTGATTGCCCAGCAAAGCAATCCATGGAAGTTGCAGAGCGCTTAAGACTAGCAGTTGAACTTCAAGAATTTATTCTCCCAGATGAGACTAAAATTAATATATGTGTTTCCATAGGCTCTGCTACGTACCCCGACAACGTAAACAATTTAGAAACTCTAGTTCATGAAGCCGACACAGCATTATACGCCGCTAAAAATTCCGGAAGAAATAGAGTATGTCATCCATAGAATTTTCCAATGAAAATTCAATAGATATGATGCTTGGATAGTAGAGCATTCGTTAACAGACTCTAAGTTTATTACATGAATAATTTTCTAACCCACGCCATTCGACGTCCTGTCTCAGACGTGCTAGCAGTCCTTCCTGGACTGCTTACGGAAATTTTTCATTACATAAACTAAGTGTCTATAAAACTCATTATATACTCTCTTTCGCACTCATATCTGTTTTCACTTTCATGCTTACAATTTGCTTTATTTATAAGTGTAAAGATTGCATTACAAAAACAATTTGCATTCCAATATTACATGTATTTAAAAACTAAGTGCTAGTAGTCTAGCAATAAATATAATAAATATAAAAATAACTTAGGGGTACATAACAATTATTAATTGTTATGTACCCCTAAGAATATTTTAGATACCTATTTAAAATCGTATTTATAGCAAGTATGTACTTTCTCCGAAGTGACTTGCAATAGAGGCGCAGTAACTATTAAAGTTCTATTTAGAAATTCTTCTTTTACGTATATGGAACTCTCGTAATCTTTTCAGTGACACAAAATCGACTGAAATTCTAGTATGTATTTTCTCCGAAGTGACTTGCAATAGAGGCGCAATAACTATTAAAGTTCTATTTAGAAATTCTTCTTTTACGTATATGAAATTCTCGTGAGACTCACAGGACGTGAGTCTAGCGAACCCGAGGCAGGACGCCGAGTGTGAACGCCAGAGAATCTCATATTCGAAAAAGATTAGAATTTCTTATTAGAAGTTTAAGTTACAAGCTCGTTTGCAAGTCACATAGGAGAAATTTCATACTTTTACCCTATATTTCTTTTAATAAATTCGCCATTTCTATTGCAGTTACTGCAGCATCATAACCTTTATTACCTGCCTTAGTACCCGCTCTTTCAATTGCTTGTTCAATGTTTTCAGTAGTAAGAACACCAAAAATAACTGGAACTCCTGTATCAAGTGAAACATTTGCTATTCCCTTAGTAACCTCACCAGATACATATTCATAATGAGATGTAGCTCCCCTTATTACTGCTCCTAAACATATTACAGCATCATACTTACCAGACTTAGCCATTTTTTTTGCAACTAAAGGAATTTCAAAAGCTCCAGGAACCCATGCAATTTCAACTTCTTCTTCCTCTACGCCATGACGTTTTAAACCATCTAATGCTCCTGATAATAATTTTCCACCTATGAATTCATTAAATCTTGCTACGATAATTCCGAATTTCAAACCTTGTGCTACTAATTTACCTTCATATACTTTCATTTTTATTCCTCCGATTAATTTATTATTTAATTTATTATGTTTTATCTTATTTCTTATTTTAATATTTCAGCTCCACAGGAGATGATTTAATTACTAATATAAATGTCCCATTTTTTCTTTTTTAGTTCTTAAATAAAATTCATCTTTTTCATTATGATTCATAACAATAGGTACTCTTTCAACTATATCAATGCCATAACCTGAAATGCCTGTTATTTTCTTAGGATTATTAGTCATAAGTCTTATCTTTGTAGCACCTAATAGTTCTAATATCTGAGCCCCTATTCCATAATCTCTCATATCACCTGGGAACCCTAACGCCAAATTAGCCTCTAGAGTATCCATTCCTTTATCTTGAAGATTATATGCCCTTAACTTATTTATTAATCCTATTCCACGTCCTTCTTGCCTCATGTAAAGCATGATTCCATTATCCTCTTTTGAGATAGCTTTCATTGCTGCATCATATTGTTCACCGCAATCACATCTCATAGATCCTAATGCATCACCAGTAAGACATTCAGAATGTACCCTAACAAGTACTGATTCACTACTTTTTACATCCCCTTTAACCAATGCTACGTGATGTTCTCCATTTATCTTATTTACAAATCCATAAATAGTAAATTGTCCATATCTAGTTGGCATTTCTGCCTGCGTAACCATTTCTACAAGGCACTCAGTTTTTCTTCTATAAGCAATTAAATCAACTATTGTAATTATTTTTAGATCATGTTCTTTTACATAATCCATAAGCTGTGGAACCCTAGCCATAGTTCCATCGTCATTCATAATTTCGCAAATTACGCCTGCAGGATATAACCCAGCCATTCTTGCTAAATCAACCGCTGCTTCTGTATGTCCACCTCTCTCTAATACTCCACCCTTTTTAGATGCTAGAGGAAATACATGCCCAGGGCTATTAAAATCCTTTGCTTTAGACTCAGGGTTAATTACATTTAATATAGTCATTGCTCTTTCTGCTGCGGATATCCCTGTAGTAGCATCGACTGCATCAATTGACACAGAAAAAGCTGTTCCATGTACATCTGTATTGTTTGCAACCATTGGATTTATATTTAATTTATCTAATCTTTCTTTAACTATAGGCATACATATAAGTCCACGTGCATATTTTGCCATGAAATTTATATTTGCCTGAGTAGCTTTTTCGGCAGCTATTATTATATCTCCTTCATTTTCTCTGTCCTCATCATCTACCACAACAACCATTTTCCCATTTTTAATATCTTCTAAAGCTTCTTCAATAGTACTAAATTTATACATTTTCCCAGCTCCTTATTCATTATCATCTTCGATGCTATTATCATCTTCGATGCTATTATCATTTTCAATGCTGTTATCATTATCATCTTCGATGCTATTATCATTTTCAATGCCGTTGTCATTTTAATACAATAATATTAACTAAATATATTATTGTAAAAATTTAGGAAAACCCATTTTTCTCAAGGAAATCCATACCAATAGATTTCTTTTCTTTTGGAGTTTCTCTATATTGTAATAATTTCTCAACATATTTTGCCATCATATCACTTTCTAGATTAACCACTTCACCTATCTTCTTAGTTACTAAAGTAGTTTCACCCTTTGTATGAGGTATAATTGATACTTTAAAGATATTTTCATCTACATATGCTACAGTTAAGCTAATACCATCAATTGCAATTGAACCTTTATGTACAATATATTTTAATATATCCCTTGTAGTTTCAACAGACACCCATGTGGCATTTTCCTCAATTGATAAATCTACAACGGTTCCGAGTCCATCAATATGACCACTTACTATATGACCTCCTAGTCTATCACTAGCTCTAAGTGCCCTTTCTAAATTAACGCATGAGCCTTGTTTTAGTTTTCCTAAATTACTACATCTCATAGTTTCTGCCATTACATCTACGCTAAAGCTATTTTGGCTAAATTCTGTTACGGTAAGGCACACCCCATTGGTACTAACACTATCTCCAATTTTCATACCACTCATAATATCTTTAGCATTAACAGTAATTCTTGCAGACTTAGCACCCCTAGCTATAGATTTTATCTTACCAACTTCCTCAATTAAACCTGTAAACATCTATTCACCTCCCTTATAGTTATTAATTAATAATTTATTTTTTAACGTAAGCTTCTATCATAATGTCTTCATCAAATCTAAATACCTGAGAATCCCTTAGCATAATCGAATCTTTTACAAGATTTATTCCTTTTCCACCTACTGTAGTTTTACCCGAAGTTCCTCCAAATATTTTAGGAGAAATAAAAGTAATAACTTTATCAACAATGCCTTCATCTAATGCAGAATAATTTAATGTACTTCCACCCTCAAGTAGAATACTATCTATTCCCATCTCACCAAGTACTTTCATCAAATAATTTAAATTTACCCATTTATTTTCACTAGGAGTTATTATAACTTCAGCTCCCCTTTGTTTAATAGCTTCGATTTTAGTATCACTCGCTAATTTTGTTGTAACTAGAATAGTTTTTGTTTTTTTATCACATTTTAATACCTTCGAATCTAGAGGCACTTTTGCTGTGCTATCTATAATTATTCTTATTGGGTTTGTACTTATTTTGTCTTCTCTTCTTGTAGTAAGTTCTGGATTGTCACTTAAAACTGTCCCAATTCCAACCATAATTCCACTTACCTTATTCCTTAATTCATGCACATATGCTCTAGATTTTTCATTACTTATCCACTTTGAGTCCCCAGTGGTTGTTGCTATTTTCCCGTCTATTGTCATTGCGGTTTTCATAATGCAAAATGGTTTTTTAGTTGTTATATATTTTATAAATATTTCGTTTGTTTTTCTTATTTCATTCTCTATTATTCCTGTTGTAACCTCTATACCTGCTTTTCTAAGGATTTCTACTCCTTTACCTGCAACTAGCGGATTAGGATCTATCATTCCAATTACTACTTTTGATATTTTTTTTCTCACTATAGCCTCTGCGCAAGGTGGTGTTTTACCATAGTGTGCACAAGGTTCTAGTGTTACATACATTGTTGCACCTTCTACATCCTCTTTTGCATTTAAAAAAGCGTTGACTTCCGCATGTGGCCCACCAAAATGTTCATGATACCCTTCGCCAATTATTCTATTATCTTTTACAATAACTGCACCAACCAGTGGGTTAGGATTTACAAAACCTACTGCTTTCTTTGATAACTCAAGTGCTCTGCTCATATAATAACTATCCAAATTATCACCTTCCTTAGTATGTATAACTTTAGTCAAATCATCATCTGCGATGCTGCATTAACAAATTTGGAAGTAGATTTAGATTACCACTAAAGTAATCTTCCGATACTCGGCAAATGCCACTTATAGAAGATAACAGACTTAAAACTTCCAAAATGTTGTTAATTAAAAACATATAAAATAATAAAAGCCCTGAAAACAATGTTTTCAGGGCTTAATAAGCTAATTATATATCTAGTCTATCACCTATGGTGCTTACTAAATATATTAGAATTAAAATACAAAAGTGTTTTCATAACTACATTGTATAGTTACAAATGAAAATCTTTCATATTTATCTATTCTCCTTCTCTCATCCAGACTTTACTGTCGGCTCTGGAATCTTACCAGATCTACCTTTCGGCTCGCGGGCTATACCGCCGGTGGGGAATCTAACCCTACCCTGAAGGATCTATTCAATTTTCAATTTCAGAATAACACTTTATTATTTTAGTGTCAAGCAACTATCTATGAAAATAAATGATTAATTAAAATATTAAAGTTAATACTAAATGGATTATATATATTTACAAACTATTTTCAATTTTTGCTTTACAAAGTTAACGTGATAAAGTAAAATGATATTAATAGGAATCATAAAGGAGTGTTAAAAATGAAAATTAAATTAAAATTATTAACAATAGCAATACTTTCAACTGTTATTTTAACTGCTTGTGGAAACACCCCTACAACTGATAACTCACTAAAAGACATACAAAATAAGAAAGAATTAGTAATTGGTCTTGATGATAATTTCCCACCAATGGGATTTAGAGATAAAAGTGGTCAAATAGTAGGTTTTGATATTGACATGGCTAAAGAAGTCGGAAAACGAATGGGTGTTAAAGTTACCTTTAAACCTGTGGAATGGGACGGCATTATATTGAGTTTAAACAATAAAGATATTGATCTTATATGGAATGGATTAACCATAACAGATAAAAGAAAAGAACAAATTGCTTTTTCTAACGTATATGTTCAAAACAAACAAATAATTATTGTAAATAATAAATCAACGATATCTAAAAAGAGTGATTTGAATGCTAAAATGGTAGGTCTACAACTTGGAAGTAGCAGTGAAACTGCACTTGCTAAGGATGTGGCGTTTTCTAAATCTATAAAAGAGGTCAAAAAATATTCTAATAATACAGAGGCACTACTCGATCTAAACGCTGGGCGTATCGATGCTGTTGTAGTAGATGAAGTAGTTGGAAGATACTATGTTAGTAAAAAGCCTGGTATGTATAAAGTGCTTACTGAAAATCTCGGCGCGGAAGATTATGGAGTAGGTATAAGGAAAAATGATACAGCTCTTACTGCAGAAATAAATAAACAAATAGACGCAATAAAGAAAGATGGTACTTCCAATACTATTTCAAAAAAATGGTTTGGTAAAGACATTATTTACAAATAATAAGTTGCTACTCAAACATTCTTTCCTTAAAATGTTTGAGTAATAACAATAATAATTTTGATTATTTTAAAGGAGTGTTATATTTGGCTAATTATATAGACGTTACATCTTATATTCTAAAAGGGGGTCTCCTTACAATTGAAGTATATGTTGCAACAATAATATTTTCTATACCTCTTGGAATACTAGGTGCATTAATTAAAGTCTCTAGTTTGAAAATACTTAACAAAGTTGTGGACATATACACTTGGTTATTTCGTGGAACCCCATTACTTCTTCAACTTTTTTTCACATATTTTGGTCTACCTATTATCGGTATAAAACTTTCACCTTTTACTGCAGCTGCCCTTACCTTTTCTTTGAATTACGGAGCTTACTTTACTGAAATATTTAGATCTGGCATTCAATCTATAGATAAAGGACAATATGAAGCCGCCAAAGTATTAGGCATGAGTTATAGACAAACTATGTCAAAAATAATACTACCCCAAGCTTTTAAACGAATACTTCCACCTATGTGTAACGAGGGAATTACTCTAATAAAAGATACGGCTTTACTCGCTGCAATCGGGCTTCAAGATATACTAAGAGCTGCTAGAGAAATTGTAACTCGAGATTTTACAATTACTCCTTTTATCATTGCCGCAATAATATATTTAATATTTACTTCTGTAATCGTAATGGCTTTTAAAAAACTCGAAAAAAAATATTCGGTTTACGAATAAAAAGAAAAAGTATATATTACTAGTAATACTTTCATTTCACTATGAACTACTAATTATACGTAATATATACTTTTTTTGCGTTTAAAAATAGTTGTCAGCAAAGAAGAATCTAAAACGGAATTGAAGGATGGTGGTAATATGGATTTTCTCAAAATATCTAATATAAATAAAAGTTACGGTGAAAACCAGGTTTTAAAGAATGTATCCCTAACTCTAAAAAAAGGTGAAGTAATATCAATTATCGGTCCCTCTGGCTCTGGAAAAAGTACACTACTTAGATGCGTAAGCTCCCTTGAACATATGGATAGTGGACTTATTGAATTCAATGGTGTTACTATTGCTAAGGCTCAAGAGAAAATTAATACTACCGAAGTTATTAATGCTTATAAAAAAATAGGTATGGTATTTCAAAATTTTAATTTATTTCCTCATAAAACTGTGCTAGAAAATATAATTCAGGCTCCTATTCTAGTAAATAATATAACTAGAAAAGATGCTATAGAAATTGCAAAAAAACTACTTGTAAAAGTTAATTTATTGGATAAAATTGATTCTTATCCCTGTACCCTCTCTGGTGGTCAAAAGCAAAGAATTGCTATCGCTAGGTGCCTTGCTATGAATCCTGATTTAATTTTATTTGATGAGCCAACATCTGCATTAGACCCTAAACTTGTGAGTGAAGTATTAAAAGTAATAAGATCTCTTGCTATAGAGAAAATTTCTTTAATAGTAGTTACTCACGAAATGCAATTTGCAAGAGAAATATCAGATAAAATTATATTTATGGAAAATGGTGAGATATTAGAAAATTCCACTCCCGAAGTTTTATTTACTAATCCTAAAAATGAAAGAATAAAACATTTTTTGAATTTGCAATAAAAAAATATATAACGAGAACAGTAAGTCTAATTAATAAGGCTTACTATTTCTTTTCGCTAAAAATATGTGTTTATAACTTTCTATTCCCGGGAAATAACTTGTCTTTATTTGTATAAAAATAATCAAATTTATGTTAAAGTATTGTATGAGGTTAAATCATCTCCTGAGGAGCTGAAATATTAACAACTTTGGAAGCAAATTTAGACTGCCACCAAAGCAATTTTACTAGGCTAGACAACTGTCACTTATAGAATATGGAAGACTTGAAGCTTTCAAAATGTTGTTAAAGGGAGTGATCTAGTGCTTAAGAGGAAAAATAATCTACACACATGTCATAAAAAGAAATATAAACCTTCTCCTAGAATTACCATTTATGCTGTTTTTACAGCGATTGGAGTTGCGGTTGGTATTCTATCAAGTAAAATCTCAAATACATACTTAGAAGAGTTTATGAATCAACACGTTAAAAGTAGTAATATTTTTGTTGAACTACTCAACTTTTACATAATTCTCCTTATATTCGGTCTAGGATTTCTAATACATATTGTTATTCATGAAGCAGGTCACCTTATTTTCGGACTTATGACTGGTTATTCTTTTGTTTCTTTTAGAATTGGTTCCATTACTATTATTAAAGAAAATAAAAAGTGGAAACTAAAAAAATTCAACATACCAGGTACAGCAGGACAATGTCTTATGATGCCTCCTAATTTAAGCAATGGCAAATTTCCATTAGTTATATATAATTTGGGTGGAATTTTAATGAATTTGCTATCCGCTATGGCCGGAATATTAATTGCTGTTTTTGCAAAAGGAATTTCATTTCCAATAGATGCCATATTAATTATATTTGGCGCTGGCGGTATACTTATTGCAATAACTAATGGAATTCCAATAAAATTTTTAGGCGTTCCTAATGATGCATATAATGTACTATCAATGCTGAAAAATAAAGAAGCAAGAAATGCATTTTATGTTCAACTTAGAGTTAACGGACTACAAAGCCAAGGCATAAGAATTAAAGATATGCCACTTGAAACTTTCAAGCTAAAAGAAAATGTCGATCTTTGTAATCCCCTTAATACAGCTATTAGACTAATAGAATATAATTGGTACTTAGACAATATGGACTTTAATGGAGCAAAACAATGTATTGACTCTTTTATACCCTACATTGACAAAGTTGTGTCAATATTTAAATTTGAAATTAATTGTGAGCGAATTTTTTTAGAACTTACTACCAATTGTGATAAATCTTTTATCGATGATTTGTATGATAAAAATCTTAAAAAATATGTAAAGTCAGCGAAATTTATGCTAGGCAAGAAACGGCTTCTTATGGCTTATGAAGGTTTTTATAATGAAGATAAAATTAAGGCTTTTAAATATTACGAAGAAACAAAACAGTTAGCTAAAATATATCCTGTAAGAGGCGAAGCCGATATGGAGCTAATGCTAACGGATTGGATTAAGGAAAAAATAATAAAGAATGTTTAACATTCTTTATTATCTTGTAAATGCAGCTCTGCACAAATATAGTTGAATTATACTTAAAATCAAAAATTCAACCGTCGCCATGTAACATTCCCCAATAACTATCACTTGAGTAATAATGCTTAGAAATAGTAATCCACCCATTATAGCAGATGGAAGCCAGAACTTACTATTACCTTTTCTAAAACTTAAGATTGCAGCTATAATATTACCCAGTCCAAATAATACTACCGCAATAATTCCAGGTAAAATCCAATTTTCAAAAGGAAATTTAGATAGCCACTCTTTAGGATATTCAGTAAACACTCCATTGTTTGAACTTATCATCATTACTCCCATATAAATAGCACCTACTGCTAAAACCAGGTCATAAATTCCTAACCGATTCATTCTTATTTTTTCTTTCATTATACATTTCCTCCTTAACATAATCATCTACAAAGATTACAATAATATAATCATATTATAAAATTCATTTATAAAAAAAGATTTAATTTATAACTTTTTTAGCCATAAATTTAGAATAATTAAATTCATACCAAAAATGTTTTTGGGATAAATCCTTCTTAATATTTTTCAAATAATTGTTCACTTCATTTCCAACTTTAATATTAGAATCATTTTTAAGTCTTATCACTTCTGGAATAGCGTCGTAAGATAATGTTTCTAAATAAAGAATGTCAATTTTCTGAGTTTTATAATATATGTCTATATTCTTTCTAGCAATAATTCTATCTACATTTACAAAGTTCAATAATATATACATTATCAAAGCAACTATTATTAAGACTTTATTGATTTGCATTTTCCTATTCCAAATACCGACAAGCGCTACTATAAGTAGCATAAATAACATCAGCATAAATATATGCACAAAAATTCTTAAATAGGTAAATCCATAAATTTGTTCATATAAAGTCATCTTGAAATGAGCCGAAAATAACATGTTAATTGTAAAAACTACAAGCAAAGTTAATAACACATTAGATATTATACTTGTAACCTTATTATATATTTTTATATATTTCATACTACAAAGTAATATTGTAAAATTAATTACTGTGACTGCAAATAGCTCAAAGAATCCTTTTCTAGCATATTCGGCATAGGTAAATTTAAGGGGAAGGAAGTTAGTACTTCCACCATAAAGATAAGAAAACTGAACTATTGAAAATAAAAGGTACACTGTATTTATCATAAATATAATTGTTAATACAGTTACTGGCTCCCATAAAACATTTTGATTAATATCTGTATCCTCTTCGTCATTGTATTTAAAGCTCCATATATATGAAAACATAATAAAGAAAACAATAATAACAACTAATAAATGACTTATGATTTTCCATACTTTTATATTCTCAAATATACTTGAAATATTTATTACATAATTCTTGAATACCATATCTGCTGATGTTAATAATATTAAAATAACAATTAATAATGGTATGGAAATAATCAGTCCCCTTAAAATATTTCTGTTCAAAGATTTTTTTTCTGCATTCCTAACCTTAATAATTCGTTTAACAAGTAGAAACGGTTTTAAAGCATTCTCTGGAATAACTTTAATTACTCTACTTAGTGCTTTTAGTATTATCTTTTTAGAATTCCAATTTGTATTATCATATCTAATTAAGACAGTACTTAGAGTCGTAAGTACCAATATCATAATTGCATTAAAATAGTTTAAAATACTGTTTGAATGAATAGAATAATTTAATGCAAGAAGTAATGTAGGAACAATTATTACAAGGCCAATATTTTTTTTAAGCGAAACCTCCTCCCTAATGCTCCATAAGAAAAAGCCCATAAACATAAGATAAAAAATGGGAATTGAAATACCTATTTGTTTACCATTAAAAAAAACATCATAAATAATTGCAAGTATTATTGTTATACCTATAGTATATTTTTTTTCCTTTATAGAAATTTGAGAATCTATCTTTATACTTTCTTGCCTTCTCTTTTCCTTTGATACTTTCACATATTTAGTTTCCATTTTTTATACCCCTCCATACTTCAGTACTATTATTAGTAAAATATTAATATACTATATCTCATTTAATAATGTTTTCTACAATTCCAATCATACTACTATATTAATTGATTTTCAATACATTTTTATTGTTAATCAATAAAAATGTATTGATAAGCATCATTTATCAAATCCCATAATCATAAATTTCAATAATATTCTATAAGTATATTTACAAATAATATAAGTGTATCTTTTAATTGTTGCTTTTGATATAATATTAATTGGTACTTATGAATTATTGATAATTTTGTATGTTTTATATAATATAAATGGATTAAATGTTTCTAATAAAATAAATTTTAATATAACATAGAGAGGATGATTAAATAAAATGCTTTATTATTTAGCGAATTCTATGAATTTGAGTTGGGATAAGTTTTTTATATTTATTTCAAAATCTTCAGACCCTACTTTCCAGGTTTTTATAAGTGTATTGGTTTTTATTGCATTATATCTTTACAATAATAAACTTGAAGCCATTTGTTGTGCTTTTAATATTGGAATTACTGGTTTTACCAACTTAGTGCTTAAAAACATAATAAAAAGGCCTAGACCCAATGGAATACAATTAATTGAAGCTCATGGCTATAGTTTTCCTAGCGGACATTCCTCTATTTCTACAGCTATATGTATTGTTTTTATTTACTTTATAATTAAACGAATAAAAAATAAAAAAACCGGCTATTTAATTAGTGGTTTTGTACTTATCTATTTAATTCTTGTTGGATTTAGCAGGGTTTATGTGGGTGATCATTATCCATCAGATGTTCTTGGCGGATGGGCTATTGCCATAATATGGTCTTATATTTCTATTGCTGCTTATAATTTTTGTATAAAAAAAGGTGTAAATAAATATTTAGATAAACATTTTACTTTTAGACTGAAAATATTTAAAAATAAGTCAAAGTTTATGTAAATATAATCAATAGATAATGTAAATCAAAATAAGCTAACAAAATGATAAATCATTTTGTTAGCTTATTTTTTGCAATTACATCTTTAGTTTTTTATACTATGTTTCCCTTTTGATTCTTTTTCTGAATTTTGTCTTTCGTATCTTTTGAACCTGATCTTTTTTCTGTACCTTTTTTAGCCATGGTAATCATCCTTTCAATGTGTGTTCTTTCTATTATTCTTTACAGTTTTTTTAAATTAATACACATGATTGATGATTAACATAAATAAATTTATTTGTAAATTTCCATTTCTTCTATAGCCTTCAAGACAAGCTTATCGATATCTAAAACTGATTCAGCCTTAACTATTTCAACTAGTCTAGGTTTTGTTTTCGGATGTTTTGGAACGAAAATTGTACAACAATCCTCATAAGGTAGAATTGATGTCTCATAAGTATCTATTTTTCTAGCTACTTCTATAATATCAACCTTGTCCATAGCAACTAGTGGTCTAAATACTGGTCTGTCAGCCACATCGTCACTTACTATAAGCCCTTCCATAGTTTGACTCGCTACTTGCCCAATACTTTCCCCTGTAGTTACTGAATTTATATCATATTTCTCGGCAAGTGCACATGCAAGTCTCATCATAAATCTTCTCATTATTATTGTTAATTCATCTTCTCTGCATTTATCTATAATTTCCATTTGAATATCAGTAAATGGCACTACATACAGTGTTAATTTTCCAGTGTATCCTTTTAAAATATTAGTTAATTGCTTTACCTTATCCTTTGCTCTCTCACTAGTATAGGGATGACTATGATAATAAACTGCATGCAATTCTACTCCACGTCTTGCCATCATATAACCTGCAACAGGTGAATCTATACCTCCAGATAACATAAGCATAGTACTGCCATTCACTCCATAAGGTAATCCACACACGCCCTTTATTCGTTTAGAATAAATGTATGCCATATTTCTTATTTCAATATTTACAACGCACTCTGGGTTATGAACATCTACACTTACACTATCATTACTTCTTAATATGCAGCCCCCTACTTTTCTACTTACGTCCATAGACCCTGGACTAAAACTTTTATTTGCTCTATTAGTTTCTACTTTAAATGTTTTAGCTGGGTTGCCTTCCATTTCTAAAACCGCTTGTTTTTCAATTTCTTCAAGAGTTGCTTCAACTTGTGTAACCTCACATACTTCCATTACTCCAAAAACATTTTTAACCTTATCTATAATAGTGTCCAACTGCTCCGAACATATAAACCATCTTCCTTGGTCATCAATAAACTCATATTCTAAATCTTTAATAACATTTTTTATATTATCTTTAAGTTTCTTTTCAAATTTACCTCTATTGAGCCCCTTTAAAAAAATCTCCGGCGCAAATTTTACAAGTATTAATTTTTTCATCTTTTGACACTCCTCGTTTCTTATAATTGAAATCGCATCTATTTCATAGCTTTCATCTATTTCATAGCTGTTCTATCTTTTATTCATTTTTCTTAAGAACTTTAGTGATTTATTTAATTCAATTATAACATAGTCTACTTCATCAAAATTATTTGATTCGCAAAAACTAAATCTTATAGTTCCAATTTGCTCCTCGCTTGTCCTACCAATTGCTTCTAATATTTCACTGGTTTTATGACTTTTCGATGAACATGCAGAGCCTGTAGACACATATATACCCTTTTGTTCTAATGCATGAAGAAGTACCTCTCCTTTTACCCCTTTAAAAGAAACACTTAAAATATAGGGTGTAAAATAAGCTGCAAGTGGACTATTTATTATAACCCCTTCTACCTCAGAGAGTTTCTCTATGAAATATTTTTTAACCTCTAAAACTTTATTAAAATTTTCATGCTGGTTTTTAAATACAATTTCAGCCGCCTTCGCAAAACCTGCAATACCTGCAAGATTTTCTGTACCAGATCTTAAATTTTTTTCTTGACCTCCGCCGCTTATTAAGCTACTGGGTATAAGTCCCTTTCTTACATATGCAAATCCAACCCCACGTGGTCCATGTATTTTATGAGCACTTGTAGATAATAAATCAATTTTAAACTTTTGTACATCAATAGGAATTTTTCCATAACTTTGCACTGCATCTACATGAAATTTAACTCTACTACTTTTCTCTTTAATTAATTTCCCTATTAACTCAATATCCTGAATAACTCCTATTTCATTGTTAACATGCATTATACTAACAACTTGAGTATCCTTAGTTATACTTTCTATAAGAGCATCTATGTCAATCCTACCACTTGCGTTTACATCAATATAATCAACCTTTATTCCTGAATCTACCAATGATTTAAAAGTATTAATTATACTTGGATGTTCAATTTTAGTAGTTATTATGTCAGCATTTAATTTACTTTGCGATGGTTTAGCAAACCCTTTTATAAGGAAGTTATTACTTTCACTTCCTCCTGATGTAAATATTATCTCCTCACTACTAGCATTTATGCTTTTTGCAATACCCCCACGCATCTCCCTAAGTTTTTGCTCTGCCTTAAACCCAAAACTATGTGCTGAAGATGGGTTACCATAATAGTTCCTCATAGTACCTGCGAGTGTCTCAATAACCTCCTCATAAGGCTTAGTTGTTGCACTGTTATCTAAATATATTTCCATGTTTTATCTCTCTCCTCTTAATTGACGCTACCATGTTAATTCTTAGTATACCATGTACTTTTTTATAGTCTGGATTCACTAATTTAGTTTTACATTTTTGTACAATTTTCATGAGCAATATACCATTTTTACAATTATTAAAAACTATACTTTAATTATATCATAAAATAATTTAGTTGTAAGGAGAGGTAATCATTAGTGAGTATTGATTATAAAATAACTGGTTAATAACTAAAAAAAGAAGCATAAATTACTTTCATATGCAATATCTAAAGTATGTAAATTCGTAGACGATAATATAAAATATTTATTAATTATTAATTAGTGCTACTTTACATATTTTCATAATATAAATTGACTATAAAGGAGATAATTTTATGATGCCTACCGTTAAAAGAATAAGTATTTATGAATTAAAACCAAATATGATTTTAGCTGAAAATTTAATGCTAAATGGTCTAACTTTAGTTGCAAAAAACATCTCAATAAATGTTATGATGATTAAGAAGATAATTGAATTTTACCCATCGAACACTATATATATTTATACTAATGAAAAAGAGGCTGTAACTCCTAGTATTCAAACTCCAGAAAAACGGAGCTTTATTGAAACTGAAAATTTATTAAATCATTTTTCAAGTAACATATATAAATTTTTAAATAGTATAGATGGGAATTCTAAATTGGACTTAACAGAAATAAGAACTATGTCTAAAGAAGTTTTAGATAACAATAATAATAATTACAGTTCTATTCTAAAGAGTATAACAAATTCTAGAAATATAGATGAATACCTAACTCGGCACTGCGTAAATGTTGCTTTTTTAAGTTCCATGTTAGGTAAATGGCTTAACTTAGCTCAAAAGGATTTAACTCTTTTGACTTATGCTGCCTTTCTTCACGATATTGGTAAGGTAAAAGTTAACCCCAAAACATTAAATAAGCCATCAAAACTTACAAAATTAGAATTTGATGAAATAAAAAAACATTCTGTTTACTCCTATGAACTCGTACGAAATATTCCTTATTTAGACGAATCTGTAAGTCTCGCTGTACTTATGCACCACGAGCGTTTAGATGGTTCAGGTTACCCTCTGCATTTAAAAGAAGATAGAATTAATACTTTCGCAAAAATTATAGGAATTACTGATACATTTGATGCTATGACATCTGACAAAGTCTATAGTAAAAAACAAAACCCTTTTAAAGTTTTAGAAATAATGCAATATGAAGGCATGGCTACCTTAGATTATTATTATCTAACCACTTTTATAAAACAAATGTTAAACTACTATACAGGAGAGATGGTGAAACTTAGCGACAATAGTATTGGTAAAATAGTAAAAACAGATATAAATAATATTTCTAGTCCTCTTATATCAGTAGATTCTACTTTTATAGATTTAAAAAACGAAAAAGATTTATTTATCACAGATCTTATATCTTAAGAAATAAAACATTATGAAAATCTTTCGATTAATAATTAACTATCTTTTAAAGGAGTAATAACTATGAATGATGTTGTTAAGAAAAAAAGTATACTCGCCGATATATCTTTGCTAATAGTGGCACTTATTTGGGGTGGTGGTTTTATAGCTGTAAAGGGGGCTTTAGATAGCGTTTCCCCTTTCTACATAATGGCAATACGTTTTAGTATTTCTGTACTAATCATGTTATTAGTTTTCAGAAAAAAGATTAAATATATTACTAAAAACTATTTATTTATTGGAACTATAGTCGGGCTTCTTCTATTTTTAGGGTTTGCTGCTCAAACTATTGGAATGAAATATACAACAGCTGGTAAAAATGCTTTTTTAACTGGAACTAATGTAGTTATTGTCCCCTTTCTTTATTGGATAATTAGCAAGAAAAGACCAGATACTTTTTCACTAATATCTTCTTTCCTTTGTTTTATTGGAATAGGAATGCTCACCTTAGACGGAGGTATACATATTAGTCTTGGGGACAGTTTAACCTTATTATGCGCGGTATTCTTCGCTGCTCATATTGTTTCTGTTGGATTTTTCGCAAAAAAAATTGATGTTATGTTACTTGTGATAATCCAGTTAGGAGCCTGCGCCATATTCTCAATTATAGCTGCTTTAATATTTGAACCAATACCACATTCCTTAAACTCAGGTACAATATTTGCACTTGCTTATTTAGGTATTTTTAGTACTATGCTTGCATTTATTGTACAAAACGTAGCACAGAAATATACCACCTCTACCCATACCGCCATTATTTTATGTTTAGAATCAGTTTTTGGTTCTATTTTATCCATTATAATGCTTAATGAGATATTTACATCAAAAATGATACTCGGATGTTTAACTATATTTCTTGCAATTATAACAACAGAGACTAAATGGAAATTCTTAAAGTTCAAAAAAATAAAAGAAGCTAATGTATAATATAATTATCGACCAGCTACCTCATAAGTAGCTGGTGTATAATTACAAAACCCTTAGATTCCTTATATTTCAATAATATGATATCTAAATGCATTTATAACCGTAGTATTATTATAAATCCTTACCCTGTCATTTTTCCCATAGTCTAAATGCTGATGACCATAGACAAAATATTTTGGAGAATATTTGTCTATTATATTTATAAATGTTTGGAACCCTCTATGGCAAGGATCTTCTCCATCTCCCATACCTTTTGCTGGTGAATGTGTTACTAATATATCAAATCCTTTTTTTCTCCATAAACATATTTTTAATTTTGAAATTCTCTTATGCATTTCCTTTTCCGAATATTGAAAAGGTCCTTTATTATAGGCAATTGATCCACCAAGACCTAATATTCTAATATTTTTATATACTATAATCTTATCATCAATTGGTATACATCCACCTGGTGGTTTTTCTAAGAAAGATTTATCATGATTTCCATTAACATAAAATATAGGGGCTTTAATCATATCTGCTAAGAATTCTAAATAATCTGCTTTTAAATCTCCACAAGAAATTACAATTTCAATATCTTTAAATCTTTTATGATCAAAATGCTCCCAAATATAATCATCTTCAACATCTGAAACTAATAAAACCTTAATTTTAAACACCTACTTATCTTTCGAATATTTTAATGACTTCAGAAGGAAAGTCTCCCTTCTGAAGTCGTTAATGCATCTTTTTCAAAGCTGTTGCAGCTCCTCAGGAGATGATTTATTCAATTCTTTGGCACTTCTCCTACAACATTATCTACAAACCACTCCATATATAACATATCCTCGTAATTTCCAATGTCACCATCAGCTATTCTGATTTGACCAACTGCATCAAATATTGGTCCAGCAAAAGTATGAAATTTATTTTCAATAATCATCTCTCGCATTATATCTACTAACTTTTGAGTTTGAATTGGGACTTTATGTTTTGAATAAATAATATCCACAAGTTCAGAGTCCATACCCCACCAAAAACTTACACGTTTAGATTCAGTACTAAAAATGCCTTTAAAACTACCATTTACGATATTTCTAAGTATTTTTTCATAAAACTGACCCCAATCCCATGTAATTAAAGCATAATTTGCCTCTGGTATCCATTTCGCATCATTTTCATTATATTTTAATGAATATAGTCCAAAATCTGTTGAGCCCTTACCTAAAGCTATTAGATCATTTTGCATTATAAGGTCTGCGCCACGACTTTGAAGCTCCTGAATTAATTCTCGCGAATGACTAACGTCTCCAGCTTCATTAAGCCATGAAATTAAAACCTTTGCATTAGAATTTACAGTTTTAACACCTAGTGCAAATGCGTTAATTCCTGTTATAATCTCTGTTTCATTATAAGTATCTATATATCCTATTATGTTTGATTTCGTAATAGCACCTGCTATAAGTCCTAATAAAAATCTTGGTTCATGAGACCTCCCAAAATAAGTACTTACATTTCTAAATGCTTTTACCGGTGAACAATTAAAGAATTTAATATTGTCATACTTAAGGGCCGCTCTAAGTGTTAAATTAAGACAAGATGGACATGTAGTAAATATAATATCATAATCCTCTTCACACAATTTACTTAACCTTTCATAGCTATTTTCATCATCAGCATTAAAATTTTCTATAACAAAGGTTTCTATTTCATTCCCCAATTGTTGCTGTGCATATATTCTTCCTAAGTTATGGACATAGCTCCAACCTGATGTATCAATAGTTTTTTCAAAAACAAAAGCAACCTTTAATTTTTTAGAGGTGCTTACTAGATTTGTAAATGATGTTATAACATTCTTCTTATGAACATCAAATGGCTCCGTTTGAATATCTACTGCATTATTCTTTGAAAGTATCCTAAGCTCATCTAAAAACTTCTCTACTCTTACTTTTCTTTTTGTTTCTATAAACTCATTTGATATACCATAAATTTTTATATATTCTAAAAATGCATCCCCAGTTGTAATATCTAGTTTACCTCCGCCTAATTCATAAAATGTATTTCTAAAAGGAAAATATACATTTTTTATAAAGTGCTTATATTTATTTGAAAATAAATAAAGTTCCGGTTCATACTCATCTAAATACTTGCTAAGTAAAGTAAAACTACCAACGCGCGAAAACCAAATATCATTTATACCTGTCTTATTATTAAATTCTAAAAACTCGTAATATATTGTATTCTTTATGTCATTCTCATCTCTTTTAGGAACTAACCTAGTAACCTCTCCATCTATTGAGTAAGCATCTACATATTTAAGCACACTTACACGTTTATTTCCTTCCATAACATAGAATTCATTCATATACTCATATATTTTTATAGGGTCATTTATTCCATCCTTAATATGATACGCATACACAGCTTGCCATTTCATAGAAAACTCACTGGTAATACTAGCCAGGGGGAGATAGTTTGTTGCAAAATCTCTACTCCTTGTATAAAAATATGTTCCTACTATTTTTTTTAGTGGAATGTTTTTTAAGCCCAAAGGTATTTCTGCTACTATATCTATTTTCTTTAAAACACTATCTAATGATGATATATGTCCTGAGCTTCTTTTTAATATGTCTATACTATATTTAGCTTTGGCTAATTTATTTGCTTTTTTATACTCATCAACAGATGAAAAATTCATCCTATAACCACTCCCTTGTACTATCCATTATCACAATATTTTGTTATTGTATATATTATAGTATATTAAAATATTTTTTACCATTAATTATAATATAAAATAATTATATTTTTTAAAAATATATTAAGTTTAGTATTTCATAAAAAAGTATTAATATATGGATTGAAAGAAATATAATGATATAATATAAATATAAATGTATATATTTAAAGTAATTTGAAATACTGTGTTATAAAAAATAGATTAAATTAAAAACTTAAAATTTGATGAGAAGGCGTTTACGTGAAGTGGATAAGGAAAGATGTATTTAATTTAGCACTACCAATAATAACAGAACAATTATTTGTTATATCGCTTGGTATGATAAACACTATGATGGCAGGCCGCATAGGAAAAGAAGCAGTTTCCGCAATTGGAATGGTAGATTCTGTAAATAATATATTTATAGCATTTTTCTCTGCCCTTGCAATTGGAGGTATGGTCGTTATAGCTCAATTTATTGGACAAGGAAACATAAAAAAAGCTAATGAGGCTATGAAGCAGGCTCTTTTTTCTGGACTTATAATTACTTTTGTTGTTACTATTATAATGTTTATATTTCAAGGTCCTTTAATTGGAATATTATTTGGCTCAGCCGACCCTGAAGTAATAAGTAATGCCCATACATATTTAGGTATAACTTTACTTACTTATCCCCTAATAACAATTGATTTGATAGCGAATGGACTTCTACGTGGAGCTGGTGATACAAAAACTCCTATGAAAATCAGTATCATCATGAATATTATAAATGTAATTTTAACATATACCTTTATAAATATACTACACATGGGAATAATGGGCGCTGCACTTGGCATCGCTATTGCTAGGATTAGTGGAGGTATTATTATCTTATTTGTTCTTCTACGTGGTTCAAAGATTTTGAAACTTACAAATTTAAAAAAATTCAAATTTGATAAACCATTATTAAAACTTATATTTGGCATTGGAATACCTGCAAGTATAGAGTCTTTACTTTTTAATGGTGGAAAGCTAATCACTCAAATTTATATTGTAGATATGGGAACTATAGCAGTTGCCTCAAATGCTATTGCTGGCTCCGTTGCTACTATGCTTAATGTCCCAGGAAATGCCCTATGCATTGCAGCAACAGCTCTTGTTGGAAAACATATGGGAAGAGGAGAAAGCCTTGAAGCTGAGAGTGCACTATCTTATATTACAAAGCTTTCAACTTTTGCTTTATTTGCCATAGGCTTAATATTTATACCCTTTGCAGGAAATATAACATCACTATTTATTGATGATAAGGAAATAATCCACTTAGCCTCAGCTGTACTTATAGTAAATTCTGCATGTATACCATTATGGTCTATATCATTTGTGCTTCCTGCAGGACTAAAAGGTGCCGGCGATGTAAAATATACACTAGTAACTTCAATTATAGGAATGTGGCTCTTTAGAATTACTTTAGGTTATTTACTAGGAATTGTATTACACTTTGGGCTTATAGGTGTATGGGTAGGCATGATTGTTGATTGGTTAGTTCGTGGAACGCTTTATCTTATCCGCTTTAAAAAAGGAAAATGGAAGAATAAAACTTTGATAAAAATGCAGACCTCCTCCCATTAATTTTAATATTTTGTTAATATATAGGGCTTTAAAACATGTTATACTATTATTAAATCATCTCTACAAGAGATGCACATCTGCAAAGCAGATGCACAGCTGCGAAGCAGATGAACAGCTGCTTTGCAGATGAATAGACCAAAATAAATATTTTTAAAGGATGGTTGAATTATGAACATAGCTTTCTTTCTTACACCTAAAAATGAAGTTATTTATGAAAAACCAAGTTCTACAATGAGACAAGCTTTAGAAAGAATGGAGTACCATAGATATACCTCTGTACCTTTAGTAAATGAATCTGGTCATTATGTAGGCACCTTAACTGAAGGTGATTTATTATGGAAATTAAAGAACACCCCCAATTTAAGTTTTAATGATACAAATAAAATTTTAATTGGAGATATCCCAAGACATGTTAAAAATAAAGCAGTATTAATTAATGCAGATATAGAAAGCCTAATATCGCTAGCAAAGGATCAAAACTTTGTTCCCGTTCTAGATGATAACGGTATTTTTATAGGTATAATTAAAAGAAGTGATATAATGACTTATTGTTACAATTCATTATACAAAAATAAATAATTTAAGAGTTTTATTTAACGACATTTCAGAAGGAAAGTCTCCTATTTTTATAAGTTAGAGTTGACTATCCTAGCTAATTTAAACTACAGTTAGAACATAAATCTCCTTCTGAAGTCGTTAATGTAGCTCCTCAGGAGATAATTAAATAAATTCATAAATATATTGTGATAAACAAAACACCTATTCTTGCGTAAATTGCTAGAATAGGTCTTTTATTTTTGTTACTACTCGGGCATCATAAATTATGTGAAGGTATAAGAGAGCTGAAAGAATATGGGTATGAATTTCTCCGAAAGTAGAACCAAATAAGAAGAGCAGAAACAATTGAAATCCCATTTAAAGTTCTTCTTTTGTAAGTAAAAATTCTCGTAAGACTGCCACAGGCAGTCTTACGAACCGGCGCACGCCGAATGTGAGAGATAGAGAATTTTTATTTACAAAAGATTAGAACTTCTTAATGGGATTTCACGTTTCAAACTCATATTTGGTGCCACGCCGAAGAAATTCATGGATTACATTTTTTTATTTTCAATGGCTGAGTAGTAACATATTTTTATAATAAACTAGCTGCTTCTTTGTCTATAATAATAGTTACATCATTATGAAGTTGAAGAATAGATGCAGGTATACTTGGATTAATTTTGCCTTTAACTGCTTTTTCTATAGCTTCAGCTTTATTTAATCCATTGGCAAGTAAAATGATTTTTTTAGAATTCATTATTGTCTTTATACCCATGCTTATTGCTTTTACCGGAACATACTCTATTGATTTAAAAAACCTAGAATTAGCTTCTATTGTTTGTTCATCAAGATTTACTAAATGCGTTTGTGCTTCGAAATTTATATTTGGTTCATTAAACCCAATATGTCCATTTCCGCCTATACCTAAAACTTGCATATCAATGCCACCAAGTGTTTTAATCTTTTTTTCATAAAGCGAACAAAAATCATCTACATCCTTTGCCATTCCATCAGGCATATTAATATTTTTTGTACTTATGTTTATACTATTAAATAGATTATTCATCATATACTTATAATAACTTTGAGAATTTTCAGGGTTAAGTCCATAATATTCATCTAGGTTAAAAGTTCTAACCTCTTTAAAATCAACCTCTTTTTTATTATATAATTTAATTAATTCCTTATACATACCGGATGGAGTATCTCCTGTTGCAAGTCCTAAAACACTATCAGGCTTTAACGTAACCTGACTAGCAACCATTAAAGCCGCTCTCTTACTCATTTCCTCATAATTATCTACAACTATTATTCTCATATTGGCACCACCTTATTATAATACTCAAAATATCACTTTTAAGCTTCGTACACTATTTTTCCATCGATTATTGTAAAAGACACATCTATATCATCATTAAAAATAGCTATATCTGCATCATATCCAAGCTCTAAGCTTCCCTTTTCATTATCCATATTAATTACCTTTGCTGGATTAAGTGTTGCCATTGCAACAACATCGTAAATTTCTAAATCACTATTACGAAGCATATTGAGTACTGCTTTATTTAGAGTCAGAACGCTACCTGCTAGTGTTCCATCCTCAAGCCTTGCAGCCCCATTTTTAACTATTACCTTTTGTCCACCAAGTTCAGAAACTCCACTCTTAATGCAGCCAGCTCTCATAGAATCTGTTATAAGAACCATTCTATCCGTGTGTACAGTATTTATTAGTATATTAAAAATCCCAGGATGAACATGTATTAAATCTGCTATTAACTCACAGGTTATATTACTTGAAAAAATCGCACCTACAATACCTGGTTTTCTGTGATTAAGTGGAGTCATTGCATTAAAAGTATGAGTCGCATGTGATATTCCATCATCAATTGCATTCATAGTTTCCTCAAAACTTGCATCAGAGTGACCTACTGATAATGTAATTTTAGAATTAGCTTTGACTTTTTTTATAAAATTATGATGTGTATCCTTTTCAGGAGCAAGGGTTATAATCTTAATTATATCTAAATAATCCTTTATAATATCATAATCGGGCTTTATAATATTATCTGCCTTTTGGGCCCCCTTATACTTTTCATTTATAAAAGGTCCCTCCATATGTACACCTAGAATCTTTGCTCCCGTAGTTTCTATCTTCATAGCCTCTCTTACTGCATCTAATGCTTTATAAATGCTCGTGGTATCCATAGTCATTGTAGTAGGTAAATAGCCTGTTACTCCATTTGCAACTATGGTATTACCTATGGTTTTCAAAGCTTCCTGCGAAGCATCCATAGTATCATAGCCACCACCACCATGAATATGAATATCTATAAGACCGGGAGATACAAAGCTACCCTTAGCATCAATAATTTTTAAATCATCGCAGCACTTTTCTTTATACTGATGAAAGTTTTCATTATCTATAATTGCAACAATTTTTAGATCAAATACTATTACGCTATCATAAATAATTCTGTCTTTCATAATAAGTTTTCCATTAATTATAGCTTTAATATTAATCACCTCATCATATATTTATCATTTCAATGTAATTTGATATTTATACTTATCACTTCTAAATGTTGCCTTAGTGTATTCAATTGGGATTCCATTTTCTAAATAGGTAGTTTGGCTAAATATTAATGCCAAAGCAGAATCTTCTTGATTTAAAAGTTTACTTTCATAATCATTAAGTTGAGTTGGCTCAATTGTTTGTTTTGCTTTATCTAGCTTATATCCATAATGTTTTCTAAAGATTTCATATAGTGATTTATCCTCAATCATCGCTCTAGTCATCCCATCAAATAAATAGTGTGGAAGCAATGCCGTTTCAATTGCCACTGGCTGCTCATCACTAAATCTCACCCTTTTAATCTCAATGATTTTAGTTTCATTTTCAGGCATTTTCAGTTCAATTTTATATTTCTTCGTTGCTTTTATTACTTTAAAAGATAATATCTCACTTTTAGATATAACTCCATTTCCTTCCATTTGCTCACTAAAACTTTTGAGTGGCGATATTTCACGTTTAACTTTTGGATAAGCCACAAAAGTCCCTTTTCCCTGCTCTCTATATATAAGTCCCTCATTAACAAGAGACATAATAGCCTTATTAACTGTCATTCTACTTACACCTTGTACTTTGCATAATTCTCTTTCAGTTGGAATTGAATCTCCAGGCTTTAATTCTTCATTTTCAATCATCTCTTGTAATATTTCTTTTATCTGGTAATGAAGTGGTATAGGATTATCTTTAGATACTTTTTTCAAAACTTTCCTCCTCACTTACAATTAAATTTACCTACATAACATTTATTGACATGTTGTCATGTTGTATATACCAATTGTATTTCAAGTTCACTTATAATGCAAGCTATTTCTGCAAATATATAAATATATAAATAAAGTTAAATGTATCCATATTTATTATTGCAAACGTTTGCACAAAGGTATATACTATTGCTGTTGTATCAAAGAAAGGAGCTTGCTTAATTATATCGTAAAGGTTTTAAAAAAAAATCGAGGAGTGAATTTATTTATGAAGAATAAAAAAATTTCAACATTAATTTCCTTTGGATTATTTTTAGCTTTAACTATCTCACCACTTCAAAACCTGAATTACTTTTCTAGTAATCCTGCTGTTGTACATGCTGCAACAACTTCATCTTTACCAGCTAGCACTAAAGATGGAGCAATACTTCATGCTTTTGATTGGTCATTTAATACCATTAAAAGTGAGCTACCAAGTATTGCAGCAAGCGGATATAAATCCATTCAAGTTTCACCTGTACAGGGAACCAAAGACTCAAGCACTGATCCAACTAAATGGTGGTTATTGTATCAACCAACTAATCAAGCTGTTGGAAATGCACAACTAGGATCTTTATCTGATTTTACATCATTGTGTATCACTGCAAAGAGCTATGGAATTTCAATAATAGTAGATGTAGTCATGAATCATATGGCTAATAATGGAAACAAAGATCAGTTAGATCCTTCTGTTGATTCAAGTTTTCAAAATTCAAGTTTATATCATAATCTAGGACAATGCTCAAATTGGAGTAACCGATATGACGTAACACAAAAAGGTATCGGTATGCCTGATTTAAATACTCAAACCACCGAAGTTCAAAACAAGGCAATTACTTTTTTAAATCAATGCGTTGATGCTGGGGCTTCTGGATTCCGTTTTGATGCAGCTAAACATATTGAAACAAATATAGGCCTAGACGCAGGTCAATCATGGTCTGGAAATTATTGGACCAATGTTCTTGGAAATTTGCATAATAAATCAAATATATTTGTATATGGCGAAATATTACAAGATGGAACAGTAGACAATATTGCAAACTATGAAACATTTATGAACGTTACCGCTAGTAGCTATGGTGGCAGTGTAAGAAGTGCGATTACTTCAAACGACCTAAGCAAAGCAGGAGGTATGGGTGGCCTAAATTCAACTAAAAGTGTAGATTTTGTTGAAACTCATGATACTTACGAAGATGGTTCTACTCGTGGTTTAACAGATTTGCAAAGGAAAATTGGTTGGGCTATTGTTGATTCACGTGCAGGAACAACGCCTTTATTCTTTGATAGACCAACTAGTTCAATTGGATTAAAAGGTGAATCTTTATGGAAAGATGCTGATGTTGTAGCATTAAATCAGTTCCATAATGCAATGATTGGTCAAACTGAATATTTAAGATGGACAAACAATAATCAAACAATGTTAATAGATCGTGGAACTACTGGCACCGTACTAGTAAACTCTGGTTCAAATACAAGTGTTAATTCTCCTACTAACTTAGCAAACGGAACATACACAAATAAAGCAGCAGCAAGTTGTACTTTAACAGTATCAAATGGAACAATATCTGGGAGCATTCCAGCAAATTCGGTTATTATTTTATACAATGCCGGCACTCCAACTACTACACTTACTGCATCTGCAAATATAATAGGAGGAAATTATACTTCAGCGCAAAGTGTAATTTTAACACCATCAAAAACAGCAGATATCTATTACACAACTGATGGAAGCACTCCAAACTCCTCTAGTACAAAATATACTGGAGCAATTAATGTATCTAGTAGCTTAACTATTAAGTATATAGCTATAGATTCACTTGGAGTTTCATCACCAGTATATACAGAGGCATACGTCATTAGTGCATCTACTGCCTATACCCCAAATTCAGGATATAAAGTAGACTATGACAGCAGTAAACTGTTACAAGGTAAGAGCTTTACTGTATATTATAATGGATCTTTAGCTAATTCTAGCAGTGTTTCAATGCATTGGGGCTATAATGGCTGGGTAGGTGCATCAAATGCAACAATGACCAAGCGTTCAGATGGCTTTTGGGCAGCTACTATAACTATTCCTACCACCGCTACAAAGTTAGATTTTGACTTTACCGATGGAAGTAGTTATGACAATAACAGCAGTAACGATTGGCACTTACAAGTATGGTCAGGTTCTGTTCCAGTACAGGTTAGTCCAGCGCCAGTTGCTACTAAATCTGTTACTGTATATTATAATGGAACCTTGGCAGCTAGTGCAACTTCAATGACACTTCATTGGGGATATAATAACTTTACATCCCCTAAAGATGCAACAATGACAAAGCAAGCAAATGGAACCTGGGCAGCTACTATAACAATGCCTTCAGGAAGTTACATGCTTAACATGGCCTTCAATAACAATGCAAGTACATGGGATAGTAATAACTCTGTAAATTATAACTACTCTTCAGCACAATAGTATAATTAATACTCTATAAAGCAGATCTTTGGATCTGCTTTATAGAGTATTTTTATATTTATTTTATTACTACAGCACACCCTACTCCAACCTTTATTAAGTAAATAACAAATACTATCTAGTTTATAATAACTCCTGTTGCAGGTTGCAAAACAGTTACACTGCATGTAGCTTTTTTAGTTGTATCATCCATTGAAGTTGCAGTTATTGTCGTAGTTCCTCCAGAAGTTGGTGTTACCTTCCCGTTTGAATCCACATTAGCAACAATTGGATTACTACTAGTCCACGTAACGTGCTTTACCTTTTGATTTTCCGGCATAACCTTAGCTGACAGAATTATAGAAGAATCCCCTAATTTAAATTTTAAACTACTCTGATTTAGGATGATGTTATCTACCTGCTCTGGTACGTAAACTATGCAGTAAACTAAATGATTTCCTTCCACTGATCTTCCGATAATCCCTGCAGTTCCAGTTGATAATGCAGTCACTATACCTTTATCGCTTACACTAGCTACACCCTCATTTCCACTACTCCAAATTATTGTTTGATTGGATGCATTTATTGGAAGTATATATGGCTTTAATACTAATGTACTCTTAATCTTTAAAGTCGCACTATTTTGTGCTAAAGTAATTTGTGTTATATCTTGCTTAGTCACGAAAACAAGACGAGCATCCATAATTCCTCTATCAACTGTAGTCACAACAATTAATGTCACACCTTCAGTTATTGGTGTCACTACCCCAGTATTACTCACCACAGCTACATTCTCATTACTACTGCTCCACATTACTGCTTTATTCACTGCATTACTTGGAGTAATAGTTGGGATTAATGTAAGTGGTGTCCCCACAATTAAAGGTGTTGAATACCCTGCTATAGTTATTCCTGTTGCATGTACTTTAAGATCACCAGATATAGGCCCAATTACATTTACACTACATGTGGCTTTTTTAGTCTTATCATAAACTGAAGTTGCAGTAATAACTGCACTGCCTCCAGATACTGATGCTACCCTACCATTTGAATCTACATTAGCTATGCCATAATTACTACTAGTCCATATAACACCCTTTACTGAGAGGTCATCTGGCATAATTTTGGCAGACAGTGTAACAGCAGCATCACCTAGATTAAATTTTAAACTATTTTGACTTAAACTAATACTATCTATTACCTCCGGTACGTACACTAAGCAATAAACTGAATGATCTCCATCTGCTGTTCTCCCAATAATACCAGCAGATCCTGACGTTAATGCAGTTACTATCCCGGCATCACTTACCTTAACTACATCCTCATTTCCACTTCTCCAAATTATAGTTTTGTTTGAAGCATCAATAGGAAGTATATCTGGCTTTAATGTTAATGTACTCTTGATTTTTAAAGTAACATAACTTTGGGCTAGAGTTATTGTATCTATATTTTTTTTAATCACATGAACAAGACAACCATCCATATTTCCTCTATCCACCGTTGTCACCGAAATTAATGTCATGCCTTCAGTTATTGGTGTTACAACGCCTGTTGCACTTACCGTAGCCACATTCTCATTGCTACTACGATAGGTAACTGCCTTGTTTGTTGCATTAATTGGTGATATATCCTGAGATAATGTAAATGGAGTTCCAGCGATTAACTCTAACTGCTTTGGTTTTAATGTAACGCCTGTTACATGTATTTTAGTATCCGTTATAGGTCCATTCACAGTTACACTACATGTAGCCTTTTTAGTTTTATCATAAACTGAAGTTGCAGTTATTACTGCCTTTCCCCCAGCCTTTGGTATTACTCTACCATTTGAATCTACATCAGCTATGTTGTAATTACTACTAGTCCACGTAATATTCTTTAACGAGAGATTATCTGGCAAAATTTTAGCTGACAGAACTGTTGCAGCACCACCTAAATCAAATTTCAAACTATTTTGACTTAAAGTAATGCTATCTATTACCTCCGGTACATAAACTAAGCAATAAACTGAATAGTCTCCATCTACTGTTCTTCCAATTATTCCGCAAGATCCGGATGTTATTGCAGTTACTATGCCTGTATCACTTACCTTAGCTACATCATCATCTCCACTACTCCAAATTATTGTTTGGTTTGTTGCCTTCTTGGGAAATATCTCTGGTTTTAATGTCAATGTGCTCTTGATTTTTAAAGTTGCATAATTGTTAATTAGAGTCATTCCTTTTACATCCTGCTTCGTCACATTAACAACGCAACCATCCATATTTCCTCTATCCACTGTTGTCGCCAAAATTAATGTGATTCCCGTGGATATTGGAGTTACAACGCCCTTATCGCTTACTGTAGCCACCGCCTCATTACTACTACTCCAAATTACTGCCTTGTTCACTGCATTAGTTGGATTAATAGTTGGAATTAATGTATATGGGGTTCTATCCCTTAAATCTAATTGCTTTGGTTTTAATGTAATTCCAGTTGCATGTACTTTAGTATCAGTTATAGGTGCATTCACAATTACACTACATGTAGCTTTTTTAGTTTTATCATAATTTGAAGTTGCAGTTATTATAGCGGAGCCCCCTGAGATGGGAGTTATCCTGCCATTCGAATCTACATTAACTATGCCATAATTACTGCTAGTCCACGTTATACCCTTTATTGATAGATTATCTGGCATGATTTTTGCAGATATCGTAACAGGAGCATCGCCTAAAGCAAATTTTACACTATTTTGACTTAATGTAATACTATTTACTTCTTCAGGCACGTATACTAAGCAATAAACTTGGTGATCTCCATCCACCGTTCTTCCAATAATACCAGCACTTCCTGATGTTATTGCAGTTACTACTCCTTTATCGCTCACTTTAGCTACATCTTCATTTCCACTATACCAAATTACTGTTTTATTTGAAGCCTCTGATGGTGATATAACTGGATTTAATGTAATTGTACTCTTAATTTTTAAAGTTACTATATTGTGAATTAATGATATTCCTTCTACAGCTACTACCTCTTTCACGGTGACATTAATAATACAGGTATCCATATGACCCCCATCTACTGTTCTCACCGTAATAAGTGCTATACCTTTGCCTATTGGGGTTACAATTCCTGTTGCACTTACAGTAGCAACTTCATCATTACTACTACTCCAAATTACTGATTTATTTGCAGCATTGGCTGGCGATACAGTAGCTTTTAGACTAAATGTTGCCCCACCTACAATTAGCCTTTGGTTTCCTTGAGAAGTCGTTACAGTAGTCGCATTAACAGCTGAAAAATTTACTGCGGCGCTTATATTATAAACAGATACTTGAATTTGATATAATAGAGCTATTATAAAAATTATTAATAAGTTTTTAACTGTAATTATTTTATGTTTTGTTATCAACTTTTCACTCCCTTTATTAAGATGAACAAATCAATTTCTAATAGTATATATACGTCTACTTGTTTTAACATTATATTCTATATATCGTTAATTATCCCACACACTTTAATTAATTTACTACATGACCATCCTTAAATTGAAAAAAACACCCTATAGAGTAGACTTTTTCTTTGTCTACTCTATAGGGTGTTTTCAACCTTTTGTTCTTATTAACTATTTTAATTTAACTCTTCATAGCTCTCATAGAATTTAACACTGCAATCAAAGCAACTCCTACATCTCCAAAGACTGCTTCCCACATATTTGCAACTCCAAACACTGCAAGTATTAAAATGATTGCCTTTACACCTAATGCAAATACAATATTTTGAATAACAATCTTCTTTGTGTTTTGGGCAATTTTGATAGCCAAAGCAATCTTTGATGGTTCATCTGTCATGATTACTATATCAGCAGCTTCTATTGCTGCATCAGACCCTACTCCACCCATAGCTATTCCAATATCTGCTCTTGCAAGTACTGGTGCATCATTGATGCCATCTCCTACAAAAACAATTTTTCCTTTAGGTGACTTTTCCTTTTGAAGTTTCTCAAGCTTTTCTACCTTATCCTGTGGAAGGAGTTCTGAGTAAACTTCATCCACGCCAAGAACTTTTCCAATGTTACTGGCTATATCTTTATTATCACCAGTAAGCATTACTATTTTTTTAACACCCATAGACTTTAATTTTTTTATAGCAGAAATAGAATCATCTTTTACTTCATCGGATATTATAATACTACCAACATATATATTGTCTATAGCTACATATATTATCGAACCAATATTTTTACCCTTAGTATATGAAATTTTCTCACTCTCCATGAGCTTTGCATTACCAGCTAGGACATATTTCCCTTTTACTTTAGCGCGAATACCTTTCCCAGCTATTTCTTCTACATCTTCAATATCTTTTTTGTTTACTTCTTTACCATAAGCTTTTAGTATAGATGTTGCAATTGGGTGATTAGAATAACTTTCAACAGATGCTGCATATTCTAATAATTCCTCTTCATTTATATCACCCTCTACATGCATTTGTGTAACTTTAAATACTCCTTTAGTTAGTGTTCCAGTTTTATCAAAAACCACCATTTCAACGTTATTTAATGCCTCCAAATAGTTTCCACCCTTAACCAAAATTCCATTTTTCGATGCTCCACCTATTCCTCCAAAAAAACCAAGTGGAATAGATATTACGAGTGCACAAGGACAAGATACTACTAAAAATACAAGTGCTCTATATATCCACTGTGAAAAAGTAGCACCAGGTATTAAAATTGGTGGAACCAAAGCAAGTACAACTGCACTTATAACTACAATCGGTGTATAATACCTTGCAAATTTAGTTATAAAGTTTTCAGTTGGCGCCTTTTTGCTACTAGCATTTTTAACTAAATCTAATATTTTTGCAAGTGTTGATTCCCCAAACTCTTTTTTTACCTCTATAGTCAATAACCCGTTTTTATTTATGCAGCCGGCTAGTATTTCATCCCCAGTATTAACTTCTCTTGGAACTGATTCACCAGTTAAAGCGGATGAATCAACTAATGAATTTCCCTCTATAACACTTCCATCTAAAGGTACTTTTTCCCCTGGTTTTACTATTATAATATCACCAATGTAGACCTCTTCTGGATCAACTTTTACTATTTCATTATTAATTTTCTTATTTGCATAATCTGGTCTTATATCCATTAGTGCAGATATTGACTTTGTAGATTTATTTACGGCCATATCCTGGAAGAACTCTCCTACTTGGTAAAAGAGCATAACCCCTACACCTTCTGGAAATTGCCCTATAGAAAACGCTCCTATTGTTGCAAGTGCCATCAAGAAATTTTCATCAAAAACTTCTCCTCTTAATATATTTTTTATGGCAACCATTAATACTTCTCCACCAATTAATAAATAACTTATAAGATATAATGAAAATTCAAGAAAATAATCTAATTTTAATACAACCGCTATAAGGAAAATTGCAATTCCTAATGAAAAACGTATAATTTTATTTTTATCATTTCTCTGATTATCGCCAGCATGTTCATGATCATGGCTATGATTATGTGAATGTCCCTCATGTTTAACACTTTCTATAAATTTAACATCAGGTTCTACCCTTTTTACTATTTTTTTTGCTTCATCTATAACTTTTAATATTTTATCTTCGCTTTGAAATTGAATCACTAAATTTTTATTAATAAAGTTTACACTTGCGTCTGTTACTCCATCTAACTTTTTACATTGAGTTTCAATTTTATTTGCACAATTGACGCAACCTAACCCCTCTAAAATAAATTCTTTGCGTATTATAGTCTCCATTTTCTCGCCTCGCTTTCAAAGTTTTACGTTATTTTATATATTATATTAATCATCTCCTTAGGAGCTGATATTAACGACTTCAGAAGGAGGTTTAAACCTCCTTATGAAGTTTTATTTCTGCTAAGGTAGTTTACACCCCTTTATAGAAGTGGGTGACTTTCCTTCTAAAATGTCATTATGAATTTATCTTTATGTAATAGAATATTACCTAAGTTCTTTTATGTGTATAAGTCCTTGATCAAATATTTGTTTAACATGCTGATCATCCAAAGAATAGAAGACAACCTTACCTTCTCGTCTATACTTAACAAGTCTAGCATTTTTAAGTACACGCAATTGATGTGAAATAGCTGATTGAGTCATAATAAGAAGAGCTGCTATATCACAAACGCACATTTCAGTTTCGAAAAGCACACAAAGGATTTTAATTCTTGTACTATCTCCAAAAACCTTAAAAAGTTCTGCAAGATCTGATAAAGTCTCTGCAGGTGGTATTAATCTCCTTACTTTTTCTATCTTATCTTCATGAACTGTTGAGCAACTACAAAACTCTATATCTTTATCCATTTATTTCTCCCCTCATGTGAACATATGAATTATTGTTCATGTGTTCATTATATGATATCCTATAATACTTGTCAACATTCCCTTAAAATAAAAACTCACATAATGTATTTTCACATGATGAATCATGTACAAACACATTATGTGAGTTTCAAATCTACTAAATCATTTGTTCTAATTATTACCTATAGTGCCTATATTCTTAATGATTTCAGAAATTATATCAATTCTTTTAAAGGTTGTAATAAGATAATATCCATCTACATAATCATGAATTTCCCTGGCAATATCCGTAGATATCTTAATTGCAAGAGTGGTAGCTTCTTCTTTTGAAATATCCTTATATAACTCTGTTATTTCCTCAGAAACAGTTATCCCAGAAATTTCATTATTCATAAAGCAAGCATTCCTATGACTTACAATTGGAATAATTCCGCCTAAAATTTTAGCTGGTAACTCTTTGCGTGCTTGTTTTAAGTTTTCCACAGCCTGCTTTGATAAAATTGGTTGTGTTAAAAACATAGTTACACCATTCTCTATTTTCTTTTTTGCATGGGCTAGTTGGCTACTAAAATTAATAGCATTTACATTTAAAGCACCACAAATATTAAAAGGAGATGAAAATGTTGTCTCATTTAAATTAGTAATATAATTAGCAAGTATTGCAGAATTGAAACTAAACATTGCCTTAACCTCATCTCGCAGGGCAGTAGGCACCGGGTCACCAGTAACCACTAAAACATTATTTACACCTTCAATACTTAAACCTAGAAGCAAAGCTTTTGTGGCATTAATATTTCTATCACGACAAGTCATATGCGGAATAGTTGTAATATCAAGTTCTCTCTTTAACTTACAAGCAAGTAGGCTGCTATCTACCCTAACTCTTGCAACAGGACAATCTGCAATAGTTATTGCATCAACACCTTGCTCCTTAAGGCTTTTAGCACTGTTCATAAAAAAATCTATCCCTGTATCCATAGGTGGATCGAGTTCTACCGCAATAATCTTTTTCCCCAGCCTAATTTTTTCAAGTAGAGAATTTTTAACAATTAATTTTTTAAAGTGTATTTTCTTTCCCCTTATTCTTGTAACAATTTCATGTGGAGATAAACCTTCTATATTGGCTACAGTTTCTCTTATAAATTCTGGGGTTGTACCACAACATCCACCTATTATAGCAACACCTTGTTTTGCTATTTCAAGCATTTGTCTTGCAAAATATTCTTTAGTATTATTAAAGAACATACGATTATTTATTACTGTGGGATAACCTGAATTTGGCATAATAGAAATTATTTTGTTTTCTATATTTAGAGTTTTAATATAGCTAAGTAAATGATACGGCCCCAAAAAGCAATTAAAGCCGCACGCATCTATAGTTGATATATGCGAAACTTTCTCTATAAATTTTTCACCTGATATACCATTCCTTGTAAACCCCTCAGGTGAAACTGCAAGTTCCATTAAAATATATGCCTTTGGATTTTTATCCTTAATATATTTAGAAATTTGGGGTAGATATTCATCACTACTAAAGGTTTCGAATATAAAATGCGTTGAACCAAGTTCTAAAAATAAATCTACTATTTCTTTGTAAGCCTCCCATAAATTAAGCGTCTCTAAAAATGGGATTGGTCCAATATCCGCGAAAACTAAAACATCAGTCCCTTTTGTTGCTTCCTTTGCTATTTCATAACCCTTTGTTATCACATCTTTTACTATACTAAAATCACTTTCAAGGCTAATCCTATTTGCACCAAATGTATTTGTCTTAATAGCCATGCAACCTGCATCTATATATTCCTTATGTATATTTAATATTGTATTTCTATCATAAATATTTGCAAGCTCACATTTGGCTAATGGATTTTCTTTGATACTTGCATAATATGTACCCATAGCACCATCGAAAATCAGTGGTTTTTCTTTAATATTCATATATTTCCCCTTTCTCCCAAATATAAATCTTATAATTATCAAAAATTTCTTTAGGCTAATTATATCAAAAAATTCTGATTATAGTGTACTTTAGAAAAAGTAATACTTATTATATACAAGTTAAAAATACATTTAATATAATTACCTTGGAAATATGAATTATTTTCTTGCTTATTACCATAAATGAAGTGTAAGATAATATTAGGATATTAAATAAATGAGAATGTGTCATAATCAAGAAAAATACTTTGTTTATAATGTACATAAACAACAAAAAATAAATCTTAAATGAAATGGGTGATAGAGATGGCTAAAAAAATAATAATCGTAGGCAGTGGAATAACAGCTATAACAGCTATTAAATCAATTAGAGAAATAGATTTAGATTCAGAGATATATCTAATTGGAGAAGAAAAATTTTATCCATATACCAGAATAAAATTATCCAAAAGTTTATTCGCAAGTCTTGAAGAAAATACCATACTTATTCAAAAAAAAGAATGGTATGAACAAAACAACGTGAAAATATTAATTGATACTAAAGTAGTAAGTATAGACTCAACTTCACATGAAGTATCCTTATTTGACGGCAGTAAACTTAATTACGATAAATTATTAATTGCAAATGGGGCAAGTAATAACATACCTCCAATTGATGGTATAGGTATGAACGGAGTGTACACGCTTCGAGGTCTTAATGACGCTATAGATATTAAGGAAAAACTTAGTGAGGAGACAAACGTAGTAGTTCTTGGCGGAGGAATACTTGGACTTGAAATGGCATTTATACTACATCAGCATAACATCAAAGTTACAATTATTGAATTATGTCCAAGGCTTATGCCTCGTCAATTAGACGATAAGGCATCAGAAATATTAAAAAGTAAAATACAAGCCTGTGGAATACAAATATTAACTAATACTGGTGTAAATAAAATAATAGGCACTGATAATAAAGTAGAAGGGATTCTTCTTAATGACAATGTAGAATTAAAATGTGATATAGTTATTCACTCAACAGGTATAAAACCTAATATGGATCTAATTTTAAAGACTGATATTAAAAAAGAAAGAGGAATACTCGTAAACAATAAAATGCAAACTAATATAAAAGACATTTATGCAGCAGGAGATATCGCAGAGTTTGATAATCAAGTTATCGGACTATGGAATATTGCTATAGCACAAGGCAAAGTTGCAGGCTACAATCTTTCAGGACGAGATGCAATATATGAAAAAATTACCCCAGTAACAATGCTAAATGCTTTCGGCATTTCATTATTTTCTATGGGCTCTATAGAAGAATCACAATCTACGAAAGTATTGTTATATGAAGATATTAATGGAGTAGGTTATAAAAAGATATTTATAAAAAACAATAAGATTATTGGTGCAATTGTAATAGGTGATGCTAGACGGTCACCACTCCTTAAATCTGCAATCGAAAAAGAATTACCATTAGATGAAATAGACTTGTCTAATATAACTGCTGATGAGTTATTAGATAAATTGAAAAAATAGATCATAAATATAATACTTAATGATTTATGTATATTAATTATATTATACAAACAATTAAATAATAGCCAGGGTATTCAACCATATAATGATTGAAATTCCCTGGCATTTTTATTAATTAAATCATCCCGAAATATCGTTAAAACCATTTACCTACATCTTGTAGTATTTCAAAATTTGTTAGATCATAATGAAGTGGCGTTACAGTAACATATCCATCTTTAAAATATATTGTATCAGAATCTTCCTCATGAATATCTTTTGCTGTGCCCTTAATTTGATACTGAGTTTCATTATTTTCTCCAACAGATTCTATATATTTGTTATTATACAATCTACTTCCAATTTTACAAACTTTAATTCCTTTTATATCTTCCTCCGAAAGCATTGGAATATTTACATTTAATACAATATCGTTTTGAATCTTATTTTGGGCAGCCTTAAGCAGTATTTGTCCAGCGTATTTAGCAGCTACATCATAATTTTCGGTATGAAGGTCAAACTCAACCGAAACTGCCATTGCTGGTATTTTATATATAGTCGCTTCAATTGCTGCAGAAACAGTTCCGGAATACAAAACATCTGTACCTAAATTAAAACCTCTATTAATTCCTGATACTACCATGTCTATTTTACCCTCAATAAGTTTATTAATTGCAATTTTTACACAATCCGCTGGGGTTCCATCTACGCTAAAAGCTTTTGATTTTAATCCTTTGAGCTTAGTTTCTTTAACTATAAGTGGCCTTGTAATAGTTATTGAATGTCCACACGCACTTCTCTCTTTATTCGGTGCAACTATGATTACTTCATGATTTTTTTCAAGTTCTTTAGCTAAAGCATATATCCCTTTTGCATTTATACCATCGTCGTTTGTCAATAACAATCTCATTTTCATTCCTCCAATTATTCAATAACATATTTATATTATAACAATAAATATCTATGGGCAAATATAAATTTATATTCTTTATTTTATTTTATATATTATAATAGTTGATATTAAAGCATATGAAAATAGCCTATTATATGGTAAAATGTAGTAATGATACTATATGATGTATTGTATTTAAGTATTATTCTATAACCATAAAACCTACTGTAGTATATATATATAAAAATGGAGGCTGTATTGTGGAGCGTGTTTATAATGATAGGATGACAGAAAAATTTGTAACAGCTAAGAATATTATTAAAGAACAAAATACTGAGATTAAACAACTAAAGGAATTTAAAATGGAACAAAAAGAGCAATTGGACACTATGGGAAAAGCAATGAAAGCACAAGAAGAATTTATTGTTAATATATCCCATGAACTTAAAACGCCTCTGAATGTTCTTTCTGCTACTGTACAGTTATTTAGCATGAATTGCAATAATGGCTCATTAGACAAAATGAAAGATTCAATTGTTAAATATATTAATTCGATGAATAAAAATTGCTATAGATTATCCAAACTTATTAATAATATTGTTGATTCATCAAAAATCGAAACAGGTTTTTTTGAATTGCATTTGTCAAATAACAATATAATAGAAGTAGTAGAAGATATAGTGATGTCTGTAACTAATTTTACTGATAGTAAAGGAATAAATATTATTTTTGATACAGATACAGAAGAAAAGATTATTGCCTGCGACCCAGAAAAAATAGAAAGAATAATATTAAATCTTATATCCAATGCAATAAAGTTTTCAGATAAAGGTGATGAAATATTTATTAATATTAAAACTAAGGATGAGTTTGTTGAAATATCAGTACAGGACAATGGCATTGGCATTGAAGAGAAAAACTTGGAGACAATATTCGATAGATTTAAACAGGTAGATAAATCACTATCTAGAAATACAGAAGGCTCAGGCATAGGCCTTAGCTTAGTTAAGTCGATTGTAGAGCTACATTCTGGATTCATTTATGCAGAAAGTAAAGTTGGCACAGGGAGTAAATTTATAGTTAATCTTCCCTCAAGAATTGTATCTAATGAAAATGTGGTACATAGTAACAAAATATCAAGTAAAAATGAAAACGTAAAAGTGGAACTTTCGGATATTCATTTATAATATAAATCAATTAATAAAAGTTGACTCCTGTGCACAATACAGAAATCAACTTTTATTTCTTTTTCTAAATAAAATGACACCTCTTACTAATAGTAGTAATTTAACGACCTATAGTTTTCTTAACAATATAATTTTTATCATAAATATCCTTTAGATCTTTAGTCTTTACAATTACGCGAGTATACTTCGCAACCAAAATAACACCTGAATATTTAGGAATATTAACAGTTACCTTGCCATTCTTTCCTACTATATAAGTATCAGCTGGATCCAAAACATTTGTAAGCTTAGTTCCTACAGGTGTATTAGAATCCAAAACTACTCCCTTAACATCAGTGCTTTTTCTATTAATAGCTACAACCGCATGATTGTTTTTATCATTTCTCGAATATGCCATTATATCTGCCTTGTTTGTGTCATCAACAGTTATAGGCACAATATCTCCTGTTCTTAGAACCGGATACGCCCTTCTTATATTTGTAAGTTTTGCATACCATTCAACAGTTGACTTATCTCCTTTCCCCCAAATCATTCCTCTTCTATTGTCAGGGTCATCGGCTCCTGGCATTGCAGCCTCGTCACCATAGTATATGGTTGGTGCTCCAGGGTAAGTCATTTGGATTAATGGTATTAATCTAACCTTTTGCAGTGCAGTTAGTGATGGTTCTTCTGCTATTGCCTTAACACTTTTTTGTGCTCCATCAAAATCGGATATTATTCTTTGAGTATCGTGTGAATCCACTAAATTCATCATAGCCTCAAACGCTTCTTTTGGATATTGCTCTCTCATAGCCTCCAGCTGATTCATAGATTGTACAGCGCTCATATTTCCAGTATCTTTATTCTCAACATACCCCAAAACAGCATCTCTAAATCTATAATTCATTACAGAGTCATACATATCACCAAGTAAATATTTAGAAGCATCTGTCCATATTTCACCTACAATAACATTATCACCTTGTCCTTTTACAGCTGTTCTAAAATTTCTCCAGGTTTCATCAGAAACTTCATTTGCAACATCTAATCTCCAACCATCAGATCCATTCTTTAACCACAATTTACTATTAGCATTTTTTCCATCAATTATCTCGTCAGCCCAAGATTTCACATTATACTCTGAGCCATTTAAAGCTTGAATAACTGGCATTGAATCATATCCCGCCCACCCTTCATACGAATAATGCTCTGGGTCTCCTGTTACTTTTTTAACCTTAGTGTTATTTATTACAAACCAATCTTTATAATGTAAATCTGTAATCCCAAGAGATCTCAAATCTTTAGTTACCTGTATTTCAGCTTGCTTTTGTGTTACCTTTTTTAAGTTCATTAAATCATAAACTCTTGACCAATATTGATAAGCTCCAATTGGCTTATTTTTAGACATGTACTTTCCATATCTATCAAAATAAATAGAATCATCAGAAACGTGATTAAATACACCATCTATTATTAAATGCATACCACTTTTATGAGCTTCCTTAGCAAGCTTTACAAATTCATCCATATGACCTAAAAGTGGATCTAATTGTTTGTAATCTGTCGCATCATATCTATGATTAGATATAGATTGTGATATAGGTGTCATATAAAGAGTATTTATTCCAAGCGCTTGTAAATATTTAAGTTTAGACTTAATTCCTTTAATATCTCCACCATACATTTCGTTTGCCCAAACATTATCACCTTTTGTACCTTTATAATTAGGATTAGGTTTTTGCGATCCGTCTTCATTTGTAATAAATTCTAGCGTTGGATCTTCTGGGATACTATACCAATCATTATAAAATTCATAAGGAGTATCTCCTCTTGCAAGTTTTTGTGAATAATCATTACTAGTATCTCCGTTGAAAAATCTATCAGGGAATATCTGATAAACAACTGAATTCTTCATCCAATCAGGAGTTTTAAAGTTTTTATCATATATGTTTAAGTCATAATATCCCACTGTTCCAATTTGCCCAGTCTTTCCTGGTCCAAACAACCCATCATCGTCACCATAGGCTTTTACATCAGAGCCATTTGAAACCACAAAATAATATTTAAATTGCCCAATCTTATTTGATGTTAAATTCCCTGTCCATTTATCAGAATTTACATCAAATGCATCCCCTTTTTTCATATCAACTAACTTAATACCATTGGGAGTTATTAATACAATTTTAGCTGATGTTATATCTTTTCCTGTTTTTAAATTAAAGGTAATCTGTGTATCTGTTTTCGTTGCACCATAAGGAGATTTATACTTATTATCTCTTGAGTTAAAATATATACTATTAAGATTTATAGTATTATCCGATGCATCTGTAAATGTCATTAATGTTGTTGGATCAAAACTAAAATTTACATCTTTAGCATCAGTTGTTACTTCCACTTTTCCAAAAGGATAATCTTTTCCATCTAATACTGCTTTAACATCTGAATAAGCACCTTTTTTAAAAGTAATTTTAGCACCATAGATTCCTGATAGTGAAACATCTGTAAGCTTTGTATTAGCTGGTATTCCAGTACCCAACAAATCTATATCAGCTATCTTATAATAAGTTGAATCAACTATATTATGGCTATCATCATTATACCAAAAGGTTACATCCTCTTTTATTGGTACTATCAAACTAATGTTGCTTCCAGAAGCCTCGCCATTTGCGCCATAATTTTCTGGATCCCAAGAACCCATTGCAATCTTGTACTCATAGTTTCCAGCTGGAACATCTTTTAATGTTAAGCTGTAATTACCATTACCATCATAATTTAGCTTAGTCTTATCTGAAGCTGGATCCCAAGTTGAACTTCCATCTATACCCTGTATGGAACCTGCTAGAACAACTTTTCTCCCTATATTTTTTTGCATAGTAAAAGTAGAACTTTCACCTATGGTCGCTATATTCAATGGATCTTGAGTCAACTTTCCATCAACAATAAAGTTATATTTATAATCTTTAGAGTCATCAGCCACTCTTAAAGTAACCATGAAAATCCCTTTTTTAGCATCTATAAGTGTCATCTCTTTTTTATCAGTAGTAGAACTTGTCATATCGCCTGTGAGATAAACTTGTTTTGCATTTATATCTTGGTAATTAAATGTCATAGTTCCATTTGAATTTAATACAGGACTTTTTAGAACTACTGGTTGCTCTGGCGGTGCTTGAAGTCCTAGTGCTTGAGCTATTTCATAAATACCATTCTTATGTTCTTTCATTAAAGTTTTTGCATTTGTAGGTTCTAAGTCTTTTCCAATGTTGTTAGCTGCTATAAAACTCCCAGCAAGTGTTACACTCAAATCAGATGACGGTAATGGTAACGTCGCTGATTTGACCTTATTGTTAAAAACAGGCGAAATTGTCATGACTAATAACAATGTAAGAATAAGACTTGTAATTTTCTTAAATTTTTTCATTATATCCCCCTTATATTTTAATGCAAACGGTTGCACATAGCTACATACTACATTAATTTATAAATAATTACAATAGTTCCATATGTTTATTTTAAATAAATAATCCCCTTACCTTTTAATTGAGATAAAGAGATTACTTTTATTAAAACTTAAACTTTTCAATTAATTCTATTAATCCGTTAGCTTTATTATTTAAGCCTAGAGCAAGTGAATTCATTAAATTGTTTGATTCTGATTGGTTATTAATTGTTGCTGTAACTTCTTCTGTTGCAGCTGTGTTCTCTTCTGAAATTGTTGCAATGCTATTTATAGAATCATACAAATAATTTTTTTCTTCATCTATTACTTTCATAGCATCCATTGATTGATCTACAGATTCAGATATTTTTGAGATTACTGACTTAATATCATCAAAAGACTGAATTGTACTTTTAACCTGGGATGATTCTTCTTTAAATGCTTCTTTTGCACTACCTGATATTCTAAGGGAATCACTTATAGACGTATTTACCTTATTAATAATATCCTCTATCTCCAAAGAAGCACCTTGTGACTTCTCAGCGAGCTTTCTGATTTCACTAGCAATAACTGCAAAGCCTTTCCCAGCATCACCAGCCCTCGCAGCTTCTATTGAAGCATTGAGTGCTAATAGATTTGTCTGCTTTGTAATGCTATTAATTTTATTTAGAATATTAAGAATTTCCTTTGTATTTTCATTTAATGTTGAAATAGTACTAGACACGTTATCCATTGCTTTAGAATTTTTTTCAGAGGTTTTACTTAAATCCTCTATAACAACTGAACTTTTATTGATAACTCCAATAGAATTGCCCGTAGCAGTATTAACACTATTTAAAAATGAAATACTTTTAATAATTTGACTATTAAACTTATCTGAAATTAAAGCACAACTTGCAGTTTCCTCAGTTTGTTTTGATGATCCTTTAGTTATTTCTTCAACTGCTAAAACGACTTCATTAGAACTTTCATTTATACAACTAGACAAATTTAAAATTTGGGCTGCAGATTCGTTAGTTTCTTTAGTTAATACAGCTGTTAATGAAAGCATTTTTTTAAGTTTTTCTATCATATTATTAAAGTTCTGTCCTAATTCATTTAATTCATAAATAGAATATACGTCAGTTTTAACTGTGAAATCTCCCTCAGAAACACTTCTAGCAACACCAATTATATCATTTATCGGTTTAGTAACTTTCATTGTTATGTATAGTGAAAATATCATAGTTAAAATTAAGCACCCAAAAATTATAGGAATTGACAAAATGCCAATATTATTTGCTGTAGCTGCTAGTTCATTTGTTGGCACCATTGCGATTATCTTCCATGATGTTGAATCATATGTAGAGTCATATGTAGAAACAACTCCATGTATCTTTGTTCCACTTTGTTTGAAATCAAAAATGCCATTATCTGTTTTTTTCACAGAATCCCATATTTGACTACCCACTTTTTCACCTGCAAGCTTTGCATCCTTATGTGCAATGATATTACCATCTTTATCCGAAATAAACATATACCCGCTTTCCCCAATTTTAACATCACGTAATGATGAAGCAAAAATATCCGGATCTGCATTAATAATTAAAACACCTGTATTTTTAATATTATATTTATCTTTTAATACTCTCATAAAAGATATAGTTTTTTCTTTATTCACTGAAAAAGTATTTACGTGAACTTTTGACCATATTGGTTTACCATTCGCTTTTATTACATTTTTATAATCTTGTGTATTTTTAAACTCATCATATTTAACTTTGTCAGTAACATCTGAATTAGTAGAATCAGAATTTGCAGATAACCCCTTTTCATTTAATACGTAAATACTCTTAGCAAACGATGAAGTTCCTCCACCAGACAAATTTTTCAATGTATTTGCTATTTTTGTTTTATACTGAGTTCTTTCATATACATCAGTAGTATCTGCACTTACGTTATCTAAAAAATCGTTATTTGTTAACAATTGAATTGAAATATCTGCAAAGTACTTGTCTATTACTCTAACATAATTCATATTTTGTTCTAGTATTTGAGTAGTTGACGAACCAAAATCATCAGATACCTTTTCCTTAGTAACTTTAAATGTAAGTAGCGCAGAGATTGATAGAGTAACTAATGACAACAATGTAAATGTTAAGACTAATCGTCTAAACAATCCCCCTTTAATTTTCAAATTCTTTATAACCTTATTATTAGATTTGAGCACATTAGATTTAAATCTATTAATTTTATTTTTTCTAAACCACGGTATTTTAAACTTGACATTCCCCATAGTCATTCCCCTTTGTTAAATTTATCTTTTAAATATTTTAAATTCCATAGGGTTTAAAATCAGCCCGTATTTCAACTTTATTTCTTCGCAGGTAAAAACATCTATACCAATATTACCTAGCGATATGTTTACATTATGCTGTTTATCACTATTATTAATAGCTATTAATACATTTTCGCCATTATAGCTTCTTTCAAAAACCAATACATTCTCTTTACAATAAATTGTTTTGTAATCTCCATAAATTAAAGCTTTATTATGTTTTCTAATTGATATCATGGTCTTGAAGTGGTTAAATAATTCTTTGTTTTGTTTTTCCTCATCCCAAATCATACATTTTCTGCACGCAGGGTCATCCCCGCCGTTAAGACCTATTTCATCACCATAATAGATATATGGAACTCCTTGGTAGCAAAATTGGAATGCAATTGCAAGCTTCATTCTGTCTACATTATCGCTGCACTCAGTTAAAAATCTCTTAGTATCATGGCTACCCAATAGATTCCAGAGTTGCCTTGTGATGCTCTTCATATAAAGAGTTCTATTGAATGAAAGTATATCCTCAAATTTTTCTACAGAAATACTTCTATTTGCAAAGAAATCGACTAAAGCAAATTTAAAAGGGTAGTTCATTATACTGTCTAGCTGATCTCCTTTTAAAAATGAAATTGCTTCATGTTGTATTTCTCCAATAATAACAGCATCCTTATTAGCTTCTTTAACTACTTTACTAAAAGCTCTCCAAAAATCATGGTCAACTTCATCACAAACATCCAGTCTCCAACCATCAATTCCAATTTCTTTCACCCAATATTGACCAACTTTTAATAAATATTCTCTTGCTTCTTTATTATGCGTATTTAATTTCGGCATTGCACTTACGTCATCACCAAAAGTATAGTAGGTTACCTTTTCAGTACTAACTGGATAACTATCAATAAAATACCAATCTTTATACTTTGACGCCTCTTGCTTTTGAAGTAAATCCTTAAAAGCAAAGAAGTCACTACCTGAATGGTTGAATACAGCATCAAATATGATTTTTATACCTTTTTCATGGCATTTTTTTATTAAATCTTTTGCTATGCTTAAAGTTCCAAACTGTGGGTCTATGTCATAATAATCTGCTGTATTATATTTATGGTTTGATGAGGATTTAAATATTGGAGTTAAGTAGAGCAAATTAATTCCTAATTCTTCTAAATAGTCTAATTTATCAATAATTCCTTGAATATCTCCTCCAAACATAGATTCAATTTTTACAGGCGTACCCCACTTGTCAGTATTTCTTGGGTTTATACTCTTATCTGCACTATAAAAACGGTCTGGAAAAATTTGATATACAACTGATTCTTGCAGCCAAGTAGATTCTTTATAAACATCTCCTCGAGCTAAATAAGCAAATTGAAAAGCAGTGAATTGCTTTAAAGTTGGGGCCTCATTGCTAAAACCTCTCTCATCAAAATATATTTTATTGTTATTTAAATCAATTAACTCAAAATAATATTTATATCTATTTCTCGCGACTGATATTTCTGCTTCAAAATAATCAAACAGGTTAGCTCGAGCTGTGACTTTCATTTCGCAAGCATTGTATGGATCCTGAAAGTTATATCTATCCTTGTAATACAAATTACATTTTTTAATATCATCTTTCGCGGTCCTTAAACGTAGAACTAGAGTATTTAAATCTTTACCATATGCATAGGGTGGTTCAGTAATATGATATATTGCATACTTATTCATCTTTATCTACCTCCCTTTTATCTGTGCATTAAGAAATAAACAATAATATAACAGCGAGCATTAGCTTTGATTTTAGAAATTTTAAAATCCGTTAATGATTAATATTAGAAACATTTATATTACTTGTGCAATCGTTTGCGTAAATTCAGTTTACTATTAATTTACTTATATGTCAATTTGAATTTTAAAAATAATAATTTTATTTTTAGGCTAAATTTATCTTTCTTAACTGCAACAACTCTACCATTAATAATAACCTTCTCTTTTTATTATTACATCAGTCATTAGTGCAATCCCATGCATAAATTAATAAAAGCATAACCTGCTTTATAGTAATAAAGCTATAAATAAAAAAAACTCTAGATATCTAGAGTTTTTTGAGTTGATTCTCTTTTAATTAATTTTGTATCAATAATATAATTATTGATATCTTCTTTCTCATTTTCTAATTTGTTTATTAATAGCTTAACTGCATAATAACCTAATTTTTCAGAATTGATATCTACTGATGATAATGCTGGATTTCGAAAGGCTGCAAGTGGAGTATTATTAAAACCGATAATTGAAATATGCTGACCCCCCATCTCACTTATGGCTTTTGATGCACCAAAAGCTATTAAATCATCAGTGGTAACAACCGCTGTAGGGCTCCCTTTACTTAAAATTCTTTTCATAGCATCATACCCACTATTTTCTGTAAACTCAGCTACTTGGATCATATTTTCATCCAATTTTTCACCGATATTTTCCATAGCTCTTGAGTACCCCTCTAATCTATTTATAGTTACATTAAGTTTAGGTGAACCACCTATAAATGCTATCTTTCTCTCACCCTTTTGTATAAGATAATTAACAACACTATACATTGCATCAAAATTATCATTATCAACCCATAAAATCCCGTCCGCATTTTCCGGTTTACCTATTACTACAAAAGGATAATTTGCTTCTTTCAAATAAGCAATGCATTTGTCATCCTTTCGAGCTACAGCTAAAATTATTCCGTCAACCCTTCTACTGTTAATTAAACTTGTTATATATTCTACTTCTTGATCTTCATTATTACTATAAGTATACATAATATAATATCCTTTTTTCTGAGCATAATGGCTTATGCCTCTCATAATCTGAATAAAAAAAGGATTAACAAATAAATCTTCATCAGTATTAGGAAGTATAAGTCCTATAGTCTTTGTTGTCTTATTAACTAAGCTCCTAGCTATTGCATTCGGATGATAATCTATTTCTTTCATCGCTTTGTAGACTCTTTGTTTCGTTTCATCACTAATTCTAGGATTATCTGCAATTACTCTTGAAACCGTAGATGGTGATACATTTGCAATCTTTGCTACATCTTTTATAGTTACTGACATGTTAACTTCACTTCCCAATTCATAAAAATATACTACGGTTATTTTAATACTAATCAAGGTAACTCATATACCCCTTGTGATATATACCTTTCTTTTACTATATCTCTTTTTCAAGCATCGCTAATAATTCATCAAATCTTTTTATAGTATCTACGAGCGGTTTAGGTGATGACATATCTACCCCTGCTTTTTTAAGTATACTAATTGGATAATCACTTCCGCCACTCTTTAAGAATCCTATATATCTTTCTACAGCACTTGCGCCTTCTTCTACTATCATTTTACTGAAAGAATTAGCAGCTGCAAAACCTGTAGTATATTGATATACATAGAAATCATTATAAAAATGGGGAATTCTTGACCATTCCATATCTATTCCTGCATCTACTACCATATCAGGTCCGAAATATTTCACATTTAAATCATGATAAATTTTACATAAGTCCTCTGGAGATAATGGATTACCTTGTTCAATCTTTTCATGTATTAACTTTTCGAACTCTGCAAACATGCACTGCCTAAATACTGTAGTTCTTATTCCCTCTAATTGTTGATTTATTAAGAATAATTTCTTTTTCTTATCACTCTCATTTTTAATTTGATAATCTATTAATAAGCATTCATTAGTTATAGATGCAACTTCTGCGCAAAATAACTCATACCCTGAATATATATATGGTTGAGTCTTTCTTGAATAATATGAATGAATAGAATGTCCCATTTCATGAACAAGCGTAGATACATCATTTAATTGATAATTATAATTCAAAAGCACATATGGCATAGTATCGAAGCAGCCCCAAGAATACGCTCCAGAACGTTTGCCCTTATTTTGGAAAACATCAACCCAGCCTTCATTAATTCCTTCTTTGAAAATATCTAAATATTCCTTTCCTAATGGTTTAATGCCCTCAAGTGCTATTTTAACGGCGTCTTCATATTCAATGTGACTTTCCTCTGCATCAACAATTGGTACATATAAATCATACATATGAATCTCATCAAGCCCTAGAAGCTTTTTCTTAATACTTACATACTTATGAAGAGACGATAAATTGTTATTTATAGTATCAACTACATTATCATAAACTTCTACTGGAATATTATTTGGATCTAAAGAACTTTCGAGTGCACATGAATAATTTCTTGTTTTAGCATTAAATATAAAATTCTTTATGGAAGAGGTTAAAGATGCTGTTAAAGTATTACTAAATCCTTTATATGTTGAAAATAATGTTTCAAAAGCATCTTTTCTTACTCTTCTATCCTTTGATTTTATAAAATTACTATAGTTACCTTCAGTTAATTCAATCTCATTACCTTTTTCATCTTTTATACAAGGAAATGTCATATCTGCATTTGTAAGCATTCCAAATATGTTCCCTGGTGCGCTTAAACAATCACTAACAGACGCCAAAAGCTTTTCTCCCTCTGCACTCAGAGTATGTTCCTTTTGACTTATAATATCTGCTAAATAAAATTCATATAATTTAAGCTTTGGTAGCTTAATAATTGCCTCATCAACTGCTCTCTCAGGTAATGATAACAATTCAGGAATAAAAAATGCAGTTGCACTAGAAACTTCTGCGCTATATGCATCAATCTTATTTTTAAGAACTTGAAACTCCGCCTTGCCTGTATCTTCGTCTCCTCTTAAATGTGCATATACAAGCAATTTATCTAAAAGCCTCTCGATTTCTACGTTACTTTCTAAAAATGATAATAACTCCTCAGGAGTGCCTAGTTTCCCTGAGAATTTCTGCATATTGGGTACTTTAGCCTTTAGTATTTCAAAATCTTTTTCCCAGACTGACGAATTTATATATATTTTTTCAACATTCCACTTATATTTACTATCCACTTGATCCCTCGTTTTAAGTTTTTGTACTTCACTCACTAAAATCTCCCTCTTTCTTTTTTAAATTTAAATTTTAACCATAATTTATTTATAATGTAGCTTTATCTGCATCGTAACTTATAAAATAACATAATACAAATATATTATCCTATAATTGAAAAAATAACCATACACCAATAAACTAAGTTAATAAAAGTACATGTGCATTAAGCCATTTTATTACATCCGCAATTACTTCTTCTTTATTAGTTTCATGAAGCATCTCATGACGTCCATCTTTATAAAATTTATAAGTTAAATCCTTAATTCCATGTTTTTCATAAGTCTTAACAAGTTTTAAAGCTCCTTTTCCATTTTTTCCTACAGGATCTTTATCTCCTACAAAAATATAGATAGGTAAATCACTAGGAATGTTTTTAATTTCCCCAACATCTGCTGCACTCTTAAGGCCATTTAAAAAATCATAGAAGAAACCCGCTGTAAAAACAGACCCACAGTACGGATCATCTATAAATTTATCCACTTCTTTATTATCCCGACTTAGCCAATCAAAGATTGTTCTACTAGGTTTAAAAAAATTATTATTACTTCCAAAAATCAATTTATTTAAAGTAATGCTTTTAGCCTTTCTTCCATATCTTATAATCTCTACTTTTGATGCTATTCTTCCTATATCAACAATAATTCCCTGATTGCCACATGTTCCAGTAAGAATAGCACCTTTTAATTCACTCCCATATAAACATATATATCTTTGTGTTAAAAAAGATCCCATACTCTGCCCAAATAAAAATAAAGGTAAAGTCATATTTTCTTCTTTAATAATATCAGTTATCCTATGCATGTCCTCAACCATTGAATTAAAACCATCATTACCTAAGTCTCCTAAAATATCTATTTTTCCCGCAGTTTTCCCATGGCCCCTATGATCATTAGCATACACAATAAATCCATGATTTGTTAAAGCACTTGCAAATTCCTCATACCTAGCTGCTGTCTCTGCCATGCCATGTGCTAGTTGAACTACACCCTTAACCTGTACATCCACATCTGGTGTCCATTTGTATACAAATATTTCTACATCGTCCTTACCCTTAAACGTAAAACTTTCTGATATCATACTATCCCCCCTATTATTTTATTCTTACATTTAACAATGATTTTTTTATGTTGAGAAATAACTCAGCGAAGTGAAAGTTACTTTTCCATGGATTATGCTAACAATATATACTATTCGTTTTAGCATAATCTATAAAAAAGTACTTAAATCGTATTATACCTTTAAATACAAAAAAGCCACACTAGTTAAATCTACTACTTAATAGACTTGATAGTGTGGCTCTCATTTTTTTAGCCATATTTCATGTTTCATATTTACTCTCAACAAAATTATATCACTAAAATACATATTTGGAAAGTAATATTAGGCAGTTCTATAAATTAATATTACATTTTATTTTCTTTTCAAACATATTTTTCCTTATTTCTCTAAAACTTTATATTCAACCTCTATATATTTATCTTCATCATAAAATTTATCAGATTGTCCATAAATCTTAACATTTGTATTTGTGGCATTTTCAGCAATATATTTTGCAGTATGTACAGTAACATCAATAGTTTTATCTATTAAAACAGCGGTTACTGCTCCTGCTATTTTAGAAGTTTTTGAGACTACCTTACCAACTATAGCACTATACTTCTTAGTGTTTTTAGCTAATTTATCCTTACCTGAAATTCCTGCAATAGACGATATAACATTCCCCGTTAGTCCAATACCAAATTCTGCAGTATTACCAACTAATTTTGAAGCATCAAATACCACTTTACCAATAATTGTCATATTAATCACCACACCTATATTCATACTTTTATAAATTATTATACCATATTATTATAAAATTATTACTAATAAATATGGTAAAAATTATAAAATTATTAATAATAACTTTTTATATGCCTTTTTAGAAAACATTCAAGACTGTATAAATCTTTTAAGGTATTGTATAATATATAATGTTATACAAAAATTAGAAACATACTTTATAAAGTATGTTAAAAATATAGAGGTGGAAATACATGATAAAAACTATATTTAAAGGTAGCGCAATGTTAAATCCTGTTCCTGTAGTATTAATTACATCAAAAAATAAAGAGGGTAAAATAGATGTTTTTACAGTAGCATGGATAGGTATGGCTTGTACAAAGCCACCAATGATAACTGTAGCTATAAGGCCTGAAAGACTATCATACGATTACATAAAAGAAAGTGGCGACTTTGTAGTAAATTTACCTACATCCAAAATGACTCGTGAAGTTGATTATTGCGGGGTGCGCTCTGGTAATCAAACAGATAAGATTCATGAGATGAACTTTAAAGTTGATAACGCAAAAGATGTCATAGCGCCACTACTATCTGAATGCCCCATATCTTTAGAGTGCAAAGTTAAAAGCATTACACCTTTAGGTACCCACGATTTATTTTTAGCTGAAATAGTAAATACTCATGTTGATAATAACTTAATAGATGAACTTGGAAAAATACATTTTGAAAAGGCAGATCTCATTACTTATTCTCATGGTGAATATTTTAGCGTTAATTCTAAACCTCTAGGTAAATTTGGTTACTCTGTTCAGAAAAAAAACAATAAATCACATGCAAAACATAAAAAGAAAGCTTGATTATAATAAACACAGGAATTTAATAATTTAATACTCAATAAATTAAACTATTCTAACCATTAGAGTTAGAATAGTTTTTAACTTTTTTGAATAAATTTATACTTTTTAAAACGACTTGAAAAAGTATTTCTGATGTGCTATACTAAATTTATTAAAATAACTTCCGGGAAATTTTTTTAATAACTATGAAATCGTTTAATGTTTACAAACCTATGGGATAATAAATTTACAACTAAGTTAAATTAAATAAAAATAGGGGATGGTTTAAATGAAGGTAAAAAGAAAAATTAGCACTACTTTGGTATATGTTTTTGGCGCACTTAGCGGTCTTTTGTTTGGTTATGATACTGGAGTTATTTCAGGTGCAATTCTATTTATTCAAAAACAAATGCACCTTGATTCATGGCAACAAGGTTGGGTTGTTAGCTCTGTATTACTAGGGGCTGTTCTTGGGGCTGCAATTATAGGACCAATGTCTGATAAGTACGGGCGTAAGAAATTGATTTTACTATCATCAATTATTTTCTTTATTGGTGCACTTGGATCAGCATTTTCTCCAGGGGTGACCACACTTATTTTATCACGTATTGTTCTTGGTATGGCAGTCGGTGCATCATCTGCTTTAATTCCAACATACTTAGCTGAATTATCACCTGCAGAAAAACGTGGTTCTGTGTCAAGTTTGTTCCAGCTAATGGTAATGAGTGGTATTTTATTAGCCTATATAACTAACTATAGTTTCTCCGATTTGTATAGTGGTTGGCGTTGGATGCTTGGATTTGCTGCTATTCCAGCTGCAATTCTTTTCTTAGGAGGTCTTGTATTACCAGAAAGTCCTCGTTTCTTAGTTAAAGATGGTAGGCTTAATGAAGCCAGAGATGTCTTAGATCTAATGAATAAACATAATGAAAGTGCTGTTAATGATGAACTTAACCAGATTAAGAAACAAGCTGGAATGAAAAGTGGCGGAATTAAAGAATTATTCGGCAAATTTGTTCACCCAGCATTGGTTATTGGTGCTGGACTAGCTATATTCCAACAGGTTATGGGCTGCAATACAGTTCTTTACTATGCACCAACTATCTTTACTGAGGTTGGCTTTGGTGTTCATGCGGCTTTACTTGCCCACATTGGAATTGGAATTTTCAATGTTATTGTTACTTTTGTAGCTGTAATGATTATGGATAAAGTTGATCGTAAAAAGATGTTGATATATGGATCTATCGGAATGGGAACTTCATTACTAATTATGAGCGTTTCAATGAAGTTTTCTCATGGGTCATTTACTGCTGCAATTATTTGTGTTATAGCATTAACGGTTTATATTGGCTTTTTCTCAGCTACTTGGGGACCTGTAATGTGGGTCATGATTGGTGAAGTCTTCCCACTAAATATTCGTGGACTCGGCAACTCATTTAGTAGTGTAATTAATTGGGGCGCTAATATGATAGTATCATTAACATTTCCTCCATTACTAAATTTCTTCGGTACTGGAAGTTTATTCATAGGTTATGGCGTCCTTTGTTTTGTTTCAATATGGTTTGTTAAATCTAAAGTGTTTGAAACGCGTAATCGCTCTCTTGAGGAGATTGAAGCTACTCTTAGGGCTCACGCTAATGAAAACGATAGTCAAAATATTTGTAGTTAGAATTTAGAAGAGCTGTTGCACTAAGAAATTAGTACAACAGCTCTTTCTATGTAAAAAATACAAATAAATATTTATAGTTAAATTACCTTTTTATCTAAAAAAAATAATTTTCTCATTGGCAAAAATGCCGCTCCAAGTATAGATGCATTACCTTCTAAATTAGAAAACGATACGTTACATTCTTTTTTATCATAGAAATCATTTTGCTTAAATATTTTATCTATTAATTCTGTCTCAATAAGGCTTTTATATTCTGATATTTCTCCATCAATAATTATACATCCTGGATCTAATATCAATATTATATTCTTAATACCTTCTGCTAAAAATTCTAAATAAGTATTTAATATTTTTTTTGCCTTATTATCTGTTTTAGACATCTCCATAAAATCCTTTAAACTATTATTTTTAATATTATATGCTGTTTTATATTCATCCAGTAATGCTTTTTTAGAAGCATATAATTCCCAGCATCCTTTTTTACCACAATTACATTGTTTACCATCTTTCATTATAGTCATGTGCCCAAATTCTCCTGCACGCTTATTGAAGCCTTTATAAACATTATCTGTAATTATTATACCCGTACCAATACCTTCTGTTATTGATATAAAAACCAAGCTACTTTTAACATAATTAAAATTTATAAATGCTTCTGCATATGCCGATGCATTGGCTTCATTTTCTATAAATATTGGCACTGGGAAATCACGTTCAAAATTTTTAAAGCATATATTTTTCAATTTTAAGTTTGGTGCATTCTTTAAAATTAGCTCCTCTTCATTTACCGTACCAGGTAAAGAAAAACCTATTCCCAATATTTTATATAATGGTATATCATTTATACTAATAATATTATTAATTTCTTTTTTAATTTCTATAATAATATTGTTGAAATCAGCTACCTTATCAGTAATATTAATAATTTTTTCAACTATTATACTAAAATTTAGATTGGTCAAAATAATTCTAACTTGTTCTTTTGTAATAAGTATTCCAAATGAATATCTACAATTTGGTAAAAATCTAACAATTACAGGTTTTCTTCCTCCTGAAGATTCCCCAACCTCAGTCTCATCTAAGTATCCTTCTTTTATAAGATCCTTCACATTGCTTATAACCGTTGGAATGCTTACATTAATAGCTTGAGATATTCTTAGCTTTGTAAGCTGCTTTTCTCTGTATAACAATTGAATTATTTTTTTTTGATTTGTTACCTTTATTGTTTCTTGATTTATAGTTTTTAAATTTTTCATATTATAACACCCATTTCATTATTTTATCTTACATCATAATACTTACTGTATTAATTAATGATCTTTTATAAATCGAAGAAAGTATAGAAGATGCTTTGACTTAATTTAGTAATATACTATATAATACCATAAAAAAAACTTGTAGACTCGTCTTAAATAGATAAGTCTACAAGTTTTTTATATGCTTATACCTCAATATTGTGTAATATTGAGGTATTTACTATATTATTTATTTTTCAGTCTCAATACAGTATCAACCACATTGTTAACTGTAAATCCAAATTCTTCAAATAAAACTTCTGCTTTACCTGATGCACCAAAGTGATCTATTGAAATCACACTTCCATCAAGACCCACATATTTGTGCCAACCAAATGATGTAGCTGCTTCTACTGCAACTCTTGTTCGCACTTTACTCGGAAGTATTGATTCTTTATATTCTATACTCTGAGCTTCAAATAATTCAAAGGAAGGCATACTTACAACTCTTGCCTCTATTCCCTTTGCCTTTAATTCATCAGCTGCCTTATAGATAAGTTCCACTTCTGAACCTGATGCAATTAAAATTACATCTGGTGTTTCTTTTTTACAATCCTTAATTATATATCCGCCCTTAAGAGCTCTTTTCCCAGAACCCTCATATAGGGGCAATGTCTGCCTTGTTAAAACAAGTGATACCGGTCCTTTAGCTTTAGCTACAACATAATACCAACCTGCTGCCGCTTCTTTTGAATCTGCTGGTCTAAATACTGTCATATTTGGTATAGATCTTAGTGCTGCTAACTGTTCTATAGGTTCATGTGTTGGTCCATCTTCTCCAACTCCAATACTATCATGAGTTAACACATATGCTATTGGCAATTTCATTATTGATGAAAGTCTCATTGCACCCTTCATGTAATCACTGAATACGAAGAATGTAGATACAAATACTTTTAAACCACCATGAAGATATATTCCATTAGCAATAGCTGCCATTGCATGTTCTCTTACTCCAAAATGCATGTTTGCTCCAGATCTATCTCCCGCTGAAAAATCTCCTCTTCCCTTCATATATGTTTTGTTTGAAGGGGCAAGATCTGCTGAACCTCCTATTATGTTTGGAACAAGCTTTGCTAATCTATTAATAAGTATTCCTGAAGATTGTCTTGTTGCCATTGGTTTATCGAAACTCCAAAAACTTTCATCGTCTAATAGATCAGTTGCTATTTTACCACTAAACCAAAGCTCCCATTCTTTTGCAAGTTCTGGGTAAGTTACTTTATAGCATTTTAATAACTTGTTCCAAGTTACTTCTTTAACATTCGCTTCTTTATTAAAATTTTCCATTTGGGTTTTAACTTCTTGTGGAATAGTAAAAGGATCATAATGCCATCCTATATTTTCTTTTAGTGCAATAATATTATCTGCTCCAAGTGGTTCGCCATGTGCGCTGGCTTTTCCTTGCTTAGCAAGACAACCATACCCTATTATATTTTTTACTATTATAATAGTTGGCTTTTTATCTTCCTTTTTAGCAGCAATTATAGAAGAATTTATTTCTTCTACATTGTTTCCATCAGCTACCTTTATAACCTGCCAGCCATAAGCTTCATATCTTTTAGCAACATCTTCTCGAAAAGCAATATCGGTACTTCCTTCAATAGATATATTATTAGAATCATACAACATTATAAGTTTTCCAAGTCCTAGTGTTCCCGCAAGAGAAGATGCTTCACTTGAAATTCCTTCCATTAAACATCCATCTCCAGCTATAGCATATGTATAATGATCTATAACCTTAAATTCTGGTTTATTAAACTTTTCTGCGAGGTAGCTTTCAGATATAGCCATACCTACTGCATTACAAATACCTTGTCCAAGTGGACCTGTAGTTGTTTCAATTCCATCAGTATGTTTGTACTCTGGATGCCCTGGTGTTTTACTACCAAACTGTCTGAAATTTTTAATATCTTCTACACTCAAATCGTATCCGAAAATATTAAGTAGTGAGTATAAAAGCATTGACCCATGGCCTGCTGATAGAACAAATCTATCCCTATCTTCCCATTTTGAATTTTTAGGATTATGTTTCATTTGCTTTGCCCATAAAGTATAAGCCATGCTCCCACATCCAAGGGGTAACCCTGGATGACCAGAATTTGCTTTTTGAATAGCTTCTGCTGAAAGTACCCTTATGGTATTAATAGCTAAGTTATCTACATTCATTAGATTTTCCTCCTTATTATTTACCAAAAGTTTCTTTCCAATCATTAGCAAATTTTTCTATTCCAGCATCTGTTAATGGATGTTTTATCATTTGTTTGATAATTTTAAGTGGAACGGTCGCAATATGTGAACCTGCAACTGCAGCATCTGTAACATGCATTGGGTTTCTTATGCTAGCTGCAATTATTTCAGTATCAATTCCGTGTACTTTAAATATTGTAACAATAGTTCTTATTAAATCCATAGCATTAGCATTTATATCATCAAGTCTTCCGATGAACGGACTTACATAAGATGCTCCTGCTCTTGCAGCTAAAAGCGCTTGTCCTGCACTAAATATTAACGTTACATTAGTTTTTATTCCTTCTTTTGAAAGCACTTTAACAGCTTTAAGACCATCACTCGTCATTGGAATTTTAACAATCATGTTTTTATGAATTTTAGCTATTTCTCTTCCTTCTTTTATCATTCCCTTAGAATCTAATGAAATAACTTCTCCACTTATAGGTCCGTCTACAATAGATGCTATTTCTTTTATAACTTCATTAAAGTCTCTGCCTTCTTTTGCTATTAGGGATGGATTAGTAGTTACACCACAAATAACACCCATATCATTCGCAACGCGAATATCTTCTACATTAGCTGTATCAATAAATAATTTCATTTTACGTCCTCCTAGTTCTTGATTTTCTCTTTTAAATAAAGAAATTCAGGTTTTAGTGCTGTATATAATCGCTTATAAATTTCATGATATTTACTATACAATTCAACATTTTCATTAATTGGTTTTTGATAAGTAACCTTATGAATAATAGTATCACAAGCCTCTACTACAGAGGAGTAAACTCCCACACCTACTAAAGCTAAAATTGCTACTCCTAGAGCAGGCCCTTCGCTAGAATTAATAGTAACCACTTCAGAGTTAAACATATCCGCTTGAATCTGCCTCCAAACTTCACTTTTACCGCCACCGCCTGAAGCTCTTACTTCATCCACAGTTATACCCATTTCATTAATAATATCCATACAATCCAAAAGGCTATAGCCTACACCTTCCATTACAGATCTAAGCATATCATTTTTGTTATGTCTTGCATTAAGACCAAAGAATACCCCTCTAGCATAAGGGTCTAAATGCGGAGTTCGTTCACCCATAAGGTAAGGTAAGTACATTAACCCATCAACACCTGGTTTTGCAGATTCAGCCTCACGATTCAGCTCTTCGTATACATCAATACCCGAAGAATCAGCATTTTGATTTTCTAAACCACATAAATTATCTTTAAACCATTTTAAAGACAATCCCGCTGCCTGAGTAACCCCCATAATATGCCAAGCACCTGGTACCGCATGACAAAATGTATGTACTCGTCCTTTTTTATCTATAGTAACTTTATCAGTATGAGCAAAAACAACACCTGATGTTCCAATTGTTGAAGAAATAACTCCAGGCCTAACAATACCATTTCCTACGGCACCAGCAGCCTGATCTCCTGCTCCTCCAACTACCTTAGTTCCTTCTTTAAGCCCCGTAAGTTTTGCCGCAACTTTATTAACCACTCCAGTAACTTCTTGTGATTCATAAACTTTTCCAAGTAAATTTTTATCAATATTAAGCTTTTCTAATACTTCATCACTCCATTTTCTGTTAGGCACATCTAAAAGCTGCATTCCACTGGCATCTGACACTTCAGTGCAATATTCCCCAGTAAGCATAAATCTTATATAGTCCTTTGGAAGAAGTATTTTATAAGTTTTTTCATAAATTTCTGGTTCATGTTTTTTAACCCACATAATTTTAGATGCAGTAAAACCTGTTAATGCAGGATTAGCTGTTATTTCAATTAACCTTTCAGCTCCAACTAAGCTTGTTATTTCATCACATTCTTTTGTAGTTCTTTGATCACACCATATTATTGAAGGTCTTAGGACCTGGCCTTCTTTATCAATCATAACCAAACCATGCATCTGACCAGACAAACCTAGTCCTTTAATGTCTTTTATATCCACTCCACTTTTCTGTATTGCTGAGTTTATTGTAACTACTACAGCATTCCACCAATCTTCAGGGTTTTGCTCAGCCCATCTAATTTCAGGTTGATATAGTGGGTACCCCTTGAAAGCACTTGAAATGTTATTACCTTTTTCATCAAACAATATAGTTTTTGTACCTGAAGTGCCTATATCTATACCTAAAACATAAGTCATGTAATTTCCTCCTAAAAAATTCATTAATTAAGAATAATTTTTGTAAATTAACAACATTTTGGAAGCTTCAAGTCTGCCATCTTCTATAAGTGGCAGTTGTCTAGACTAGTACAATTGCTTTGGTGGCAATCTAAATCTGCTTCCAAAGTTGTTAATATTTCAGCGACCCAGGAGATGATTTGATAATTATTTAAAAGGATTTTCTGATTTATAAAGCATTCCTTTGGGTTGATTAAATCCCAATTCTTTAACACCTAAATACTTAAATAAATTGTAAATTGCTTTTCCATAATGTCCAAATGCAACTGCGCCATGATGTGGATATCTCTTTTCAATTAATACATGTCGATAAAATCTTGCCATTTCTGGGATTGCAAAAATACCAATAGCTCCAAATGAACGAGTTGCAACTGGTAGAACTTCACCCTCTGCTACATATGCTGTTAATTCTGCTTCTGCATTGCTTTGTAAACGGAAGAATGTTATTTCCCCAGGAATAATATCACCCTCAAGCGTTCCTCTTGTTATGTTTGGTTCTACATTAGGTTCTAGAGCTCTTGCCATAATCTTTTGGTTTTTCATAGTACCACTTGTTAATTTGCAAGCAGCTGTGTTTCCACAATGAAATCCCATAAATGTATCCTTTAATGTATAATCGAATTTACCTTTGATCTCTGATTCATACATATCATTTGGTACTGTATTATTAATATCAAGAAGTGTTACAACATCTTGGCTTATGCATGTTCCTATATATTCACTTAATGCACCATAAATATCAACTTCACATGATACAGGAATCCCCATTGCAGTTAGCCTGCTGTTTACATAACATGGTACAAATCCAAATTGAGTTTGGAATGATGGCCAGCATTTATTTGCAAAAACAACATACTTTCTTGAACCCTTATGTTCTTCCATCCAGTCCAGTAATGTTATTTCATATTGAGCAAGTTTTGGCAAAATACCAGGCATCTTATTTCCCTTGCCGAGTTCTTTTTCCATGCTAGCTATTACCTCTGGAATTCTTGAATCACTTGCATGTTCATTGAAGGCTGCAAATAAATCAAGTTCTGAATTTTCTTCAATTTCAACTCCTAGATTATATAGCTGTTTAATTGGTGCATTACATGCTAGAAAATCTTGTGGACGAGGTCCGAAAGATATTATCTTTAAATTGTTAAGGCCTAATAATGTAGTAGCAACAGGTACGAATTCGCAGATCATATCAGCAACTTCGCTAGCTGTTCCAACAGGATACTCAGGTATAAATGCCTTTATGTTACGTAGTGCTAAATTATAACTTGCATTTAACATTCCACAATAAGCATCTCCACGGTTATTCATTAAGTTATCTCCACTTTCCTCAGATGCGGCAGCAAACATAACTGGTCCATCAAACTGTTTTGCAAGTAAAGTCTCTGAAGTTTCAGGACCAAAATTTCCAAGGTATACTACTAATGCATTTACACCGGCCTCTTTAACTTCCTTTAATGCCTTTAACATATGTGTTTCATTTTCAACAGTTGTTAAACATTCAAATATATCAACATTAGATTTCTTAAAATTTTCTACTACTGCTTTTCTACGGCTCTCAGATAACTCCATTGGGAAGCAATCTCTGCTTACTGCAACAATTCCTAGTTTTAATCGTGGTAAATTTTTCATTTTTTATTCCTCCAATTATTTTATTATTAATGTTCATTTTTATTTTATTGAAATGTTTTCACCCTTTAATCCGATAAATGCTCCCTCGGCTCCTAAATCAGTATCTTTATGACCAATTAGCCATTTATTTCTAGCAAATAGTAAAGCATCTTCACCAGATTTGTTTATTTTATTTTCCAGCGGTAAATTAGTATCTCTAGGCAAAACAACTACACATTTAAATCCATTTTCATTTGCATTACAAGGGGCATAATGAAGCGACGTCGCATAAACCTCTATTATTGTACCAGCCGGAACTAAAAAGGCTTCTATATTTGAAGTATCATATGAATAATCTTCTTTAATATCTTGAATACAACCTAAAAGCAAAATAAAATCAGTAACTGCCACATTTATTTCAGATGACCTATGATATTCAACTGCGTTTAGTAAATAATTGTTACCATTGCAATATCCTACTTGAATAGGCAATTCACCAAATTTCCTAATTTTTAAATCATTAGCAATTTTTAAAATTTCAAATTCTTTAATTGATGGTTCATAAACTACATCTGTTGGCATTGGTGTCGTTTTCATTTTTTCAATTAATTCAGAACAATTGTAATTATTTAAAATATGTCCATATTTTTCGAACTCAATATCTGTAACTTTTTTTATAATCATATTCATCTTCCCTTCCGTTTAAATATTTAGATTGTACTTAAATAACTTTTTAAACTCACTTTAATAAGTTCAGTTTACATCTCTTTTGCATTTTGTGCAATAGGTTTATGTAACCTTTTTCATTTTTTTATAAAAAATCAATAAAAGCTTGTATTATTTTCTAAATTACATTAAATATTACAGCATTCTTTCAATCTATTCGCTCAGCTAACATGCTGGACGTACAAAAAGCCTAGCATAATTGCTAGGCTTAAATTCTACCATTTTCATTATATCAAATCTAATTCTTGAAAACTTCGAATTCCATTATTATTTATTTGGTACTGTTTTTGTTGGTACTGCTTTTGTTGGTATTGTTTTTACTGGCATTGTTTTATTCTCAGACTTCTTATCCATTCTTAACATTTCGCCTATTGCTGATATACTACCAAAACTTGACAATATTTCATTTGGAAGTATAAGTTTATTAGCTGGATTCTTAGACATCTCTGTAAGAGCTTCTATCTGTTTCAATGCTATTACAGTTTCATTTGTACCTGACTCAATTATTGCTGTATTTACTTTTCTTATAGCTCCTGCTTCTGCAATTGCAATTGTCTCTATAGCACGAGCCTTACCTTCTGCTTCTAAAAGTTGTGATTCCTTAAGTCCTTCTGCACGTCTAATAGTAGCTTGTTTTTCAGCTTCAGCATTTAATATTTGAGCTTGCTTATGTCCTTCTGCTCTTTCAATTTGGCTTTGTTTTTCACCTTCTGCTGTAAGAATAAACGCTCTCTTATCTCTCTCTGCTCTCATTTGTTTTTCCATAGCTTGTTGAATCTCATTTGGTGGAACAATGTTTTTTATTTCTACAGACAAGATTTTTATTCCATAAGCATCTGTAATTTCATCAATTATTTCAAGAAGCCTAGAATTTATTCTATCTCTTCCTGATAATACATCATCCAGTGTCATGTCTCCCACAATATTTCTCATATTAGTAATAGTAGAGTACACAATACCTGATTTATAATCCTCAATGTTATACACTGCATCTCTTGAATTAATAACCTTATAGAATATAACATTATCAATTGATATATTTACATTATCCTTAGTTATAACATTCTGTGGTTGTATGTCGAGTATTTGTTGCTTAGTAGAAATTTTTCTACGAACGAAATCAGCAAATGGAATTGTAAAATGCCAACCCGGCTCTAATATCCTGTGAAACTGACCAAATCTTTCTATTAGAAGCACATACCCTGTATTAACAATTTTAATAGATGTTAAAATCATAACAACTATTAGTAATAATAAAACTAAACCTATAATAGGACCCATAACAAATTCCTCCTTAAATTTTAATATAACTTACGCTTTAGCTATTAATAATTTATTTCCTTCAATACCAGTAACTCGTACTAAGTCACCTTTTTTTAAAGGTTCGCCATCATTTTTAACAGTCCAATAAATTCCTTGAAACTTAATATTTCCTTTTTCATCAACATCTTTTGTTAATGTGAATTCTTTTCCTACATATCCTTCTTCCATAGTCAAAGTTTTTTTCACAGTTTTGCTTATGGTCTTCTTAACTATAGGATAACCTACAGACATGGCCAATCCACTAAGTGCTATAAAAATAATTATTTGAACAAATATTGGTGCATCGAATCCAATAGAAATAATTGCTCCGAGTGCTCCAGCAGCAAACCATACAAACATAAAACTACTAGTTGTAATATCAATGGCTATTGCCGCCACTGCCACAACTATCCAAAGTATCATCGGCGTCCAGATCATATTGTACCCCCTCACGAATATAAAATTTTATTAACTTTAACAACTTATGTCATTATTAATCTATATCCTAATTATATAACTTTTATAAGTTTTATAAGTTTTAAAGCCAATATTTATTACTATAGATTATTTATAAACAATATTCATCTTTTATGAATTGAACTGATGAATTTTTATAATGTTATAATTATATTATATTGTATATACTAAACTTTATAAAGTTTTATTTTAATATATTATATATTTTTTTGTACATTTCTGTTATTTAACCGGCTATTATTACAAATTTACTCTCATATACTTAATATTACTTAACATGGAAATTGTTATTTCTAATGTTAATATAAACCATTAATTAAAGCATTGGTAAAATAATCATTAACGTCTCTACTAATGTATTCAAAATAATGATATAATTCTACTAAATATTTGTTATATAAATTGGTATTTGCATATACTATATTTGAAAAACCAAAGAAAGGTCGTGAATTAGTTTGGAAACTTCTTTTATAAAAGTTTCTGCTGCTTGTCCTATAGTAAATGTGGCAGATATAGAATTCAACTTAATTAACATACAAAAATGCATTAATCAGGCTTACGCGGAGAACTCAAAATTCATAGTTTTCCCAGAGCTTTGCATAACAGCTTATACTTGCGCAGATTTGTTTTTGCAACAGCAATTAATTAAAAAATCTGAAGATGCAATTAAATCTCTATGTGAGTTTTCGCAGAATAAAGATATATTAATTGCTGTGGGCTCTCCACTTTACTTTAATGATTGTCTATACAATTGTGCTTACATAATATTTAACGGAAAACTTTTAGGAATAGTACCAAAAAGCTATATCCCTAATTACTCTGAGTTTTACGAGAAAAGATGGTTTGCAGAGGGTCTTGGCATAATAAATAAAACTGTAAATCTTTCTTTTGCAGATGGCGTTCCTTTTGGAACAAACTTATTATTTACTTGTGGAAATATTAAATTTGGTTTTGAAATTTGTGAAGATCTTTGGGTAACCATTCCTCCAAGCAGCTATTTATCTCTTCAAGGTGCAAATATAATTGCTAACCTATCTGCTTCTAATGAATTAGTTAGTAAGGCTGATTACAGGAAATCCTTAGTAGCATCTCAAAGTGCAAGGTGTATGTGTTCTTATTTATATGCTTCCTCTGGTGTTTTTGAATCTTCTACCGATTTAGTTTTCAGTGGTCATCTTTTAATTAGTGAAAATGGTTTATTATTAAAAGAAAATAATAGATTTCAAAGAGACAACGAAGTTATCACTTCTATTATTGATATAAATAAATTAGATAGTGAAAGATTAAAAAATACAAGTTTTAGAAATACTAATTCCATATGTCCTTTTGAAATCAAAGAAATTTCTTTCCAATTTAAGAGTTTAGATTTTGGTATCTTTAATAGAGATATTGATAAATATCCTTTTGTTCCGTCAGACCTACTTGCGCGTGAGGTCCGCTCAGCAGAGATATTTAATATTCAATCTTCCGCTCTTGCTAAAAGATTTTCATACACTGGACTTAATAAAGCGATAGTTGGGATTTCCGGAGGACTTGATTCAACACTAGCACTACTTGTTATAGTTAAAACCTTTGATAAATTAAAAATACCACTAAAAAATATTATAACTATAACAATGCCTGGTTTTGGTACTACAGACAGAACTTATTTGAATGCAGTAAATCTATGCAAAAATCTAGGAACTGATCTTCGTGAAATTAATATAGTTGATGCGTGTCTTTTACATTTTAAAGATATAGGCCATCCAGTAGAAAAACATGATGTAACTTATGAAAATGTTCAAGCAAGAGAACGGACACAAATTCTTATGGATCTTGCAAATAAAGAAGGCGGACTGTTAATAGGTACCGGTGATTTATCAGAACTTGCTTTAGGTTGGTGCACATATAATGGAGACCATATGTCTATGTACTCTGTAAATTGTTCAATTCCTAAGACATTGGTTAGATATTTAGTCAAATATGTAGCAGATAAGGAATCATCAAAACAGGTTACAGACATTCTTTTAGATATTCTTGATACCCCAGTAAGTCCTGAACTTATGCCCAAAGATAAAAGTGGGAAAATAACGCAAAAGACTGAAGACATAGTAGGACCATATGTACTTCATGACTTCTTTCTTTATTATTTTATGAAGCAAGGAGCAACTCCTGAGAAGATATTGTTTTTAGCAAAACAAGCATTTAAAGGCGATTTTGAAGAAGTTGTAATAATTAAATGGTTTGATAAATTTATAAAGAGATTTTTCACTCAACAATTTAAACGTTCAGCACTACCTGATGGTCCCAAAGTAGGATCAATAAGTGTTTCTCCAAGAGGAGATCTTAGAATGCCATCAGACGCTAGTTATAATTCTTTCCTCTAATATTTTTTAACACAGAAAAAGTATATGTATTCCGCGTATTGCAATACGAATAATGCATTGAATCGAGCTTTAGAACTCCGTATTTACTTTTAATTAATTTGTTTTTTTTATCAAATCAAGTAAAAATAAAGTTACTACTCAGGCATCATAAATCATGTGAAGATATAAGAAATCTGAAAGAATACGAGTATGAATTACTCCGGAAGTAGCACCAAATAAGAAGAGCCGAAACAATTGAAATCCCATTTAAAGTTCTTCTTTTGCAAGTAAAAATTCTCGTAAGACTGCCACAGGCAGTCTAGCGAACGGTTGCACGCCGAATGTGAGAGTTAGAGAATTTTTATTTACAAAAGATTAGAACTTCTTAATGGGATTTCACGTTTCAAACTCTTATTTGGTGCCACGCCGGAGAAATTCATGGATTGAAATACGCGTAATATATACTTTTTCACTTATATATATCAACTATTAACCCTGAAATTTCATCAATAGTATTTGCTACTTTAAGATTGTCTTTTTCTTGACTAAGTAACATCTGAGTAAGTTCCTCTAATTTAGCGTCCACAGTATCTACTGTTATAAAATATTGTGTTTGCCAAAAACTAATATCTTTTTTCACCTCATACATGTGTTTTAAAACAGAATCCAAATATTCTTTAATTAAATTTTTATATGCTTTAACGTCAGCATAACATTTTGTAGTACTTAACCTATTTCCTTTCTTTTTTATGTCATCCATCATATCCTTTAACTGCTCATCTGATTTATTATGCCTAGCATTACTAAAGTTTTGAGAAAAATCCATTTTGTTTTTGACATTTTTTTTATCTGTTGAAATAGTCGAATTTCTTCTAGTTCTTGATATTTCCATAACTAACTCACCTCCAATTTATCTATATTACTGTAGTTATCTTTTTTATCTTTTACATTCTTATGTACATTATAACGAACTTTCACAGAAATAATAGCTACAACAAAAAATAAGTTTTTACCCTAAAATAATAGCTTAATTTGCAATTTTAGTTTATATTAGTATAATTATATTTAAGGTTATAATAACCTTAATATAACAAATTAAATTATGAGAGGTGTCCCAGTGAAAAGATTACTAATTATGTTTTTTTCTTTCTTTAAAATAGGATCTTTTACCTTTGGTGGAGGTTATGCCATGATCCCACTTATTGAGGCTGAAGTTGTAAGTAAAAAAAAGTGGCTTTCAAAAGAAGATTTTTTAGATATAGTTGTTATTTCTCAGACTTTTCCCGGAGCCTTAGTTGTTAATTGTAGCTTGTTTATTGGTTATAGAATTGGTGGTCCACTTGGAGCTATTATTGGACTTCTAGGAGTGGTTTTACCTTCATTTTTTATAATTTTATGCATAGCTGTTTTTTTTATGAAATTTCGTCAGTATTATTATGTGAATTTAATTTTCAAAGGTATTTCTGCTGCAGTACCCGTACTTGTACTTATAGCTGTAGTAAGCTTATCAAAATCTCTAAAGAAAAACTATGCAAATTTTATTGTAATTTTATTGTCGATTGTAAGCATATTATTTTTTAAAGTACATCCTGTTATAGTTATACTTTTGTCTGGTTTATATGGAGTTATATTTCTTGGAAAGAAGGTAAAATAAATGAGTATTTTAATTGAAATGTTTATATCCTTCTTAAAAATAGGTGCCTTTAGCTTTGGTGGAGGTTATGCTATGCTTCCACTTATCGAAAGAGAAATTGTAAAAAGCAATAATTGGATTAGTTATAAAGAGTTTGTTGATATTATTGGTATATCACAGATGACTCCAGGACCAATAGCAATAAATTCAGCCACTTTTGTAGGTTTTAAAGTAGCTGGCATTTTAGGCAGTATTGCTGCCACACTAGGTGTAATTTCCTTTTCTTTTATTTTAGTTACTATTGCAAATCATTATATTGTAAAATTTAAAGAGTCATATATAATGAAAGCCGCCCTTGCTGGTATGAGGCCCGCTATGATTGGTCTTATAATTTCTGTATTTTTATCTTTAGGACGTGAATCTTATAAAGACATTAAAAGCGTAATAATCGGATTTATAATATTTGGACTACTACTAACTAATAAATTTCATCCAATTATAACAATACTGATTTCTGGAATATTAGGCATTTTATTATATGGCCTATTACCAATATAAATTTTTTAATATTTTCCTTTGTTTACCAAATATATTTATTGTTTCATTTATAATAATATGATATGATATATTTAATGTACTAAAGGGGAGTAGCGAGGGCAGTTTTTCTGCTTTTAATTGTTCGTCATCACGGTGTACTAAATTGCACCCGGATAATTAACTCAATAGATGTTGCCAGACCTTTGTTCTATTTTTTAATAGAGCAAAGTTTTTTTTTGTCTCTAATAATTCTCACTATAATTAGAAATACTATAAAAAGAGGTGGTATTAATGTTTGCACGCAAAACTATAAAAGAAGTTCTAGAAGAATTTAACTCAAATTTAGAAACAGGACTTTCCCAAAAACAATCAGAAATACAAAGAGAAAAATTTGGACTTAATCAGTTAGAAACTAAAAAGCCTAAAACACTGTTTTCCATGTTTCTGGCCCAATTAAATGATATTTTAATTTACATTTTAATTGCTGCTGCTGTAATTTCTGCACTTCTTGGTGAAACAAGCGATGCGGTTATAATTGCTATCGTAATTGTTATTAATGCTACTGTCGGAATTATTCAAGAATCTAAAGCAGAAAAAGCTCTTGATGCACTAAAAAAATTATCCACTCCAAAAGCCGTAGTTAGGCGTGATGGAGAGGTAAAAGAAATTCCATCTCGCGAAGTTGTACCTGGCGACATTATTATTATTGACGCAGGTCGATATGTACCTTGTGATTTAAGGCTACTTGAAACTGCAAATTTAAAAATTGAAGAATCTACACTTACAGGAGAATCTGTACCAGTTGATAAAATTGCGACGCTTGTATTAAATGGTGATGATATCCCACTTGGCGATCAAAAAAACATGCTCTTTATGTCAACACTCGCAACATATGGTAGAGGTGTCGGCATAGCCGTGTCTACTGGAATGGATACTGAGATTGGTAAAATTGCTAAAATGTTAGACGAAAAAATAGATACAGAAACACCACTACAAAAAAAACTAGCACAGCTTGGAAAATTTCTTGGAATAGGTGCATTATTTATATGTGCCCTTATGTTTATTGTTGGTGTTCTTCAAAAGAGAGATCTTTTTGAAATGCTTCTTACATCAATCAGTTTAGCTGTTGCAGCTATCCCTGAAGGTCTCCCAGCAATAGTCACTATAGTGCTTGCTATGGGCGTTCAAAAAATGATTAAGCAAAACGCAATTGTACGTAAACTACCTGCTGTTGAAACTTTGGGTTCAGTAAATATTATATGTTCAGATAAGACAGGAACCTTAACTCAAAATAAAATGACTGTAATAAAATTTTATGCAGGTGAAACCCTCGAAAATATTGAAACTTTAAATATTAATGATAAAGAGCACAAGCTGCTACTTGAAAATCTTATTTTATGTAATGATGCTACTTATTCCGAGAGTTCAAAAACAGGTGATCCAACAGAAATTGCACTACTTATACCTGGTATAAACAACAATATACTTAAAGATGAACTCGAGAAAAAACACCCGCGAATTGATGAAATTCCTTTTGAATCAGATAGAAAATTAATGACTACTGTAAATAAATATGATGATGAATATTATGTAATGACAAAAGGAGCAATTGATAATCTATTAAATCTATGTACTAAAACCTATATCAAAGGTAAGATAATAGACATTACGCCTGAAATAAAAAAAGACATAATAGCAATATCTAATAGCATGTCTGATGATGCATTAAGGGTTTTAGGTGCAGCTTACAAAGTTCTTAAAACAGATCATGTAACTATTGATTCTTTAGAAAATGATTTAATATTTATTGGACTTGTTGGCATGATAGATCCACCAAGGCTTGAGGTTAAAGACTCTATTGCACTATGTGAAAAATCTGGAATTAAGACTGTAATGATAACTGGTGATCATCAAAACACAGCTTTTGCTATAGCAAAAGACCTTAATATTACAGTTGATCCTAAAGCCGTTATGTCTGGTAGCGAGCTTGATAAAATTTCAGACGTCGAATTAAATAATAAAATTGATAATATTAGAGTGTTCGCAAGAGTATCCCCAGAACATAAAGTGAAAATTATAAAAGCTTTTAAATCCAAAGGAAACATCGTATCAATGACTGGAGACGGAGTAAATGATGCACCCTCTCTTAAAATGGCAAACATAGGTGTTGCAATGGGTATAACAGGTACTGATGTAGCTAAAGGTGCAGCTGATATGGTGTTAATAGATGATAACTTTTCAACTATTGTTGCTGCTATAAAGGAAGGAAGAAACATCTTTCGTAATATCAAAAAGACTGTAATATTCCTTATATCATGTAATGTTGGAGAAATTATAGCACTATTTCTTGCAATACTTTTAGGTTGGGCATCTCCTCTTCGCCCTATCCATATATTGTGGGTTAACTTAATTACAGATACACTTCCCGCTCTAGCTTTAGGAGTCGATCCTGGTGACCCTGACGTAATGAAATATAAACCACGTAATCCAAAGGATAGTTTATTTAAAGGTGCGACCTTAAGTTTAGCTCTTAATGGATTGTTAATTGGAATACTAACCCTAGCAGCATTTGTAATAGGCGCAAAATATTATAGTGGAGCAACTAGTTTATTCCCACTATTCCCAGAAGGTCTTAAACGAGAGGCTTTAGAACATGCACAAACTATGGCTTTTGTAGTACTTAGTTGTTCGCAACTTGTTCATTCATTAAATATGAGAAATGAAAAGAAGTCAATATTCCAAATAGGTTTATTTTCAAACAAATATTTAATTGGATCTATTGTTTTAGGCCTAATGCTACAAATCTTTATAATAACAATACCACCACTTGCAAAGGCGTTTAGTGTTCATGCTTTGAGTGTTCAGGATTGGGGTTTCGTTACTTTATTGTCCCTAATGCCTCTATTCTTAAACGAGATTGTAAAAATATTTAAACGTGTCTCATCTAAGGTACAAGAAATTGAATAAATAAATAGAGGTTGACGAATTAATTCGTCAACCTCTATTTATTTGAATAATATATATCTATATTTTTTTATCTTAGTATTGAGATTACTGTGCATCATATTGTTTTGTTAATTGTTGTTTTCCTGTAACTTTACTATTAGCATCCATTTTGCATGTATTTTTAGCTTCTTGCGACGTAAAATATACATTTCCATCAACTTTAGTATCTATCAACTGAAAGTTATTTGCGCTAATGTAAAGATCCCCTTTAAAAGTTCCGTGTTCCATACTGGTTTGAGTACTTTTAATAGTTAATTTTGGTACTGCTAAAGTAAATCTATCTCCTATGTTCTTAGCTTTGTCTAGACTGTAAAGATTTATCTTACGTTCCAAAAGAGCTTTATCATTTCTAAACTCACCATCAACTACAAGGTTTTTGTTTATAGTTAGGCTTTTTTCCATATTAATAATCTGTGTACCATTTTTACTTATTGCCTTTTCAAAAGCAATCGCAGTGTTTACTCTATTTGAAGTTGTTACTAATTCCTTTTTTCCAGTAACTTTGCTTTTAGCATCCATTTTACATGTATTTTTAGCTTCAGTTGTAGTAAAATATACATTTCCCTTCACTGTAGTATCTATTAACTGAAAATGGCTTGATGACACATATAGATCACCTTTGAAGGTTCCATGTTCCATACTTGTTTTAGGACTATTAATAGTTAATTTTGGCACAGTTAAAATAAATTTAGCAGTTATGCTCTTGTTTTTATCTTGACTATATAGATTTATATTACGTCCTATAACACTTTTATCTTTTTTGAACTCACCGTTAACTACAAGATTTTTATCACTAGTTATGTTCTTTTTCAAATTAATAATCCATGTACCATTGCTACTTATGGCCTTTTCAAATTCATTTGCCGTACTTACCATTGAAGTTGCGGTTATTACCTTTGGCGTTGTTTTAGGTATTTGAGTTGGAACTTTCATGTTACACCCAACTAGTAATATGCTTAATATAGCCGATGTTAATAATATGGTTTTTGATTTCATTAAAAATCCTCCTTATTAATAAAATAATTTTTTCTTTGAATATAGTATAACCAAAAAATAAAAATTCATGTTTAATAAAAAAATTAAACCATTATTCACATATATAAACATATTTTCAATACTAATTTAATATATTGTTTTTTACAACATCAAAATGTTTCAAAAAATATTAAACGGCTAAAGCCTTTTTATATTTAAGGCTTTAGCCGTTTAAGTAATTTCTATTATTTATTCTTTTTCTATTTCTTCTAATTTAGTCTCTTGTTCTTCTAATTTAACATCTTGTTCTATTAATCTAGTACCATCTGTGTCTTGGATAATCCAGCCACTTTTCATAAGCCCACCTAATGCCCTTTTAAATGCATTTTTACTGGTTTTAAATGTTTTCTTTATATCATCTGGAGAACTTTTATCATTGTATACCATAGAACCACCAGACTTATCTAAGAATTCTATTATTTGACGTTCAACTAAATCTCTTTCTTCTAGTCTTGGTTTTCTTGCTGTTACGTCCATTTTCCCATCTTCATAATATTTCTGTACTCTAACAGTTAGCCTGTCTCCAGGTATAACATTCGCATAATTCTCGTTTCTTAGAATAACAGCTCTATAAATATCATCAATAGCTATCATTAATGTACCATTAGTCTGGATTCCGTATACTGTACCCTCCACTTCATCATCAATTTCATATGAATCTGTATCATATAAATATTTATCAATAAAAGTAGTAGCTGCAAGTCTTCCAGTCTTATCTAAATATATATAGAAAAGATATTTTTTACCTGTTTCTAAACTATAATTTTCCTCTTTAAAAGGGACCAATATATCTCTTTCTAAACCAATTTCAACAAAACTTCCTATTGTAGTCATATCAACTACCTTAAGATAAGCTAAATCACCAACTTTTGCCATTGGTCTTTTCAAAGTTGCAATTAATCTATCACTTGAGTCCCTATATATAAACGCTTCAACTTCATCGTCAATTTTAAGGGCTCTACCTACTGTACTTTTCATTGGTAATAATACATCATCATCCGTATTATCTGTCTCAGCCCCCAAGTAGTAACCAAAATCTGCCCTTCTAACTACTTTTAGACTATTAATATCTCCAATTTTTATCATTTAATATCCCCTACCTTTTTTAAACTTTTGACCAATCTATATATTTGTTAAGAATATCTACAAATTCGACTAAATACTTTTCTTCTAGCTTTGTAAATCTTCCTATCTCTTGGCTATCTAAATCTAAAACTCCATAAACTACATCATCTTTTATTATAGGTATAACAATTTCTGAATTTGTTGAAGAGTCACAAGCAATATGTCCTAAGAAATCATGAACATTTTCTACAAGTTGAGGTTTTTTTTGAGTTACAGCCGCTCCACATACTCCCTTGCCTACTTCTACTCTATTACAAGCCGGAAGTCCTTGAAACATTCCAAGAATTAATGTGTTACCACGAAGTATGTAAAAACCTGCCCAATTCACCCTATCCATAATTGCTTTAATTATTGCCGTTGCATTACACAAATTTGCTAGGTCATTTTTTTCTGAGCTAAGCTGCCCTTCTAAAAGGATGAGCATATATTTATATTTCTGCTCACTTGTCATCTTTTCTACTGCATTTAATTTTATCATTTTTCTAGCTCCTTCAATCTTTTACTCCATAATTAATTATTTTGCAATATATTTCATTGAAAGTTCTACATAATGATTTGCATTTTCCTTTATGCTTTGCTTTTCCTCAACTGTTAGTGTTCTTATAACCCTTGCTGGCACTCCCATACATAAAACGCCGGATGGTATTTTTTTCCCCTGCGTAACTAAGCTACCCGCTCCAATTATAGTATACTCTCCTATTTCTGCACCATTCAGAATTGTGCTTCCCATTCCAACTAAAGTATAATTTTCAATTGTACAACCATGTATTATAGCATTATGTCCTATAGTTACATAATCTCCGATATTAACAGCAAAATCATCATCATTATGAATCGTTACATTATCTTGAACATTTGTATAAGCACCTATAGACATAGAATTCAAATCACCTCTTAATACAGCTCCAAACCAAATGCTGCTATACTCTCCTATATCTACATTTCCTATAACGTCTGCGCTACTAGCAATAAAAGTATTTTTGTTTATATTCGGGATTTGTCCATCGAATTGATGTATCATAATTTCATCCTCACCTCTTCCATAATAATAAATACAATATCTTGTTATATAATAAGCATACATTTATTATACTACATTACATGTTAAATAAGCCCGTAATTAGTCATAATTTGAGTTAATTTATTATTTGATTTTTCGTAAAAAATATTATATAATACCATATGTAGTAGCAAATGTTTTTCAACTACTACATATGGTATTTTATTTAAAAATACATAAAATATACCTAAATAATTAAAATAACTACTTAGGTATATTAATTTCAAACATACAGAATTATATTTTACATGATTTAAGATTAATATGCAACTAATAGGAGGTGTCTATACTAGTTTTTTTAAGCTAGTATTCATTATGGCAGAGATAAAAAATTTGATTAAACGAGTTTTCACAAAGGAATTAGAAAAGAATAAAGCAATTACTGTTTTTGATTTATTTAATTGGAAAAAGGTAAATGTTTTGTTAAAAGACCATAAAACAAATAAAGTACTTTTAGACATGAAGGATTTAGAATTTCCAGAAAACTACTCACAAAATTCTTGCGATATAATCGCTTCAAAATATTTTAGAAAATCTGGTCTTAATAATAAAAAAGGTTATGAGGATAGTATGAAACTTGTAGCTCATAGACTTGTTAATTTTTGGTGTAAATCTTTAATAGACGAGACTATTATTAAATCTAAGGAAGAAGAAAGTATTGTTTATGATGAATTAATATATGCATTTTTAAATCAAATGTTTGCTCCAAATTCTCCTCAGTGGTTTAACACTGGCCTTAACTTATCTTATGGCATAAAAGGTGGATCATTAAATAACTTTTATTATGATGAAAAATCAAAAACCATAGTAAAAAGTAAAGATGCTTATACACGAACTCAAGCCTCAGCTTGTTTTATTTTATCAATTGAAGATAAATTACTCGGAAAACATTCAATTTCCGAGCAGTATGTAACAGAAACCAAATTGTTTAAAGGTGGTTCTGGTACTGGAACTAATTTTTCGAGCATTCGTGGCATTGGAGAAAAATTATCTAGTGGTGGTATTTCCTCAGGTCTCATGAGTTTTTTAAGAGGCCTTGATAGGAATGCTGGTGCAATAAAATCTGGCGGAACTACAAGGCGCGCAGCTAAAATGTTATGCCTTGATATAAACCATCCTGAAATAATGGAGTTTATGACCTGGAAAGCTAAAGAAGAAGATAAAGTAAGGGCTCTAACTAAAATGGGTTATGATGGTAGTTTTGAGGGAGAGGCTTATGAAACTGTTTCTGGTCAAAATGGAAACAATTCTATAAGATTCTCAGATGAATTCATGACGAAAGTTGATAATTTATCAAACGAACCCAATAAAACTATTACCCTTAAGGGCAGATGCGACCCAGCGATTGACAACGATATAAGTGTAAAAAAATTATGGGATACCTTTAATGACGCTGCTTGGAAATGTGCAGACCCAGCTCCCCAGTTTGATGACATTTTTAATGCATGGCACACTTGTCCTGCTGGAGAAGATGGAGAAGTTGGCGCTAAACATAATAGAATTAATTCAACTAATCCTTGTGGAGAATATGCCTTTTTAGATGATACTTCTTGTAACTTAGCATCTATTAATATATATAAATTTTATGATGCTAAAACTAAAAAGTTCGATGTAGATGGATATGTACATTTAATAGGACTTACTCAGTTAGTTCTTGAAGCTTCAATACATTGGGGACAATTTCCAACTGAAGATATAGCAAGAAAAACTTATTTGTTTAGAACCACCGGTCTTGGACTATCAAATTTGGCTTCATTATTTATGGTTATGGGCTATCCCTATGACTCTGAAGATGCTAGAAATATAGCATCATCTCTAACTGGAATAATGACTGCGCAGTCTTATTATGTTTCATCCTTGATTGCCAAGGAATTATCTCCTTTTGAAAAATATGATATCAATAAAGACTACATGCAGATAGTTATAAGAAATCATGCAAGGGCAGCCGGCGCAATAAAGAGTGACTTTGAAAATCTTAACTATGAACCTATAAAAGTTGATCATGCTATTTTAAATAAAGACTCTTTGGGTGCCATAAGTGAAACTTTAAAAAGTTGCTGGACAAAAGCATTAAGTAGCGGCGAAAACTATGGTTTTAGAAACGCTCAAGTTACAGTTTTAGCTCCTACTGGTACTATTTCATTTGCTATGGATTGCGGTGCAACATCTGTAGAACCATATTTCAGTCATTTTGTTTATAAGAAATTATCTGGTGGCGGTTTTATGACCATCGTAAATCCTGTAATTAAAGATTCTCTTACTAACCTTGGATATACAGAGAGTGAAACAAATGATATTTTTGATTACATTCTAAGAAAAGAAATGGTTGATGAAAACGGCTTTAAATACGAAAAAATTGTGGACGGTAAAATCGAGGGTGCTCCTCATTTGAAACGGGAACATTTATCTATATTTGATACAGCAAATAAGTGTGGCAGCGGTAAAAGATATATTTCATTTATGGGACACGTTCTTATGATGGCAGCAATAACCCCTATGATATCTGGTTCTATATCAAAGACCGTAAACTTACCTAAAAATGCTACTATTGAAGATTTTAAAGAAGTTATATTAACTTCTTGGAAATTAGGCGTAAAAGGTATCGCCTTATATAGAGATGGTTCAAAGGCAAGTCAACCATTAAACACTACACTATCCGAGGATAAAGAACTATTACTTGAAGATTTATCATATGATGCTCTTTTAAAGAAAGCAAAATCATTACAAAAAACTTCAAATAAATCACATTCAATTCGTGAGAAACCAATTGGGATACGTTATGGCACTACTCATCCTGCTCAAATTGAAGATGTGAAAATCTACACTACTGTTAATAGGCGTTCAAATGGAGAGATTTCTGAAATATATATAACAACAGACAGAGAAGGCACTATTATTACTGGATTACTAAATTCTCTATCTAAAGCAATATCAGTTATGCTTCAACACCACGTTCCTGCAGATGCTATCTCAAAGATGCTTCGAGGTCAAAAATTTGAACCTTATGGTTTTGTACAAAAACATCCTTATATTAAATCAGTTTCATCTATTTCTGACTTGATTAGCAAGATAATTGATATAGAGCTAGGTGACTATAGTAGGTGTCAAATTAAGCCTGACAATTATGAGAACACAAATATTCCAAGTAACCCATTAATCCCTGTTGAAAATGAAATTTCAACTACTTTAGAGGGAACTGAAAATGTTGTATCCCCTGCAAGTAAAGATGATGGTAAGATCCAAGGTGAAAGATTGTACTCTGAAACTTGCTCACTTTGCTCAAGTACTAGGCTTGTAAGAAATGGTACTTGTAAAGTTTGCCTTGACTGTGGAACTACAACTGGATGTAGTTAATAACTACATTGCAAATGGCATAATATAGTATATGCCGCCCTGTCAAACCAATTATGACATGTATAAATACAAGGTACTCTTTTAGAAGAGTACCTTTTTATTTTGATTTTTTTTCCACCGCCAAACAAGTTTTTTATATAGAAATGTTATTATTGACATCATATGCAAGCAATGTATACTTATAGTATACTCGAATATACTTTACAACCTGGAGGGTAATATCCATGGAAATTATAGAACGCAAGGAAAAAGAACGTTTAGTTCGTAAAAACAGATGATGGATTCAATCTTTTATTAAGGTCTATTAAATCATCTCTTAGGTTGCTGAAATGTCGTTAAAAATAAAGGAGATTAGTTATGACTATTGTACGAAAAATAGTATTAGTTGTAATCTGTATAATGGTTTTGTCGGGTGGATTAATTGGAGGAAAATATTTGATTTCTGTGCATAAATACAAGAAAATAGTAAGTGAACTTAAAATTGGTAGCGTTGATTTATCAAAGGTTTCTGATGGAATATATACCGGTTCTTGTAATGCAGAATTTGTTGCTGCAAAGGTTTCAGTTACAGTTAAGGATCACAAAATTAAAGATATAATCCTACTAAGCCATAAAACTGAAAGAGGAAAAAGTGCAGAGGTTATACCAGGAAATGTAGTTAAGGCTCAAAACCTTCACGTAGATACTATTACAGGCGCAACAAACAGTAGTAAAGTAATTTTAAAATCCATTGAGATTGCATTAAACGCTGGTAAATCATAAACATATATAAATCTTAACACTTCACTTGATAACCACAAGTTTGTTCAACTTTCTAGAATATAGTTGAAAAATTAAAAACTTAAAATTAATAATTGTTAAATGTTAAAAATCCTGCTAATTAAATAAATTAGCAGGATTTTAAATTTATTTAAACAGACTTTATATGTGGTATAATATTACTACTCAGTAGACAAATTTCACAGAATTTATTAATTAAGTTTAAGGGAGATGCATCTATGAAACCAAATGTTAAAAATATAAGCATTTATGATCTAAAACCAAATATGATTTTAACTGAAAATTTAGTACTAGATGGCGTAACTTTAGTTGCAAAGGAAATTGCATTAAATAGTTCAGTTATAAAAAAAATAGTAGAGTTCTACCCATCAAACACTGTACACATTTATGTGAGTGGAGAAGAACTCGTAGTTCCTAGTTCACAAAATTCAAGAGAGCAAAGTTTAATTCAAACTGAAAATATATTAAATCGCTTTTCAAATAAGATAGATATATTTTTAGATAACCTACAAAAGGATTCGCAGCCAGATTTAACAGAAATAAAAGTTATGTCTAAAGAAATTTTAGATAATCTTAGCGATTATGGTTCAATTATAAAGAATATAACAAGCTCTAAAAATATAGATGAATATCTTACGCGCCACTGTGTAAACGTTGCACTTTTAAGTTCAATGCTAGGAAAGTGGCTTAATTTACCTAAGAATGAATTAACACTCTTGACTCATACTGCTTTTCTTAGTGATATCGGTAAGACTAAAATTAATCCCACCGTATTAAATAAACCTTCTAAACTTACAAACTTAGAATTTGATGAAGTTAAAAAGCATTCACTTTATGCTTATGACCTTATAAAAAATATTCCATTATTAGATAAGTCCGTAATTTTAGGTGTTCTTACACATCATGAACGTTTAAATGGGTCAGGTTATCCTCTTGGTTTAAAAGAAGATAAAATTAGTACTTTTGCAAAAATAATAGCAATTGCAGATACATTTGATGCAATGACATCAGAGCGAGTCTATAGCAAGAAACAAAATCCCCTTAAAGTGTTAGAGGTTTTGCAACATGATTGTATTGATTTATTAGATTATAATTATATAACTACCTTTGTAAGACATATGTCAAACTACTACACGGGTGAAATGGTAAAACTTAATAAAGGTTCTATTGGAAAAATAATTAAAATAGACATAAATAATATATCCAAACCCCTTATATCTGTTGATTCAAATTTTATAGATTTACAAAAGGAAAAAAATCTATTTATTATAGATATGCTACCCTAATAATTGCATGGACTTATGTACGAATTAGAATTAAAATAGAGTTATTCTAATAATAATTTATGAGGTGATTATATGTTAAATTTTGATTATTCAATTCCAACTAAAGTTTTCTTCGGTAAGGGTAAAATTAGTGTTTTACCTAAACAGATAAAAAAATATGGTACAAAAGTACTCCTTGTATATGGAGGAGGAAGTATAAAGAAAAATGGTCTTTATGATGATATAGTTAATGGACTTAAGAAAAATTCAATTGAATTTTGGGAACTTTCAGGTGTAGAACCAAATCCAAGAATAACAACTGTAAGAAAAGGTGTGGAAATTTGCAGAAAAAATAAAATTGATCTAGTACTTGCTGCTGGTGGAGGAAGTTCTATTGATTGTTCAAAAGCTATCGCAGCAGCTTACTACTATGAAGGCGATGCATGGGATATAATTAAAAACCCAAGCAAAATTTCTAAAGTGCTTCCTATAGCTACTGTATTAACCTTAGCCGCAACTGGATCTGAAATGGATACTTTTGCAGTTATTACAGATATAGATGTCAATGAAAAACTGGGAACGGGCCATCCTGATATGGCGCCAAGATTTTCAATACTAGATCCTACTTATACTTTTTCAGTACCACAAAATCAAACAGCGTCAGGAACAGCAGATATAATGAGTCATACTTTTGAGGCATATTTTAGTAGTACAAAAGAGGCTTTTCTTCAGAATAGGATGGCTGAGGCAATTCTTAAAACTTGTATAAAGTATGGCAAAATAGCAATAGATGACCCTAAAAACTACGAAGCAAGATCAAATTTAATGTGGGCCTCAAGTCTTGCAATAAATGGCTTATTAAGTTTTGGAAAAGATAGTAACTGGGTTGCTCACCCAATGGAACATGAACTAAGTGCTTATTATGATATTACGTATGGAGTAGGTCTTGCAATTTTAACTCCACATTGGATGAAATATATTTTAGATGATACCACTGTAGACAAATTTGTTGAATTTGGAGTAAATGTATGGGATATTGAAAAAGGAGCAGATAAGTATGCCATTGCAAATGCTGCAATAGCTAAAACTCGCAAATATTTTGTATCACTTGGAATTCCTACAAAACTTAGTGAAGTTGGAATCGACGAAAGTAAATTAGAAGAAATGGCAAAGAAATCTGTAAGATATGGAAAAATAGGCAGTTTAAAACCTATAGATCATAATGATGTGCTAAGCATATTCAAGGCTGCATTATAAAGTCAAATTGTCTTTCTAAAATAAAGATTAATAATTAGTTATAAAATAAATATAAAAACATCACTATTTTAAAATTAAAATAGTGATGTTTTTATATTATTTATTCAAACTTAAACATTTCAAGTTTCCCTTGAAGTTCCTCAATTAACACTATAAGATTATTAGCATGGCTATTAACTTCTTCTGAAGACGCAGATTGTTCTTCCATTGCAGCAACTATCTGCTCAGTAGAAGCAGAAGTTTCTTGTGCCACTTCTGATATTGCATCTATCATTGTAACCACATTATCCTTATTTTCATTAGTTGTCTTTATCCCTAAAAGTTCTTCTTTAACCTCGGACAATACCTGATCAATTGAAGATGTGATCCCTTGCATTGAAGTATTTATATTTGTTACTGCTTCCTTTTGAATTTCATTAATTCCATTGGTTTTATTCATAAATTCAACTGCAGAGCTTGTATCAGTTATTATGCTATCAATAATTTCTTTAATACTCAATGACGAATCTTTTGATTTTTCAGCAAGTTGCTTTACTTCATTTGCAACTACTGCAAACCCTCTTCCTGCCTCACCTGCTCTTGCAGCCTCAATAGAAGCATTTAATGATAAAAGATTAGTTTGCTCTGAAATATCCGCGATAACATTTGTAACTTCTGCTATATTATTAGATTTTTTATTTAATTTATTAATAATTTCAGAAACCATTGCAAGTGATGTCTCAAGCTTTGCATATGAACCTTCTAGGGTTCTAACATCATTATTACCTTTACCAATATCATTTGTAGTTTTATTTAATAAATTTTCTATTAAATTTGATTTACCACTAATTGTTTCAATTTCATGTCCAAGGCTTACGATAGCTGTAGCTCCATCCTCAATATGTTGAGTTTGTCCTTGTGTTCCTGAAGATATCTCTTCTATAGATTTTGTTACCTCTCCGATTGCTATACTATTTTGTTCGGATATAGTAATCAAACTACTTGCCGTTCCTTGTACCGCTTTAAATTTTTGGTTTAACTCAGAAATTAGAGAATTTAAATTTCTTGTCATATCATTAAAATCATGTGATAGCTCTTCTAATTCATCACCTGTTCTAATATCTAATAATATTGTCAAATCACCTTTAGCTGTTTTATTAACTACATCTTTAATACGTTTTATACCTTTTACCATTTTATCACTTGTCATAAAAGCTAATAGAACTACTAGTATCAATGACACAACTAAAACTATAATACTTAACATAACTAGATAATTCACTTTACTTGTAACTACTGATGTAGGTTTTAATGAAATCATCTTCCAATTTAACCCTTCTATCGTGGAATAAGATGCATCGTAAGTGGTCGCCCCTATGGTAGCCTTAGTTGTTCCTTTCTTATCACTATAAACATTATCAGCCCAAGAATATTGTTTACTAAAATCTTTTTTATTGGCTACAATATCTTCAGTTCCTTTATCATCACTTTTTCCTGAAAAACTTGGAGCTATGTTTTTGCCCATTTGAGTAAATAGTGAAGAGCTTATTAGAGTTCCTTTGTTATCAAGGAAAATTAATTTATTACTATTTCCTTTCTCAAGGGTTGTCCTAACATCCCCTAATGATGTTAAACTAATATCATATCCTACAGCTCCTATGAACTTACCGTTTTGTTTTACAGGATAAGTAATAGAAATCATCATTTCATTTGTTTCTCCTGTATCCTTGTAAACATCAAACCATACTGTATCTCCCTTTGCTTTTGTATTTTTAAAAGCTTCTAAATTTAGTGCGCCTACATAAGGAGTTGGCGGTACTGGCACCATGTCCATGAATCCTGTTTTTGCACTAATATAATATGTAGCAACAAGAGATTTATCATTATCTTTTGCATTCTTAAGTATCTTTCCTATCATAACATTTTTATCTTTACCGTTATCCACTGTTCCAATTCCATTTGCTATTTCTTTAATAGAAGATTCGTATTTTGATAAATATGTATTTATATTTTGACCTGAGCTTTGTGCAATAATAGAATTTTGTTCCTCTGTTGAAGTTTTTATTTGTTTATATGAATACGTTATAAAAGTTCCTGCAAGTACACATGAAGCTACTAGTGTTGTTAAACTCATTGATAATATAAACTTCTTTTTAATTGACGTTCTTTTAACTCTTTTTTCTTTTGCTTTTTTTTCTTGCACGATTTTAACCCCTTACGATTATTGTTATGTTTAAAATAATATGATAATTTCTGCATAAGCAGCTTAAACATAGCCTAATTTTTATTTTTTAATACCTTATATAATTATTATATTCACTCCCCTATTGAATATATATTCCCCTATAATCATCATATGTTATTATTTATTATATTTTACTAATATTTTTAACTAGTGTCAAATATTTTAAAAAAAGAAGTACAAATTCCCATAAGAAATTTGTACTTCTTTTTTTATTTTTTATTATTCTTAACTCTGTTTGGTTTAGCCTTAGGCCTCATAACTACATCATTTTTTTTATCTTTCTTATAACTGGTATTTGAATAATTTGATTTAGAACTAACTCTTCTTTTCATAAATCCTGCTAAATCCATAAACCATAAAGCAAAAATAACAAATACTCCTGGCAGTACATATTTAGCTACAAAAGCCGGCATAGTCGGCCATAGGATTATAGGTGCTATAAAAAGTATTATAGCTATTGCAAGCACTACCCACTTGCTAATGTTTATTTTACTTAGTAAATAAGTTTTTAAAGCATAATAGATTATAAAAATTACAATTGAAAATGCTATCATACTAAGTATTTGCATGGCAATATTCATATTTATTCCACCTTTCATATAAATAAGTCTATACTATACATTATCAAACATTTTCCGATATATATCAATAGTTTAGACATTAATTAATTTATCTAATTATATTTGTATTAAAAATAAATTTATGCTAAAATATTTTTGGGTAGTATCGATTGCGAACTGCACTTAGTTGTTTAACATATTATAACCAGTATAATCTGCTCATATCTATATGAATGGGACGGCGCTTCAACAATATTTTTCTCTCAGTTATCTGAGATGTTTTTCTAAATTTACTAATTCGAAATATTTCATACTAGTGGTTACAGCTCCAAAGGAGATGACTTAACTTCTGGTTTTCTTTTAAATATAAACAATTCAAATGCAATCGCATATTTAATTTACCCTATTTTCGCATTTTGTTATAAATGTATTATTTTCAAAATTTTATGCAGTGCTTATTTTCCTATATATAAGAAGCAAAAATTATAAATATTATTTCAAATAATATTTAAAAATTCAGGAGGGTTAACAATTGAAAAATTCTGTTTCAACCTTTATATCAGCAAAAAAAGCAGGTACTAAATTAACAATGCTTACAGCTTATGATTATTCAATGGCTAAAATTATTGATGAATGTGGCGTTAATGGTATTTTAGTAGGAGATTCATTAGGTATGGTTTGTCTTGGGTACAAAGATACCTTAAGTGTAACTATGGACGATATGCTTCATCATACTAAAGCTGTCGCTCGCGGCACTAAAAATGCACTTGTAGTAGGGGACATGCCTTTTATGTCTTATCAAAGCTCTATATACGATGCAGTTAAAAATGCAGGACGATTTTTACAAGAAGCGGGAGCATCCGCTATAAAACTAGAAGGTGGTGCTGTAGTTTGTCCTCAAATTAAGGCTATAGTTGCTGCTCAAATACCTGTCATGGGTCATATTGGTCTAACTCCTCAATCAGTTAATATGTTTGGAGGCTTTAAAGTTCAAGGAAATAATAGCATAGACGCTAAAAAACTTATTGAAGATGCTAAAAAAATAGAAGCTGCAGGTGCGTTTGCTATTGTACTTGAATGTATACCATCAAAACTCGCAAAGCTTATATCAGATGCAGTAACTATCCCAACTATTGGAATAGGTGCTGGTGGTGGCTGTGACGGTCAAATTTTAGTATATCAAGATATGTTAAATATGTTTGAGGATTTTAAACCAAAGTTTGTAAAAAATTTTGCAAATGTCGGTGACTTAATGAGATCTGGATTTAAATCATATATTAAGGAAGTAAATGAAGGAACTTTTCCAGCGAGTGAACACTGTTTTAAAATAGATGATGAAATCTTAAATAATTTATATTAAATTTAATTAAGAAAGGAAGTGTACTAGGCATTAATAATGCGTAAACATGGGATGTTACTAATGCCTCTATTTAATGAATACTGTAAAAACTATAAAAGAAGTACGTCATCAAGTTAAAGTTTGGAAAAAAGAAGGTTATAGCGTTGCCTTAGTTCCTACTATGGGATCTTTACACTCTGGCCATGAAAGTCTAATAAACCGCGCTGCAAAAGAAAATGAGAAAGTTGTGGTAAGTATATTTGTAAATCCAATACAATTTGGAAAAGGTGAAGATCTAGATTCTTACCCAAGAGATCTACATAAGGATGAAATTGTATGTGACAGTGCTGGAGCAGATTTAATATTTGCACCAAAAGCTGACGAAATGTATTATAAAGATATAGAGGCAAGTGTCAGTGTTAAAGAACTTGCAACAGGTCTATGTGGTGCTAAAAGACCAAATCATTTTGCTGGAGTATGTACTGTAGTTTCAAAACTTTTTAATATAATTCCTGCGGACAAAGCTTATTTTGGTGAAAAAGATGCTCAACAGTTAGCTATAATAAAAAGAATGGTAAGAGACTTAAATTTTGATATAGAAATTATTGGTTGTCCCATTGTACGTGAAAAAGATGGACTTGCAAAAAGCTCGCGTAACATGTATCTATCATCAAAAGAAAGAGAAGCCGCTTTAATTCTAAACAAAAGCTTAACTAAATGTAGAGATGCCTTGTCAAATGGAGAAAAATCAACAAAACTTTTAAAAAAAATTATAAAATCCGAAATTGAAAAGGAAGTTTTGGCAAGGATTGATTATATAGAAATTGTAGATGCTTTTTCCCTTGATGTTATAGATATTGCATGCAAACCTATTCTTGTAGCTATTGCCATATATATTGGTAAAACAAGATTAATAGATAATTTTATATATGAAGCTTAATAAAATATTTTTTTAATACTGTAATAATTTAAAAATAATTGTAAACAATAATATCACAAGACTTTATGAAAGAGGAGATGTTTACAATGAAAGCATTAGATGGTACTGCACTAGTATTAGTTATTATAGGCGCTATAAATTGGGGATTGATTGGTTTCTTTAGGTTTGATCTAGTATCAAGCTTATTTGGCACTGGTTCAGCATTAACAAGAATTATTTTCGCTCTAGTAGGTTTATGTGGTTTATATGCTTTATCTTTCCTCGGAAGAGACAGAGATAGCAACAGAGACAGAACTGAAGTTAAATAATATCTAAATAAATATGTTATAAACATAAAAGAAGCCGAAATTAAAATTCGGCTTTTTTTATATTCAAATTAAATCTTAATTGCACCAAAGCCATCCTATTAGTAACTCTTATTACAATTAAACTTTGTGCTCGTTTTTTACTTACATCTTGTATAATTTTAGAATACTTTTTATCTAACATCATTATAATAACCCCTGCTTTAGATTGAATTTCATAACCATTAGATTTTTTTACTATAACCAAATTCTCCCATTGGCGGGGAGTGTAATTTGTAAAATTCATTTCAAAAACTATCCCCTGCTGCTCCAGTAAAACGAGTAAACTATTATATTGATCATGCAGCATATTATTTTTAAACTTTAATCCATCGGTATTAAAATTATTATGTTCTAATATCTTACTTTTATCAATTAATTCTAGTTCGTGTTGTTTTTTTATATCATCTAACTTCTCAATTTTACGGTTCATATTCTCTAAGTAATTATCATTATTATCTTCATCCATAATTATTACCTTGCCTTTCATAGTATTCTTTAGGTAGAATAGAGTTGAGGTGATTAATATATGAATAAATTTATAGACTCGATTATTTCATTTATAGAATATATAAATAAAAATATTAAATTATATCTAACATCATTTTATAATAAAACATACTTTTTAATCAATAAAAATTTTGAATTAAATAAAATTTATAAACCAATTTTAAAAGAAAAATCAGATGCAAACAAGAGATTACAAGAAGCAATAAATGCTGTAACTCATAAAAATAAAGAAGTGGAAAATAGCATAATAAATTTTAAAAATGAAAATATTTTGCTACAAGATAAAATATCTATAATTCAAGACCTAATAACCAAAAGGCATGATTAATTATAATACAAACAAAAAAAGCAGCAGATTCTAGCTGCTTCTTTCTCCGTTTTCCTTATTTAAATTATCTTGAATTATGTTTTTTACTACATCAGATATATTTGCTTTTTCTTCCTTAGTCATACTATCAAGATATATAGGTTTATCAAAAACAAGTTTAGCATTTGCCTTTTTAATTTTACCATTATTGCCTTCAAATGCTTTATACGTATCAAAAAACGTTACAGGAACAATAGGTACTCCTGCCTTTATTGCAAGCCTCATACTACCCTTCTTAAATTCTCCCATAGTATTACTTCTACTTCTAGTGCCTTCCGGGAAAATAAGCATAGAATATCCGTTTTTCAAATATTCAACCCCTTGTGCGATATCCTTAAGCGCCTGTCTTGGATTTTCTCTATCCATAAATACACAATGTATTTGTTTCATCCAATAACTCAATATTGGTATCTTTATCATGCTTTTTTTAGCAACAGCTCCAGTAATATTATTCATATTAGATAATATTACTGGTATATCAAAATCACTTTGGTGATTTCCAACAAAAAGGCAAGCCTCCTTTGGTATATTTGATCTACCAATAACAGTCAAATTCAAATTTGCAGCCTTTAGTACAAACTTAGCCCAATTCGTAGCAACATCAAGTAGATATATCTCCGCCTCTTTTAAAGATTTTTTAGTTTTTATTCTGTTGAATTTTGGTTTCTTAAAGTTTATCCAAATCAAATTAGTAATAATAAGTATATAAAAATATATAGTTCTCATATATCTGTTCCTTTCATGCTTTAATTTAATTACAAATTTAATTATACTAGTTTATAGGTTTTATTTCAAATAACACATACGATATTGATATTTATTTATATATTTGGGCAACATCATTTATGTAAATAAATATTATTAGGAGATTAACTTTATGCCAAAGAAAACCTGGTTAAGATACGCCTTAATTTGTGTTTCAATAATTTTTGTAATTGTATGTACAACTATAACTTACAGATCTACTATAAAAACTAATTTAGATTTAGAAAACAATATGGTAACTCATTTTATAGATGTAGGTCAGGGAGATTGCACCCTTATTCAAGTGAATAATAAAAACTTACTAATTGACAGTGGCACAAGTGATTCAAAACAAAAACTAATTAGGTATTTGAAAAAAAATAATATCACAAAACTAGATTATATAGTTGCAACTCATCCCCATGCAGACCACATAGGAGGTATGGCAAGTATTATTAAAAACTTTGAAATTGGTGAGTTTTGGGCACCTAAAGCCTTAGAATCTACTGGGGTATTTAATGATATGATCGACGCTCTTCGTGCTAAAAATTTAAAAATAAAAATAGCTTCCCCTAATACTTCTTTAAATTTAGGTCCTAATACCACCTGCATCATGTTATCTCCAAATAAAACCACCTATGATAATCTAAATAATTACTCTTGCACTCTAAAGATATCATACAAAAATTCAACTTATTTATTTACAGGTGATATAGAAACCCAGGCAGAAGATGAGTTAATGGCTAATAATTATGATTTATCAGCTCAGATACTTAAAGTTGCACATCATGGTAGTAAATCATCTTCTTCTGAGGGATTTTTAGATAAAGTCTCTCCAAAGATTTCCATAATAAGCTGTGGCATAGACAATGATTACGGTCATCCAAATAAAGAAATATTAGATAGGCTCAAAAAATTAAACTGCATCGTTTATAGAACTGACCTAGCTAAAACTATTGTACTTATAAGCGATGGGACAAAAATAAAAAAGCTATCATTTCCATTAGTTAGATGAGCCCTTTTGAGTATTCTTCAATGCTGAAACTAGTGCCTCTACACAAGCTTTAATATCATTGTCGCTAGACATACTATTTCCGAGTTCAATAATTGATGCTTTGTTAGATAAGTCTTCATTGTAAAAAGATATTCCATATTGATAAAAGTATATTCCTGATTTAACACCATTTGAATTTTTAATATTTCCTATTAGACTATCAATAAATCTTTTATTTGATTCATAACGCGGATTTTTTTGAGTAACAGCAAATTCAATTCTTTTGGTATTAGAATTGCTGTTATCTGCTAAACTGTCTCGATGTATGTCCAATAAAATAGTATTTGAATAATTCTTTACATTTTTTGTTATCATATCACGTGTTACATAATATGAATTATTATAATCTTTAGGTGGTTTAACTTTTATAAAATGACTATTAAAGCCTTCTTTAACAAGCTTATCATTTATTAAAGCACCTACATCTGTAACTTTTATTCCAGAGGAATAAGTTTCATTGGGATGACTATTATAGATTACTATGTCAGCCGAAAATGGTACTATAGGATTTTGGGTAGCAGTTGCTGACTTTTTTATATTAGATAACGAGAGTACACTTGATGCATTTTTAACTAAGTTTTTAGAAGTCGCTACTGGTGTTTTTACTTGTAATGTTGTAGCTTTAACAATGTTTTTATCTGAACTTATGCTGGAAGTGTTTATTGCAATACCGAAGCCACCTATAATAGAAACAACAACAACACCCAGTAATATACCTTTAATATTTATCTTATTATATTTTGAAATCATAATAATCCTCCTTTTCATTTCCAGCCTATTTAAGACCATTGAGGTAGTCCCAACGAGCCTATTACCTTTCCCACCCAACTCCAATACTTTTATTATTGTATTTCCATATAGTATGTTTTTACCTTCTCCTAAATAAGAAATAACTTGACCATCACAGGAAATTTCACAATCTTGTCTCATTTTATAAAAACCGTAGAGCAAGATTGGATTAAACCAATAAATCATGGATAATAAAGTAGTAATCACATTTATAATTAAGTCCTTACTTTTCAAATGAGTTAGTTCATGCATTATAATATATTTAAACTCTTCGTCACAAATATTTGCGGCTACGCTTACTGGTATTAATATTTTTGGTTTAAAGAGTCCACATAAAGATGGAATACTTAATTTGTCAGAGTATGTTAATTCAACCTCAGTTCTTATATTCATATCTTTCATGCATTCATTTAGAATAGTTCTATGTGTACTGACCACATTTTTAAAGAATATCTACCTATATTATTTAGTTTTTTATATCCTATAACTAATATTCCGATTGATAATACAAAACCAAACAACCATATGAAACAAAACACTTCTTCAAGATTTAATTTTGGGGTTAAAGGCGTACTCATAGTATTAATAATTACACCTTTACTTAGAGAAGGTACCTTACTTATTAAGTTTGAAGCCCCAAAATCTGAAACTGTAAGTCCTGTTGGAGAACTAGTTTGTTCTATTTGTGTTTGTACTTGAAAATTTTTATTTAAATTAAAAATATTTAATGGGCTTTGTGGTCCATTAGGAATTATCAACTTTATTACTAAAATCAACCATATATAATAGTGAAAAGTAGAATTCAATTTATTTCTAAATATCCCTTTTATAATTAATATCATAAGTACAATTATGCTACCGATTAAAGATGAAAGTACGATCTTTTCAAAAATATTTAATAAATTCATATACATCAACCTTTAGTTTTACTTGATTGATTAAGTATTCTTTTTAATTCTGCTATATCTGTTTCAGATATTACTTCTGACTGGACGAAGGTTAAAAGCATAGATTTAATAGAACCATTAAATACTCTATTAACAAACGACAAGCCTTCCAATTTTATACATTCGTCTTCTGATACCAAAGGAAAATAAAGATATTCATATCCAATTTTATTGAATCCTATTGCACTTTTAGTTAATAATCGATTTATCAAAGTTTTAACTGTAGCTGGCTTCCATTCTGATTTATCCTTGAGCTTGTTTATAATATTTATTGCTGAGATCTTAGGACTAATCCATATTATCTTCATTATTTCCCATTCAGCATTTGTTATTTTAGGAATTTCATACATTTTATAACACCTCATTTCAATTACAACTGAAACCGCTTAATTTACAATTGTAATTTATATTATTTCTATACTATATTCTTAGTTATAGTAATTATGTTAAATTTTAATAATTATATTAATACAATGTTTAATTTAATAAAACATAATTAATGTTGGAGGGAAGAATTGCTATTGGGAATAGACTTAATCTTGATGAGTGTAAGAACCTTTCTGAATTTATTAGAAGTGAATTATGATGATTATAATGTGAATGAATAACAATATGAATTTCTCGGTCAGTGACGCCAAATAAGAAGAGAAGAAAGAATTGAAATCCCATTTAAAATTCTTCTTTTCCAAATATTAAATTCTCGTATGACTGCCACAGGCAGTCTAACGAACAGGCTACAAATCAAATGGGAGCACGTAACAATTAATAATTGTTACGTGCTCCCAAGAACTGCCCAGAGGCTGAGAATTTTATATTTTCAAAAGACTAGAATTTCTTAATGGGATTTCACGTTTTAAACTCTTATTTGGTGCCACATAGGAGAAAATAATTTTAAATTAAAATAGTAAATTTAATTAAACATAACAATACTATACCCACAACTATTCTATAAACTGCAAAAACCTTCATAGGTTTTGTCTTTAAATAAGCAACAAATCTTTCAACTACAAGAAGTGCAACCAAAAATGCAACTATAAAACCAATAATCAAAGTAATAATCTCTCCACCACTAAAATTCATACCAGTTTTAAATAAAGTGAGTGCTGTTGCTCCTACCATAGTTGGTATTGCAAGGAAAAATGAAAATTCAGTTGCAGCAACTGTAGAAACTCCACAAATCCAACCTCCCATTATAGTAGATGCAGATCTAGACATTCCTGGCCAAAGTGCCAAACATTGAAAACACCCTATTTTAAATGATTGTTTAATATTTATTTTTTCTACGCTTTTTGTTATATGTTTATTTCTAAATTTATTTTCAATAATAATCATTAGAACTCCGCCAACCACAAGTCCTATTGCTACGGTACCTGGATTAAAAAGATATTCGTCTATTTTATCATTTAGAAGAAACCCAAAAATTGCAGCCGGTATAAATGCAACTATAATATTAGTCCAAAATTTAATACCTGATGGCTTAAGCTTAAAAAATTCCACAACCGAGCCCCATATTTTACTCCAATATAAAACTATAATAGCAAGAATCGCACCTAATTGAATTACCACCTCAAAACTATTTGCAAACGCACCTTTAAAATTTATAACATTTCCCACAATGATCATATGACCTGTGGATGAAATAGGAATAAATTCTGTTATTCCTTCGACTATTGCAATTATTACTGCTTTTAAAACCAATATAATGTTTAAATCCATCTAATGTTTGCTCCCTTCTAAAAACAATTTGTAATTTTAATTTATAATATACTGAATCCATTAATACAATTAATGCTTAATATTCTTTTTCATAACTCCTCCTTGCATGTCCTCTTTGTTCTTATCATATATATTGCACCTATTACTAAAACAGTGCCAACTATCTGCATAACTGTTACATGATCATGTAATATAAAAAACGATAAAAGCATAGCAGTTGGTATTTCTAGATTACCAATTATAGATACCTTAAGCGACCCTATATATTTTATGGCCGCATATAATAATGTTAAAGGAATAATCTCACAAAATATGGCAAGAATCGTTGTATAGATTAAAAGGTCTTTTGTTATATCACCTCTAAAAACAAATACAGGAAATTTATATACCATAAGGCTTATTAGTGAAAAAAGCGTTGAATAAGCATTGATAGTTAATGGACCAATTCCCTGTAATTTTTCTTCACTATAAATATTCATAAATGCATAAAACATTGCACATATTAAAGCAAATATTACTCCAATAAGAGAATACTTTGGCCTACTTGATAAAATATCCAGGGTTAAAAGGCAACCCAAAAATGCTAAAAACACAGCAAAAATTTTTATATAACTTATTGAATCTTTCTTAAACACCGCTGAATATATGAATACCATTATAGGATATGTATATAGTAATATAGCCACCATTTGAATAGGTAAATAGTTATAGGCGGTATAATAAAACACTGTCATAAATGTATTCCCAACAATTCCAAGTACAGCAAGTCTTAATAATTGCTTTTTAGTTACCTTAAAGGACTTCTTATTAAAAATATACATGCTTACAAACATTAATGGAACAGCTATAATATATTGAAGTGTAAGTAAGCTTATAGCATCAATTCCAAGACCGGAAGCTAACTTTACAAATAGCCCTGCACTACCGAATAATATAGCTGAAAAAATCGAATAAATATATCCTTTACTAATTAAAATAGTATGATACCCCCAGTACTTAAGTCAAATATTTTGCTTGTTATAGTTATGCATATAATTATATTCTAACAAATACGCACCTAAAAAGCCACAACAATAAGAAGCCCTTAAGATGATTTAATTATAAGTTACATTAATATGTTAGACATTTACGTTAGTATGTTATAAAATTGTATTATCATAAATATAAAATATAATAAAAGTTCTGCAAATATTAGTAAAATTAAAATTCATAAGTACAATTAAAGGATGTGTTCAAAATTAAAATTCAGTCGTTACTCAGTATATTAGTTTCAAAATTTGTTATGAAGTTATCGAAGTCTATATTTCAAGGCGGCACTAATTTCCCAGGAAAAATCGCCTTAAAACTTGATAAGAACATTTTGAAAACAATTGCTAATAATTATGAGGTTATACTTATAACCGGTACAAATGGTAAAACAACAACAACAAGCATGATTTATAGCATTGTAAAAGAAAGTAAAAGGCCTGTAATTACTAATAATACAGGCGCAAATATGTATACAGGAATAGTTGCATGTTTTATTTCAAATTATTCATTTAAAAAGTCTCTACTTAAAAAAATTGCAGTTATAGAAGTTGATGAAGCTAATCTTAAATTTGTAACTGAGTATATAACTCCAAAAGTAATTACTATAACTAACCTATTTAGGGACCAAATGGATAGGTATGGAGAGGTATATACAACCCTTAAGAAAATACTTGTGGGAATTGAGAAAGTTCCTGAATCAACTCTTATTCTTAATGGTGATGAATCTTTATTTGGAAACTTGAATCTTAAAAATGATGTGCTATACTATGGTTTTGGAACTAAAATTAATGAAAATAAAATTGTAGATATAAATGCAGATGCTAAATTTTGTACAATATGCAAAACTGCCTACAGTTATAATTTTATAACCTACAATCATCTTGGAGATTTCTATTGCCCTGGATGTGGATATAAAAGACCGGAGCTTACATACTTTGTAGATAAAGTTATTGATTTAAATACCAGTGGTTCATCAGTTTCTATTAACAATAAAGAATATTACATAAACCAACCAGGTACATATAATATTTATAATGCTCTATGTGCATACTCCGTAGCAAAGGTTCTTGGAATTTCAGATACTACTATAGAGCATTCTCTTAAAACTGTAGCTAGTAGCTTCGGTAGACAAGAAACTCTAGATATTGATGGCACCGAGGTCAAAATAATACTCGTTAAAAATCCCGCTGGTTATGACGAAGCAGTAAACACCATTAATCTTGACAAACGCAAAATAAATTTATCTCTTATGTTAAATGATAATTATGCAGATGGCAAAGATGTTTCTTGGATTTGGGATGTAAATTTTGAGCGTTTAACAAGTCTTGATGTTAACAAAGTTATGATCTCAGGAATACGTCTGTACGATATGGCAATAAGACTTAAAGTAGCTGGTTTTTCATCAGATTCTTTCCTCCTTTGCAGCGATGAAGAAACCCTACTTAATGAAATTAAATCTTGCAATGGTGAAATAGTATATATTCTCGCAACCTACACTGCAATGATAAATTTAAGAAAATTTCTACACACTAAAGGTTATATAAATAAAATTTGGTAAAAAATTTAAATAGAAGGTGAATAACATGGAAATTAATATTTGTCACCTATATCCTGACTTATTGAATGTATATGGGGATGTAGGAAATATTTTAATACTAAAACACAGAGCAGAGCTTCGAGGAATCGAAGTAAACATTGTTAATGTATCTATGGGCGATATTTTTAAAGCAGAAGATTATGATATTGTTTTTTTTGGAGGCGGCCAAGATTATGAGCAAACTATAGTTTCTCCAGATTTAATAGAACTTAAAAAAGCATCAATGGAAGAATATATAGAAAGTGGAAAAGTATTTTTAGCAATTTGTGGTGGATATCAATTGCTTGGGAAATACTATACAACTCCAAGTGGTGAAAAAGTTGATGGTCTTGGGATTTTGGATATCTACACTGAAAGTGGTGACAAACGCTTTATCGGTAACACAGTCATTCATAATGAAACCTTTGACGAAACCTATGTAGGCTTTGAAAATCATTCCGGAAGGACCTATATTAACGATTTATTACCCCTTGGCAAAGTTGAAGCTGGCTATGGTAATAATGGAGAAGACGGTTACGAGGGTTGCGTATATAAAAACACCTTCTGTACTTATTTCCATGGTTCGCTGTTATCTAAAAATCCTGAGCTTGCAGATAGATTGCTTACCCTTGCATTAAACAATAAATATGATGAGGTTGCTCTAACTTCCCTAGATGATAGTCTGGAAATTAAAGCTAAGGAATTTATAATAAGGAGAGAAACTGCAAAATAAATATCGGTATGAATTTCTCCGGAAATGGCATCAAATAAGAAGAGTATAAACATTTAAAATTCTTCTTTTGAAAAATTAAATTAAAAAGATATATACAATATCTACAGCCTATCGGCTAAAAGATTTTTTTGATGATTTAAAAATGTTTTTACACAAAAAAGTATATATTACGTATAATGCATTGAGCAAACTTTAGGTTTTCTTTAAGCAATTTCGTTCCAAAGGAACGAAAAGTCCTTTCTTTAGATATAGAAATACATAATAGAATGAACTTCCTCTGGAAGTGACTCCAATAAGAAGAGCCGAAACAATTGAAATTTCATTTAAAATTCTTCTTTTGCAAATATAAAATTCTCGTGAGACTGCCACAGGCAGTCTAGTGAACCGGCTGCAAGCCGAATGTGAACGACATAACAATTAATAATTGTTATGTCCCCCAAAGAACGACCCAGAGGAAGAGGATTTTATATTCGCAAAAGATTAAAATTTCTTAATGAAATTTCATGTTTCAAACTCTTATTGGAGGAACGCAAGAGGAAGTTCATTGGATCACACTTTTTTATTCTTATTTCTTATTTTCAATGGCCGAGTAGTACCATAAAAAAAAGATGTAATTTTGGATAAATCCCAAATTTACATCTTTTTTTCTAGTTGTAATGCCAAACTAAAATACTTTATAGAATCAGTCACATTAGATAGCTTATGGTACATACTTCCCATTTCTAAGTAACGAGCATATATATCTTTCTTATTTCCAAACTTTAATAATGAATCTAAAGATAAATTCATATACATCTCTGCACTAGAAGCGCTTCCTTGTCTATCAAGAATAATTGCTTTATAATAATAACTTTTCTCTATAAACTTAATATCATCTAAATTGATTGCATAATTTAATACTTCATCAGAAATACTCTGTGCAAGATCCACTACATCATTTTTAATAAGTTCTTTAACACAATTAAGCATAAATTCAACTAGTCCTACCTTATCATCTCTCGGATATACACTTAACCCCTGACTTATATATTCAACTGCTTTTTCTTTCATATTACAGTCAAACATTGTTGACCCATAATTTAAGATAGCTATCGCCTTATATTGTAACTTATCTTTATATAACTGGTAAGATTTTTGCTCATATTTTTCAAAATCGTCATTTTTCATTCTTATAGATAAAACGGCTAACATATGATATATCTTTGCTGCGCTAAGATCTGTATCCACATGATTAACCAAATCTAGCAACCTTTTTCCTACCTCGAAAGCACGTTCATAATTTTCTAATTTAATATTACAAGCAGCCTCATTATACGTGACTATAATTAATTTTTTATAATTTATAACCTCACTATTATAAAGACCTTTCCTTACATTACGATAATAACTAGATGCTTGAAGAAAATCTTCTTTTATATATAAATGTCTTGCCATATCTATATAATAAGTTAATTTATTATCCTCTATAGACGTTTTTAAATATAAATCATAATACTCTGAGGTAATAGCTTGAGCATTCTCAAAATCTTTTTTATCTAAGTAAACATTAAATAACATATGCATTAATTCAATGGCTAAATCATAATACTTATATTTTTCAGCAACCTCTAAATTGTAGGATACATTATTTTTATAAGTTTCATCCTTAGCATCCACATTATCTTCATTTTTAGCTTTTCCCTTTATTATTTTAATATTTTCCTTAACTTGATCAAATACATTTTCATTTAGATATGCAAGATCTATATCTAGTTTCTTACTAATTAATTCTAATACCCAAGGTTCTGCTATAACTTTATTATTTTCTATACAGCTCATTTTAGATACTGATATTTTATCATCACATATCTCTTTTAAAGTAAATCCTTTATATATTCTACTTCTTTTTATCTTTTCTCCCGTTGATAATATTTTCATTCTCATCACCTATCCACAAATTGAGTAATTTATTTGCAAAATTACCCATAAATATTTTTACTAAATTATTCCTAGTCTTTTAAATATCTCTACACCTTCATTTAAATATTTAGCTGCATCTATATTTCTTCCACCGTCAACATAGAACTTTCCAATCATTATAGATATTTCAGCCGCTTCCTTTAGTTTATCTTGCTCTTTTACAAATATTAGCGCCTTAAGTAATGTATTTTCGGCTTCCTTCTTATTGTCTTCTAATAAATCAACTCTATATTTTAATAAGTAATACTGAAATAGCGCCTTATTATTACCTTCTTCTATATAATCCAGTATATGGCTTAAAGCCTCTTTAGCTTTACTTACAGATTTAAGTTTAATATAATTTTCACAAATATTAGCTAAGGTATCTATTAATTTTAAGTCATTAGTGTTCTGCCTAATCTCTTTAGCCTTATTTAAGTGTATAAATGATTCTTCAATATTCTCAAATTCATAAAACAATCTTCCTAAATTATTTTCTATCTCAGAAATATAAGTTAAATTGTTAATTTCTTTAAATACTTTTAAAGTAATCTTCGAGTATTTTATAGCATTCTTAATGTCACCTTTTTTATTGTATCCATCTGCAAGTAATAGGAGTGAATTAGCATACTCTTCTTTACTACTTATTTGATTGAATTTTTCCTTAGCTAAATAGCAATATTTTATAGCATTTTCCATGTTTTCTAATTTAAAATAAGTATGACCTATATAATAATATATTTCACCCAGTAGAAAATCATTTCCCATCTGATTATCTATAAAAACTTTTTCAGCTTGCTTAAAATAACTAGAAGCTGACTGATATCCCCTTAGCTTAAGTGATATTTTCCCAAGTTTTAACAAAGTTTTAATTATTTCTTCATAAGAATTATTTTTAATAAAGATAACATTTGCTGAAAGAAAAACCTGTTGAGCTGACGAAATATTTTGCTTCTCCATGCATATATCGCCTCTTAAAGACAAATTTCTACCTCCTTGATACTCTAATTTATATTTTTCACAGTAATATATAGATTTATCAATGTTTTGCTCAGCTTGCGATAAATCGCTATTCAAAATTTGAGCTTCAGCAACATTTTGGTAGAACAAGCATATCCTTTCAGCTTGAGCTTCCTCTGACTCCAATAAATATTCGACAGTTGTATTTAAATTGCTTGCCAGATACTCCAATAAATCCATACTAGGATTAGATTTACCTGATTCAACTAAACTAATTTGTCCTGGAGTTATTCTACTACCTGCAAGGTCTTTTAATGTCATGTTAAACTCTTTTCTTTTCCTCTTTATCTTTTCTCCCATGGATAATATTTCCATAATCACTCATCCTTTACAACATGGTAATATAATAATATTAATTTGTACAAATCGACAATTTTAATTCAATTATAACATAGTTCACCTATAATATTGTAAATATATGAATAGATTCTAAATTGATACTAAAAATATTAAAGACTCCAAACACTATTTTTATTAACATAGTTTGGAGTCTTTAGAATCATTCTTATAAAACACGGTCCTTCATATTATCGTACATGTCGCCTGCTATATTCATTACCATCTTACCTGTTTTTTTAGCCCTTCTTCTTGTGCTTCTATCCATATTAGGAATTAACATCATTCCCGCAGCTACACCAATTATTGCACCTGCTGTAATTGTTGATATAAATTTATTTTGCATAAATTACACACCCCTTCTTTATTTATTTATTCTTTATAGCATGTGCATTTTCTAATTGAATAATGTATTATTTTAAAACTAAATAATTTCATCTAATAGTAAAAACAAAAATTTACATTGGAATACTTATCCTATAGTATAAATTTTTTATGAATAAACATCTGAAAGTTCTACTTGTATATTTTCATCACGACTTCTCACATTACTACTATAGAGCATATTTTCATTAAGTACCTTATTTTTAGGAAGTCTTACTGTAAACTTGCTTCCCTTCCCAAATTCACTTTCAACATATATACTACCCCCATGTAATTCAACAATCGACTTAACTAAACTAAGGCCAATACCTGTACCCTCTGCATTTCTTGATAATGATTTATCCACCTGACTAAATCTGTCAAATATTATATCCAAATGTTCCTCTTCAATGCCAATACCATTATCTTTAACTGATATCTCAACAAATTTATTCTTATTCTTATTCTTAACACAGACAAATATTTCATCACCTTTATCTGAAAATTTTATAGCATTTGATATTAGATTTAAGACTATTCTTTCTATTTTTTCTGTATCACAAGCAATAATATTTTCCTCACAGTCCGTGTCAAAAACAATGTTTAAGCCCTTGCTGTCAGTCAGATTAGTTAAAGACACTACAATTTCTTCAACAATTTCAACTATATTATTATTAGACAAGTTCAATTTATAAAATCCAGCTTCTATTTTTGATAAATCAACTATATTATTAATAATTTTAGACAATCTATAAGAATTCTGTTTAATGGATTCTATATATTTAATAATGGAATCCTTTTTATCATCAAGCGAACCGCTAGTACAATACAAGTTAAATAACTGAGCCGTTGCAAATATAACATTAAGCGGGGTCTTAAGTTCATGTGATACATTAACAAGGAATTCTCCTTGCATTTTTAAAGCTTTTTTCATAACCATATTTGACTTAATTTCAGGAGTAACATCTATTAGTAGAATTACTATTTCACGAATTTCACTATTCACTTCAAATATAGGCTCAAATACAACATTAAAGTATACTTCATTTCCATTTAAGATTAAACTTCTTTTATTTAAATACTTTATTTTTTTGTCCTTTAAAACTTCAGAAATACACTTGTAATATTCACTTGATTTAAATTTCCCAAACAAATCTTCAATTTTATTACCCTTTATCTGAGTAATTGATTTAATTTTGGGCTTAAGCGATTCAACGATACTAAGTCCTTTTTTATTAATATCCACAATTTTAAAATCTGGACACGTTAATCTAACAACAGGTAAATCAAACGTGTTCACCATGTTGTTCAAGAATTCATAACGGCTTCTTGTAATTTCTTCGTGTTTAAAATAGTCTGTCATATCCCTACTGCAAAGAACTCCTAAACTAAATTTACCATTGCTATCATAAATAGGTGTACCATTAATATCTACTTGTAATGTTTTGTTCGGGGACTTAACTATAACTCTCATATTTTTAAATTCTTCGCCCCTCATAACTCTATTCGCTGGAATATTTTCACTATCAAGTTGCTTTCCATAAGTATCATAAAACTCTGATGTATCATAACCCTCACTTATATTGTCCATGCTATTGTAAGACGCATGGAACAATTCTCTTGATGTTTTATTTACTAATATATATTTCCCTTTATCATCAAAAATAGCAATAGAATCGGCTATATTTTCTATGATAGCCTCTAATTCCTTTTTCTGTTCCTCTATTTTTCTTGATTGATTTATTGTTTCTGTAATATCGTGAAAACAAGACACTATTATAGTTAAATCACCCTTTGCATTATAAATAGGAGTTGAACTAATTTCTGCATAATATTCTTTATTAGGGTGGCGTACAAAAATCCTAACATTTTTTGATTTTTCACCTCTTAATGCTCTAACTGATGGAAAGTCTTTAAATGCTAACTGCTTTCCAAATATATCGAACACTTCAATGTTCTTAAAAGCATCAGCTATATTAATTCCTATATCTGATTTATAAATAACCCTCCTTGCTTCCGAATTCACCATTATAAAATCGCCCTTATTATTAGCAAACATTACCCCTTCAGATAGATTTTCAATAATGCTAAGTAGTTGAGTATTTTGCTCCTCAAGCTTCTGATTTCGCTTCTTAAGCTCCTTGTTTTCATCGCTAATAATCTTGTACCGCTTCTCAATGCTTAAATTCTCCAATATATCACCTCAATATTTCTATATTACTTTACATTAATCATTTTTAATAGATAAGTAATAAAATTTGTTTTTTCATCACTACTTAGGTTCAAAAGTAAGCTATTTATGTCTTCGTGATTAATTTTATACTCTTGAACAATTTCACTAAATAAATATGTCCTACTTTGCTCCTTATTTTGTTTTTTATTTGGTTCTATTTTAATATTAGAATCCTTAATGTCATTCGGGTCTTTAATAATTATATTTGCTTCTCCCTTTGATGCTATTGAATAAATTTGATCCCTTACCGCCTTGCTAGCAACATTTATAGTTTTACTTGCTAGCCACTTTTCCACAACCTTATCTGATTTTATTGCGAGTCTCTCCTTACATTTCTCGTCAACAAGTTCATTAAACAAATCCCCCGTATGACTATCTACTTTGACAAATATAACCTCTATTCCACTCTTCATAAATTCTTGCATTTTGTTGTAATACTGCTTTGATGATTCCTCTTTCCTATCCCAGAACCCCGTAGCATGATAACAAATCCCTATATAATCATGAAATATTACTACTTTCTTTTCTCCTAGGCTTTGCGCATACTGACATCCTTTTACCGCACCTTCTAGTTCCCCTGCAATTTGTCTTATGTTTTTATTAGGATCACTATTTCCTTTGCCACTCTCTATATGAAGAACCACATCATCACGAACTGCTACCATTCCATAAGAATACTCCATAGTTTGTGAATTATAACTTCCATCCACATAAATATGAAGGATATCCTTTGGATAATTATTATCTATTTTATCTAAAATAATAGGTGCGCCATTTAAAAACTTTTCAGCTTCAATTCTATATTCGAAGCTCTTATATTTAGCACCTTTTACTCCTTTTACATATTTTAAGCACTCTGCCCAAGTGCCAACTATTATATTTTCTATTTTTTCATTAGTGTTAGAATTAAACCCTTCTTTTATAGCATAAACTTTTTTACCCATTCTTTATGTTCTCCTTTTTTAAAGCTTCTTTATAATTTAAGCCTCTAGGTATTATCTGATACCCCTTTAATTCTATCATAAATAAAGAATACAATAAATGATAAAATTAACAATTCTCTTTTTACAATATTTACATTTCCATAATCTATTAGGTTCGATGGACAAGACCTTAGAATAATATTATAATAACTCTTACAAGTCGATATTGCATAAGCGCAATTCGACATATTCAACATGTCTCTTAAACTAAAACATAAGATATATTGGTATAAAAAATTTTTTACTTATAAGAAAGGATGGTGAATGATGCGGGTTAATCAAATACTCTAAAGTAGATTGATTTTCTCGCTTCGATCATATGAATAAAATTAAAAATAAGTATATTTTTCTTCCTATTATCACCGCAGTTTTATCACTAGTATTCCTGATTTTTATAAGTAATACCTTTAAAGTATCTTCAAATAAACTATATACAGATTTTCTTAAAGATGCCTCCTTAAATACTATTTCCACAGTATATGTAACAACCTCTCCTAAGATCCAGGTTAAACTTAAGGATGGAACTATTTATGAAACTGATAATCCAAGAACTAACAATTTTAAAGAGGGCTTACTAAAAAATGGTATAAACGTTTCTGAGCAAGCTTTAACTAGTCCAGGAGAAATAGCTTCAATAGCTGGTTTTGTAATTTCTCTTATAGTACTTGGACTTATGAGTTTTAAGACTACGAAAAGAAAAACAAAAGGCATGTTCTCGGCTACAAACCTTGATGTTACTGCAGTTAACGATATTGGATTTAACTTTGATAATGTAGCTGGTAATGAAGAAGCTAAAGATAGTGTACAAGATGTAGTTGATTTTCTTAAAAACCCTAAAAAATATTCTGCTTACGGCGCTAGAATGCCAAAAGGAGTAATTTTGTATGGAGATCCAGGGACAGGTAAAACACTTCTTGCAAAAGCAGTAGCTGGAGAGGCAAATGTACCTTTCTATGCAGTTTCCGGTTCTGATTTTGTTCAGATATATGTAGGGGTTGGAGCTGGAAGGATCAGAAACTTATTTAAAAAAGCAAGAAGTCATGGAAGAGCAGTTATCTTTATTGATGAGATTGATGCTATTGGAAAGAAAAGAGATAGTGGAACTGGTGGAGGATCGGACGAAAAAGATCAGACACTTAACGCTCTACTAACGGAAATGTCCGGTTTTAATGAGACAGAGGGCATAATTATAATTGCAGCAACTAATCGACTTGACATGTTAGATGAAGCACTACTTCGTCCTGGTCGTTTTGATAGACATATAGAAGTAACTCTTCCGGATGTTTCTGCAAGAGAAAAGATTTTAAAACTTCATCTTAAAAACAAACCCATTAAGGATATAGACTACTCTGAATGGGCACACAAGACTTCATATTTTTCAGGTGCAAAACTAGAAAATCTAGCTAATGAAGCTGCGATTATTGCTTGTAAAGACAATTCAACCTTTATTGAAAATATTCACTTAGATAAAGCTTATTCAATAATGCTAGCTGGTTATGAAAAAGTTGATAGGGATTATATTAAAGATGATGACAGAAAAATCACTGCCTTTCATGAAGCGGGACATGCTTTAATTTCACTTAAGATGTTACCAAAAGACAAAGTATCTAAAGTAACAATAATTCCAACTACCAAAGGTGCAGGAGGTTATACCTTAAGTATTCCAGAAGATAAACTATACCAAAACAAAGATTATATAAAGAAAAAAATAATGGTACTCCTGGGTGGTAGAGCCGCTGAAGAGATTATTTTTGGTATAGATCATGTAACCACTGGTGCATATAGCGACCTACAAAGAAGTACTGAGCTTATAACAAACATGATAACAGAATACGGAATGGGTGAGTCTTTAGGATTACTTACTATGGACAAATTAAAAGAATCAGGTTTTACAAATCAAGATGAAGTATTCTCGGAATGTAAAAATTTAATTTCCCAGTTATATGATGAAGTTATAACCATATTAACAAACGAAAAAGAATCTTTAAAAAATATTACAAGTTTATTAATTAAAAAAGAAACAATAAATCATGAAGATTTAATAAGTATTATTAGTGATACTACTAAAATAGAAGATACCTCTAAAACCGAAAAAGCTCTTAATATAACAACATAAATTATTATTTAAGGCACATTCAAATACAACGCAAGCAAATGATGCCTGTTGTTAATTTGAATGTGCCTTATAACTGTTGTGTTACTACTCTCGGAAATTCCCAATATAGAATGCCTATGGCACTTTAAAACCATATTAGTAGCCCACTTGTATAGAAATAGACATTATAACTTATGTGAAAGAATAAAAAAACCGAAAAACCACTGGTATGAATTTCTCCGGAATTTGTACCAAATAAGAAAGTTGAGGAACATTGAAATCCCTTTTAAAATTCTTCTTTTGCCAATATAAAGTTGTCGTGAGCCTGACTAAAAGGAAGGCTAGCGAGCCGGCGCATGCCGAATGAGAGCGATAGAGAATTTTATATTTGCAAAAGTTTAGAATTTCTTAATGGAATTTCACGTTCTAAACTTCTTATTTGGTGCTATGCAGGAGAAAATCATATTGTTACTCTTTAATTTTAAAATTCACAAGAAATGCTACAAGCATTCCCCCAATAAGTCCACCCATATGAGCAAAATTATCAATACCCGGCATTGTAACTCCTATAAATATATTTATAAATATAACAGATAAAATACTTTTTATAAAACCACTACCAGTCTTTCCTTTAGATGTAATTGCAAAAACAAGTACCGCCCCGAGTAATCCAAAGATTGCACCGGAGGCACCAATTGAAATACTTGTTGAAAATATATAACTAAATATAGATGCACCTATTCCAGAAATGAAATAAATAGCAAGATACTTTGTCTTTCCGTAAACACTCTCAACCATAGGACCTATAGCATAAAGCGAATACATATTGACCGCTACATGTACAATCCCACCATGTAAAAACATACAAGTAACAAGCCTATAATACTGACCTTGATTTATTAATTCATTAACCTTTGCACCAAGTAAAACTAAAACATTGGTATCACTATTTAAAACGCTACCACTTGATATATAACTCAAATATGCTGTAACAACATACATTAAAATATTTATAGCTATAATTATTATGGTAATCCAAGGTTTATCTTTTACATTTGTCTTCTCAGATCTACTACGTAAATTATTATTGTTCATAATTGAAACTAAATCATTCACTACCTCTAATTTTACATTTTGAGAATAATTTACTTTTTTCTCTGATACATTAACCCTTATTAATGGTTTTTGTAATAAATTATTAGCAGATAGTACTTTATCAGATTCATCGCTATTCAATTCACCCTCAGATAATAATATATATATATTGTTTTTATCTGCTGGGATATCATACTCTATTAATTGATTTAAGCTTGTAGGAGTCATAAATATTATTCGGTAATCTAAACCATTTATACTCTTGCTCACCGTCCATAGCTCTGAATTATTATTTTTACTTGTTATATCTTCTAATAAATACCCCTGCTGCGAAGTCATCCCATTTATAATGGTTTTTATATTTTTTTCTAACATATTATTCTCCTAATCCAATAGCTATTTTTACATTATTGATTCTACAATAACATTATGATGCTTAAGCAAATCTATTTCGTAAAATTTAATAGGCAGCCGTGTTTCACTCTCATATAGTACCCTTAGTATAGGCCTATCCGGAAAATTTTTATTTTGCTTAATTACATATCCTTCAACACCATTTGATAGTTTTAAACAAACTCCTAATGGAAACACTGAAAATGTTTTTTTGAAATCTTTTACTACTTCCTCATCAAATGCATTTCCAGCACCCGCGAGTATTAGCTCATAAGCATCACTAGGATTAAATTTTTTTCTATAACATCTATCGTTACTTACAGAATCATAAACATCACAAATACCAATTATCTTTGCAAATTTAGAAATTTGATTTTTAGCAAGTCCATACGGATAACCCTTACCGTCAACTCTCTCATGATGATGTTCCACTGCTTTTAAAATCCTATTCGTCATGCTAAAATTCTTCATCAAAATTTCTTTCCCATATATAGGATGATTTTTTACTTCATCAAACTCTTCCTTTGTTAATTTACCAGGTTTCAATAAAATCTTTTTGTTTATTTTAGTCTTCCCAATATCGTGAAGAATTGCACCAATGCTTAACTCTTTCAGTTCACTTTGCGTAAGATTCATTGAAATACCAAGAAAAACCGCCATAATTCCAGTATCTATAGAGTGAAGATAGGTATAGTTATCAAATGTTTGAATATCATACAAACTTTTATTAACATCACCCATCTCAATAATATAATTAACCAAATCTTCCACAACCGATAAAGAGCTTTTAGTTCCTTTTGCATCTCCCTCAGTTACATTTTTCATTATTTTAGACATATTTTTCATAGTTAATTCTTTTAAATCACATAATCTCTCATCTTCTATTGATATATCATCTAGCCTTGAGTCTTCTACATAAATATAGAAAACTCCGAGCTCTCTAAGTTTAGAAATATATTCCTTTGTTAAAGGAACTCCAGCTCTTAGTAGTATACTTCCATCATTAGTTACTATATTTTTACCTAGTATTTCATTTACCTCTACCCTATTAATAAACTCAAGTCTCATGTCCACCTCTAAATTATTCTATTTATATTCTTCTTCTTTACCTTTGATTTTTATAAAAACTTCTTTAAGTTCTTGCTTTATTATCTCGCATACTTCAATTAATGCTTCACCAACTACCATATGGTCAGTAGAATATTTGAACTTAACTAACCATGTTGGGTTATACTCATCATCGATAGGCTCAATAATATATCCTTTAGAACTAAATACATCTTCATTAAAATAATCATAAATTGCTGAAAATTGCCATTCTTCCACATCCTCATGTGTATCAAACGTTAAATTAATTAAGTCTCCAAAGTAGTTTAATTTTGTTACAAACTCTGCGCCCTGAGATGTTTCATAACTTCCAATCTCACGAACAAATTTATTAGTTTCTTTATCTACTTCCATTAATACCAATGAAGAAAATTGCATAAAATTCACCCTCTCTTATTTTTTGCATTTTTTGCAGTCCTTACAAATACCTTTTAAATAAACATGACTTTCTGTAAGTGTAATTCCTGTTTTAGCCTTTATTTGCTCTTCTATTTGAGGTATTGGACAATCTATAACCATCTTCTTATGACATAAATCACACTCAATTATATGTTTGTGTGAATTATTATTTATAACATAGTTATACATATTGTTTCCTAAATCAAACTTATTAACAATTTTTTTACTCTCTAGCAAATCTAATGTTCTATATACCGTTGATAAATCTATTTTAATATCTTCTTTTTTAAGTAAATCATATATTAAATTTGCGTTTATAGCATCAGAGCTTTGGAGTATAATTTCAAGTATGCTTTTTCTTGCTTTAGTAACCCTAATATTATTATCTTTTAAATATGAAAGTACATTCATCTACATCACCTTACTACATTATTTTATTTCTTTTAATACTGCTAATAAGTAATTCCACATTCTTTCTGTTGATGATATACTTAGGTGTTCCTTGGATGTGTGCACATCATACATATTAGGTCCAAAAGATATTTGATCAATATTACCACCAAACTTTTTACTAAATAATCCACACTCGAGTCCTGCATGTATAGCTGCTATTTCAGGCTTTTTGCCAAATAAATCATTATATACATTTTCAAATACTGTTTTTATCTTAGAGCTAGGATCATATTGCCACTCTGGATAATCAGATTCAAATTCAATAGTCGCTCCTACCATTTCTGCAAGCACTATAGTTTCATCACATATTAATTTCTTTAAAGATGCTACTGAGCTTCTTATTGCAGAATCAAACACTATATAATTATCATCTGTTGTAAGTACTCCTATATTTGTTGAACTTTGTACTAACCCTTTTATATCCTGGCTCATGTTTTTAACTCCATTTGGAATTAAGAAAAGTACTTGAAGTGCTTTTGTAGCAGTATCCTCTGAAAATATTTTACGTGAATTATTTTCTAATATTTCGATAGATAAATTAACATCTGGATCAACAGTATTTAATTCATTCTTAAATATAGAATTCCATAAAGCTAATTTCTCTTTAACTATTTTTTGGTCATCTTGTCTAAATAATATAATAGCATCAGCACTTCTTGGAATTGCGTTATTTTTAGCTCCTCCACTTATAGAATTTATTTTAAAATCTATAGCTGATTTTAAATCTATTAAAAAACGTCCCATGATTTTATTAGCGTTACCTCTTTCTTTATCTATTTCCATTCCAGAGTGGCCGCCTTTTAAATCTCTTAGTTTTATAAGACAAGTTACAAAACCGCCCTCTGATTCTTCCCAAATTATAGGAAGTTTTATTTTTTCTCTTACTCCGCCAGCGCAACTTACTAAAAGTTTTCCTTCTTCTTCTGAATCTATATTAATAAGTACTCTTCCTTCTAAATCCTTAGGGTCTAACGCTTCTGCTCCAACCATACCTACCTCTTCACCAGTTGTTACTAATAACTCAATTGGCGGATGAGGGATATCTGTTGAATCAAGTACCGCAAGACTCATTGCTACTGCAATACCATCATCAGCTCCAAGTGTAGTACCATTTGCGTGTAAATTGTCACCCTCTACAATAAACTCGATAGGATCCTTTAAGAAGTCATGTTTTGAATGAAGCTCTTTTTCACAGACCATATCCATATGACCTTGAATTATTATCTTTGGCGCATTTTCATATCCTGCGGTTCCTGGTTTCTTAATTATTATATTTAATGAAGCATCCTGAGTAACTTTCAAATTATGTTCTTTTGCAAAGTTTACTAGAAAGTCACTTACACCCTTTTCATTTCCAGACCCTCTTGGAACCTGGTTCATCTCTTTAAAATATTTAAATGCTTTAAATGAATTTAGATCTTTTAATTTTTCTAACATATTTATCATCCTTTCTTAAAAAAACATCATTTTCAGTCCAAAAAACACTAAGATTATTCCTCCAATGTAGTCTGCATATTTCCCTACAATATCTATTTTTTTTAGATATTTAGAAACTACAAAGGCTATTATTACCATTGCAAAAGTTACGGCTCCAATGATCAATGTATCTTCTAATAATATAACCTTTGTTATATTATTTAATACTGTAAATCCTACCACCATAGCATCTATACTAACAGAGATTCCTAAAATAAAATACATCTTAGGTTTAAGTAATGGACACTTACCTTGATTCGTAATTCCTTCTTTAATCATAACAACTCCAACTAACGCTATAATTATACCGCCAATAATACTTGGCATTGAAGCTACATATGTATTAAAAAGGAACCCCGCATAAGCTCCAATATACGATAATAAAAATTGAAATAAAGCAAACGAAATTGTAAACCCTACCTTGTTTGAAAATTTAGTTTGATTGTTTAAGCCTATACATAAAGCTACTCCAAAAGCATCTAAAGATAGAGCTAAAGCAATCATAAATAATGGGTACATAGACAGCTTCCCCACCCCCTTAATTAATGATTCAATATACTTTAATTTAACTATTTAATAACATTATAATCTTACTAATTAATGTGTATAACTTTCCATATACCATTATCAATTATTGAGCCTTTATTGTCAACTAACATTTAACATTATAAAAAATATTATGGTGTAAATATATCGACAAAAGAGATAATTTAACTGATTATTGCTTGTATATATTTACTTTTATAGACTATAATATAAAGGTATTTAAACTAGGAGGTGTTGTAATGCTATCAATATATAGCAATGGAGAAAATAAACAACTTACAAAGCTAGAAAATATAGAACCTGGTTGTTGGATTAATATGATAGATCCATCAGAAGAGGAGTTAATATTTGTTTCAAAAAACACAAATGCACCTATGGATTTTTTGATGGCCGCTTTGGATGAAGAAGAAACCTCCCGTATTGACATAGAAGATTGTACTTTAATTATATTAGATATTCCCTTTACTGATATAGACGATAATTCCTTAACCTATGATACATACCCTATAGCTGTGATCCAAACAGACAAAGTAATAATTACGGTCTGCTTAAAAAACAGTAAAGTATTATCAGATTTTGGTGATGGAAAAATCAGTTCCTTCTATACCTATAAACGTCAAAGATTTATGCTTCAAGTCCTATATAGAATTGCAAGATACTATTTAATATACCTAAGACAGATTGATAAAAAAAGTTATATAGTTGAAAAACAACTACATAAAACCTTAAGAAATAAAGAACTTATTCAATTATTGGCTCTTAAAAAATCACTTGTATATTTTTCTACTTCCTTAAAAGGAAATGAAATCACCTTGGAAAAAATGCTTAAACTAGATATTCTTCAAAAATATGAAGAAGATAAAGACGTACTCGAAGATGTTATTATTGAAAACAAACAGGCTATAGAAATGTGTTCTACTTATACTGATATTTTAAAAAGCACCATGGATGCCTACTCTTCTGTTATTTCAAATAAACTAAATGTCGTAATGAAATTAATTGCTGCCATTACAATAGTTATGGCTATACCAACTTTGGTTTCAGGACTTTTTGGTATGAATGTAGGTGGAATACCCTACGGTAACGCTGGTATGGGTTTTTGGTATGTGTTTGCAATTATCGTTTTTTTAGTAATTTTTTCTATATTTTTCTTGAACAAGAAAGATATGTTTTAAATATTGAAACTAAATTCGTTCCCCGCTCGTATTATATATGAGTGGGGAACTTTTATTTAGGTTCACATTATTTATGCAACATATTTTCTGTGTAAAAAACGACCCAGAAGATGATTTAATGATAGGAGGACTATACTTATGAGAAGAAGAAAAATTTTATATGCTGCGCTAATTATAGCTGCACCGCTATTTATAGCTAATCTGTCTAACATAACGCTAACAAAAGCTTACGGAGCTACTACCGCAATGCCAGGAGGCACTGTAGTTATTGGAGCAAAGGCTTTTTCACTTGATTACGCTAATGATACTAAAAACGAAAGCGAAATTATGACCGCAATAGTAACTGGTGGTAATGTATATGTTAAAAGTTATGATAATTCATGGGTTAATAATGCCACATACACAAGTATAAATGCTAACATACTTCCTAGTGTAACTTATAAAAACTCAACTGGTATAATAAGTAGTTATGCAGCTGGAGATACCTCATCAGATACACCAACTGTTACAGATCCACTAGAAATAATTAACATAGAATAAATTTAACAAATTGTAGTTTGGAAAAGCGAGTAACGTTTCACAAAATAGGTACCCCTTAAATTTGTTATATAGAGAAGAGGAGAGACAGTTTCAAAAACTATCTCTCCTCTTCTCTATGTAATTATTCTTTATTTAACTTCTTCTCCCTTTTTTAGTTCTAAATCTACTGAATATGCTACTTTATCTGATTTCAAAAGTTTAACTGCCACTTTATCATTTTCTTTTCTGATTGGAAAAGCTGTAGTAGCTGTACCTATTACTGTTTTTTGATTTATAGCTTTGCCGTTATAATAAATCTGGTATTTTGTAACATCCTTATATTGTTTCTTTCCTGCATCTGATAGAGTAACATTTACTACACATCCAAAAGAAGCTTTTCTTACAGTTGCCGTAATTGGTGCTGATGCATCTACTTTACTCTCCTTACTTTTCACATAAAATATACCTGCAATTGCTAGTATAATTACTATAATCGCAACTATACTTATTGTCTTTTTATTAATTTTATTTCCCATTATTATCATTCACTCCTATTATTATATTATTGTTTGTTTTGTTATCTCGCACTTAATTTTATATTTAATTCCTTAATAACCTTCTTATTGCTCCCTAAAAGCTTTACTACCACCTCAGTTCCAGCCTTTTGAACTGGGAAAATTGTAGTTTTATTTTTTATTATACTCTCAACCTTTGATATAGCCGTATTACCCTTGAAATATTGATAATACTTATAACTATTACTAACTTCACTTTTAGCTATTATAATTTCGGCAATAGAGCCAAAATTTGCAGCTTTAACATAAACTGTAACCACATCTTTACTACTTATAACTTCTGATTCTTTAGGCACTGACTCTTTAGCCTTTTGAGCCTTAGCAGCTTCATCCTTTTTTTGCTGAACTGTTAGTGCCTTTTCATTACTCGTGGTATTTGCATCGTCTACACTTGCTTCATTTTTCCCGGGTACTTCCACGCTAATTGAAGATTTTCCATTTGACTTTTTTACAGGATTTTTATTTAGCTGTCCTGTATCTTTTGCACTTTTATTTTTAATAATAGCAGCATCTTTATCAATTTTTGATTTATGAAGTAAAACTACAAAAGATAATATCATTAATATAATTACAAGCAATAAAATTATTATATTGCGTTTTTTTTTGCTCACTTTCATTTCTTATCCTCCTTGCTAGGTTCTGAAATATACTTTACAGTTATTTATATCAGCATCCTTCTTAACAATATACTCCTGTGTTATAGTAAAATCATAAATTTTTGCCTTGTGCGGATTTACATTTACATTTTCAATATCAAACACTCCACTAGCTACTATTTCTCCATCCTCATCCTTAATTATTATTGGTAATGTTTCTAATTTTACAATAGTATCACACCCATTACGAATCAGAAAAACTATAGAAATAGAATTATCTAAACATCTTAGAGTTTTAAACACTTCAATATTAACATCTCCAGCTTTTATTAAAGGTAACTTATTTAAGAATTTTGTAAAAGTACCCTCTAACTCCTGATGAACTTCACCTGGAAATCCTTCAAATTGAACCTTTACCGTATTTACTGTACTAACAGCTTTTCCAAACTGTATTTTCCAATCATCACTGGAAATAACATCAACAAGCATATTTATTTTATCAAAGTAAACCTTATATGGTCTTGCACAGAAAGGCTTTAATATACCAAACTCCTTCATATCCACAGTCTGCCTTGCAATTATATCACCGTTATTATTTACAATAAGTAATGGTACTTTATGAAAATTAATCTGTTTAGATGATCCATTTCTTATATAAACGCTAACTTCAATTTTATCTTCCATATCAAAGGTGTATATACCATTAATAGATACTTGTCCATCTTCAAGTGGTGGTAATTCATTTAACTCTTCTATTATAAATTCTTTTTGAAAATCTGACATAACTCCTTTGTCATATTCATTAAGATCAAGTTCTATCTTTACCGCCTCTTTTTCTAATACATTATTGCTTCTCATTAAATTATCATTACTTGTCATCCAAAATTCCTCCTAATAGGTTCTGCTCTTATTCTTTATACATATCCACTTTAAATTACGTTGAATCTAACAAATAGTTGCACTTCATTTTCAAATAGCATACTAAATTGTAGTCTTATTTCTTCCTGTGTTTTTGCTTTTAAATAAATTATTATCCGCAATTTGTATTACATCTTGAATATCACGTGCTTCATCAGTGTTAACAGCTACCCCTATACTTATAGTAAATTTAATTTTAACCTCATCTGACACCACAACAAAACTTTCTATTAATTTTCTAATCGCATCCGCTTTAATAAAAGATAATGTTTTTGAAGACACTCCATGTAAATATACTACAAATTCTTCCCCACCATATCTACATACTATATCATCCTTGCGTGTACTGGTAAGTAGAAGCTTTCCAAATGTCTTTAATACCACATCTCCAGCATCATGACCATATTTGTCATTTATAAGCTTAAATTCGTCTATGTCAAACATTAAAATACAATAATTTTTTTCATAAATACGTCTGGCTTTTATAAGTTCATAAAAAGATCTCCTATTACAACAGCCAGTTAGTAAATCTGTATTTGCTTGTAATAACATTTTTTCATTTAGCGACCTATTGTCTAGTATAAGTAATACTTGAGCGCAAATAAGCTTTAGAAATTGTTTTGTATACCCCGGAGTAGTACTACCATTAGCCGTTCGTACTTCTATAGCACCAATAATTTCACTGTTTTTAGTTATATACTCAAGTATACTATTTTCTACTACACTTAAAGTATCTAATTCACAACCTATTTTATAATTACTTGAAGCCATTACTATTAGCTTTCTGTTTACAGTTATCGCTATTGTACAATAAGAAACGCCTAGTACGCCTACTATCATGTCACTTAATATTTCATACAAATCTTTTGATAACTGAAAGTCATTTAAATATTTGTACATATCAAGTATGGAGTTTAACATCGCTACTTGTTTTTCATAATCATTAATTATACTAATATACTTAATTGTCTGTGCCTCCATCAATTCTTGGTATTTATTATATTCTATATTAATATCTATATTTTCCACTCTCAACACCTCATAAAAATAATTTAACCTTGTATATCAATAATTATTTACAAAAATATTCCCACCTCTACCTTATTATAGTTAATCTAAGTAGTATTATAGACCTTATTTTTCTATAATTGTTGCTCCTATTAAATTAATTATAAAATTAAAGCAGAAAAATTCCATCTTATGGAATTTTTCCTGCTTTATTATTTATGAAAATTTTATCGTTGGTATATTTAAATCAATTTTAAGGGTTTATTCAATATTGGTGCTAAATAGCTAATATATATCAACTATGTTTCCATCTTGTCCTATATTTACTTTAATAAAACCACCAGTATAATATTTATCAAGTTTTGTTTTATCAAAATACTTGCTAAAACCATAGGCTTTGCCGTTTATTGTTATACTACTTGCATTGATTTTATTTGGTCCAAAAGATGTAATATCACCAAATGCACTGTCATCACTAGAATAAATATAACGGTTTTTGTTCCAAATATCTGATACAAAATAAACTACATCATTATAATTTACACTATTTATATTCTGTGTGTACATTTCATTACTATAAACAAATGAATATTCACTGTCTTCCATTTCCTTTAAAAATGTCGAATCACCACTTCTATAAACTTTAGGTATACTAAAGACTGGATCAATTATAACAGCATATTCATATCCAGTATTGGCACTGTTTTTAGATAACATTATTGAAGAATAAAGATTGATGTCATTAACTGCAATATTATAATTAACCTTTTCTCCATTATGGTAATAAACAGTAGCCTTAGGTAAATTCATACTACTAGTTACATCTTTATCATTTTCCCATTTCATGTCTGTTCCTGTTTTCTCAGTAACAGCATAATTTACTGTAGTATTTTCTTTTTCATCAACCTTTGTAACTACAGTATCGTCAACATATAATTTATACTTTGCACCGACCTCAGGAGAAGTTATCCCACTAAGACATGTTAAAGTACCTTTATCAGTAAGAATCTCATTGTCTGATAAATCATCATCTGTAGCAGATGTCCCAAGTATTATATATTCAGATAACTTTCCAGTCCTGTTTTCTATATCTTTTATATCCACTACCTTATCATCTTTATCTAGTATTATCTGTACTAAATCTCCCTCTTTAAAAAATTCAAGTTTAGAAATATCCATATCATCACTATAACTATAATTTGCTTTATCTATTTGAATATCATATAAACTATTTGAATCAGCAGGAATATCTGTAATATAGCCATCAACATAATTTGAAGCTACAAGTATATATCTATTGTTACCATTTAAATCTGTAATACTGTAAACTACATCCGTATCTTTTATATCACTTTTTAAAATAACCTGACCATTTTCTATAATCTTTGTATTATCATCAAACACTATATTTCCTAGTGTATCTGAATTCTTATCAATATTTGATGCAAGCTCCGGATCACTATATATTGGATCTGTTATAACAGCATAACTTTCATCTACATTACTATCATTATCAAATGTTATAGTTGAATTAGCTTTTAAAAGACCACTTACACTATCATAATTTTCTTTTACACCATGGTAATAATAAGTATTGCTAGATGGAAGTGTCATACTTTTTGCCACTCCACTTTGCTCATAGTTAACAACATTACCTACTATAGTGTCTACAGTAATACTAACTGTAGAGCTTACTATGCCATAAATCTTTGTAACTTGTCCGTCTTCTATTTTGACTCTATACTTTGGTCCAACCTGAATCTTTTTCTTATTACTAGCTGAAATTGTCATAATACCCTTATCTGTAAGAACTTCATTATCCGCTAAATTATCATAAGACTCTGAATTATCTTCTATAATACAATCGGTATATAAATTACTCGCCTGTGAAAAATTTTCTTTAATAGCACTACTGCTTTTCACCTGAGTAGCAAGAAGCCTATCAAACATTACAGCTGCTTGACTCATAGAAACCGTCTCCGTAGTTCTTAACCCCATCTTATCAGTCAAATCTAAATCCGCCGCTTTTTTTATATAATTAATAGGGAAACTTCCTGTTAAATCAGCTTTAGAATAACCTAAAAGGAGTACCATATTAACACAAATATCTTGATAAGTTATACTCTTTGACGGATGAAAATAGCCATCATTTGTGCCATATAAAAGTCCTGCTCCAACAACAGCATTAACATACCCACTTAAAACACTATTCTTAACTACATCCGGAAATATAGTTTTCCCGCGAAGACTAGCTGCACTATCCCCTAACCCATCAGCTATAGCCATAGCTTTAACCAATTCAGCATTCGTCATTTTTTTATTAACATTAGTAACCGAACTATCTATAATACCAAGCTGCTTCATCCTTGTAACAGAAGTTTTATAATCTAAAGTACTCGCAAAAGTTAAAGCAGGAACCATAACATTTATTAACATTGAAAATATTAATACAATACCCAATAACGGTTTTTTAATTTTCATTTTTACACCATCCTTTTTATTTATTATTTTTTAGTATCTTTAAGTAAACTAAGTTTAGAATTACTCAGCAAAGCGAATTGCATTTGTAGTAATATACATTTATTTAATGATATTAACTTTCTGCCCTTCATTTAAGAAGCTTTGCCCTTCAGTTATTACAGATTCTCCAAGCTTTATACCACTTACAATTTCGGTTTGCGTAGTATTTGCTATTCCCACAACTACTTGTTTCTTTTTTAATCTATTAGCCACAATTACATATACATATTGAACACTATTTTCTGTAAATATTGCTCCATTTGGTACAACTGGAATATCTTTTTTTATCACATCTGGAAACTCAGCTCTTACTATCATTCCTGGTTTTAATTTGTTATCACCATTCACTATTTTAAGTTTTACTGTATACAATTGTGTTTTGGCATCCGCAGAAGGACTTATAGTGTCTACTATTCCTTGTATAGCCTTATTATTCATAGATGATATTTGTACATGTATTTTCTGATTTACTTTTACCTTTATAACATCCTTATCTGTCATATCTACTTCAGCTCGGAGACTACTTGCATCAATTATGGTAAATGCACTAACTGCACTTGATACCAACTCCCCCACTTCAACATTTCGCTCAGATATAACTCCATTTATAGGTGATGTAATAGAAGCATTATCTATTTGTATTTGTGCTAAATCAAGCGATGCGTTGGCCTGCTGAACTTGGCCTTGCGCTGCTGCATCCGTTTGTGGTCCTGTTTTTGATTTTAGGAGTGATAAAGAATCACTTGCTGCGTTTTCTTGGAGCTTCGCACTATCCATCTTTGATTTTGCAGCATCAAGTTCGCTTTTGGCAGAGTCTCCTATATTATATTGCTGATGAATTGTATTATAATTATTTTTCGTATCATTATATGTTGTTTTTGCGATAGCTAATGTTGAATTTGCAGATATTAACTGCTGCTCGTAACCCGAACCACTAGTTTTATCAAGATTTGCATTAGCAGTGGTAAGAGCCGCTTTTGCTACATTATATTGCGCAGTAAGTTCCAATTTATCAAGAGTAAATAAAACATCTCCCTTTTTTACTACTTCACCAACATCAACACTTACATTATCAACTTTTCCAGCTATTTTAGATGTAACCACAGTTTGACTAGAGGTTACTAACTTACTTCCATATTTTGAAGTTGTTGTTATTGAAGCTACACTAACTGGAGTCGCCTTAACATTTTTTGAAATATCCTTCGAAAGGACACTTACCTCTTTATTTCCACACCCAACTCCAATTAAAGTTATACTAAGGGTTAGACTTATTAATAAAATTCCTTTAATGCCTTTAAGTTTCATCATAATGTAATCTCCTTATCTATTTTACTAGATCTTTTTTTCTTTTTGTCAAAGAACCCTTTCATATCATCAATTAGAGTGTATACCACTGGAATTATTATTGGTGAAATAAGTGTAGATGCAATCATTCCTCCAATTATTGCAACGGACATTCCTACCCTATACTCACTACCTTCAGCAGTAGCAAGTGCTGAAGGTAGCATTCCCACTATCATAGTTATTGTAGTCATTACGATAGGTCTTAGCCTTGTTGATCCAGACTCTACCAATGCTTCTCTTAGAGGCATCCCTGTTTTCATAAGAGTTAGCGTATAATCTATTAATAATGTTCCATTCTTAGCGCAAAGACCATCCAGCATTATTAATCCAATCATTGAAATAATATTTAAACTGTTTCCTGTAATAGCAAGTGCTATAAATGCGCCAATTAATGCACAAGGTAGTGATAACATTCTTAAAGCTGGTGTTAAGAATGATTCATATAAAACAACCAATATCATATATACAAGTACAATGGATGCAATTACAGCTTGAATAAGTGATTTAAATGAATCTGCCATGCTCTTTTGATCCCCACCATAACTTAGCTCGTATCCATCTGGAATTGTAATTTTACTTATTTTTTCTTTAATTTCAGTAGTAATATCACCAAGGGATCTTCCCTGATTATTAGCATATATGGTAACCATTTCGTCACGGTTCTTTCTTAATATCTGTTGTGGAGTATCTGACATATAAACCTTTGCTAACTGATCAATTGGAATCTGCTCACCAGCCTGATTAGCTACTTTTATTGTGGATATATCCGATTTTGTAACAATTTGACCTTTATCAAGTTTTACGATAACATCATACTCTTCATTATTTTGCCTAAATGCTCCACCAGACACTCCTTGCTCCGTAGTGGCTTTAAGAGCACTTGCTATATCGCTTGGCTTAATTCCATATTGCTCTGCAGCAATTTTGTCGATTTTAACAGCTATTTGACTCTCATTTGCTTGGGTACTGTTACTTATATCTGTAGTTCCAGAGACCGATTGTACTGAGCTTTGAACCTCACTCCCTAATTGTTTTAAAACATCTAAATTAGGTCCAGTTACACTTATTGCTATAGGCTTGCTACTACCCGAAGCACTAGCTTCCCCTATAGATATATCAACTCCAGTAAGAGTTTTACTCCATTCACGTGTCTCAGCCGCAATCTGATCTTGACTTTTTTCTCTTTGTTTTTTAGGGTATAAGTTAACATTAATTTGCGCCGAAGCCTCTTTACCATTAATACCAACAATAGTAAAGTAATTGTCAACTTCTTTTATACCTTTTAAATGAGCTTCTACCTCTTTAACCTTTATATCTGTAAGTTTAACGTCACTACTTGGTGATAATGACAAATTAATTATGAAATTACTTTGATCTGTTTTAGGCGTAAGTTCAGTAGTAATTAATTTAAGTGGAATTAGTAAAACACTAATTATCATTAATAACATTACCACGGCTACCGTCTGCCATCTATGCTCTAGAGAAAACAGGAGGAACTTTTTATAAAAATCATTAAATTTTTCAAATAGCCCTTTTCTCTTTGGCTTCATATTCTTATTATCGTAATCATTATTCTTTTCCTTTAGTAATTTTGAGGCAAGCATCGGCGTAACTGTAAATGAAACAATTAAGGAAAATAAAGCAGCAAAAACTACTGTAAGTCCAAACTGTTTAAAAAATTGCCCGATCATACCTGACATAAATGCTATTGGTCCAAATACAACTATGTCGCATAAAGTTATGGAAATAGCCGCCATGGCAATTTCTTCTCGTCCATCTATAACCGATCTAAAAACTGTTTTTCCCATGGCCACGTGCCTTTGAATATTTTCAAGAACTACTATAGAGTCATCTACAAGAATACCTATGGATAAGGATAACGCAAGTAGTGACAGCATATTAAGAGTAAAGTGGAAAACATACATCATAAAAAATGTTGCAATAAGAGATGTTGGTATAGCAACAAGTATTATTAAAGAAGCTTTTATGCTTCTAAGGAAAAGAAACATTACTAAAATTGTTGAAATTATACCCTCAATAAGACCAAATTTGACTTCTTTAAGTGAGGAATTTATAAAACTTGATGAATCAGATGTTATCGCAACGTTTATTCCAGTTGGAAGAGTTTCTTTCAAAACATCTAGCTGCTTTTGTACAGCTTTAGCAGTTACAACTATATTTGCATCACTTTGTTTTTGAACAAATATACCTATAGAATTTTTTCCATTTAATCTTACAAGTTCAGTTGCCTCTGGATACTCTAGTTTTACATCTGCAATTTCACTAAGTTTTATAGATCCCCCCTTCGACATTGGAATTTGAAGATTTTCTACATCTTTTATGTTTTCAAATTGGCCAAGTACTTTTATTGTTTCTTTAGAATTTTCTTGTTTAAATTGACCTGCTGGTATATTTAAATTATCGCTTTGAAGTTTAGAAGTTATGGTATTAACAGCTATGCCATACTGATCTAAAAGCGTTTTATTTACTTTAATAATTAATTGTTTTTTAATAGCACCCTCGAGAGATACATTACCCACACCCTCAGTTTTCTCGAGTGACTTTTGTATTTTATCTGCACTGTCATACAATTTACTGTAAGGAAGTGAACTTGAAACAGAAAGCATCATTATAGGCATTGCATTAACATCTAGCTTTTTTATTACAGGTTTTGTTGCATCTGTAGGAAGTTTATTTGATATATCGCCAAGTGCCTGTTGAACATCTAAAAATGCAGTGTTCATATCATTTCCCATTTTAAATATAATGGTAGTATAACCATATCCTTCAGAAGACCCTGAACTTATAGTATCAATACCGCTTATACCTGAAATTGCATCCTCTACTGGTTTAACTACATCAGTCTCTATTTCCGCTGTACCAGCACCTGGGTATGTAGTTGTTATTGTTATTACAGGAACATCAATTGCAGGTAATAAATCTGCACCGAGACTTGAATATCCCATTACCCCAAGGCCAACCGTGAGCAAAACTACCATAAGAACGGCAAGTGGCTTTTTCACGCAAAGCTCTGTAATTTTCATTCGTAAATCCCCCTCTAAACTAAAATCAAAATTTTTTATCCCTTTGTTTTTCCATAGTTATTATAGCATATAATGTAAAATTTGTTTATATATAATAAATAAGGAAACCTTTATAAGGTTTCCTCTAGCATTTACTATTTCATCCCTTAATGAATAGCTCCGAGTATTGTTCTATTTTTTCCAATCCATCCTATACCTATAGTATTAACTCCTTTTGAATAATATGAAATAGGATTATTCTCATCATCATAACCTGTTTTAAACTTTTTCCACCCATAAGAAGTTAATAATTTAGAGTAAGCTGTATACTCAGTCTCACTTATATTATAAAAATACTCAACATAATTATCATCGCTACTAAGTACATAAGTATTATAATCAAGTCCTACAGGTTGTGGTACATCAGCTAATAATGGCAGAAATTCAGATGTGATACCTAATTCACTATTAATTTTAGCAAGCGTCTTTTCATTACTAGTCGCTAAAAATGGTTTAACTTCATTAATAGGTATTACAAATCCTATATTACCTGATGTATCGAATCCTGAATAAGTTATTCCAATTACATTACCTAGCATGTCAAATAATGCTCCACCACTTGACCCATAAGTAATACTTGCAGTAGTTTGGATATCATTTCCTCTATCATTTTTCCTATTATTTCCACTTATAATTCCAGTACTTAAAGTATTAGCATAACCTTGTGGACTTCCTATAGCGCAAGCAGCATCTCCTACCTCTACCGTATCACTATTTCCTAAATTAACAGTGCTTAGATTAGTTGCATTTGATAATTGAAGCACTGCTATATCTTGTGTTTCATTATAATTCAAAACACTTTTAACCTCATATTTAGTTCCATTTTGAAGTATTACACTTACATATGACGCACCTTTAATAACATGAAAATTAGTTGCTATAACTCCATTAGACTTTACTATAAATCCACTACCACTAGCAGTTACATCATGATTTTTATCACTTACTTCAATATAAACAACTGCATCTGCGTATTTATTTATAATTTGTTTAGCAGTTAATTCACCAGTTACCGCTACTTGCGTAGTATCAGATAAATTTTTATCTTGCGCAGCATAATTAATCACTTTATTATTACTCTTATAAGCTACAGCTGGTATAATACTTGCATTTACAGTTTTCCCTGTAAGATTATCTATCCACACTCCCTCAAAATTTTTAACATAAATTGACCCACCAGAAACAATGTCATTATTAATTTCAGCGAAGTTTGCTACATCATTAGCATACTCTAAACTTATAGCCTGATTTCCTATCACAACTGTGCCACTTGACATCGCAGCAAAAGTTGTAATATATGTTGATCCCGCTATAATTATTGTTGCAAGAAGTGACCTTAAAATTTTTTTATTCATACTATCTGCCTCCATCATCTATTTTAAATTTCTTTATTTGTAATCAATAAGAAGTCAATCACCATTTTAGGGGGATTATCTCCTGTTTTTTTTATCATCTTTATCTAATATTAACTAATGTTTCATTAATTAGAACATTTTACTAATATTGATAATTATACAATAAAAAAATGTGTAAAAGCAAACATTATTTGTGTTTTTCATGATATACATTTAAATCTAAAAGTGATAGTATATATTGATGATTAAATAATCATCATAAAATTATATATAAGGTTGTGAATGTTTATGAAAAATGTTTTTAAAAATTATAAAAAACATATAAAAAACGTATTTATACGGTGTTTTGCTCATATAAATACGTTTTTTATAGTTTGTAATAAACACATAAAAAAGATTTTGAAGAGTTGCGCTATGTATATTAAAAAAGTTTTGATAAGTTATAAAATAAGTCCTAAAAAGGTTCATAAAATTTATAAAAGAGATATTAAGAATATATTAAGAAACCGTGCAACACTAGCCATGATAATAGGCCTAATTTTAATTCCCGCACTTTATGCATGGATTAATATTAAGGCGGGATGGGATCCATATTTAAATACTAAAGGAATTTCAGTTGCAATTGTTAATTTAGATAAGGGCTCAGAATTAAGAAATATTAAGGTTAATATAGGAGATAATGTTGTAAAAAGTTTAAAAACTAATCAATCTATTGGTTGGACTTTTGTAAGTAAAGCCGATGCTGAAAATGGTATAAAATATGGTAAATACTATGCCAGCTTAACTGTCCCTAAAGATTTTTCAAAGGATCTTCTTTCTGTGGTAACTAGCGACACTCCAACGAAATCAAAACTAATTTACACTGTTAATGAAAAAAGAAATGCTATAGCTCCAAAACTCACGGGGAAAGGTGCAACTGCTCTGCAAGCAGAAATCACAAAAACCTTCATTGAAACATCTAGCGGAACAGTTTTTTCTTTTCTTAATCAAATTGGAGTTGAGGTAGAAGATAATAAACCACAACTAAAAAGGCTTGCCGATATGCTAATTAGTCTAGATGATAAGATGCCTAAAATAAAAAAATCTATGGATAATGTATATGATGAATCTGTAGTACTTCAAAAATATTTGTTAAATGTCCAAAAGGATATTCCTACTGTAAATAAAGGAATCGCAAATGCTTTAACCATTACTAAGACAAGTAATGGATATATAACTAAGTCAAAGGATTCACTAAAATCTTTATCTCCTATTATTCAAGAAGACCTCTCCATTATAAAGGATATAACAGATACTGCTGGATCGTCTTTAACTAAAGTTCAAGACATAATCCCATCAAATACTGCTGTTATTAAAGATGGTTTAGTTACAACTAGGGATAAATATAGTGATGGATTACAGACTATTGACAATGTTATAAGTTTAAATAAATCACTGGATAATTTTTTAGACAATACTGGTCTTGATACTTTAATTGATAATCTTTTAAAAGTTAGAGATGATATGGCAAACCAGCAAAACGATGTTAATTCTATGATTAATACCGTGGACCGTGGTGATCAGGTCCTAACTAGTGATTTAAATGATGCAGTGCAAGCTGCTAATAAGACTTCTAATTCAACAGCTAATATAATGGATGATTTTAAAACTACAATTGATCCCAAAGTTGATAATGTTATGAAAAGCACAAATAAGTTATCAAGTAATTCGGTTAACACGCTCCAAAATATACAAAATAATATGCCCTTGATTAGTTCATCACTTAGTAAAAGTACTAGTCAACTTGACCAAGGCATAAAAAGTTTAAATACAGCAAGAAATAATTTTCCAAAGGCTGCTCAATATCTGCATTCAAATACAGAAAAATTAAAAGGCCTTACTAATGACAAAAAACTTAATGAAGTTATCAAGATGTTGAAAAAAGATGGTGCAAAGGAAAGTGACTTTTTAGCAAGCCCCATAGCCTTAACCCAAAATAGAATCTATGCAATACCTAACTACGGTTCAGCTATGTCGCCCTTTTATACTACACTTGCTCTTTGGGTAGGTGCACTTCTAATGCATTCATTGTTATCAGTAGAGGTTAAAAACTTTAAGGATGGCATACCTGTAAGTACAAGAGAAAAATATTTGGGAAGGTATTTTACCTTTTTAACTATTGCAATTATGCAAGCTTTAGTAACTATAGTTGGAAACTTACTCCTACTCAAAACTTATGCAGTATCGCCTATTATACTTACACTATTTGGAGTGTACGTGAGTATTGTATTTCTTACGATTATCTATTCATTCGTATGTGTACTTGGAAATATAGGCAAAGCTTTGATTGTTGTAGTAATGGTACTACAAATTTCTGCCTCAGGAGGAACATTTCCAGTAGAATTATTAGGTGATTTCTTTCAATTTATACACCCTATGCTTCCATTTACCTATGCTATAGGCGGAATGAGGGAAGCAGTAGCAGGAATTATACCAGAACTACTAATTAATCATGTATTAACCCTTGGGAAGTATTTAGTTGTTAGTTTCTTTCTTGGATTTATATTACAAGAAAGAATGAATAAAGTAACTTCTAAATTTATAGAAGAATTTGATAAAAGTGGTTTAGCTGAGTAGTAATAAAATATATACGTAAGGTTGTGGAGGTTAATGAAAAATATTTTTAAAAGTCCTAAAATAAATATGAAAAATGTTTTTAAAATTTACAAGAGAGATCTAAAAAATATAATATGTAGCTATGTAACACTAATTATAATACTTGGAGTATCTTTCTTACCATCGCTTTATGCATGGTTTAATATTGAAGCAGGTTGGGATCCATATTCAAAGACTAAAGGACTTTTAGTTGCAGTTGTTAATCTTGATAATGGTTCAACATTAAAAGGGACTAAAGTTAATATTGGAAATGATTTGGTAAAGAAATTAAGAACTAACGAGTCTATTGGTTGGACCTTTGTAAGTGATAGCGAGGCTAAAAAAGGTGTAAAATATGGTAAATACTATGCCAGTTTTACTATTCCTAAGGACTTTTCAAAAGATTTCCTTTCTATTACATCTTATTCTGACCCAATTAAAGCAAAATTAATTTATACTGTGAATGAAAAAGAAAATGCTATAGCTCCAAAAATAACAGGTAGTGGTGCAACTTCCCTGCAAGGACAAATCACACAAACTTTTATGGAAACAGCAAGTAAAACACTTTTTACTTATCTTAACCAAGTTGGAGGAGATCTTGAGAAGAGCAAACCGCAACTGGAAAGTCTTGCCAACACAGTAATTAGTGCAGATGATAATATGCCTAAAATTGAAAGTTCCATAAATGATATTTACAAGGAATCATTAATGTTTCAAAAATTAATGAAAAATGTCCAAGATGATATTCCTACTATATCGGGTGCCATAGACAATACTTTGGATATTACTAAAACAGGCAATAATTTTATGGAAAGTAAAAAGAGTTCACTTCAAAGTATATCTCCAATTATGAAGGCTGACCTTGCCCTTATAAAAAATAAAGCTGATACCGCTAAAGACTCTTTAAATGACTTTCAAGACTCAAAGGATTCAACTACTGAATCAGCTAGATCAGCTTTAGTTAAATCACGAGATAAATATACCGATGGAATACAGAAAATTGACAATGTACTAACTTTAAATAAATCAATAAATAATTCCTTAAACAGTACTGTTATTGGAAATTTCATTACTCGTCTTACAAATGTTAAAAATGAAATGACAAATCAGAAGGCAGATGTTAATTCTATGATTAATACTGTAGACAATAATAATGAGGTAATAAATAGTGATATAACAGCCGCGGTGCAAGGCGCCAATAAAACTTCAGTGTTAATGGATAATACCATGAATGCTTTTGACGGGGGAACCGGTCCAGCAATTGATGATGCTATGGACAATGCAAGTGGATTATCTAATAGTGCAATAGATATGTTACAAAATATACAAGGCAATATGCCCCTCATTAGTAGCATGCTTAATCAAACTAGTACTCAATTGGACTCAGGCGTAGACGGTTTAAAGGAAATAAAAGAAAAGTTTCCAAAACTAGATCAAGATATACATTCAAATGCAGTAAAATTAAGAAGCCTTACTGATGATGAAAAACTTAATGAACTTATAAAGATGCTAAAAAGGGATGGTAAAAAAGAAAGTGACTTCTTAGCAAACCCAATAGAGCTAGTACAGAATAAAGTCTATCCAATACCTAATTATGGTTCAGCTATGACCCCATTTTATACTATACTTGCTATTTGGGTAGGTGCATTTATATTAGTTTCAGTGTTAGCAGTTCATGTTAAAGACTTTAAGGATGGCACACTAATAAACACAAAAGAAAAATATTTAGGAAGATATTTTACATTTGTAAGCATTGGAATTCTTCAAGCTTTAATAACTATAGCAGGCAATCTATTTCTTCTAAAAACTTATGCAGTCTCCCCTATAGTTCTTACAATATTCGGGGTATATGTAAGCATTGTATTTACTACAATAATATATACACTTGTATCTGTTTTAGGTAATGGAGGCATAGCTCTCACTATGATTGCACTCGTACTACAAGTTTCAGGCTCAGGAGGAACATTTCCAATAGAATTACTGGGTGATTTCTTTCAATATATAAATCCTACGATGCCATTTACTTATGCCATAGGCGGAATGAGAGAAGCAACAGCAGGAATTATACCTGGGGTGTTAATTAAACATATTTTAATATTAGCTATATATTTCATTGTTTTTTTACTTCTTGGACTTTTCTTCAAAGAAAAAATAAACAAAAAAACTGCAGGCTTTGTAAAACAGTTCCATGAAAGTGGTTTAACAGGTAAATAATCTTTTACTAAAAAAAATGTATGAAATAGACATTGTTTGTCTATTGCATACATTTTTATTTTTCGTGCCTAACTATTAATTTATTAATTTATTAATTTATTTCTGGTATTTCAACTTCTACAGTACATATTTTCTCTTTGTAAAGGCCTGTTATAGTTGTTTTTCCAGGCTTTACAGCTGTTACAAGACCATTATTTACATCTACCTTAGCTATGGCAGGATTACTAGATGTCCAAGTTGTGTCATTTGTTACATCTATATCTTTATTTCCATATTGATCGGTGCCCAGCAATGTAATCTGTCCTGTTGTTTCATTAACAACATTTCCATATTCATCTCTACCAATTATTAATTGCACTCCCTCTACATCTTTGTTTTCATCAACCGTATCTTTAATTACTACCGACGAAGGAGTAACTATAAAAGCATCATCAGAGATTATTAGATTTATAGAATCTGTTTTACCATTAGCAGTAAGAAGACTTATCGTTATAATTGTATCACTACCAATACCAGTTACAGCAGCATTTACGCCAGCTTTTGCCTTAACATTTATTACTGAGCCATCTGTAGTTACAGTAACTAATTTAGAATCAGAAATTATTTTAATAGCCTCTGTGGGAACATCAATCTCTCCATCATTTACTTTATAAGTTAATGCTACCGATTGATCCATTACATCATCCTTAGCATCATTATATATTTTGTAGTTATTTTCAGTAAATGCTATTGAATTTATATTTGTATTATCACCAATGCTTATATTTGCAGTTGCTTTTATAACCTGATCATTTAATGATTTCACAACTATTGTATCAGTTCCTGTTGCTTCACCAAAATATGTTATATACATCTTTTTATCTCTATCATCATAAGAAACTGTTGCAGTAGTTTTGGTTCCGTATAATACGTTTAACATAGTAGGATCAGTAATAGCTTTTCCATATTGGTCAAGTATAACTATTTCTTTTTTCACACTAGCTCCTGGAATTATTGAAATTTTAGTGTCTTCAAGTGTTATAGATTTCACTTTACTCTTCGCCCTTACAGTTACGTCTAATGCATCTTTAATAACATCTGTTGAATTTATTGTTTTATTTCCAACTTTTACTGTGAGTATTGTATCCGACTCTAAGCTTCTAACTGAAGTAGCAGTTGGATCAAATTTTACAGCTATACCCTGAGCATCTTCTGCTGTAGCATCTATAATAATTCCGCTTGCATCATGTTTATAATAAACAAGACTTGCAAAACTTGCAAAACTTGTTTTGGCTTTATTTTTAGCCTCAATAGTCCATCCAGAAGTATCTGGAATTATTTCATCACCTGTGTTATCAACTACATCTAAAACCCTATAAACAGGACTCATCTCATTTGCTATTATACTATTGTCTACAATATTATTTCCAAGTTTAATAGATGCAAGTGTTGTAACTTCTGAAATAGCTACTACATCTCTAGTCGCAACTGTACCATTAACACTTAACCGCACTATGTAAGTTCCAGATTTTTTTGCATTAAATCTTAAGGATTTAACAACCGTCGTAGTTGCTGCTTGTCCATTTATATCTAACTTTTCAACTGTTAGGTTATTGTCTAGTACTCCGTTTTTGTAAACTAAAGCGGTAATATTATTACCATTCTGGTCTATAATCTCATTATGAGCATTTCTTATAACTAAATTTATTACTGACTTTGTATTAACTTTAAGTTTTTGTAATATTATAGCATCAATAGTTCTTGCAACTCCATTTAATGTAGTTGTCACATCAAATTTTGATGCCTTTATGGTACCTTCTGCGTCTATTGTCGTTCCTACATATGGAGTAACTTCATATGTTCCAGCTTTTGTTGATTTAGCACTGATTATAATATCATTTTTATCATCACTGCCGCCACGAAGATCAGCTGTAACTGTTACATCACTTGCAGCTGTACCACTTGTTTTAGCAATTATATTGAATTTAATCATATCAGTTGTTAATTTAGCACCATCGTTTTGTGTTATTTTATTATAAATAATATCTTCATTATTAAACGCTGTAATAGGTTTTTCAGTGGTTAAATCAAGTTGTATGAGTTTAGCTTTTCCTACCACAAAATTAGTGTTTACCTGGGATATTAATTTTGCGCTTGAATTAGTAGCATCTTTATCAAATTTATCAAGTTTTATTACTACGACATCATTTTCAACTAAATCTTTTTCTAATGTTACTTTTGCCATATTATTTTCTGTTGTTAATTTTACTTCAGTTTTGTTTATTGGTATTCCATTTATTGTTGCTGTTACCTTATATGAATCATCTGTTTTTATATTATATGCCTGCCCATACTGATCTACTGCTGTTAGATAGATAACGTTTGATGTATTAGTAATAGCGTTTGTAATACTTGTAAATGTTTTTGGATATAATGGTTCCTTAACATCTGCTACACTAGTATCTCCAGCATCAAATTTAGTTTCACCTTTAGCATTTTTATAAGCCACAGCAGGTATTAATCCCGAAGCTACCCTTTCTCCTGTAACATTATCTATCCAATTTTCATCAAAATCTTTAACATAAATTGCTCCACCTGCGGCTATTGCACTCGTAATTTCAGAAGCATTATCTGAATCATTAGCATAAGTTAAATCAAAAGCTTTACTTCCTATTACAACTGTTCCATTACCCATTGCTGCAAAAGCCGTGAAAGATATTGACCCAGCTATCATTAACGCAGCAAGTGTCGAACTTATAATTTTCTTATTCATATATTTTTGCCTCCGTCTATTTAGGTTTAATTTTATGTATACTCTTATACTCTTTTACACTTATATAACGCTTGTCCTGACAGTATAGTTGCATATTTTTCAAATGTTTTTATAAAAAAAGAAGATGTTTGGAATAAATTCATTCCAAACATCTTCTTTATAACTATTTATTTTAATTTATTGCATTTCAAAGGTAACAGTCCAAGTTGTTAAATCTGGTAATTGTTCACTAAGGCGCGCTTTTTCTATTAATACTTCACATATGCCTATTTTGAACGGACTTATTGTTTTATTTATATCTACAACATCAGCTATTATTACGTTATCATTTGCATCCTTTAACTTGAATGGGAACTTAGTAATTTCAGTTGCATTATTACTTCCATTATACATTAGTAACATTACTTTCAAATCATAATTATCAGTTTTTTCAACGCTATAAGGAAACATCTTTGAATATTTATTATTTTTAACAATATTCTTCTCGGAAAACTCTAACATCTTAGTAAGATCTAATTTAGATAAACCCTCTGGGATTTTTTCAAATCCTTCTTCCATTAATTTATCGTTTAAAATTTCTTTTGAATTCTTAACTGCTTTTTCCTTTAATTTTTTATCTGTTTTATTCTCATTGCCAACATTTAATATTTCACCATCTGGACAAACCTTATAAATAAAATTATCAGATAAATTTTGCTCAGACAAATCCTCAGTAGTTATAGTAACTAACCCACTTAATTTATCGTTTATAACAATAAAATCAATTCCAACATTTTGTATATCTACATTACTCATATATTTTTCCCTTCTCTTCGCCTCAGTATTTTTAATTTTAGCTAAATCTTTAATATATATTATTGTATCATAAAATCAATAACTATTGAACATTATACATTCTTAACTTATCAGCAACCATAGCTATAAATTCAGAATTACTAGGCTTACCTTTTTTATTAAATATTGTATAACCAAAAATTTTATTGATTTGCTCTTCTTTAAGCCCGCTCCATGCAATATCTAATGCATGCCTCATTGATCTTTCCACTCGACTTGGCGTAGTATTAAATTTCTTGCCTATAGCTGGATACAATTTTTTTGTTACCAATGATAAAAGTTCATTGTCATTAATAACCATAACTATTGCTTCTCTTATGTACATATATCCTTTTAAATTAGTAGGTATTCCAATCTGATGAATAATGCTGGTTATATCATTTATCATATCATCTTGACCAGATCCAGTTTTACTTATTTCCCGTGCGATATTATCAGAATAAATAGATGTTCCTACTACACTATTGTTATTACTAGTGTTATTTAACATCTGTCTTATCCTTTTAGTTAATATCGCCATATCAAAAGGCTTTACCACATAATAATCTGCCCCGAGATTTATGGCCTTTTGGGTTATTTTATCATTCCCAACTGCCGATAAAACTATGATATAAGGCTTTAAATTCGAATTCATCTCACTTAATCTCTCAAGGACCCCCAGTCCATCAAGGTTAGGCATAATTATATCAAGCACTAATAAATCAGGTTTCTTTTCGTAAGTAAGATCTATTGCCTTTATTCCATCTCCTGCAATACCAATAACATTAATATCCTTTTGATTTGATAGATATTCATTAAGAACATTACAAAATTCTTTGTTGTCATCTGCTATAATCACGTTTATCTCTTTATTTCCCATGTTTTGTAATCTCCTTTACATATCTATTAAAAACTATACTAATATACATGTTCGACAAGAAAATACAAATTCCTCTTTTTTAAAGAAAATATTGAAATATTTGTAATATTGTCTATTTTCTACTTATAAATTGATAGCTTGAAATAGTACCATTATATTGAAATTTATATACATGGTTAAAAGTTTTTTCATTAGATGCACCATACATATCTACAAAATTATATCTTTCACTAGTAGTAATACTTCCAGATTGAAGATCATCACTAATATTAAAATTTGTAATATATGCAGAAACAAGACTCTCTTGGTTCCCTTCTGCGTAAGAACCAGGTATATTTACTTGTTGTTGCTTATAAATTTCACTCTCATAAGTTAAGTAATAATCAATTAATGAAAAATTATTGGTATTAATAGCATCTGCAAGAGATGATGCATAGTTGTTTAAAAGATTACTTAATTGAGATTTAACATCCTCTAACTGAGCCTTAGCATTATTTTGATTATTAATTGCATCTTCAAAACTTATATTAATGTTTGTTGATCCTGCGGCCAATGAATATTCTTCACTCTTAAGTTTTTTTCCATCTACTGTAGTTGTAGCATATATCTTTGAATCACCATCTATAGGTCCAAAATTAGTAGCATCTTTAACCTTTAAGTTAGTATCTTTTGAATTAACAAATACTTCTGCATCAAGATAATCTGATGTTATATTTAAATAATCAATATCCTCAAATACATTTAATTTTGCTATTCCATCGCTAGTTTCTATAAGATTTACTGTATAAGGCTTACTTAAAGTAACATATTTACCTTTATAATTAGCTATAATTGAATAAGTTCCAGGAATGTATGGTCCAAATTCTTTGGTGGATTTATCCGTTTCACTCCTCCCTATTACAACATTATTAATTGAAAAGGAAACATCTTTTACAGTAGTAGTTATTTCAACAAATGATGGCTTAATACTTATCTTATAATTGGGGAAAATCAGAAACTTTTTTCCTACATTTGTTAATGTTAATGAATTGCTTGATGTTGTGCTAATATTATTAATATCTCTTGGGTTAAGTGCATCATTGTTTAGATTTTGAATAACTTCATTATAATATGAAGGACTTTTTGTTTAATTTAATAAACTACCATATTTATATACTATTGTTTTAACTACATCTACCATATGATAAGAAAATGTTAAAATAAATGCTATTAAAGAAATAACAGCAGCTGTTGATATAATTAAAACGTATAGGTTTGCATTTACCGCAAAACTGTCCTTAATTATAATGCCTAGTGTTGTAATTGAAATAAGAACACCTAAAATAACAAAAGCAATACCTAAATTTAATGAAAGGTATGAAAATAAAATTGATATAATTTCACAAACCATAATGGGTAAAGTTGAAATTAATACTGACTTAAAAATCATAAATGGTGTACATTTTACTTTTGCGAAAAAGCTTATTCCTAGATATATACAAATAAATAAGACTAAAAATCCTACTAAGTATAATTCACAATTTCCAATAAATATTTTACCGTATGGTATTGTATTCATATATTTAAATTTATCAATAGTATTGTTTATGGAGTACAAGGTACTAGTATCCACATTATATGATGGTGAACCTCCCCCAAATAAAACTGCTAACGAAGATATATTTCTATAAAAATTTGTGAAAATTATTGATACACTATTGATAATTTGATTAACTCTCCAAATTCCAAGTATACCTTGAAGGCATGTTAACATAATTAAAATAATTATAGCTGGTGTTTTTTGTGTTTTAGTTACAAATTCTTTACCACCTGAAACTGGATTTAAGACTGAGTTTTTAAAAATGTTGATTATTTCAGAAACGTTAATTTTATTGGCTACTGATTTAACCTGCTGAAATGTCTGGTCTATTTTTTCTTTGTTACGATTCTCATTTGAGGTTTGATTTACTTTCGTGCCACAATTTGGACAAAACTCACCATCGTTCTCAATTTTAGAACCGCATTTACTACAATATGTCATAATGTTCCCCCTTGAATAACTAAATAAAATAATTATTATTACTCTTACTTAATGTACTTCGTCATAAATTAGATTCTCTTAATAGTTTATTAAATATAATATACTCCTAATACTTCTAACAGAAATAAATTAAGCTGCATTGTTTTAGGCATTCTGAAGGTATTTTGAGTTTTACAACGAATATATGTTAAGTGTATAATATAAATAATAACACTAATATTATGCAATTATTTATATTTTAATTGAAACTATTACATATCGAAGTAACCAAAGTTGAAAAATAATAAATATAATACGAATTTGGGGGACTTAAATTGAAATTTTGTACTAAATGCGGAAAAGAAGTAATAGAAGAAGCACAATTTTGCACTAACTGTGGTAATAACCTTCGAGAAGAATCCACTGCCAAACCTAAAATAGATCCTCCTGTGGATCTAGATGCTACAAACCCATCACTTGATTATGATATAAACTCAGTTACTAGTGAGTCAAAATCAAATGAGAATGTTTCAGGACATTTAAAATTGTCAAAGAAAAACAAAATAGTCATGGCAGCATTTGCAGTTTTAATAATACTCTTAATTACTACTGTTAAAGTAGGTAATTCTTTATCTGATCCAGGTAAACTTGTAACAAGATTTCAGCAAGACATAAAAACAAACAATACTTCTGATTTAGAAAATATACTCTGCTCTAATGACACCAGACTAAACGTAGATAGTAAAAGCATTTCCCCCTTATTATCATATTTTAAAAGTAAACCTACATATTTAACGCAGGTTATGCAGGACTTAAATGCTGATGTTATGAGCCCTAAGGATATTAGTAGCCTTACCGCGAAGTCGGATCATACGTTAACTTTAGCCCGCGTTGGCAAAAGTTTTTTTATTTTTCCAAAATATAAAATAAACATTAAACCATCCTTTATTGACATAAAAACTACAGTTAAAGATGTTTCTTTTTCAATTAATAAAACTGTAATGGGTAAAAGTGATGCTGACAACTCCACAAAAGAATTTGGGCCGTACATGCCTGGCACTTATTCAATTTTAGCTAATTACAAAAATAAGTATATTACTTTAAGCAAACCTTACTTAGTTGATCTTATAGCTACAAATGGAGTTGCAAACATAAGTGTATTTGATGATATGACTTATTTAAATATAACTTCTGATAAGCCTGATGCTGACATTTTTGTTAACGGAAAAAATGTAAATGTGAAAGTTAAAAATGCTAGCCATTTTGGCCCTATAGATAGCTCATCAAAAATATATGCTACATGCAAAGTTGACGGCAAAACACTTACAAGTGACGAATACTTAGCTACAACAGATGATAAAGATGCTTATTTAAGTTTTGAGGGTGCCAGTAATACAATAAATGATATTCACGCACAGCTAGACAATCTTTTATACTACTACGCATCTAATATTGCACAAGCTGTAAATAATGGCACACCATCATATATTGATGCTTATGTAGCTTATGGGAGCTCACTATATAATACGCAACACTCATATATATCAAAAACATATGATTCTGGAATAAGAGAAAATTATATTGATTCTAAAATTATAAATTACAACATTAATGATGATAATAAATCGGGAACTATAACCTCTTCTGAATCTTATACCATATTTCATACCAATGGTAGTGAGACTCCCAGCACCTCGAGCTACATTTATGGTTTTAAATATGACGCTTCTATAGGATACCAGCTTACAAGTATAAGCAAAGCAAAATAAAGCTGTTGATTTTCATTCTTTGCTAGCTTACTTGATGCTTGAGACTTGACATTACCATAAATTGCTTTAAAATATAAATTGAGTCTAAATTGTAAGGAGGTGATTTTTCATGAAAAAGTTTCTATATATTACAATGGTGTTAGTTATATCTCTATCTTTTGTTGCCTGTGGTAGTAAGACCACTACAGATGCAAGTAATGATAGTAAAGCTACCACTACTACACCTGCTAAAACTCCTGTTAAAGCTAAAATAACATATACTAAAAATTTAGCATATCTTCCATCATATAGTGGAGTACAAGCTGCTAAATACACTGCTAAAACAAAGAAAGCACTTGCTACTTCTAAATATACCCTAAAAAATACAACAGATGCAAAGGTATTTACTAATTATCTAGCTATCTTAAAACAAGATGGTTGGACAATTACTGGATCCACAAAATCTACTGTAATATTTGCTAAAAAAGGTACACATACAGCAAATATTATAATTCAGAAAACCGGTAAAGATGTAATATTAATGATTTCATCTAAGTAATATAGTATTTATTGGGATAGTTATTCTACTATCCTTTTTTTATTACACTTGTATTCTTTGATGTGCTTCTACTTTATTTCCCGAGAAATATGTGAATTTTTACATAATATCTCAGTGCCTTTTGGTTTGTTATATATTAATGTAGAAACTTGCAACACTTTAATTTTAGTTGATTAATTAAATAAAAATAAAGATGCAACCAAACAATGGTTGCATCTTTTGTTACTTTTCCTATTTTTCTATATATAACCGCTTATCTAAGATTTAACACCCCTATATTAGTTTACTTGTGGCACTTCAACTTCTATAGTATATAAACTTCCTTTGTAAAAGCCTGTTACAGTTGTATTACCAGGTTTTACTGCTGTTACAACACCAGTCTTTACACCTACTGTAGCAATTTCCTCATTAGCCGAAGCCCAAGTTGTATCAGTTGTTACATCTACATCTTTATGTCCATATTGATCAATACCGAGTAATGTAATCTGTCCTACAGTCTCTTGAGTAACATTTCCATTTACATCTCTACCGATTATAAGTTGTGTCCCATCTAAATCTTTGTTTTCATCAACAGTATCTTTAATAGTTACTGTTGATTTAGTAGCTACTGGCACATCATCGCAGAATGTTAAATCTATTGAAGATGTTTTCCCGTTGGCTGTAAGAAGACTTATTGTTATAACCGCATCTTTGTCACCAATACCAGTTGTAGCATCATTAGCTTTTGCTTTAACATTTATTATTGAACCATTTTTAGTTACAGTAACTAACTTAGAATCGGCAATTACACTAATTGCACTTGCAGGAACATCTATGTCTCCACCATTCACTTTATAAGTTAATGATACATTTTGATCATTATCCTCACCAGCCGCATTATATACTTTATAATTATATGCATCAAATGCTATTGAATTTATATTTGTGTTATCACCAGTAGTTAGATTTATAGTTGCCTTAATAGCAGCATCAGCAACAGATTTTACAACTATTGTATCAGTTCCTGTGGATACCCCTGTATATGTTATATACATTTTTTTAGATGTCTCATCATAAGAAACTGCTGCAGTAGCTTTTATACCATTTACTACTGTAACCATAGCAGGATCCATTATAACTTTCCCATATTGGTCAAGTACAACTATTTCTTTTTTAACAGTCGCTCCCGGAATCAATGAAATTTTAGTGTCTGCAAGTGTTATAGATTTCACTGCACTCTTAGCTTTTACAGTTACGTTTAATGTATCTTTAATTACAGATGTTTCATTAATTGCTTTATTGGAAGCACTCACGACTAGTGTTGTGTCTGTTGCCAAATTTTTAACTGCGGTTGAACTTGGATCAAATTTCACAGCTATCCCCTCTGCATTAGCTATTGTAGAATTAACAATAACCCCTTTTGCATCATGTTTATAATAAACAATACTTGCAAAACTAGAATCAATAACATTTGCTCCATTTTTAGTTGAAATAGTCCAAGCTGCAATGTCAGGAGTTATTTCATCACCTTTATTGTCTTTAACACTTACAACTCTGTAAATAGGATTCGCTGCTCCTGATATTATAGTATTATCTACAATGTTGTTTCCAAGTTCAATAGAGTTAAGAGTCGTAACTTCTGCTCTCACTGCTACATCATAAGTTGCAACAGCATCCTTAACACTTATTCTCACTGTATAGTTTCCTGCTGCGCTAGCATCAAATCTTAATGCTTTAACTGGAGATGTTGTAGCTACCTGTCCATCTTTATCTAATTTTTCTACTTTAATATTGTCAGATAATACTCCATCTTTGTAAACTGCTGCAGTAACATTATCACCACTTACATCGATAGCTTCGTTATGCATATTTCTTATTACCAAGTTCGCTGCAAGTTTTGTATTAACTTTAAGTGTTGATATTGTCATTGGATCAATAACTGTTGCAACTCCATTTACCGAAGTTGTCACACTAAAAGCATTAGCCTTTACAGTTGTACTTGCATCAAATGTGGTTCCTACATATGGAGTAACTTCATATGTACCAGGTTTTATAGTTTTAGCACTGATTACTATATCATTTTTGTCAGTTCCACTTCCGCCTCTAAGTGATGCTGTAGCTGTTATGTCAGCAGCTGATGTGCCACTAGTTTTAGCAGTTATGTTGAATTTAAGCATATCTGGTGTTAAAACAGCACCTTCATTTTGAGTTATTTTATTATACTTAATTTCTTCGTTATTAAATGAAGCATCTGGGTTTTCAGATGTTAATTTAAACGCTGTAAGTTTAGTTACTGAAACTTCAACTGTATAAGTAGCTTTGTTACCATTTAAAATATTATAAGCAGTTATAGTTAATGTACCTGCTTTTATAGCTTTAAAATTAACCTTATTCCCAGTTGTATCTACTGTTAAATTACCACTATTGAGGTCTGAAGTACTATCAAGTAAACTCCCACCTGCATCAACTATCCATCTTATTTTGCTCGCTGTTAAATCTGCAGGATTATTATATTGGTCTCTCACATCGGCAGTTAATGTAACTGCTGCATCTCCTATTGAAACAGTTTCGGCTGATGCTTTTACAGACAAAATTGATTGTGGTGCTACTGCTGCATCCTTTGCTACTGTATAATTAGTACTTATTGAAGACACTACTTTAGCTGTAGTCGAGCTTGCTGTTTTATCAAACTTTTGGAGCATTATAACTACGACATCATTTTCAGCTAGTTTTTTGTTTAATGTTATTTGGGCCATATTATTAACTGTATCTAATGTTGTTTCGCTCTGGCTTAAAGGCATTCCATTCACTGTTGCTGTTATTTTATATGTAGAATCTGTTACTATATCAAAAGCTTCTCCATATTGATCAACTGCTGTTAAATAAACAACATTAGATGAATTTGTGATTGCATTTGTTATATTTGTAAATATTTTTGGATAAGATGTTTCCTTAATATCTGGTAAACTTACATCTGCACCGTCAAAGTTTACTGTTCCAGTAGCATTCTTATAAACTACAGCTGGTATAACACTAGCCTTAACAATTTCTCCTGTAACATTATCTATCCAGTCTCCGTTAAAGTCTTTAACATATACCATTCCACCTGTAGTTATTGAATTGATGATTTCATCAGAATTAGCTAAATCATTAGCATAAGCTAAATCAAACGCCTTGTTTCCTATAACAACCGTGCCATTGTCCATTGCTGCAAAAGTCGTGAAAGATGTTGACCCTGCTATTATTAACGCTGCAAGTGCTGAACCTGTAATTTTCTTATTCATATATTTATGCCTCCATTTATTTGGGTTTAATTTTAAAAGTGCATTTTTATTAAAATATTATAAAAACTTATAATTCTATGTTTACTGTTATACACTTAAATAACGCTTGTCCCAACATTATAGTTGCATGTTTTAAGAATGTTTTTAGAATCTTTTTTTTGACAAAATGCCCACTGTTGTTAAAAAAGAAGATGTTTAGAATAAATTTATTCTAAACATCTTCTTTATCATTAAACCACCTGCCAAAACTTACATCCAAGGCTAATTAAGTTCCTTATATTCCAAAAACTTGCCTTAACACAGAAAGATTTGTAGCATCAACATTCGCAGCTAATGTATACTTGAATTTATTTCTGCTTTGCGTATCCATTGTACTATAAATTGACTTAACGGATGCTTGATCTGAACTAGAATTATATGATGAATTTGATGCCATTTTACCCATAGATGTCTGCATCATTGATATCATCTGTTTTTCTTTTGAAGTCCCTGCCTGAGAATACGCACTACTTAAATCATCCTTAGCTTTTATTAATGAAGCACTTTTAGTAGCATTCTGCGTCTGAGATACTTTTGCCTTTTCTACCGCAAGCTTTTGTGCCTTTTCAGCCTGAGCTCTAATTCCCTCTAATTCTTTCTTTTTAGTACTGTCTGATGCATTACTAATGGCTCCATTAATTTGATTAAGACCCTTACTTATAATTTGTTTTTTTTCTTCTATTGATTTACCCTTAGAATTATCTATAATGTCTTGAATTTCTTTTAATTTTGCTTTTTCTGCCTCTCCAGTCATTAGAGCTGCGGCATCTTGTATCTTACTTTTCAATATATCTAGCTGCTTATCAATTTCTGCACCACTCATTTTAGTAATCTCTTGAAATGATTTTTTTAGACTCTTCTTTGGAGCCTGCGCAATTATTATATTATCTTTAATTTTAAGACTACTTATTTCAAACGGAAACATACTTGGGTCAACTTTTATTGAATTAGCCTCAACATAAAGTTTCTTATTATCAAGCTTTGTAATTTGAGAGATAACAAATTTATTAGGTAATCTAAGTTTTCCAATTTTAAAATTTTGCGCATCATACGTAACTTTTCCATTTAAAACACTTACTTTTCCCTTTGATGAAAATAATAAATCAAGATTCTTGTATTTTATAGGAGCCTCAATTAAAAGCTCATCATTTAAAATTTCTACATTAGCTCCTGTAAGAATTATATTTCCTTTAGTTATAGGCTTTGCAAAATATAAGGTAGTTAACTCATCCATATTCTCTTGCGTTAATTCGAATTCTCCACCTATTACCTGCACCTTTGCAAGTTTTCCTATAACCCCTGTGCTAGTTGTTTTTTTAAATGTCGCTCCACCAGTATATAATATCATGTATGCAAAAACTGCTAGTATACCTACTAAAATAATAAGTATTCCTATCAATTTATTCCTCTTAGCTCCCTTAGTTCTAGTCATATAGTTCCCCTCCTTTATTATAATTTACATTTACCATTGTACAAAACATGAATAATGCAGTCAATGAATAATCTATAAATATTGTAAAAACATTCCTTATGATATACATATAACCAAAAAAAACAAATGACGAGTATAAGCTCGCCATTTGCTAACAATCATTTTAACTTAAAATTTCGGGAGAGAACATTTTAAAGTTAATATGTTATTATTTTGTTGTATCGACACCTTTTAAATCATATAATACTTGCGAATTTTGCCCACCCATTTGATGAGAGTTTGAAGTGGTAACAGCTGTTTTACTAGTTGAAGTTGTTGCTGCCTTAGTAGAAGTTGTAGCAGTATCCTTCCATTTACTTTCAGGAACTATTGCACCAACTTTTTTAGCCCATGTCATGACATCATTAGTTGAACCTTGACCTCCTACCATTACATATCTAACTTCTCCACTCTTAACAAGTGCTTTAAACTGAGCGAGTGTTATCGCTTTATCAGTTCCAAAGAAACCCCAAGTCATTACAGCTTCACCGGTTTTGATTATTATATCTGATGCTGCACCACTGGTAGATGAAGTTACAAGAATATATTTTTCTGTAGTTTTATTAGCTTGTAAGAATTTTATTAACTTTGCATTACTTGATGTACTTGAGCCCCTCATTGAGCTTCCCATGCTTGAACTTCCAGTTTTAGAACTAGAAATTTTACTTAGTCCTGCAGCTGGCATTGATCCCATTGCACCAAACAAAGTAGTTACAGACAAAGTTATAGGGGTTATTAGAAGTCCTATTAAAGCAGTGGCTACTAACATCTTTGAAAGTCTCAAATTATTATTTTTCTTTACCTTAAGTACAATAAGTATTATTGATGATATAAAACATAAAACAGAAAGTGCTATCATTAAAATCTTAGTTATACTTGAAGTACTGTACATGTAAGATAAAATCAATAACTGTAGTGCTCCACTTATAATAAGTGCTGCTGGTAATATCCATGATTTCCAGGTACGCTCAATGTAAAGCTCCCACATAGAAACAATGCCTATTCCTGATAATGCTGCAATTGGTGCAGCAATCATAGTTAAATAATAAGGATGGAATGTACCTGTTGTGAAACTGAAATATATAAATTCAGGTAATAACCACATTGACCATAATAGTAAATCCAATTTTCTCTTGTTATTAAAAGCAGGTTTGAATTTTTCCTTTAGAGCTGCTGCGAGGATTCCAAGAACTGCAAGAGGAAATAACCAAATTATTTGAGTAGACAACCCATTATTTGAGAATAATCTTGCAAAGCTAGCTGGTTCGGCACCACCCATGGTGCTGTTACCTCCACCACCAGATTTTCCACTTTGACCGCCGCCACTTGGCATTCCACTAGGTCTAGTACCTGTAGGAGGGGTACCTCCCTGCACTCCGCCTTGAGGGTTTGTATTACTAGAAGTTGTAGTTTCAACTTGAGTTTTAGCGCTACCTCCACGCGTACCAGTAGTAGTGGTTCCAAGTCCAAGTCGTTCTAGTCCATTATGTCCAATTATAAGTTCTAGTTCTGAGTTATTTGTACTGCTGCCTACATAAGGTCTATTTGCAGCAGGTATTAAATCTACAACTATAGCCCATGAGAATGAAACGACAAGTAATACAAGGGTTCCACAGATAAGATGAATTATTCTCTTTTTAAGAGAAATAGCATTTGATAAAAGGTAAACTAAATATATAGCTGGAATAACCATATAAGCTTGAAGCATTTTTATGTTAAAACCAATACCTACAATAGCAAGTCCTATTAGGAGATATTTAAATTTCCCTTTTTGCGCTGCTATAGATATAAACCAACATGCGATTAGAAGAGTTAAAACAAGTAAATTATCACATGTATTATTTCTACTTACTGCAACAAAAATTGGAGTCGTTGCAAGAAACAGTGCTGAGAGAAGTCCCGCCGTAGTTCCAAAAGATCTATTAACAATTTTATATATTACGAAAACTGAGATTACTCCCGCAAGAGCCTGTGGAAGAATAATACTCCATCCACTATATCCAAATATTTTAGCAGAAATAGCTTGAAGCCAAAACCCTAAAGGCGGTTTATCAATGGTTACAAAGCTTGCTGGGTCAAAAGATACGAAAAAGAAATTCTTAAGACTCAAAGTCATACTTTTAACGCCCGCAGCATAATACGCATTTGAATATCCATTTACACCTAGATTAGCAAAATTTAAAATTGCAGATAATATTAAGATTAATGACAGTAAAATCTTTTCCTTATAAAGTTTTAATTTTTCCATTTTTATTTGCCCCTTTTTAGAATGAGTCCCAACATTTATAAATTATTATATTTAAATAATAACAAAGGAATGTATAAAAAATATCACATAACTATGTGAAAAATATGTTAATTATTATTATGACAAGCAAAAAAAGACACCGAATTATTCAGTGTCTTTAAATATATGCTTATTCCTCACAACGCTACATCACTGCTAAGTTGTTCCGCGAACTACAATACTCGGTGAAAAATATATTTTCGAATTATCTATTGATTCTCCTTTTATAATATCTATTATTAGTTTGCAAGCCTCTTGTCCCATACTATAAATAGGTTGTTGAATTGTTGTAAGTTCTGGTTCAATCATTTTAGATAATTCTATTCCATCGAAACCCATTATTACAATGTCTTCAGGGATTTTATATCCTCTTCTTTTAAGAGTTTTCATTCCCCCTATAGCCATTATGTCGTTGGAATAAAAAATAGCATCAACAGTTGTACATTCATCAATTATATGATTAGTTACTTCAATACCACCTTCTAAAGTAAATGTACTTTCAAAAATTAATGATTTATTGTAAATTCCGTATTTAGTCATACTCTCTTTGTATCCATTTATTCTTTCTTTATTTATAGTTATTTTCTTTGGCCCTGATACAAATACTATGTTTTTCTTATTTTTACCATACAAATATTCTATTCCACATTGTATTCCCTTTTTATTGTCAAAATAAACACCAGGATAATCTTCAAAACCTTTAATATACCTATCTACAAATACAAATGGTATATCATTTAGTTTTAATAATTTAGCACTATCCTCACTTTCTTGTCCTGGTATTAAAATTATCCCATCAATTAATTTACTTATTAAAAGTTTTACATACTTCTTTTCCTTATTTGCATTATTATCAGAATTACAGAGTATCACATTATACCCTAATTTATTTGCAACATCTTCTATAGCCCTTGATAACTCTGAGAAGAATGGATTTGTTATATCTGGCATAATTATTGCAATACTTCCAGACTTTTTAGTCTTTAAACCCCTAGCGATATTGTTAGGAATATATCCAGTTTCCTCTATTACTTTATAAATTCTCTTTTTAGTTTCTTCACTTATATTATCGTCCTTCTTATTGATAACCAAAGATACTGTGGTTTTTGAGACACCTACTTTTTCTGCAATATCTTTCATTGTTATCTTATTCATTATTTAACTACCTCAATTCTTCATAGAATATACAACTATATAATTTTAATTATATATTAATAATCTACAATTGACCAATAGACCTCATCATTTTTATTTTTTAGTCTTTACATATAATTTTAAGTCAACTCCGATTTCCTTAGCAACACTTGCGCCACTTAATATCTTTTTGACATTTTCTATAGCCATACTTCCCATTAACTTTGGTTGTTGTGCTACTGTAGCTGTCATTTCACCGGCATCTACAGCTTTTTTTGCATCGTCGCCTCCGTCAAATCCAACAACTATAGCTTTTTTACCTGAAGTACCTAATGCTTTAACAGCTCCTAATGCCATCTCATCATTTTGTGCAAAAATAGCCTGAATATTAGAATTTGATTGTAGCATATTTTCAGTTACAGTTAGTCCCTTTTGTCTATCAAAATCAGCTGGTTGAGATGATACAACCTTTAAGTTTTTGTCTACATCAACTATATTATGAAACCCTTTTCCTCTATCACGTGTTGCAGAAGCACCTGTTGTTCCTTGAAGTTCTGCTATATTACCTTTATCACCAAGTTGCTCTTTTATAAAGTTACCTGCCATTTCTCCACCTTTTACATTATCTGAAGCTATATGACAAACTACTTCTCCTCCATTAGATTTTCTATCTACAGTTATTAATGGAATTTTTTCGTTATTAGCTTCCATAACTGAACTTTGAGCTGCATCACTATCCACGGGATTAAGTATTATAGCACTAACTCCCTTTTGCAATAAATCTTGAACGTTTGAAAGCTCTTTTGATGAATCATTTTGTGAGTCTACAACTAATAATTGATATCCTAATTCTTTTGCCTTAGCTTCAGCACCTGCTTTTAGTGTTACAAAGAAAGGATTGTTTAAAGTTGAAACAACCATACCTATTTTTTTAGAATCAGATTTTTTACTTGGAGTTGAAGTGGTACTGCTAGATCCACATCCTACAAGTACACCCACTGTCATAGTTGTTATCATTGCCACCGAAACTAGTTTCATTAATTTTTTCATTAATTTGCCCCCTAATTAATATTTTATTTCTTGTTTTAGTTAGTCTTTTTCTTCTCAATCAAAACTGCCAATAGTATTACTAACCCTTTTACTATAGTTTGATAAAAAGCTGAAACATCCATAAGATTTAGCCCATTACTTAAAACTCCAATAATTAATACACCTATTATTGTTCCAAATATTGTTCCTTCTCCCCCTACCAAGTTTGCTCCTCCAATAACTATTGCAGCTATTGCATCTAATTCATATCCATTCCCAGCCGTTGGAGCAGCAGACCCTATTCTACTCGTAACAATTATTCCAGCTATTGCAGCCGTAGCACCCGATATAATGTATGCCCAGGTTTTAACGTTATTAACACTTATACCAGAAAGTCTTGATGAATCTTCATTTCCACCTACCGCATATATATATCTTCCATACCTCGTTTGTGTCAAAACATACGCACAAATTGCAAATACAATTATGGTAATAATAACTGGAACGGGTATTCCGAGTATTCTACTATTTGTTAATTTAATAAAATCATAACCTAACCCAGATATAGGATTACCTTCAGTAAATACATAGGTAACTCCCCTAAATACAGTTTGTGTAGCCAAAGTAGCTACAAATGCTTGAACTCTTCCTTTTGCAACAATTATTCCATTAATGAACCCTACAAAAACTCCTGTAAATAATGCTGCTAGTATTCCTAGTGGTATACTTCCTGTATTTTTTATAGTTGCAGCAGCAACTGCACCCGCTATTGCAACAATTGAACCTACTGATAAATCTATCCCACCTGTAAGTATTACAAAAGTCATACCTAATGATATAACTGCATTCACAGAAATTTGAGTAAATAAATTTCTTAAATTTGATACCTGTAGAAATGTTGGTGAAATTATACTAACAATTATGCATAATATAGCTAATGCTAAAACGGATTTATATTTTAATAAATTATCTTTTATATTCGTCATTTTAACCCTCCCGTGCAAGTCTTATACTCTTTTTTATTCTCCAATAGCTAATTTCATTATGCTTTCTTGAGTAGCCTCTTCCCTACTTAACTCCCCAGTTATTTTCCCCTCGTGCATAACTACTATTCTGTCTGATATTCCAAGTACTTCTGACATATCCGAAGAAATCATAATAACTGCTTTTCCTTCTGATTTTAACTGATTTAATACGTCATATATCTCTTTTTTTGCCCCTACATCTATACCTCTTGTGGGTTCATCTATTATTAAAACTTTAGGAGACTGTATAAGCCACTTTGCTATAATAACCTTTTGTTGATTTCCACCACTTAAATTCTTTATTAATTGGTCTTGAGTAGGTGTTTTAATCCATAATTTCTTAATATATTTTTCAACTATATTTTTTTCATCTATTTTACTTATACAAAACATTTTCTTTTCAAACCTATCCAAAGAAGCTAATGTCATATTCTCTTTTACAGATAAAGGGAGTATTAGTCCTTCTTTTTTTCTATCTTCCGACAAGTATGCTACTCCGTTATTTATTGCATCTTTAGGACAATTAATATTTATTTGTTTTCCATTCATCTCAATAGAGCCACTAGTTTTTTTATATTCCCCAAAAATAACCTTTGCAACTTCTGATCTACCTGCACCCATAAGTCCTGATATTCCAAGGATTTCTCCTGCTCTTACTTCTAAATTAATTGATTTTAAAACACCCTCTAAACAAATATCCTTTAATTTTAATATAGGGGTTACATTAGTAGGCTCTTTATATGGGTATTGTTCTTCCATTTTTCTTCCTACCATCATAGTTATTAAATCGTCTTTATTGACATCGTTTACTTTGACTTCGCCTACATATTTACCATCTCTTATAACATTTATTCTATCGCAAATTGCAAAAATCTCGTCCAATCTATGAGATATATATATTATTGCTATGTCCCTACTTTTAAGCAGCTTAACAACTTTAAAAAGCTTCTCTGTTTCAGTATCTGTTAAGGCTGATGTTGGCTCATCCATAACTATGATATTGGAGTTTTTTGAAATTGCTTTTACTATTTCAAGCATTTGCATTTCTCCAATACTTATATTTTTAACGTACTCCTGTGGATCAACGTTACTACCTATTTGTTTAAGATAATCTTTACACATAATGTTCATTGCTTTTTTATCTAACTTTTTAGTTAATTTATTAATTTTCTCATTTCCTAAAAACAAATTTTCTGCGACTGTTAAATTGGGGATAACACTTAACTCTTGGTGTATTATTGATATGCCTAATTTTTCAGCTTCCTTAACATTTTTTATATCTACCTCGGAACCTTGTATAACAACTTTCCCATCATCCTTTTGATAAACGCCACCTAAAATTTTAATTAATGTAGATTTTCCTGCACCGTTTTCCCCTAAAAGAGCTAGTACTTCTCCCTTATATAAGCTCAAATTTATATCCTGAAGTGCCTTTACTCCAGGAAAACATTTGGATATACCTTTCATCTCAAGAAAAGGAATCTTTCTTTCCATAGTTACTCCTCCTTAAAAAATTACTCCAGATTTAAGAATTATATTAGCATAAGGAGTTTGCTCTCCAGTTCTAATTACAGCCTTACAATCATTTAACATTGTTTTTAATTCCTCATGAGTTATAAACGTAAATTTTACATTTTCAAATTGTTCTTTTATTTGTGCAAAAACTTTAGGATTATTTTCTTCTATTTCTGAGGCCAAAATTATTTCTTCTACTTGAAGTTCTAACAATACATTCTTTAGTGTTTCTATAAAACTAGGAATGCCTTTTGATAATGCCATATCTATCCTTTTGGTTTTATCAGGTATTGGTAATCCACAATCTCCTATAGCAATTAAATCTTTATGTCCCATTTTTGCTACCACGCTAGATATCTCTCCATTTAAAATTCCTGTTTTTTTCATGCTCACTGCTCCTTATAAATTTCATTAATCTCTTTTAAAAGTGGTATTGAAGCTTGTGCTCCTTCTCTTTGAACTACTATAGCTGAAACTCTATTTGCAAATTTAACTGCTTCTACAAGAGTTTTAATATTTAAATTAGATTTTGTTAACTTAGTTGCTATTGCTCCTATAAATGAATCTCCAGCTGCAGTACTATCCACAGCATTAACTTTGTATGCTGGTATTAACACTTCTGATTTCTTTGTTATCACCGCTGCGCCCATGCTACCTAAGGTAATAATTACATACTTAACTTTATTATCTAAAAAAGTATTCGCAGCTTGCTTTGCACTTTCTAAATCTACAACATTTACCCCTGTAAGTGTTGTAGCTTCTGTCTCATTAGGCACTATGATGTCTGTGCATGCAAATAATTCTTTAGGAATCTCTTTTGCTGGGGCAGGATTTAAAATTGTAATAACCCCATTTTCTTTTGCTAGTTTAAACGCTTTCATTGTAACCTCAATAGGTGTTTCAAATTGTGCTACTATTATGTCACTACTAACTATAACTTCTTTACACTTATCTATTTCTTCTAAATTAAGAGTCATATTTGCACCTGCTACAACAATTATTGAATTATTACCTTTATTATCTACAGTAATTATTGCTGTACCTGTTGGTTTAACATCATCTTTAAAAATACTATTGACATTTATACCTTCTTTGCCCAGGGCATCTACTATTTGCGATCCATTAGAATCTTGGCCTATTTTGCCTATCATATATACTTCTGACCCTAGTCTTCTCGCTGCAACGGCTTGATTAGCGCCTTTGCCGCCATGTGCTAATTTAAAGTTTTCACTAAAAATAGTTTCTCCAACCAGTGGCATTTTATTTATAGAAACCACCATATCCATATTGATACTTCCAAGAATACAAACCTTATTCATAAGCTCACCTCTTTTTAGTTAACCGATTAAGTAATACGGTTAACTTGATTATAAAACCATATTACTTAGATGTCAATACTTCTAAATATATTTCTTGTAAATGTTTTCATAAAGTTAAAATATATATAATATCAACGAAAAAACTACCGAAATATAGTTTTCGGTAGTTCCCATTCATAGATTTCGATACTTAATTAATAACTAGACTAGTTACATCTATGGCGAAATTAACTTGTTATTTTATAGCTCTATTTTCAATAATTACATTACCTATCTTATTAATTGTTCCTTCTGTATGTGCAACTTTATAAGTAATATTATCAATCTCTGCTTTATGTGTAGTATTACTGTGTTCAATAGCTTTTACAACAGAAAATATTTCATCTTGTCTTGCTTCCATAGCGTCTAATTTCTTCATTAACATTTCGAACATTTTCTTTGTTTCATTATCCATTTTAAATCACCGCCACTATTTTAATTTCAAGTAAAATAATTATAACATCTTCAAACTCCTTTATCAACCTCTAAAATTTCACATTATTTATTGGTTACCAATTTCAATCCCTCTTTATGAACCTATCGATCTTTGCCCTTTTTTCTTTTCTATAACATTACCCCACGTAGCCGATATAAACATTCCCAAAATTCCACCGCTAAAGTCAATTATTATATCAAGAACATTAGAGGTTCTGTTAGGTATATATTTTTGTATAAACTCATCTATCACAGGAAACATTAAAAGTAGAAATAGCAACATCCATATTTTATTACTTCTTTGTAATTTAGACTGCCTTACTATAGAACATATCAATAAACTAAAAATGAAGTATTCAAAAAAATGTGCATTTTTTCTCACATAATAATTAACATCATTGAATTTAACCCCTACTTTTTCTATGTTAGCTGAAGAAATGTTCAAGACCCTGCCTGCAAAATCTATGAGACCTCTACTACTTTTTTGAGATGTCTCACCTGGTCTTGTTCCATTATAAAAGATTAATCCTAACCAAAAAACACATAATAAAATCTTCGCTATCGTCTTTCTTTTCAATACAATCTTCATAAATTTCTCCTAACCTTTAATGCTGTCATTAATTTTTTAATAAAGTATATTATACCATATATTAATTATAATAAGTATCATGTAACGACGGGTCCTAACAATTTTACAAAACTTTAATATTTCTCTAGTTCTATCCTGCTCTTTCGTTTCAGTTTGAGTACTAGCTTGGGTACTAGCTTGGGTACTAGCTTGGATAGTCAACGGAATTATCGTCTTAAAAACATCACCTTCTATAAATATAGGCTCTGCTTCAGAATATATTTTATTGTATTCATATATATTGCTAACAATTAGTCTTATCTCATTGGAACTGTTAATCTATTAATAAACTTTGCCATACTGTAAAATGCACTAATATAAACCCTGTTTATATTATAGTAGCTATCAGTTACACCTGAGAACCCATTGTCTGTACTGATACCTAAGTTATATCCAGCTGCACGTACTGCACTCGCAGTTGAGCTGTTGTATGCACCACAAGGATATGCAACATGCATAACTTTTTTAGCTAACAACTTTTCTAACATTGCTTTAGATTTTTTTAGGGTAGCTACTTGTTTAGTATAGTTTAGGAGAGATAAGTTGTCATGATTCGCAGTATGACTCGCTACTATAAAGTTATCTTTATCCATTATCTTAAGTTGTGAGGAATTTAAAAAGTTTGTATGACCTATGCAGTTTGTAATCATAAATACAGTTGCTTTCTGACCGTTAGCTTTTAACAATGGATAAGCTAATGTATAGTTGTCTACATATCCATCATCGAATGTTATAACTACTGGCTTTGATGGTAGTGCTATATGTTTTGACATAATACTTATATCGACTATAACATTTTTTTCTTAATATAATAAAGTAATATTTACCTAATATTGTTAAAAATCCCATTAAAAAATTAAAAGCAATTATGTAAATATTTATTTTTAAAAAACCGCACAAATAATTATTACTGCATATATATTAAGTGAAAACAAAATAAAAGGAGTGATTAATTATGGCAGTTGTATCAACAAAGGTAGCAAGTGTTTTAAAACTTACAATGAAGACAGGTATAGACATCAATGGCAAAGATGTATTTGTTACAAAAAGTCTAGGTAATATAAGGGTTAATGCAGTTGACGAAGATATTTTCGTTATAGGACAGGCTATTTCTAAACTCAAAACTTATCCATTAGTTGGCATGGACAGACAAGATCAGAATAGCTTAGTTATGGAATAGGACTTTTAAACATTTAAGATCTAGTACCAAAACAAATTAATTTAAAGGGGGAAAATTATATGCATAAATTAGTTATGAGATTTTTAACAAGTATTGAGGGTAAGTATTTTACGTTAAGTGTAGACGACATTAAAACGGATGGAGATGGAGCACCAACTATAACTGAAGCTGAGGTAAATACTCTTATGGATTTAGTAGTGTCAAAAAACATCTTTTTATCAACTAGTAGTGACTTAATTGGTAAGAAAGATGCTAAAGTAGTTACTACTGATACTAGCTCATTTGAAGTAGCTTAACTAATACTCGAGTGATTCTAACACAAATAAAACTCTCAGAGTTAAAATCTCTGAGAGTTTTATTTGTGTTTAATTTATATTTAATTTATATTTTATTAATTTTGCAGGAACACGAATTAAGGAACTAATTTGCTCAATATTTAGTTCACCATATCCTTGATCTTTAATATCATTATTGATTAGAATTTCGGCAGCAAATTTATCTGCTTGAATTTCAAATTTGTTTTTAACTTGCAATGGGTTTTCAATAAAGTAACTTATAGACATATTGCTATGAAGAATTGCATGACCAAGTTCATGAGCACAAACATATTTCATTTCATGTTCTTCAATCTCAGAATTTATGTGAATCATTTCACACCCATGTGTTCTCTGAAAAAATCCTTTTATTTCATTTCCAAGATTACTTAATATAATTTTTATGTTCAGATGTTCACATAGTTCAAACGGATTTAAAGTACCATAGGTTACAAACAGAGATGAAACAGTTTCTTTAATAAAATTCATTGAATCCCCCTAAATAAAAGCATTATTTGTTTTCTTCATTTTGCACTCTTTCTGCATAAGTAATTCCAATTCGTATAGCATTTGCTAGCGCTATTTTACTTGCCTTTGATAACATTTCTCCGTTTAACATAAGATCTGGCTCTGAAAAAATAATATCCATAGCATCTCTTACATCCGTTATTTCAGCAAAATCTGATGTTGGAGTTTTAGTAATATCTATAGCTTGTTCTTCCTCATCTACAAAAAAGCCTAAAGGAACTTCACACTTTTCTGCAATTTTATTTAAAAGAACATAGTTAGGATAAATTCTACCATTCTCAATATCACCAATATATCCTCTTGAAAGTTCTAAATCCACTGCTAACATGCTTTGAGTATATTTCCCACCAATTATTTTGGATTTGTGCTTACGCGCTTTGTTTACTAATAAACCAATTTCTTTTTTAGATAAAACCATAACTACACCTCCAATAATAAAATTATGAAGTAATTATACGTCAATGACGTTATTATGTCAATAAATTGAAGATAAATATAGTAAATAAATGTAAACAATGGATAATAACTACTTAAGAGGTTATTCGTCGTTAAATGACGTCTTAATGGTTTTACAGGTAATACATTTTATGGTATATTGAATTAAAGAAGTTAATAAACGTCGTTATATAGTTATAGGGGGTATAAAAATGATATTAGAAACACTTAATACACTTACTTGGTATAAAAAAATGGAAGTTTTAAGAGTAATGAAAGGATGGGGTCAAAGACAAGCCGGACTAAAATGTTTTACAACCAATAAAAATTATTGGCTCTGGGAAAAGGGTAAAAGTTATCCAAACCATTCAAGTAGGAGTTCAATAGCAAAAGCTTTTGGAGTAAACATGGAATATTTATTCCCTCCAACTGATAAAATCACAAGTAATTTTATAAATAAAAAAAATGACAATAAAAATTAATTAAAAGGAGTAATAAATAATGGCTAAATATAGACAGCTTTATACGGAATTTTGGACTGATGCATTTGTGCTTGAGCTAGATTCACAGGAAAAACTTTTTTATTTGTATCTTTTAACGAATACAAAGTCTACGCAGTGTGGAATATACGAGCTATCGCCTCGACTTATTTCACTAGAGACAGGATGTGACAAAGTAATTGTAGCCGACCTACTTAAAAAATTTTGTGATTATAACAAGATTTTATACAGCGCACAGACGAATGAAATTATGGTATTAAATTGGATCAAATACAACGTTCCAAATAACTCCAATGTCCTTGCTTGTATAAAAAAAGAAGCTCTGAAAATCAAAAGTAAAGTATTACTAAAAATATTATATGAAAAATATGAAGCTGCCGGATTAGATGTAAATGATATTTTCAAAGGAATCATTGTAAACGTTGCACCAATTGATGAAAATGCTATAGGTCCTATGGACTCAGAAAATTCAGAGGATCAAAACAATAATACAATTGTTATGGATGTTGCCAGCAAATCAGGTGAAAACTCAATTATTAAGCCCCTTAATAGCCCCTTGGTAGGGGCTATAAAGAGCCTACCAAGTAATAGAATAAGAAGTAATAAGCAAGAAGTAATAAATAAGGAACAAAAAATAATAAATAAAGAAGAAGTAGAAGTAGAAGAACTAGTTTTCGAAGAAAAAGTAATTACTAAATCAGAAAATACTGCTGCTACTGCTGTTGAAATAAAAACTATAATTAAAATATTTGAAGAAAATGTACATGCTATCACACCTTTGGTATATGAAAAAATACTAGATTTTACTAAGCTCGTAAGTGATAAAGTCATAATTATGGCTATAACCGAGGCCGTTAATTATAATGCCAAAAGCATTAAATATATCTCACAAGTTATCAATAGCTGGATAAGCAAAGGCATAAAAACTGCTGAGCAGGTAATTGCCTATCAGAAAAAATGGACTAGCAGTAGCAGAAGTAGCAGCAACTATAATGAATCTCGTTACGTGAAAAGTGAAAGATTTTGCGACTACGAACAGAGAACCTACGATTTTGATCTTTTGGAAAAACAACTACTTGGGATAGCTTAATAAATAAGAAATTAAAAGGCGGTGCTGTATCTATGGAAAAACTTGTTGAAAAAGCTAAAAACGGCGACAGAGGTGCTACAGAGCTTATAATCGGAAAGTTTAACTACCTTATATTCAAAGAGTCTTCAAGGTATCACATTCCAGGCTATGACACCCAAGATTTAATTCAACATGGTTATCTTTCGGTGATAAAAGCTATAGCCCTATATAAACTAGGCAGTAACAGCTTTAACGGGTATTGCATCAACGCCATAAGAATGAACTTTAGGGCACTTTTAAAAGGAGAAATTAAGCACTTTCGCGAAGTCCCAAACAGTAATATGATAGACTTTGACGCCCAGGAGCATTATGAATTCACCTTGGAGGATGAAGTAATCGCCTACGATGAGGCTAAGAATTTATATATTGCTCTTAATACTCTTGAGCCATTTGAACGTTACATCATTGAAAGATATTATATTATGGGACACTCCCTTACAGAAATAGCTAGCACAACTGATAAAAGTTATCATCAATATGTGAGGATTAAGAAAAAAGCCCTTGAAAAATTAAAAGCAAATATGTAGATATTTATTTTTAAAAAAACTCAAAAATAAAACTCTCAGAGTTAAAATCTCTGAGAGTATTATTTATGCTATATCTTGTCTGTTATGGATGTACCATCAGATTTGGGACCTTTCTTTGAAAATCTTTTACCTAATATGAATGGCATATAATTGTTGATTACATAAATTATTGGGATCATAACTATCAAAGTTACCCCCACATGTATTATGCCATTTAACGTTACTATATATGATTTCTCACTACTTAAAAAACTAATATGTGTTATTACTTTATCGATGATTGGATATAGTATCATTTGATGAAACGCAAAAAATATTATACTGTTTTTGCCTATATATATTAGTAATTTTGATTTCGGTAACAATCTACAAAAAATTAATGCTGCCATAATTCCAGTAATAGCTGACCCAAAGAATAAGAAATAATTACCGTATGTAATAGAAGACATATCCACGCGAGCATTTATATAAAGAACATTCAAATGTCCTATAATTACATTAATAATTAAAAACACAACTAAGTATTTTATACTCACAAGTTTACTTACCTTGTTTTCCATCCCTTTTATTAAATAACCTATACCGTAAAATACTACAGCAATAAATGCTACATCAAAGCTCCAAGGTAATGGCTTTCCAATATAAGTGTTGTAGATACCTCCAATAATTGCGCTAACTACTAAACATGTGATAATCTTTCTTTTATCATTTTTAGTCCATTTAACTATTAAGAAAAACATCATCTCACACATAAACAAACAAACTATAAACCACAGTGTTCCATTATGTAGAGTACCATTGTTATATCTTAATGGTATGAGTGTTCCAATAAGTGATTTTAAAGGACTAACGTCTTGTTTATTATTGAATACAAAAAAATATATATACTCAATAAAAGAAAAACAAAAATACGGTATACCTATAGTTATAATCCTCTTTTTTAATAATGCTGAGAATTTATTATATTTTACATTTGAAAATAAATATCCTGACATAAAGAAAAATAACGGTACATGAAATGTGTATACTTCCGCTTGAATAGGCAGCAAAATAGGCGCATGACCAAACATAACCAAAATCATTGCAAATCCCTTCGCCATATCAATCCAATTCAGTCTCTTGTTTTCCATATTAATTTGTTCCTCCTATAATAACCTTTTATTCGACATATTATCACATAAAAGAGAAGAACAACAAATAGCTTAAAAGGATTTACTAGCTATACTTCTTGTCATACAGTAATATTAGCGCTTTTCCTTAAGATTCCACCCAATTCCTATTATTATCAAGAAAATAATGAGAACGACCCATAAATTGTTAAATAAGTAATTCACTTAAGTGTTGTATTCCTTTACATTAAGACTTATAATCTACTTATAAGGTTATGTTAGAAAAATTTATTAATAATTTTATTACGAAAGGGTGTAAAAGTTATGATAAAATTTGTAATTATTGCAATTGTATTAACTAGTACATATATTATATTAAGTAGTTTAATGAAAGCAGCTGGTAAATCTGCTCCTACAATGCCAACAATCATCCCCACAATCACCCCTATTTCAACACCATTAGCATTTCAAGTTTTTAACCACGTTAGATCTCACTGCATTTAAATGTATATTTAAATAATTTTTTATATAAAGAAGGGGCTGTCTCAAAATGATTAAAAAATCATTTTAAGAGATAGCCTTTTTTTCTTATTAATTTTAATAAAAACATTAAAAAATTACTCTTTTAATGTTTTTTTTTAATGCTA
>NZ_JAHLDV010000002.1 GCF_018861865.1 Clostridium frigoris
ATATCAATTCCTATAACTAATGTACTTTCTGTTATTGACATTATCTTTTCATTTTGTGTATAATTCATATTGAGTACCTCCACTGATAATTATAAATTAGGGATAAAAGTTCGAACTGTTATACCCTGTATTTTATCAGTAGGTGCTCTTTTTTTCAAAGTTCATTTTAATTCATAACAGGAATGCTCCTTTTTATTTAAAGTTTCTTTAAAATAGCAAATCAAATATTTATTTTTATAAGGGTTTAATGCCATAATGGATAGAAGCTATTCCACAAGTTAGGGATTTAAACTCTGAGTTTTCAAAGCCAACATTTTTGAATTCATGTCTTAGTTGCTTTTTTGTCATAAACCCATTTACTGAATCTCTTAGATAGTAATAAGCTGCTTTATCTTGGGTGCCTAAGTAGCCAATAACTGGTAGTACATAGTTGAAATATAAGTTATATACATTTCTGAAAATAGGTATTTCTGGCTTAGATAATTCTAAGCAAACTACCTTTCCACCAGGTTTTAAAACTCTATACATTTCAGAAATAGATTTTCGTTTATTAGGTATATTTCGCAGTCCAAATGCTATGGTAATACAATTAAAGGTACTATCCTCAAAAGGAAGCTCCATGGCATCTCCTTGCATTAAGCTGAATTTATAGTTAGTTAATGATTTATTAAGGTTTTTGTATCCTACATCAAGCATCTCTTTATTAAAGTCTAGGCCTACAACTTCAGTATTTTCACCTACTGCTCTACATTCAAGTTCTACCATTTTACCTGTGCCACAACATAAATCTAATACCCTATCATTTTCTTTTATGGTGCATAGTTTTACAGCTTTTTTTCTCCATATTTTGTCTATATTTAAAGTTAATATTGTATTTAATTTGTCATATTTACTAGCAATTGATGAAAAAACACTTTGTACATCCGTGATCATTTCTGACATTATTCAAACCTCCTTACATTAAATGTAATACTATAAAACTTGTAGTGGGTATGTTCGCTTTAAATTGTAAATCGATAGCAAATTGTAAACACATAATTGTAAAAAAAAAAAGAGTATAAAGTATTTCAACATATACTCTCTTTTTTTATGATATCTGCTACATACGCATTGCCATTGGAAGGGAAAATAATAGTATATTTGCTACTGCAAGTAAGATCATTAGAACTGCGTAAACTACTGATGTACCTAAAACATTTTTATTGTTTTGACTACTCTTAGCAAGTCTATATGCAGTATAAATTGAACCTACAGTACCAATTACAATTATAATATATTGAAGCATTTGTATAGTTGGACTAGAGAATATTGCAGTTGAAGCTCCATGATACTCTACTCCGAAAAGACCCATTGCAGTGTAAAACACTGATTTACCTTCTGCTAACAAGTGAAACAAGTTATGAGCTATATGGCCAGCTAAGTCCAATGGTATAATAGCATACCCGAATTTTGCAAAATTTTCTTTAACAGAAACTTTGTTGAATTTTTTAGCAATAAGACCTGTTAAAAGTAGTAATACAACAGGGATTAACATAGCTATGATGAAAGTTACAGTAAATGTTATATAATAGCTAGTTGTACCTAATATATTTTCAAGGGAAGTTAATATTTTTTCCCATACTGTTAACATAGTAATGTTTTGAACAAACACAATACCCATAATTACGATGGCTAAAAATGCAACTTCTATTCTTGGTTTTCTAATATTCCATAATTCTTTAGTAGGAACACGAGGGCTTATTCTTATGGAATCGTTTGGACAATTTTTCACACAATTACCACATAAGTTACATTCTGCACTGCTGTCCATAGTTTTAGGAAATTCAAACATAGGGCATCCAGGAACTTCACTTGTTCCTTTATAACAGGAAGCTGTAGTACATTTCTTACATACTTCTGGTGTTGCACGTAGTTCCAGCATACCGGCTCTTGAATAGTTACCAGATAATCCACCAAGGAAACATAGGTATCTGCACCAAGTCCTTCTCTCAAAAAGTGCACCGGAAAATATTACAGCGGTAGTTATCATTAAAAGCAATATTCCTGAACCTCGAGGATTCTCAACAACACCCCAAACATGGTCACTCCAGGTGATCATAAGAAAAGTTGCATCAATAATCCAAATCCCGTATTTTCTTAGAAATTTTGGAACTGGTTTATTATTTCCTATGAACTTCTGAACCACATCATTTAGAAGCCCAAAAGGGCATACAATACACCAAAATCTACCGAAAAGTAGTAGAAGAATAGGAAGTAGTGGCCACCATAACACCCAAGTTCCCGCAGTACCGAAATTATCATGAGCCTCAGAAGGCCCAGCAATTAATTCAAAGACGATTAAGGCGAAAATTGCCGCTACTGGCCATTGAATTATACCAGGATACCATTTACTTTTAATGAATTTTTTGAAAGTTTTATTTTTTAAAAAGTCTTTCTGTTTTTTTACCGTTGAAGGCGGTAAGTCTGGTCTTAAAGGTGTTTTTATATTTGCCATCTGTACATATCCTCCATTTCTAAGCTTTATTAGATTTTTTCTTGTTTATAGCAGCGATAACTATGATTAGTACAATTACTCCTGAAAATCCGCCAATTATGAGAAGGTTAGGGCCTGCGCTTTGTACATCAACATCAAGATCAATGGTTTTTGCCTGTCCTTGTACATCAAAGGTAGATTTAATAACCCATTTACCCTTACTTTTGAGGTCTGCCATGCCAGTATATTCGCCTTTTTTGGAGCCTTCTTTTAAATCTATCATCATAGGTTTATCTTCTTTCATACCACCCATATCAGTAGAGTTGTCCATAGAAGCTGTAGCTTTTAAATTAGCATTTGGTAAAGGCTTTCCATCTTTATCAAGTAATGAAATTGTAAATTCGTTACTTCCTGGTTTCAATTTTTCAGTTGCAAAGGTTAATGAGGCTTTTACACCATCAACCGTTTTATTTATTTGAGTACCAGTTGTAGATGCAAATGCTAAAGTTGAAAATGATAAGGTTAATATTACTGTTAATGCAAAGTTCTTTAATAATTTAAATTTCATGTTTATAGGGCCCCTTTCATTTTGAAAAATATTGGTTTGATTTTTTATGAGGAGATTAGATCAGAATTCGATTTCTTGCTAAAAGCCTTTTTAATAATGGGTAATATAAAGTGGTCAAGTCCAATAGTATAGGCATTAGCTCCAACAAATAGGAGTATGAATGCTACTGTATACATATTTGGATTTGTACTAGTAGTTCCAGCTAACATATAATTTAGGTTCATAAGTGCACCAGCTATAAGGCCTACAACTGTAAGAGCACCTAGGATTAAACTAATACCAACAAGAAGCTCACCAAATGCAACTAGATAACTAAAGGTAACAGCATTTGGTAGCGCTATGTTTTTGATAAAATCAGCATACCACGACTGAACTGCCGGGTGAGCGCCGGTTGCTTTAACTAATGCAGCTTCTAAAAACCCGGTTATACCAGTGCCAGCAGTACTGCCAACCCATCCACCTCCAGTAATTTTTTCTAGTCCAGCAGAAATCCACTGGTAACCTAACCATATACGTAGTGCTGTCCATACGATGTTAAAGTATTTATTTTTAAGTGTTTTCATTTTTTAATCCCCCTTAATTTAAATCTAGCGTATTTATTATTTAGAAAGTTTAACATTTTGGTTATGAGGCGCTTGCTTTTGCATGAGAAAGACTAAGAATAAAATTAACAAGATTTATTAAACTAATTTTGTATGAAGAATCTTCAAAAGCATTAAGTGAGTCTATTGCTCTGTCACCATATAATTTAGCATCATCGACTGTTATATTTAGTCTGGAATTAATGTCTTTATCCATGCAATCATCCATTATTTGGTATGCCATTCCTAAATTTAATCCATACTCTTCTATGCTAGTAATTTGCTTTTTTGTTGCTCCAGCCAATTCAGCAGCAATTTTGCAACTAACTGACATAAATAATGCTGTTTTACCATTAATAACATTTAAATAAATCTCACGAGTAGGTGAATTATTGTCTGCTTGAATTATTTCAGCGGCACACATGTATTCAGTTAAATCAACTATAATTTTTTCGAATTCTTTTGGAAGTGAATTTGCGATGGTAGAGAATGCTAAGGAATAAACAACATCACCTACTAATACTGCTATTTTCTTTCCATAAATTTTACTTATGGTTTTTTGGCCACGCCGGAACAAATCACCATCGATAACATCATCATGTATTAAACTTGCACTGTGCATGAGCTCAATGCCTGCAGCAAATCTAATTAGCTGGCCATGGGTACTCTTTGGAAGATTATTATTTACAATGCCGGCTGAGAGTAAAGCTAGCGTAGGGCGAAGTCTTTTTCCAGGGATTTTAAAAAAATACTCTATAATTTCTTGTAAATAATTGGTGCTTAAATTCCCGCATACTCCCTTTAATTCTTTTTCCATAAGATTTAAATCATCTTTTATTGGATTATAAATATCTTCAAATTTCAAATCTCATCACTACCTTTCTATATTCTAATAATTAAAAAATATATTAGTTTAAAGTACGAGCAGTTGAAATTCTTTTGCAAGTACAATAATGATTATATTAAAATGTTATGAAGATAGTATGTAGAAGAAGATATTTTTTTAATAAATTTCTGGGCATCGATGTAAAGAAAATTACAAAAACAACATTAAGGTTCTACAATTCATGTTTTTAAATGTTAGCCTTCTTAGTTGAGCAATTATTTCTTTTTCACGAGAATCAGGTGCTACAAGGTAAAGATTACATTTTGTATCATGAAATGAGGTTGATAAATCCATTAGTCTTTTAGCATGTACTTCTACATGTCTTTTTTTTAGTGCTTTTTCTAACTTATCTTTTTCTAATTTTATAGCTGTGTCACAATTTATATCCAAAGAAATTTTACAAATACCTATATCAAATAATAAACCTGAAATAGCTCCTAAATCAGTAGACATTATAGAGCTATTTTCTACATTTATTTTAATAATAGTTTCTCTCATTTCTAAATACTGTTGCCATGAACCTAATCCTTTTATTTTATAACTATAAAATTTTATAAATTCATTGAAATTCACATCTTAAAATATAAGTAATAATTTTAAATGGGTAATCTTCATAAAATCTACATAATAAATTGATATATTATAAAAAAAGCATTAATTGTTTAGAAAACAAGTTTTTATAGATATTTATGAATTTTGACTTGAATTATATTAAGAATAGGAGGACTAAGTTTATGTGGGTAGAGATATCGATAACTTTATTTATTATAGCTATAGCAGGACATATTATTTATCATAGTCTAAAGTCAAAAGGTTCAGGAGACTGTGGATGTGGAAATTGTTCCTCAAAGAAAAAAAAGTAATTAACATTATATTTATAGTGAAGAACTTCAACTGATTTATGTTGTTCAGGATTTATTCAACATGAACATGAATATGCTGATTTTGGCATAAGACTTGGAAGAACAACTTAGTAACAAATGAAAGTTGGAGTAAGTGTATCTAGAGATGATTATATAACGACGAGATGGTTAAAATAGACTGTATTAACTTATAATTGCGTAAAGCCTCTAACTGGTGCTAGTTAGAGGCTTTACGTAAATATACTAAAAATACTCAAATAAGGAGCAAAGCATGAAAAATATACTAATAATTGAAGATGAAGAAAAGGTAGTTCAAGTTATAAAAGCATACTTAGAAAAAAGTGGATATAATGTTTACGTTGCATTAAATGGATTAACTGGTATTGAAATATTTAAAGAAAACAAACTTGATTTGATAATACTTGATTTAATGTTGCCTGATATTAACGGGGAAGATATATGCAAGGTTATTAGGGAAACATCAGAGGTATATATTTTCATGTTAACGGCAAAAGGATCATTAGAAGAGAAAATAGAAGGGCTTAATATTGGGGCAGATGAATATTTGGTTAAACCTTTTAGCCCGAGAGAACTTACAGCAAGAGTTAATGCTTTGTTTAGAAGGTTTAATAACGTTAACGCTTCAATTCTAAGTTATGATAGTGGCAAATTAGTTATAAATACTGAGGAGAGGTCAGTAAAAGTAAAAGGTATTACTATAATGCTTACACCAAATGAATTTGATATACTTTATACGCTTGCTATTAACAAGGGAAGGGTATTAACAAGAGACCAATTAATTCAAAAAATATTTGGATTAGATTTTGAAGGTTATGATAGAACTGTTGATGTCCATATTAAAAATTTAAGAAAAAAAATAGAGGAAGACAGTAAAAATCCAAGATATGTAATAACAGTTGTTAAAATCGGTTACAAGTTTGGATGTGATAATTGATGTATAGCATAAGAAAAAAACTTAGCATTATTCTAGTTGCTAGCTCAATTATAGCAATTTTATTAACTTCTCTATTTGTTAATTTAAGTATAAATAATACTTTTAACAAGTATTTGGCAGATAATCAAACGAAAAGAGATATTAGAATTGTAGAATATTTTCAAGAAGTTTATAAAAGGGATGGTAAGTGGAGCAAAAATTCTGGTTCAGAAATGATGCATGAGGCCTACATGAGTAATTATTGTTTGACTTTATTAGATAATAGTAAAAAGCAAGTATGGGGAATGAATCCAAATGATATAAATGAGAAAGCACATCTAACAAAACTTAATTCAGAGAATAGCGGGGTATACAGTTCAAAATATCATGAAATAAAATCAGGTAAAAACATTGTAGGGTATGTTGTAATTGGTCAATATTCTTCAGTTTTATTATCTAACGATGATATTAATTTTAAAACTTCTGTTAATGAAAGTATAGCAATAAGTGTAATTGTAACACTTTTAATAACTATATTAATTAGTTTATACATTTCAAAACAATTTTCGATTCCAATTAAGGCGGTATCTGATATGTCAGTGGATTTATCGAAAGGTAATTTTAATTCAAGGTCGAATAGTACAAGTAATATAACTGAAATTGAAAGTCTTTTGACAAGTATAAATACACTGGGAGAGAAATTAGAACAGCAAGATGTAATAAGGAAAAGGCTTGTTTCTGATATATCTCATGAAATTAGAACACCATTAAATATTTTACAGAATAATTTAGAGGCTATGATTGATGGATTGTTTCCAATAACTATAGAAAGACTAATTTCATTAAATGATGAGGTAATTAGATTTGGAAAGTTACTAAATAATCTAAATACCTTGAAGAAATTTGAGTCAGAGCAAATACCATTAATATGCGAATATATCGATGTGAAAGAAGTTATTTATTCTGTATGTGAAGATTTTTCTTCACTTTTAAAGGGAAAAAACATTATGTTAAATTATAGTGTAAACAATAAGGTCAATTATATTATTCTTGGTGATAAAGATAAGCTTAAACAAGTGTTTATTAATCTAATATCAAATGCGGTAAAATTTAATAGAAACGATGGGTATATAGATGTAACTATAAGTAAAAGTAACTCTAAAATAATGGTTAATATCAAAGAGAATGGAATAGGAATAAAAAAAGAAGATTTACCATTTATATTTGAAAGGCTTTATAGAGGGGATAAGAGTAGACATGAAATAGAGGGCAATGGTATAGGATTAACGGTTGTAAAAAATATATTATTAATTCATTCTGCATCAATAGAAGTAAAAAGTGAAATAGGTGAGGGTAGTGAATTTATTGTTAAATTTAAAAATGTAGAAAATACTTAATGTTAATCAAAACTTTGTAATTAGCTTAATATAAGGTAATGTTTAGCTGAGTACGTGAAATCTTTTTTTACAATGTGAATTTAGTTAAACTTTAAAATGAGTTATATTTAAATTATGTAGGAACATTTCAGTTGTGTAAATTCAATAAAGATGTTCTAAATAAACAATGACATGAAAATAAAGACAAATGAATGAGGGGAGATTAATATGAAATATATATTTTCAAGAGCGCAAATACTAACGGGAATACTAACAGGAGGCATACTTTTATCAGCAGTTAATATAACTTTTGCATCACCTGCCTCTTCAGTATATTTTAATGGAAAGGCGCCTTTAACAAGTGAGAGTAAACAAATTAACACTAAAAGACAAAAGGGTTTAGATACAAATTATGATAACATTGCAATTGTGAAGACTATAACACAAAATCAAGCAAATAAAATTAGAGCTGTCATAAATAAAGATGAGTCTTCAAAAAGAGCAAATTTTAAAAACACAAAAACTGTGACTGATCAAGAACGTAAAATATATGTGGATAGTAACAATATAAATCATATAAATCCTTTTACAGCCCTTATAGATAATGGAACCATAACAGAGGTGCAGGCTGAAAAAATTATAATGAAGCAACTATACCTATATCATGACAAAATGATAAATAGTATGTTATAACAATTTATTTTAAAAAGGTTCTAATATAAATATAAGGATACTACTAGGTGAAAACCTAGCAATATCCTTAATAATTATACTCTATTTTACCAATAGGGCCAATTTAACATATGAAATTTTAAACTTAGTAAGTTTCCTTTATTAAAATCAATACAATGTACATTACCTTTTATGGATATACTCATATTACCTGGATTATAATAATCCATAATTTTTAATGTATTATCTAACGTTTCTTGTCCTATATCGTCCGTAATAAAACTAGCATTCACACCATATTCAATTACGGTACTTCCTGTCTTACTTAGTATTTCTTCAAATAGGTCTACTTCTTTGGCATATAATAGCTTAGGTAAACTTAAGTTTGAAGGTAGAGAGCTAACGGTAGTAGATTTACCTGGTACCTATAGTCTTGGGGCATATTCAGAAGATGAAGTGGTAGCACGAAACTTTGTATTAAAAGAAAAGCCAGATGTAGTAATTAACGTAATTGACTCAACTAATCTTGAACGAAACCTGTATTTGACAATGCAGCTTATAGAAACAGGTGCTAAGGTAATTTTAGCACTTAATATGACAGATGAGGCAAAGAAAAAAATATAGAAATAAACATAAAAGAGCTGTCGAAAAACTTAAAGCTACCTATTGTAGCTACAGTAGCAACTAAAGGACAAGGTATAAAAGAGCTAATAAAAGAAGCAATAAAACTAGGTGATCAGAGAGAAAACAATGTATATAAAATTAATTATGGAAAGGATCTTGAAAAAGAAATTAAATTAATTAAGGATGTTATTTCAGAAAGCTCAGCAACTTTGGAATTTCCTTCTGAATGTTCAGCCCTAAGGCTTTTAGAAAGTAATCAATATGTAAAGAAATACATAGAAGAATTAGAAAACGGTGAAAAAATAAATGATAGGGTGCAAAAAAGTATAGAGAATATAGTAGCAGTTATAGGCTATGAACCTGATACATTCATAGTAGATAAAAGATATGAAGCAATAAGCGCGGCAACACAGAATTGCGTTAAAAAGGAAGCTATTAACAGTGAAGATATATCTGACAAAATAGACAAAGTGGTCACCAATAAATGGTTCGGAATACCTATATTTGCTTTGATAATGTTTTCTATGTATCAAATTTCAATAATTTTTGGTAATGGATTCTTAGGGGCAAAAGTAACATTTATTTTCGCCGCATTAAGTAATTTCTTAGGTACCGCATTAGTAAATATAGGTGCTCCTAAACTTTTAATATCATTTATTACAAATGGACTAATAGGTGGTGTTGGTTCGGTACTTGTATTTATGCCAATTATTCTTACTATGTATTTCCTTATGTATATACTTGAGGATAGTGGTTATATGTCTAGAGCCGCATATGTAATGGATAAACTCATGAGTGCATTAGGACTCCATGGAAAGACCGCTGTATCTCTAATATTAAGTAGTGGATGCAATATTTCAGGTATAATGTCTGCAAGAACTTTAGAGAGTAAGAAAGATAGAATGATAGCTATATTAATTAGTCCTTTCATGTCATGTCCAGCAAGATTAGTAATCTATGGAGTATTTGTGGCTGCTTTTTTCTCCACTAAAAAAGTGTGAATTTTTAATACCGGCGGATTAATAATATTTATACTTTATGTTTTAGGAATTATTGTTGCTATATTAATGGGTAAATTCTATAGCAAGAAAGTATTCAAAGGAGAAAATTCATATTTTGTAATGGAACTTCCACCATATCGTATACCGACAGCTAAAGGCATATTCGTTCATATGTGGGAAAAATCACAACATTTTTTAAAAAGAGCAGGTACAATCATTCTAGGAGTAGTTGTGATTGTTTGGACACTTTCAAACTTGCCATTTGGAGTTGATCCTGGAAGTCAACATAGTTTACTTGGGATCATAGGTTCATTCATAGATCCAATATTTAAACCAGCAGGTTTTGGTAATTGGCAGTCTGCAGTAGCTCTTATAGCAGGGTTTGCAGCTAAGGAAGCCGTAATAGGAACACTCGGAACAATATATGGAGTAGAGAATGGGCCTCATCTTGTAGCGGCAATTCAACATTCGTTTACACCACTTACAGCGTTATCATTTATGGTAATGACTCTTTTATATGTACCTTGTGTAGCGACAATAGGAGCAATTAAGCAAGAAACAAACTCGACAAAATGGGCTGTAATATCAGCAACATTAAGCTGTGTAATTGGTTGGATAGGAGCAGTTTTAGTATATCAAATAGGATCGCTTTTAGGATTTAGCTAATATAATTGGCTAAAAAGAGCGAAGTCTAGCATTTGAGTAATAATGACTATCAATATCAGAATATATACAAAGAAGAGGTGAACTTTGAGTATATTGGTCATAGGTGAAGATAATATTGGAAATGTTACTAAAAATTATCACGAAGCGGATTTAAAGACATAGAACATATAACAGGTAAAAAAAAAGACGCTAAGAATTTCAAAGTACCTAGAAACATAGATTTAGAAACGGTTATGGTAGACTTTGTATGGCTCCAATTATCAAAGATTGTTAAATAAAAATCAATAAGATCCGATGTGAAGATTGCATTTTATAAACGTTATGGATACACATGGAAAGAAAGATACAGGAGTGCGTTAAGGAGCTTACGGGTGTTAACAAAGTTGTTATTTAATTCAAAAATAAAACAAATATATCATGATATATTTGTAAAAGGATTTGATAAATAATGATTAATAAAAGAAGAACCATCAATTGCATTAGAGATAAATTGATACAAAGAGGATATAAAATTACTAAAGCCAGACTTGAAATTAAAAGAACTAACGTTGTTTTATCAGGAATTTGTAAGGAGTGTGAAATGAAACTCCAAATTAGAAGTCATTCAAATACTACACTAAATATTAAAGAATATATATAGAAAGGATGTTGAAAAATGTTAATAAAAATATTGAAAAGACTGGCTCAAGGTGGATTGTACTCAAATAAGTTAATGGCAAGAGAATTGGGAATGGATGAAGGGGTGGTAGAACAAATGATAACACAACTTCAAAATTTAGGATACATAGAAAAAGATGATGAGGAAAAATGTTCGTCAGGTTGTGATTGCGGAAGCTCGAAAAAAGATAGTTGTTGTGGTAAAACCGATATTGGAGTAAAAATATGGAATATTACTGAAAAAGGTAAAAAAGCTATATCGGTGTAATAGTAGACAAATTTATTGACCAATGGTAGTAAAATATGCCAAATGGAATCAATAATATAATCAATACTAATGAGGAGGATCAAACTTTGCGTAAATTTCTTGTATTGTTATTATCAGTATTTTTAATACTCCCCTTCTTTTCTACGAAAGCATTGGCTGTAGATATTAAAGTAGAGTTTTCTAAGCAAAATGAATTCATTGTAAGCTCAATCAAAGCGGTAAAGTCTAATGACCTTTCTAAAGGAAAAAATCTATATGAAAAATATAGTCAATCCTGGATTGATTTAGAGGATGGGGTTAAGGCACAGTCTAAGGTAGCCTACGGATATATAGAAAGTAAAATGGGAATGGTTCATTTTTTATTAGCTCAAGACCATGTATAAAAGGATAAAGTACTCATAGCTTTAATAGATTTAGAAAAAGTTAATAAGGTATTTTTATCAGGTGGTTATAAAACAGAAAATATAAAACCAAGTGGCGCTACTTACACTGTTAAAGATCTAGTGGCGCTTTTAGATAAAGCAAAAACTCAAATTAAAAATGGAGATACTATTTCTGCTGCTAAAACCATGGATACTTTTAGATCATCTTGGCTTGATGTAGAAGGTGTAGTTCTCACTCAATCTAAAAAGGTATATGATGATGTAGAAAATGATATGGTTAGTGCTAAGGCTTACCTTACAGTAAAACCTATTCAAAAAGATAAGGCTATAAAAGTAATTGATAGAATGCATGGTTATTTATCTTTAATAGCTGGAGATACTTCTTACGGTATCACAGACGTACTTACCATTATACTACGTGAGGGTTTAGAAGCTCTTTTAGTTGTGATTGCACTTCTAGAATTTCTAAAAAAATCTGGACAAGAAGACAAAAGAACATGGATTTATGGCGGTGTTGGAATTGGGTTTATAGTAAGTATAACATTAGCTGTACTAGTTAAGGTTCTATTCACATCAGGAACTTTTGGAAATAATAATTTCTTAATCTCAGGATGGACGGGAGTGTTTGCTGCTGTAATGCTTATTTATGTAAGTTATTGGCTTCACAGTAAATCTAGCACTACGGCGCGTAAAAATCAAATTGAAGATAAAGGTAATCAATCATTAGCTAAGGGAAGTTTATTCTCTTTAGGTTTCTTAGCATTCCTAGCAGTATTTAGGGAAGGCACAGAAACTGTTCTCTTCTATATTGGAATAGCATCTTCAATTAAATTAACAAATTTGAGGAGTTATTTATGAAATCATTAAAAACTTTATTAATAGCAAAAACTTTAGTAACTACTTTTCTATTAGCAGGGTGTGGTGCTCAAAAAAACCAACAAACTATTCCTAAAAAAAATGTAGCTGAAAAATAATCTGATTCAAAAGTGAATAAAGCATCTTCTGTTGATGATAAATTGCATTAATACTACATCTGTAAATTTTGTTGCTAAAATATTAACTCTCAATCTTGGTGAAAATGATGAAGAGTAAGGAAAAATAAAGATTTGGAGAGACTTTTAATTTAAGAACTTCTTCATTTTAAAACAATATGTGACATTTGTTTTTATGCAATAATAAGTGCTATCATATGGGGTAAATAGCATAATATGTGTTATAATAACCGTATACATAAGTTTAGGGAGGCTCTATATGAATAAAATTAAACAACAAGAAATCATGAAAGAATTTGCTATACCTCATCCTTTTCAAGATGAGTCAGATGAAAAATATGCAATTAGAATGATAGAAGAAACTTCAGATTTTTTAAAAAAGTATGCGCAAGCTACAGGTAAAAAAGGTTATGTTTGTCATCTAACAGGTGGAGTAGATAGCTACGTTACAAGTATGTTAATTAGAAAATCTGGACTAGAATTAATTAATTTATCACTTCCTTTTGGAATAAAACAAGATATAGATGATGTAGAAAAAGCTAAACGTGTAATAAAACCGGATGTATTTAGAACGTACGATATAATGGGTCCTGTAATTGAATCTATTGAACTTTTACGTAATTTACCTTCTTCAAAAGTAGATATTGGTAATACAAAAGCTAGAATAAGAATGACTGTGTTATATAGAATAGCTGAAGTTTATGATGTTTTAGTTGCTGGTGTCTCAAATGCTGCAGAGTTATCATTAGGAATGATGACTAAATATGGTGATGGTGCGACAGATGTACAACCACTTGCAGGAATAACAAAAGGTATAGTATATGAAATGGCTAAAATACTTAATGCACCTCAATCCATAATTGATAAGCTTTCTACAACTGGTGTATGGGATAATGGATCAAATCAAAAAATAGTAACACAATTAAATCATCAGGTTTGTATATACTTAAGAGGTGGAGATATAGAGGAAGAATATGAAGAAAAAATATTAAAGCTATATGAAATTTCAAAACACAAAAGACATTCACCAGTTTCTCTAAAAGATACTTGGTGGGTTGAATAAATTTATAAAAACCTACAGTAAAAGAGATGTATAACATCTCTTTTTTACGTTAGTCATTAATTTGAATTAATGACTAATGTGAGTTAAGGTGACGATATAGGGCAAAATAGTAACTTATTTTACAATGCCTCGTCCTACCTATAATAATTCAAGAGGGGGAAGAGGAGGGATTGTTTCATCAGTACTAAATACTATAAGGATGGCATCAAAAGAGTGCCATGTAGAGGTGACTACACTGCTTGTAAATGATGAAAATGATTCAAAGTGCGAGGCAAAGGAAATTACAAGTTTTATAGTTTCATTAAGTAAAGACATTCTAATTTATTTATCAAGATACTTTCCTAATTATAAAATGGGAAAACCTGCAACAAATATTGAAGCAATGATTTAAGAGAGAAAGATTGCAAAAAAATATCTTAATTATGTATATATGGGTAATGTTTTTAATATTGATAACTCAACATACTGTCCAAAGTGTGATTGTAAAATAAATATTGTATGCTAAGTTTATTCTTAAAGATAATCGTCAGTTATATAATCATAATAATTAATAGCGTTAATGTTTTAACGCTATATATATAATGTGTGTTATAATAAGTATAAAATAAGTGTAAGGGGGAACGAAATGAATAAAACTAAACAAAGCGAGATAACGAATGAATTTGGTATACCTTGTCCTCTTGAAGATGAGTCGGATGAAAAATATGCATATAGAATGATAGAGGAAACTTGTGATTTCTTAAAAAAGTATGCTCAGATTGCTGGTAAAAAAGGTTACGTATGTAATCTAACAGGTGGAGTAGACAGCTTTGTTACTAGTATGCTTATTAAAAAATCAGGACTTGAGCTAATCAATTTATCTCTTCCTTTTGGAATTAATCCTGATATAGCGGAATTAGAAATTGAGAAGCATATAATACAACCTGATGTATTTAGAACATATGATATAACAGGACCTGTAAATGAATCTCTTGATCTTCTCCATAATCTGCCTTCTTCAAAAGTAGATATAGGAAATACAAAATCTAGAATAAGAATGACAGTTACATATAGAATAGCTGAAGTTTATGATGTTTTAGTTGCAGGATACTCAAATGTTGCTGAATTAACTCTAGGAATGGTGACTAAGTTTGGTGATGATGCTGCAGATGTAAAACCACTTGCTGGAATAACAAAAAGTATAATTTATGAAATGGCTAAAATATTTAATGCTCCTAAATCTATAATTGATAAGGTATCTACAAGCGGTATGTGGGATAATAAATCAAATTTAGAAGAAGTAACAGAATTAAATCATCAAGTTTGTATGTATTTAAGAGGTGAAGATATCTCCGATGAATATGAGGCGCAGATATTGAAGTTATACAGTGTATCTAAACACAAAAGGCATTTACCAGTTTCACCAAAAGATACTTGGTGGGTAGAATAAATTTTAATATAACAAATGCACCTATTATTTATTAGGTGCATTTGTTTTTTTTTATATATAAAATTAATTTATTATTATTTATTTTACTCGTAGAACAAAAACGTGAGGTGTAAGTCTACCACTTTCAATCTTTATTTCTTTAAGCAATTCAAGTTGATCATTACCTAGTAAGATTTCCCTAAATAATTCTTTCTCTATTGTGTACACAAATGCCATTCCGTTAGATTTTACAAGAGTGGGTATTTTAGCTATAAATGCACTATATAGGTCTGCGTACTTGTTATGAGTGGTAGATTTATTATCAAAAGGCATATTTGTTATAATCTCATCATATAAAGTATAAGGAATAAATTCGATTGTATCATCAGCTATAAGTTCTATGTCTACATTAGCTAACTTAGAATTTATTGTTGCAGCTGTTATAGCGGTTCTAAATATATCAATTCCTGTTAAAGACTCAGATTGTTCAAATTTAGATCTTTCTATAAGCATTGTTCCTGCACCACAAAATGGATCTATAACTTTAGCACTTGGCTCTAGCCATTGCTGTATAGATTTTATTACGATAGCTGCAGTTACTGGATTTATAGATGTAGCTAGGTCATTCTTTCTATAGTCAAATCTATCATCTTTAAAGGAATATAGCTTAATATATATATTACAAAGATTATCTTTTTCTAGTATTCGAATTTCAACTTCATATGAGGAAGGGCTATTTCTTAAATTTCCAGAGGAGATTTCATCTAACTCTCTAGATAAATTTTTTACAAAATCTGATCTATCCCTATTGGAGTCCATAGTTTTAAACTCAATTCGGTATCCAAAAGGTGTATTCGATTCATTATCGTGACACCCATTTAAAAAGCCTACAATGTCTGCATTTATAATTTCAGATGCAATTACCTTATAATCAAACTGCACGTCACAGCAATCACCTAAAGGATATAAAAGCTCATAAAAAGTCCTACAGGTATAAATTTTGTCTAAATTATTCTCACAGATAAGTATCCCATCATTAACAAGTCTACCTTCAATTGATTTTTCATCAAGTTCAGCTAAAGTAAGGTGATATTGATAATTCATAATTGTGAGTAACATTGGTACAGGCTCGTCAAATCCTTTAAATTCATGGCGAGCAGTTGGAGATAATTTATCTATTGCTCTTGTAAGTGCTAGTTTTTCTTCATTAATATGTTTATTAGTTGTAATTAACGAGTCATTATCTTTTGAAGCTTTTTCATTTTGTACTACTTCCTCAAACATTTTCTTTAGCTTTTCTCCATCAATAGCGCTACCACAGTTACCTATTGCTAGCACATATGAATATCTCACAAATAGTTTTTCTTCGGCGTTGTAGGCGTTATATAGGCCTTCTAAATATTCAGGGTCTCCTAGTTCTCCGATGACACCACATACATTTTTTCGAACCTTTGGATCAGTATGCGAAAGAAGAGCAATGAGCTTTTCCTTTGAATTGCCGATAGTTCTTTTAAACATTCCCTTTGGTTTTTCCTTTTTTAAAATATCTCTCATAACAGAAAGTAATGTCCTTGGGTCATCCTCAGTTATTATTTTTGACCATAACACTGGAATGGCATTATTATAATCTAAGGATAGTTTGTTTATTATAGCTGATCTTTGTTTATCATCTGAAGTTTTTAAATTTTCTATTAAAATTATAATTTTATTATTTATTTCTAACTTATCATTTATATCTATCATTATGTTTCACCTCTTATGTTTAAATTTAATAACTTTAATTATAGCATATATTTAATTTTTTTTAACAATAAATGAGTGATTCTGTGCGTTTAATGACATTTCAGAAGGAAAGTTTCCCATTTATATAAGTAATAGTTAATTACCTTAGCAAAAACAAGACTTCAGTGAGGATAAATCTCCTTTTGAAGTCATTAATATGCAGCGACCCAGGAGATGATTTAATGAAGAAAATATGATATAGTATTATTTTAGTGACTAGATGTTAAAAAAATAAATATACTTAGGAGGAGTTATTATGAATGAAACTTTGAAAAATATAAGAAATAGAAGAAGTACAAGAGCATTTTTACCTGAACAAATTAATGGTGCACATTTAACAGAGATAATAGACGCAGGTATTTATGCGCCAAGTGCTAATAATCAGCAACCATGGCATTTTACTGTAATACAAAGAAAAGACATTATAGATAGATTAAGTGATGCTTTTAAAGAAATTGCAAAAGACTCTGATAATGAATATATTAGAAGATTTTCTGATAATGAAAAGTTCCATGTATTTTATAATGCACCAACAGTAGTATTAGTGTCAGGGGATATAAATAGTAATTCAGCTTCAGTTGATTGTGGCGTTGCTACTGAGAATATGCTAATAGCTGCGGAATCCCTAGAAATTGGTGCATGTTGGGTTGGTCTTATTGCTATTCTATTAAATAGTGAAAAAGGTAAGGACTTCATTAAAGAACTTGAAATTCCAGAAGGATTTAAACAAATACATTCATTTTGCCTAGGATATAAAAAAATTGAAATAACTAATGCACCAAAAAGAAAAGAAAATAATGTAAATTATATAAAATAATAGAATGATTTGTTAAATAAAACTAATAGATATATATTTATCTGTTAGTTTTATAAAAAAAGTATTTACAAATACATAAAAATAATATATACTAAAGAAGTTGTCTAACATGCTTCATTAGCTCAGCTGGTTAGAGCACCTGACTCTTAATCAGGGGGTCCAGGGTTCAATTCCCTGATGGAGCACCATAATATATACAGATATCTCAAATAGTTGAGATATCTGTATTTTTTTGTTTCCTCAGTGGTTATAATAATTATTATAAGAAAATATAATGATAGCAGATATTTATCTTTAACTATTTTTGGTTAATAAAATATAAACTTGATAATTAGAAGTATCAAGTTTATATCTAAATAAATTTAAAAGGAGTGAAAATTATGGGTTACAGTGCTACTATGGATAATCATAAAGAACATTTTAATATTCAGCTAACTAATACAAAGGGTTGTACTTATTGTAAAGATGGAATACAATTATTGGATACAACAGGGGATAGTAATTGGTATATTGATGATAGTAAAAACGAAATTCATTCAAATAAGGATGATATACCAGTTCAAATAATTAAGATTGCGTATTGTCCTATGTGTGGTAGAAAGTTAAATTAGTTACTAGGCTAAAAGATAGGAAATTAAAAAGTACACAATAACGTCAAGAAATTATATGATATATACTTTTTAGTGAAGGAGCAATTCATCACTTTTATTATTTCAAAAATTAAGATTGAATATATTGGGTAAAATAAAATCATAAATCAGACGCGTTAAAATGAAGATAAATCCACCAAATAAGGCACCGACAACGCAACCATTTAGACGAATTCCATGAAGTTGGGTGTTTTTGCCCATCCCCCCGAAAAGGTGGAATAGGCAAATTACTAATTAGGTAATACCTTGAACTGAGCCTGTTTCTGAATGATTACATTCATGTTGATATGCTCAGGTTTTTTATTAAACTCATATTGACCATGGAGATCAATATGTTGCCATGCAACCGGAGAAATATGTTTTAACACAAATTTATAATAAAATATTTTATTTTTGCCTATTTCTATAATATCAAAAATCTAAAAGTAGCGATTATTTTTGCACTAATTGTCGTACCCCTTATAATTGTAATTTAATAATACAAATGTATTGACAAACCAATAATACAATTGTATTATTAAATTAAAGGAGGTTTTAATTATGGATTTTAAAAAACTTCCACAGACTGAATTGGAAGTTATGAATTTAATTTGGAGTAATGAAGAAACTTTATCAACAAACGAGGTTGCTGATATAATAACTCTTCAAAAGGGATGGAAAGCTGGAACAACAGCTACACTTCTAAAACGTTTAATAAAAAGGGATTTTCTTTCAGCAGAAAAGCGAGGAAAACAGTTTTACTATTTTCCAAAGGTAGAAGAAAAAGAATATAAGTCTTTAGAAACAAAGGAATTCCTCAAAAATATTCATGGTAATTCTTTAACTAGCCTTGTATCAATGTTACATGATACTAAAGATTTATTATCAGATGAGGATTTAGAAAAACTAGATAGAATGATAAAAAATAGGTACTGATATGGTAAAAATATTGTTTGAAAACATTATACAAGCTTCAATAACAGGTACCTTATTGATTTCATTGCTATTAATAATCAGAAGAAAAGTACTTAGTAAATATAGTGCAAATTTCAATTACTATATTTGTATAGGGATAATTTTAAAATGGTTCTCACCTTTAAAATTTCAATATATGTCCCTATGAATGTGTTAACGTTGAAAGATAAAGCAAGTAATATAAATGAAGTAATCCCTAGTGGTGCCTATGATATTATGGATAAAGTTAGTTGGATTACAACTATAATTCCATATGTTTATTTCATAATAGCTTCAATAATATTTTTATTTATTGTTCTATCTAATAAAAGATTTAATAGCTGTATTAAAAAGACTTCAAGAAATATATACAATGTAAAAACAATGAGAATATATATCAAATTGAAAAATGAAATGGGTATCAAAAAAAATATTCCTATTAAATTTTGCAGCAGTATTTCAACACCCTTTATTATGGGTATAGTAAAACCAATAATTATATTACCAGAAAGAACATATGAAGATGAAGATTTAAAATGGATAATAAAACATGAATTAATTCATTTTAAAAGAAAAGATTGGATATATAAATTTCTAAGTATTTTAGTTATATCACTGCATTTCTTTAATCCTTTAGTTTATAAGTTAAAAAGTATTTTAAATGAAGAATGTGAATTATCATGTGATGAAAAGATCTTAAAATCACTAGGAATTGATGAAAGAAAAAATTATGCCTTAACACTTATAAATTCAATTAAATTCAATAGTCAGTTTAAATTATCAAATAGCTTAATATCATCCTTTAATGATGATAAAAATATAATAAATAGGAGAATTGAGAATATGTTAAATATGAAATCAAAGAAAAAAGGAATAATTATAGGGGCATTACTGATTGTACTTACAGGAGCCTCACTATTTACAGTAAAGGTATTTGCTGATACCCCAGAAGATCATATTAATGATAATATTAATATAGTTCAACAGAAATTTCAGGCTGATTTAGAGCAAGGAGTCAAAGATAAGGATTTGAAGATTTCAAATAAAAATGGTACAAAAGTTTATTATGAAGTTATTCAATCATCAGCAGAAATATCGCCTGATGTAATTAAATAATTATATATAAAAACAAGGTGATTGAAATCACCTTGTTTTTATATAATTATTTTGCACCGTTAATTAACTTATTCCAAGTATTAGGGGTATGAAGAACATAGCTGCTGGCAACCGCAAACCGGAATCCATATAATGTAAGCTTGGGTTTTAAAAGTTCCGAATTCTATTTTGGAACTTGAACTTAGGTGCATTTGAAGCATTTAATTGAGTATTTTTGGGCTATATGCTATGCTAATACCAGAAAAAGTTCCTACTCTTGTGATTCTAGGAACTTATTAAAGGGTAGGTTAATATGAAAAATTTAGATTTAAAATCTTTAAAATTTGATTTAGATGAAATGATACTAATAGGTGATAAAAGAAATGAAACAAAATTAGGATTCGCTATACTGTATAAATATTTTCAGATTAAACACCGGTTTCCTCAAAATAAAAGTGATATCCCTGAGGACATTATTAATTTCATTGGAACACAAATAGGTGTAGAGGGAGCTTTATTTGATAAATACAGTTGGGATAGTCGCTCCATCACATATCATAGAAAGCAAATAAGAGCTTTATTTGGTTTTAGAGAATATGTTATTGCAGATTCTGAAAGTATGAAAAAATGGTTGTTAAATAACGTTTTGCCATTTAATGATGATACAAATTATTTGAAAGAAGAATTTTACAAAAGACTATGCGAGTTAAGGGTTGAGCCCACTTCTGACGAGAATATAGAACGTATTATTAGTTCAGCTACAAACGCATACGAATATAACATATTAGAAACTATTTTCAATAACTTACCAGTTGAAACTATCTCAAAATTTGACTCGTTCCTTGCTATTGAATCGGAAAACAATAACACAGAGCAAACAATATGGTTCAATGATTTCAATATTGATCCTGACGGTGCAAATATTAAAAGTGTTTTTAATGAATCTAATAAATTAAAAACTATTGAAGGTATGATGATACCAGAAGATATTTTCAAAGACATACCATCAAAGCTTTTAAAAAAGTATTATAAACGTAGTAAAGCTGAAAATATCAGTGAATTTAAAAGGCATCCGGATGCCATGAGAAATGGTCTATTAGCTATATTTTTTTATTTTAAATCAATGGAAATTAAGGATAATTTAGTAGATTTACTTATAAAAATACTGAACAATTTAGACACAAGTGCAAATAGAAAAATAAAAAAAGAACTTGCAGAGAGCACAAATTATACTAGGAATAAAAATAAATTACTTTTGAAAATTGCTAAAGCTGTTGTCGAGAGCCCAGAAGCTAAGACATGCGACTTAATATATCCAATAGCTGACGAGCAAAAATTAAAGGATTTAATTAATGAGTTAGAAAATAAGAGTGATGATATATTAAATAAGAAAAATTATAATAACATGAGATCTTCCTATCAAAGGCATTATAGGCGTATTTTGCCGGATATAATAAATGCGTTGAATTTTAATTCAAATAATGATAGATATAAGCCTATAATAAAGGCAATAGAACTTATAAAGAAGTATTTAGATTCAAAATCACGTTATTATTCAAAGGATGAAATAGTTCCCCTTGAGGGTGTTGTTAGACCTATGTGGAAAGATATGATAGAAGATAAATCGGGGAAAAATAACGCACTTAGAATTAAGAGAGCTAACTATGAATTGTGTGCCTTGCAGGCTTTAAAGGATAAGCTTCGCTGCAGAGAGGTTTGGATAAGTGGCGCTGATAAATACAGGAATCCTGATGAGGATCTTCCAAAAGACTTTGATATAAAAAAAGAGGAATATTACTTAGCAATAAATCAGCCTTTAGATGTAAATGACTTTATTGAAAAGATAAAATCATCTATGAAAGATTCTTTATCTAAGCTAAATAAAACTATTCCTAAAAATGAAAAGGTTAAAATTCTAGATATAGGAAATGGAAGAATAAAAATTTCGCCATCTCCAAAACAACCAGAGGCAAAAAATTAAGTTTTGTAGATGTTGGAAATAGACGAAAACTATATTGTTTTATTATGAATTATTGGTGTTGCAATTAACTATAGGTTTTTGAGACACTAACAAGTAATTTTCTACCACCTAAAATTTTGGATGTTTTTATTTTTGATTTCACGTTAAAATTTATAAAGAATTGTGCAAAGTAACAGCTATTTATATTATAATCAATATAAATATTGATTAACTAGAAGAGGTGAAGTATGGCACTACGTGATGTATATCCAATAAAGTACTATAGCAAGGAAGGTTTTGTAGAACGAAAACTTGAGATCAATGAGGAAGAACTACAGGAAATTATAGATGAATACTTAATGAGAAATGCTGATTTTGATTTTGATGAAGTCGAGATCATAAATAACCGTCCGATGAATATCTGGCTATACGCCAAGTGTAGAAAATATATTGACCCAGATAATCCTGAAGAAGACGAAGCACTGAATGAAGTGGAAGTAGAAATAACTGGAGACTATGACGAAAATCCTACATAACATCTACAACCTCAAAATCACGGGGTTTAGGCTTAAGACCCTCAGTAGTGAGATATGATTTTTTACTATTTTTTAGGAGGTTATTTTTACATTAGTCGTTGCCGTACCCCAATAGTACCTTGGTATTGTGTTACTTTTACTTTGTTTTTTATACAACAACTATAAAGTCACTCAGTATAAATAATTAGAAATTTGAAGGTACCGCTTATTATGGAATAATATTTTTTTAGGTATAAATAAGCATCTTTTTTTGATGATTTATGTGCCTTTACAAAGAAATATAGTAAAAAAGTGTCATATAACTGCTTTTCATGTATTATATATGTTGAAGTTAAAAGTGTTAATCGAATATATTATTTATTTTATTAAAAGTATAATTTATAACATTTGAAAGGAGCATGTTTAAATGAATATGCTAATAGCAGAAGATGATAGAATACAAAGGGAAAATCTCAAGAAAATGCTTGGAGAGATAGATAAGAGCTTAATAATCTATGAAGCAGAAGATAAGGACGAGGCTTTGAAAATTTCAAGAGAAAATATTATAGATATTTTTTACATAGATATTGTTTTAAAGAATTCTTCGGGACTAGATTTATCAATAGAAATTAGAAAAATATATAAATATGAATTCAGCTGGATTATTTTTTTGACAACGCATGTAGAATATATAACTCAAGCTTTTAAGGAAGTTCATTGCTATGATTATATTTTAAAGCCATATGATAAAAAAGATTTGATAAATATGAGTAAAAAGATTATTTTACGTCAAGGCATCAATACTGTAATCAAGAGAAAGTATGTTGTTTTTAACTTAGGAGATGGTATTTTCATAAAGGTATATATAGATGAAATAATTTTCATTGAAGTGTATATTAGGACATGTACTGTACATACCAAAAGGGCTAAATATGAAGTAAAAGGACTTTCGTTAAAGCAGTCTTTAACATTAATTAACAGTGATTATATTATTCAATGTCATAAATCATTTGCCGTTAATATAAATTATATAATCAAAATTGAAAAATCAACTATAAAATCTTATAAAATATTCTTTGAGAATTATGAAGAAAATGTTATTTTAAGCTATAAATATAAAGATGTGATTATGAAAAGTTTTAAAAATAACGGAGTAGACATATTGCCACTAAGCAATGGTGGGAGTGATAATGGATATAATTAAAATATTTATAGATACTTTTCTTGAGGAAGTGTGTATTTTTATTATATGGTCTAAGGTTAGCTTAATAGATAAAGATTTTCTTAAAAAGAATCTAGTTATAATATCAATTGGAGCATTAGTAACATCATTAACCGGATTTAATATATATTTTAACATGGGCATTAGTTATTTAACTATAATACTTTTAGTTTGTATAATGTATAAGAAAAAATTTATTATAACAACTATAGAATTTTTTATGATTTTAGCTTTAATTATGATAATGCAGCTCATCGGTATGTTTATATATAATAAATATATCGGTAAATATCAATCGGAGTTTTCAATAGATACTATTATACAGCTAATAATAGTGGTTTTCTCAGTAGGCGTAGCTTATTTTATTCCTATACTAAAAAAACGTTTGATTTATGCTATAAATATAAGAATTTTATTTTATTTTATAATAAATCTATTAAGTTATATATTAATATTAAAAATTATATGGAATTATGATAGGGATTTAGTTCTTAATAACATAGTAGAATTAATTTTTACAATAATTATTGTATTCTCTGTTAATATATTATTGTATTTTTATATAATAAAAGTTGAACAAGAAAAAAAAGAATCCAAAGTTCAAGTCAGGTATAGTGAAATTTTAAAGAATATAACTGAGGAGCTTCGTGCAAGACAACATGATTTTAAAAATCATTTAAATGTTATGAATGGATTAATTGAAACTACAAATAAATTTGAATTAAAGGGTAAGTTAAAAGATTATATAGGTTCATTAAACAAGTCTATGATAATGCTAGAAGACATTGTATACATGGATAACCCAGTAATTAGAGCTATAATATATAATAAACTGAGTGAAGCAGATAACAAAAATATAAAATTATTATATAGCGTAAATAATTCATTTACTAGTGTAAATGTAAAGGATTATGAATTATCAGAAATATTAACTAATCTTATAGATAATGCATTTGATGCTGTCGAGAATCAAGACGGCGAAAAAATAGTTTCTGTTAAAATATATTCGGAAGATAAATCAAACATTATTGAAGTTATAAATAGTGGAATAACTTTAAAGTTGAATAATGTTAAAATAATATTCGAGAGAGGATTCTCAACAAAAAATGGTAACAATAGAGGGTATGGTCTTTATAATGCAAAAAAGATAGTTGAGCGAACAGGTGGTAGAGTTCAACTATCTTTAGAGGCTGATTCAACAATTTTTAAATTATTTATTAAGTAAGCTTTCGGGTGGATCTATTTCTCCGAAGAAACCTAGGCTGGCAGTATTAGTTATAATACCAGCAACAGCAATTAAACACAATCCTAGCATGTTTATAATATTAGATTTTTTAAACTTTTTCATATTTACATCTCCTTGTTTGTATATAATAATGGTAATGACTGTAGTGAAATAGTGGCTATGCCACAGTTCAAGTAGGTTGAAGTTGTTATATAGAAAAGTAAAATATATATCCAAAATATTGAAAAAGAGATTGCTAGTATTTTTAAATACAGCTTTCTTTTTTTCTTTTTTATTGGTCTTTTGGGATTTGGGTATGGTGCTCTTATAATTATTATTGAAAGACTTAATAAACTTAATAAGCAGTAAACTGATAGACTTAATTTAGGTAATATAGGTGCAATTATTGTAGTCAAAGTAAAAAAAAATATTGTCCACATTAAGCAGCCTAATGAAGTTTTTGCATGTAGTCCACAAGAAAAAAATCTTATTGATAATAAAACTATCATTGAAAACAAAAGATAGTTCAACTTGCCAATTATACTAAACAAAATAATTAAGATTATGAGCTTAAAAACTTCATTTAAGATAGTAGTTAATGAGTATTGTATTTGTTCTAATTCTTCTATCTTATTAAATCTGCTATTACTTTCTATATAACATGTAAGATTATAAGCAAGTTTATTTATCATTTTAAATTCACCTTTAACAACTTATTTATATTTATAAAATAGCATAAATAAACAATTATGCAAGTGATTTTGCATAAAAGGTAAAATTTACAGCATAAGAAGATAAATATGCAAGATTAGAGATGTTATGCATAGAAATATACCTTTGATGTATTTTTTATTGTTTTTTGTTAAAAATCTAGTAGAATTTGGTTTGTAGGATTCTTACATCAAGATATATCTTAAATTTTGTTATAAAAAATTATAAAATGGGGGGAAGTAAAATGAATTTAAAAAGTTTATTAAAAACAGGGGCTTTATGTACTTGTTTAGCAATTACAAGTAGTACATTTTTTTCAGTTGTAGCAACATCAGCATTAACTAGAAACACACCATCATATAATCTATATGTTCCAAGGGTTGGAGGCAATGCTTATTCAAATCCAGCAGCAAAGGTTAGTGCAGAAAGTGCTGTGAACAATAATACAAGTAATGGTGGTGGTAAAACACTATATTCAACAATAGATTTTGGTACAAGTAATGTATCAGGTGAGATTAAAACAACTACAGGGAGTAGAGTCATAATACCATATAACTCAGGTCAAAACATATCAGGTAAAAGCTATAGGTTAATGATGGAAACTAGTGTATTTGAAGCCGCTACAATACAATCACAAGGGACTTGGTCTCCAGATCTTGCTCCAAAATAAAAAATTAAAATGCAATATAAATATAAAAGCACTCAGCTAGTGCTTTTATATTTATATACTTTTGTATAAAATTATTAATTTAAATGATTCTGGAATATATAAAGGAGTTTAAATATGTTAAAACTAATTAAAATAGATTTAAAAAGAGGTTTATTCTCATATTCGTTTCTTTTAGCTTTAATAACAGGAATAGTAGCATCATTTTATGGCACTCTACCTTCTATATTTAGTTCTAGAACGGATGTGATTAATCTATTTACTAAAGCATCTGGAGACGGTTCAGGAGCAATATATATATTGCTCACTTTCATAATAGTGCAAATACCATTATCAACTTCTTATGTTACAGAAAGAGACAACAATTACTTAAATTACATTCTCTCCAAAACAACAACTAAAAAATACTTATTATCACGATTTATTTCCAATTTTCTTGCTGGTGGAATCTTGCTTTCATGTACACTAATAATAGTTTTGGGGATATTAGCTATATTTTTCCCGTTTTGTACGAATTTTAATTTATATATTTCAAATCAGACATTTAAAGGTTACTTTGAACCAGTGTTTATGTATAGTCCTCTTATATATTGTTTAATGATCATAGGCTTTAACTTTTTATTTGGAGGGGCCTACGCTTCCCTAGGATTAGCTATATCTTCGATAACAAATAACAAGTATATTACCATAGCATGTCCATTTATCTTTGCAATTATGTATACTTTTTTTATTGACTTTGTAAATCTTGAATTTTTATTACCATTAACGTGTCTTGTTCCTTCATATGTGCCTAACGCTACCATTTTCACTATCATAGGACAAATGATTATCTTATCTTTAGTAAGTCTAATTTTGTTTGTTTTTGGATTTTTTAAAAAGGGAGAAATCTATGTGTAATATTATAATTAATTCTACAATTCAATCTTTTAAAATTAATATATTAAATAAAGTAAGAATAAAAATCATTGTATTTGCTATTATTATTCTAATCTTTTCTAGTATATCTACCATAGCTAAGTATAAATTTAATTTTAATTTAGATAATTTCAATATATATAATTTTATTATGTATATAATAAATAATCCTCTTAATATTATTTTTATTATCACGAATTGTTTTCTTTTACTAATAATAGATTTGGGAAGGTTTAAATCAAATGAATCTTTTATGATGCTAAGATGCGGTTCAAGATTAAACTGGTACATGTCTAAGGTATTATGCATTATACTTAGTGCTATTTTTTTGAATATATTGATAATTTTACTTATTGTTATTTCAGGTATTATAAAATTCAATATGAAAAATTTATGGAATAGTAATATTGTTATTTTGTCTTCTACTAATTATAATTTTAACGTAATTTTTAATTTATCAAAGGAACTGATATTAACGTTTGCTCCATTACAATCAGTGCTTATTTCAATAGGTCTTTTAACATTTTATCTAATTGTTATAGGTTTATTGAATTTTATAATAAACGTGACATCAAAGAATACTGCTGTCGGATTTATATCAATAGAAATTATTATATTTTTTTCTCTCATCATATATAAAAAACAATTTTTAGATAATACTTTAGATAAATTTACATTAATAAAAAATGTACTTTTACAAAACCATACGTTTGATAAAATAACTGCTGCTAATTTTTTAAATTCGTTACTTTTTTCATTTTTATATTTTGGATTGATCTCTATAGTGTTGAAAGTCGTTGGACTAGCACTAATCAAAAGAATTGATTTAGATACTAGAATAAATAATTAACAAGGCCAAAATAATACAAACATAAAGAAAGGAGACCTAACTTAAAGCAAGAAAAATTCTTGACAGTTGGGAAAATTAAAATGAATATAATTGAAATTACAAATCTAACTAAAAAAATCAAAGGAAATACAATTCTAAACCTTATTAATCTTAGTATAGAAAAAGGTCAAACTATTGGAATAATTGGAAGAAATGGTTCAGGTAAAAGCATGCTTTTTAAGGCTATCTGCGGTTTTGTAATACCAACATCAGGCACAATTGAAGTGCTTGGCAAAAAAATAAACAAAGATGTAAGTTTTCCAGAAAAGACAGGTTTTATTATAGAAAACCCAGGATTTCTCCCTCAATATAGTGGTTTTAAAAATTTAAAGATACTAGCAGATATACAAGGAATTATTACTAATGATATGATAATAAAATCTTTAACTGATGTTGGACTTGATCCTTATGACAAAAAAGCTGTAAAAAAATATTCATTAGGTATGAAGCAAAGGCTTGGAATTGCACAATCTATAATGGAAAATCCTGAGTTGCTAATTCTTGATGAACCAACCAATGGATTAGATAAAGATGGAGTTAAGATTATCCATTCTCTTTTAAAAAAAATTAAAGAAAATGGAACTACAATACTAATGGCAAGTCATAATCCTTTAGACATTGAAATTTTATGTGATCATGTATATGAAATGGATAAGGGGGTACTTTCACTTCAGCACTAACCTTTTTATGATTTTATAGTGTTGCTTTATACTTAATCATTACATAAAAAACAACTTAATTTCATTATAATTAGATGTGTTTATATTAAAATAATTTTTCATGGAGGAAAATGTTGAAGCTATTGATTAAAATTTTAAAAAAAGACTTTGCAATATTTTTCAATATTTCGAACATATCCTTAATTATACTTTCATTTATAGTAATTATCGTTAGTAGTATTTCTGAAATTAATGCTTTCATTGTATCAGGAAAAACCTATATATCTTTAGAAGATGCAATGTTTTTAGCGTTCAGAGGACCAGGAAATGAATACACCTTTTTTCAATTGTTAAAATGGTTATTACCTATATTAATAGTGCTATTTATTTTTGGTAGAATGACTAATGTCGAACTTAACAACGGATATATTTATGCAATTTATCGATTTGGTAACAAGCAATCTTGGTTGAAAGGAAAGTTTGTATTTATTTTTTTATTCTCTTTCTTTTATTATATATGTCTATATGGAATTTCATTAATAGTTTTTTTCTTTAAATTTCATTTAGATGGTTCCTTTAGTTATTACCTTATAAGTTCAGCTGAAATGAATATTAGTATTATAAAATATGTAAGTCCTTTAATTCTGTTACTTATTATGTTAATACTTAATATAATATCGTGTTTTGGAATATTAATTTTACAAATACTAATTTCTATCATTACAAAAAAAGCTTATTATGGATTTTTATTTTCAATTATTTTAGCCCTCATTAGTTTAACTTCAAATAAGCTATATTACAAGTTAGATGTTTTTTTTCCTCTTAATTATGGTATCGCAAATCGTTTTAATACAGTAACTTCATCTGGATATATATGTTATTTGTACATTTGTTCCATATTTTTGCTATTGATGTATATTGGAACTTTATATGTTAAGAGAAATGAAATATTTGAATAACATGGGGTATGGCACCGATTCTTGTAAAAAACCATGGTATGAGTAAAATATTTACATTTAAGCTAGATATATATCCGAAACTGTCTATATAACATACTTTATATAGACAGTTTGCATCAAAAAAGAGACTTAATAAATAAGATTTACAGGTTTATCCTACATAAAACTATCTATATAAGTATTTAAGGTGACTAAAAAACTTAATCATAAACTAATATATCTAAGTGTTTTCAATGGATAAACGACATAATTTACAATTTTTTACTCCTGCTATGGTTTTTTACACGAATCGTTTCCATATGCCTATATGTTTTACCTGCTCCTGAAGCACCTAAAATGATTATATTATGCTTCTCTTGGATATAATTGCAGGTAGATAATCTTGTAACCTGTGGTTTGTCAAGCTTCCTATCTGCATGATATTCTATATTTTCAATGCAGGCATCATTTAAACTAAACTCTGACTTACGGATAAGCCTTGTTAACTTATTGTTTTGCCTCCTAGACCATTCTGTGTCAATAATAAGACCAAAACGCTCTTCGAAGGACAGATCCCTAAAGGCTGGATCTAGCAACTGATTGCGATAGGATTCTGCCATAGCATTAAGTTTTAATTCATTAAATTTTGTAACCGTAGGTTCATTTACCATTATGAATTCCTCCCATAATAGTCTGCACCTCTAGTAAATCCAAAATCATCAGAATCACTACTTTTTGTGCTAATTTCCTCTTTTAAAATTTTATCTTGACCTGTTTGTAAAATTGTTTGTACGCTCTTATATCCAGGTTTTGGCGTGTAAGATAATGCTTTTTCGCAAGCAGCTTCAAGCCTATTAATAGAATATTTATCTGCTAACTTTAATAATGCCATACACCCTTTATAACCTTGTTGTTCTATCTTGTGAACAGAAAGAATTGCTTTTATTACTATGCTAGTATTGTAGCCAATACTTTCAGCCCAAGAAATAAATCTTTCTGAATTCCATGTAATATACTTTTTATGATCTTCAGGCATATGATCTTCTACAGTATTATATTGGCCTTCTCGGCCATGTAATTTAGGGTGTGAACATATACGGTTATTATTATAAAAGATCTCTATTACATTGCGTGTAATACGTACATCTACTTTATGTTTAATGTATTCATAAGGTACGCTATAGTTCATTTTATCCACAGATATATGATAGTTATATTGGACAGTGGCAGTCTTCCAAGTAGCTAATTCATATTGGGTGTTTTTGCCCATCCCCCCGAAAAGGTGGAATAGGCAAATTACTAATCAGGTAATACCTGGAGCTGAGCCAGTTTCTGAATGATTACATCCATGTTGATAGGCTCAGGGGTTTTATTAAACTCATATCGACCATAGAGATTAATATGCTGCCATGCAACTGGAGAAATATGTTTTAACACATCTAAATCTTGACCATTACTTTCTCTGTAGTCTAACATATTAGATAATATGCTGGCATTATAATAAATGATGCAATTTGCTAATAGACGACTACATTCACCCCATATTTGTTGTTCCTGTTCTGTTTTGAAGCGTAATTTCCCGAAATTTGCATGAGATACAGCTCTGCGCAATTTGTGATAACTCTCGCCCCTATTTAGTGCACGTTGTACATTTTTACGTAGTGGCAAAGAATCAATATAATCAAGAAAATATAAACTTTTAAGGATATTGTCATACTCCCATAATGCGCTCTTGGTTTTGTTTTTACGTGCATAAGCACTGAGCTTTCCAATTATAATACTCTGCGTTGTTGACTTAAGAGCAAGTGACAATATTATACGCTGAATATTCTCCCACTCTTCCACAATTAAATCAGTATTGATTTTTCTTACAGGTTTTATTAATATATCGCCGTAGTGACTTGGCTGATTAAATCCATAAAAAGATTTACTTACTTTATTGTAGATGTCTTTATACCGAGGTGCAAAACGATAATCAAAAAAGTGTAGAATAGCAAAATTAACTTCATTGGCTCCATGTGTATCAGTAGAATGAATATCAGTCTGGATATCACTTGTGTTGTTATATAGAATATCAAAGACATAATGGCTTTCATGCTCGTTAGCACCAATGATTTTAGCATTAACAGGTACATGATTAGCTACCAATGTGTAAGATACAATTCCTTTTTTAAGCCCAAAATATTTAGGCGAGTGGCGAGAATTAATGGTGTTAATATTAGTTTCAAATTTTTGTCCATCACTACTTGAATGGATGACTTCATCAATATCATAGTGTCTAAATATTGGTAGCTTAGCAGTAGCGTTACTTACACGATCATTTGCCTCTTTAAGAGTTTCCAATCTAATAAAGCTATCAGATGTAGCAGAGAGCAAAGAAAAACTAATATCTGAAATTTCACCCATCCTACCTAGTCCCATATTTGTGCCCCAAGCAGTCAGACACGCAACTATAACTCGATTTTCCTTGGTCTGCTTGGCATAACGTCCCAAAACATGTTCAAATGCGTCAATGAACTGACAATGCTGATTAACATAATGCAAAACGCTCCCAATATCAATCTGATTTAATGCAGCAAAAAATGAATGATTGGTAGATTCAGGGTCACTTACATACGGAAGTGTCCAATGGGTGTTTAATCCACGTTTTTTTATTAGAAGATGTTCATTATCACCTGATGCAATTCGTTGATTGACCTCTATAATACGAGTTTCTAATTTATCCTCAAGTTCCATTAAATGATTGAGTATAGGTTTATTAAAAATGCTTAAACCAGCCTCAGCTATCAACTTTTCTTTCTGCTGCCATTGACAGTTATCTAACAGATCATCCTCAAAGCTTCGAAACCTAGCACTGTCTGGGCAAAAAATATCCCCAGCTTCCAAACTATTTCTTAAGAGACGATAGACTAAAAATTCATAGCGATCCACTATTAAAACTTTTTGCCCGTTGTTGTCTTGTTTATAAATATACTGTGTTATTCCATCAGGTATAAATTGACTTGGCAAATCATCATATGGATATTGTGAAAGTGATTTGTTCTTGATAAAAGCCTCTTTCATAAAATTTATGGCATCAATTAATGGATCGTCAATTAAAGTGGCTGCAAAATAAACCATTAAAAGTATCTGGCGTAAATGTCGCTTAAACTGGAGAGATAACTTATCAATATGTTCCCATTGAAAATTAGTTTCATCAAATTTGACATTTGTGACAATTTGATCAGTTATATCTACAAGCTTTTGACGTTCTAAAATAGAAAAAGCCTTAGCCTGGACATCCCTGAATGGTGTATTAATTTCCATTCTATCATCTGTAAATATCTTAAGTACCAGACCAACCTTTTTCATGTTTTGATTGCTCTCTGTAGCGAGCACATATATTTGCTCTTTAGCTGTGCATTTAGCTTCATCAATATAATGCCTTACGTTATAAATGAGAGTGTTTATAAGATTGTCATTCATCCGTTGATATCTGTGATAAATAAAACATAATAGGTAAATGTATACTATCCATTCATTAAATCTCTTGAGTTTGTATACAGAGTAATAATCTACCAATGAGGAATAATATTTTACACTTTCGTTAGAAATACCTAATGTCGGAAGCAAGTTCTTAACAATCTTATATAAAAGTTGTATTTGCTGGCCACGGTTGATTTCACGCTTTATTTCACCAACACTAAAATCTTTTGGCTCATGTTTAAGTTGTGTTATTTCATATAATCCTTCAGAATCTGTTAATAGCTTCTTCAAGTTTTCAAGATCAAATTGTTTCAATTGATTTTTCATAATAGTAATTAACCGATTTTGTTCGTAATTTATTGCTTTGCCTACTGTTTCTTGCATAAGGCTATACCCTGGAATAACAATATGATGCTCAGATAAATAATTGATAATTTCACGAAAAATAAATATTGGTTTACCGCATACAGCTACCGCCGTACAAGCTTTTTTATCCAATTGTTCTCGTATTTCAGAATCACAAATATGGTAGGTGAATAGTTGAAGTATCATTTGTTGTTGCTTTAGCCTGGTAGACTTATCAATTGAACTCATATCAACCATTTTAGTATTGTAAAAATGTTGCTGTAACACATGGTTAAGGTCTTCCTGAACTTCATTCAAGTCGAAGATAAAAAACAGGCGTTTGGCCTTAAAATAACCTAGTTGCAATATAAAATAAGCTCGGGATTTAGTTGAGCGCAATACCTCTAATAAATCCTTCTCCGGTTTGGAAAGCGAAAAATAATCGTATCGGTCTTCATAAGTAAAGCAAGGTCTGCCATAAATACTTTCTAATTCATTTTCGCCAAGAATTCTAAGGCGTTTTTGTTCAGTGTTATTTTGCTCAGTATCCATATATTCACCTTTCTTGTCCATTAGTGTATTTCAAAAAGTATACCTTTTGAAATGGTGATATTATTATACTTTTTATATGTCAAAACTTCAACATTTTTATATATGAAACATTTCAAATAGAATGTATACTTATTGAAGTGTTATTATGATTTTCATATAAAGTTTAAGAAGGAGCTACATAGGATGAGAAGTTTTTTTTATGCAAGAGTAAGTAGTAAAGACCAATCTGTAGAAAGACAAGTTTCTACGGCTAAAGACCTTGGAATACAGGATGAATACATATTTATAGAAAAAGCGAGTGGTAAAGATTTTAAGAGACCTGAATACCAGTTAATGAAACGTATTCTTCGAAGTGGTGATATTTTATACATCAAATCGCTTGATAGATTAGGAAGAAATAAACAAATGCTCTTAGATGAGTGGAAGGATCTTATAAAAAATAAAGAAGTTGATATAATTGTTTTAGATATGCCTTTGCTTAATACAACAAAATATAAGAATATGAAAGGTATAGAAGGTTTAATGGTTGATTTGATACTACAGTTACTAAGTTATATGGCGGAGGATGAACGTACAAGAATAAAAGAAAGACAAAAGGAAGGTATTAGCATTGCGATGAAAAAAGGAATCAAATTTGGAAGAAAAAAAATACCTATTGATGAAAACTTTAAAGCTGTTTATAGTAAGTGGAAGCAAGGTAATATAACTGCTGTAAAAGCTATGGCACTTGTTGATATGAAAAATAATACTTTTTATAGAAGAGTTAAAGAATATGAATCAATTTAATAATAACAAACCTATTTAAGGGGTAGAGTACGCAAAAATGATATTTCGTACGCTAAGAAAAATACGGCCCCCTAAATATAACAATTTAGGTTTTAATATGGTTTATTTAAAGATTTAACTATTTAAAATGTCCACTTTGACTTAGATAATCAATGTAATGTATTTGCATATATTACATAAAACAATACATTCAAATGTACAATAAGGAAAAAGATTTTACTTAAATCTACTATAAGCCTATATATATCAACGATTTATGCTATTTTTACGAATGTGATTTTTTGCTTAAAGGATTACATTTGTTTTTGAAATTATTAATACTGAATTCAAAAGAAGGAAAAACATAGAGGTCACTATAAATTAATGGCCTCTATGTTTTTCCTTCTTTTTCCGCTCATGTATTGCAAATTGCCTTTCTTTTTCTTGTTCATTTTCTTCTCTTGAAATCTTTTTTCTTTCTACCTTGTTTGTTTCTTGCTGCAATTTCATAGCGAGTTGTGCTTTAGTTCCTATTCCATTATTTTCTGTTTGTTTCTTAATTTGTTTTTGAAGTTTTTTAGGATTTATTTTTTTATTTTTAAATTCATTAATTGATAAAGAGTTACTAAACCTTAAATTACAAAATTCTTTTAATACAAAATCATACAATTCATAATCTTTTGGCTCAGAACCAAATACAACTTTTGAAACTTCATATTTTTTTTCGGATATTCTCTCAAAAACACCTACCCAAAACATACCTTCAAAAAATACAGTAAACTTAATACTAACTTCCATTTTAAATCTCCTCCTGATATGTAAAACTGAATATAGAAAATGGACGACCCCAGGAGGGAAGGATACTGCTATCTATACCCATATAGATAGGTTTGGACTACCAACCAAAACTGTGTTTTTATTTCTAATTATATAATACTATATTTACACTTAATGCACAATACAGTTTAAATCTGTAATAAATTTAATATCTGAATCTATATAAAAAATAAGCTAACCTGAAATTTGTTAAGTGAAAAATTTACAATTATAGGGTTGTATTTTTCTTAGCGTACGAAATATCATTTTTGCGAACGCTACCTCTTTATTATATTAATAAGTTCCATCAAGTTATCGGTTTTACACATTTGTAGGTGTTACCCATTTATAACTTGGCATAGAATATTTAAAAAGTTTTTCAGAGAATTTGCTTATTCCACCTTTTCGGGGGGATGGGCAAAAACACCCAGATTGGTCTCCAAACATAAAGCAAATTTTAAGGTATCCATACAAGTTAGCTTTACTATAAAATAGTCTATTAGTTTTTCATATAATTGACTTTTTATACTTATATTTTTATATATGAAATCAAGTAACCGATCAGCTATATTAATTTCTTTTATCTTATTTTTTAATATTTTTTCGCTTAGTAATTCATTTTGAACCATATTAGCTACAGCATTAACTATGCTTTCTCTGTTTTTAGATATTATAGTAGTATGAGTCGCAATTATAGGTATTTTTCCTACCAAAAATGGTTCTTTAAATAATGCAGTTATAGCAAACCAGTCAGCAATAGCGCCAACGAGTGCTGATTCAATGATAAAACTTAACATTTCAATATACTCATTACTTCCAAAATTTATCTTAATAAGATTAATTATTATAACTAATGATATTAAACAGGCAACTGATAGATCTGCAATTTTTTTATTTTTCATAATATTTAAACTCCTATACTGTACTTGATAATATATATTACAATACCAATTATACCACCCACAAGTGATCCATTAATTCGTATAAGTTGTAAGTCATTCCCAGCACTTGATTCTATTAAGTCAATTAGCATTGTATCTGTATATTTACTAAGATTTTCTTTTACTATCTTTCCAACATTTTTATGTTTATCCTCTATTAATTTATATAATATATCTTTTAGGAATAAGTCAACTTTCTTCTGAGTATCAGAATTATCTTCTAAATCATTTATCCAATTATCTATGATAATAAAAGGTTTATTATATAAATCTTCATTTTGAAGTATTTTATTACTTGTGTTTTCAAAAATAATATTAATGTATTCTCTAAGTTTAACGTTCTTTAAGAGTTTTAATTTCCAGTTTTTAATTTTCAACTTGTAAGTACTATTGTTTTTAAAATCATCTAACTTATCATAAATCCACTTATTAAGTAGTAATCTATTCTCATTATCAGTTTCTTTCATATTACCGAGGAAATATTTGATTTTTTCTTGAATACCAATTGCTAAACTATTATTGCCCTTAAATTTATCAATGAATTTTTTTCGTTTGCTTTCGCCTTCATATGAAGAACGTGCATTAATTATAAAATTAATAAGTATATCCTTAAAATTGTCATTTTGAGAATAGAGTATTATTTCATCTAGGATAAAATAATAAATTTTATCCTTATATTCAGTTTCTAAACAAACTTCAATAATTGAACTAATTAATTTATGTAAATCGGTCTTTTTCAAAAGGTTAATAGTTAGACTAGATGCAATGTCTAAAAGCTCATCTTTATTTGTTTTTTTAACATTATCTTCTATCATTAATCTTAGTATATTTTTTATACCTTCGATTTCATCATTATCTTTTACTAATTCAATAACGAGTTTTGAAGTATCATATTTACTAATTAATTTTATTAATGTATCCTTAGATAATAATTCATCACTTACCATATTAGATAGACCATCGAAAATATTTTGTTTATTCTTTGGAATAGTTTTTTTTAGTAATTTGTTTATACCCCACCAATCAGCAAATCCACCAATCATAGAAGCACAACTCCCACTATAAATAAGGCCGCCTATAAAAGTTATATGAAATGGATAGCTAAGGAGAGAGATGCTAGAGGCTAAGATTAAAATTAATGTTGCTTTATAACGATTCACTTTGAAACCTACTTTCTTTATATAATTTGTATTTAAAATGATTGATTATATTCAAATTGGATTTATTATTATTAAATATTAATGTATATAATTTAGAATACCACCCTTAAAGAAAAAGGACAATTACTTGTTAGTAAGAACTTCAAGATGAATACTATTTTAAAAATGTCAACATATAGTACAATAGTATGTTAATATCATTTATATAATAAAATATAAATTATAAAGGGGGAAAATTATGATTCCGTACACATTATTAATTATAGCAGGTATAGTAATTGTAGTACTAATTTTAATTATTTATGGCATAGGGGCTACAAGCATAGGATCAGATGAAGTAGGTATTGTTGAAAAATGGTGGAGCTCAGGTGGATCAGTGCCAGCTGATGGTCTTATAGCACTTAAAGGAGAAGCAGGTTACCAACCAGAAGTATTAAGGGCTGGTGTTCACTTCAAAACACCTTTTAAATATAAAGTTAAAAAGGTAAGGCTTGTAACTATACCACAAGGACAAATAGCTTACGTGTTTTCAAGGTCTGGGGAAGATTTAGGGGAGGGCCAAACTTTAGGTAAGGTTATACCACAAAGTAAGTCATTTCAAGACGTTGTAGCATTTTTGAATAATGGAGGACAAAAGGGACCACAGAGGCAAATTCTTCGTGAGGGTACTTACGCATTTAATTTGGCTCAATTTATTATAATTACAAAGGATAGAGTACACTCAATATATACCTCAAAAGATGAAACAGCTCAAATAGAAACAATGAGAAGCGATTTAGTTAAGGATAGTGGATTTAATCCGGTAATTATATCAAGTTCAAAGGTTTCTGAGCAATATAGTCAGCGGGATGATGGTAGTGAAATAGACGCTGTTTATAAAAAAATAGGTAATAAGTCAGTCAGTCATGATACGATAGGTATTGTAACTATTAATGAGGGGCCAACGCCTGATAATGGAGCGATTATAGCACCTATTGTTGGTGATGGTATAGAAAATGAGTTCTATCACAATAATTTTCAAGAACCAGAGAAATTTTTAGCTGCAGATGGTAGAAAAGGTAAGCAGATGCAAGTTCTTACTGATGGAGTTTATTTTATTAATAGAATGTTTGCAACTGTTGATATAGTACCTAAAAGTATAATAGATATTGGTTATGTAGGGGTTGTTGTAAGTTATTTTGGTGATAAAGGCGAAGATGTTTCAGGAACGGGTTACTCTCATGGAGAACTGGTAGAGCAAGGTAAAAAGGGTATTTGGAGAGATTCTATGATGCCAGGAAAGTATGCATTTAATACTTACGCTGGTAAAGTTGTTCCAGTGCCTACTACTAATGTAATACTTAAATGGATTAGTGGTCAAAGTGGAGTACACAAGTTGGATGATAATTTAAAAGAAATTAGTCTAATTACTAAAGATGCTTTTGAGCCTAATTTACCACTAACCGTAGTATTTAATATTGATTATAGAAAGGCATCATCAGTTATACAAAGGTTTGGGGATATTAAAATGCTTATAGAACAATCTCTCGATCCAATGGTAGCTGGTTACTTTAAGAATATCGGACAAACAAAAACTCTTATAGAACTAGTTCAAGATAGGAGTCAGATTCAACAACAGGCAGCAGATGAAATGAAAACTAAGTTTAAACTATATGATTTAGAGCTACAAGAAGTACTAATTGGAACACCAGCTGCGTCTGCTAGTGATACAAGAATCGAAAAAATCCTTGCACAGTTAAGAGATAGACAAGTAGCTATGGAAGAAATTAAGACGAATGAAGCTAAACAAAAATCTGCTGAAAAACAAAGAGAGTTAAATGAGGCAGAAGCAAAAGCAATGGCTCAATCAGCTCTTACACAATCAAGTATTGATATAGAAGTTGCTGATAATAAGGGTAAATCTGAGTTAAGACTCGCAGAGCAGTTAGCGCTTAAAACTCAAAAACTTGCAGAAGCTGACAAATACAAGAGAACTCAAGAAGCGGATGCTGAAAGGTATACAAGAGAAGCACAAGCTGCAGCCCAGGCGAAGACTATTGAACTTACCGCTGAGGCTAATGCGAAGCAGGTAGAACTTCAAGCAAAAGCAGAATCATTTAAACTTGAAACAGTTGGAAAGGCAACAGCATTAAATATTAAAGCAGTTGCAGATGCTACAGCTGAGCAAGAAACAAAGGTAGGAATTGCAAAGGGAGCTGCAGCTAAGGCTTTGGTCGAGGCATATGGTGGCCCAGATTTACAAGTTAGGCAAAGTGTTATGATAGCATTTGCAGAGGCGTTAAAGATAAGTAAGTCACCACTTGTACCTCAAACTATAATAATGGGTGGTGTTGATGGAAAAACACCTAATGCAATGGAAGGCATAATGAGTATGGTACTTGCAAATATGGCAAGCGGAAAAGGATCTATAATCCAAAAAAATATTGAGAATATTGATGTTAAAGATGTAAAAAAACCATAGGGAAAATAGTATAAAAATAAAAAAATCCAGTAGAATAATTAAATTATTCTACTGGATTTTTCTTTTAAGAAATTTTTTCTTCTTCTTTTCTATCTCTTTTAGTTTTTCTTTCATTAATTCTATACCAGGCTTCTGCATTTTTGATTCCTAATTTTTTAGGATCAAATATAAATGTTTTTTCGTTTCTTCCCATTTTAAGTTGGTTTTCGTAGTCTTTCAAAACCTTAATACCAATATTCCCAAGTATTAATATGGCAATAACATTAAGCCATGCCATAGAACCAACAGCAATATCACCAAGTGCCCAAGCGATTTCTGCTGTTTTAATGGATCCATAGAAAGTAGAAGCGAGTATCCCAACTCGTAGAACATTAATAAATACCTTGCTATATTTAGAATCTTTTACTAAATAAGTTAGGTTTGTTTCTGCTATGTAATAGTATGCCATAAGTGTTGTAATAGCAAAGAAGAACAATGCAATAGCAACGAAAGGACCTCCAAACTTTCCAATTACCGTACCAATCGCCAATTGGGTATAACCAGGTCCTATAGCTACTTTTGGAATATTTGCTATTATAAATCCACCAGCGGGGTTTATAACATTGTAGCTACCTGTTGATAAAATCATGAATGCAGTTGCAGAACATACAAATAACGTATCAAAATAGACTGCAAAAGCTTGGACTAAGCCTTGTATAGCAGGGTGGGATACTTCTGCAGCAGCAGATGATTGTGGCCCAGTTCCTTGGCCAGCTTCATTTGAGTAGATTCCTCTTTTGACTCCCCATTGAATTGAATATCCAAGGATACCTGCAAAAGCTTGTTCAGCGCCAAAGGCACTTTTAATGATTAAGGTGAACATATGTGGAAGTGCAGTAATATTTACTGCGAGTACTAATAAAGCAACCAATATATATGCAAGTGCCATAAAAGGTACTACAATTTCAGCAACTTTCCCAAGTCGTTTTGTGCCTCCGAATACAATAACAGCAAGTAAAACAGCTATTACGATGCCTGTTATATTTGTTTGAACACCAAAGGCATTCTTTACACTAGCTGCGATACTATTTGACTGGACTCCGGGAGCAAAAAATCCTAAGCCGATTACAGTTACAGCCGCAAATATAATTGCGTACCATTTTTTGCCCATAGCCTTCTCTATGTAGTAGGCTGGCCCACCACGATATTCTCCATCAACGTCCTCTTTATAAACTTGTCCAAGAGTACATTCTATAAAGGAAGAACCTGCACCAAGAAATGAAATAGCCCACATCCAAAAAATAGCACCTGGACCGCCCATAGCTATAGCTGTTGCAACACCTGCTATATTACCCGTACCAACACGTCCAGCAACTGACATTGCGAAGGCTTGAAAGGAAGATACACCGTGACTAGAGTCTCCACCACTAAATAAGTATTTTACCATGTGTTTAAGATGCCTTATTTGAAGAAAACGAGTTCTAAAAGAAAAATAGATACCTGTACCCAGACATAGATATATGAGGGCATTACTCCAAATAAGATCGCTAACTGTATTAATAATACTTTCCATAAATTCCTCCTACTTTTTATAATATGGTATATAAAAAATATATTTCCTTATAATAACACAAAATTCGAAATACTGCAATTTATGATAATAAAATTATGCAAAAAAAAGAAATGAATACTTTTAAAAATAGAAGTTAAGTTAGAAAAATATAAAAAATATAAAAAATATAAATAAAAAAAGATATATAATGTTGATAATAAATGGTTTTAGCGAAATGTAGAGTATAGTTATCACAATGATAGTAACGCTTTAATGCAAGAATATCATATTGTGATAATGCAAGAAACATATAATAACAAGTCAAAATAATAGTGATAAGGTTATTAATATTTTTCTGAATGATATTTGTTCAGGGAAATGAATAAATATTTGGTGATGTATTTCAATAATGATAAAAGGATTGTTTCATCATATTAACAGGTATAATAAATGAATTATAGCTTTATATATGATCTTGTTAAATAGTTGTATTGGTTTCTATTTGTTTTGGTATGATTATCAAATTCTTCATTAATATTTTGTTGATTAAATTGAATTATAAATTTGTAAACCTTACGTAAAGCTACTTTTTTATATGTTATGGTATTTTTTTTATACATTTTTATATATTGCAAATAAGATTCATATTGACTAGAGCTCTCTTTACTTAATATAGAAAATTTTTGCGTATTTTTTGAAAAATACCAATTAATATATTGCTCCACATCTTTGATATATGCATCAATTGTAAATTTTCTTTTGTATTTTACTTTTAAAAAACATTCAAAGTAATAAACAATTACACAACAATCAGATTTGTTTGGAAAGGAGTCTTTCTCAATTGCATTTAAAATTTCTGTAAAATTATACTTAGCAAACATTGAATATACTTCACCTCTCTTTTTATATTTGTTCTTTCTTATTATAATTATTAAATTAGTGACTAGAAAAGAGTGTATAGAATGTGAAAAAGTACTATAGCATATATATAACGACGTATATATAATAACATATATATATACGTCGTTATATGTTATTATATATATAATAACATAATCTAATTATATGCTTTATAGAATTTGAAATATAAATAATAATTGTTTTTATCTAGCAATGGGGGCAGAAAAATGGAATCAAAAAACAAACACAATACCTATAATTCTTTATTCAACTGGCGTAGTCTTAGATTAAAGCTCGTGTTTGAAGGAATAGGGGTAGGTATTATTACAGGTTTATTAGTCGTATTGTATCGTTATACACTTGAAAAAGCAGGAATTTTTGTAACTTATGTTTACAAAACTATATCTATAACCCCAGTACTTATTTTACCATGGATTTGTGTGTTAATACTTATAGGATATATTGTAGGACTAATGGTTAAACATGAACCGATGATTACTGGAAGTGGAATCCCTCAAGTGGAAGGAGTTTTACTTAGAAAACTTGATATGACTTGGTGGAGAGTTATAATTGGTAAATTTTTTGGAGGAGTTCTTTCAATCGGATCAGGTCTTTCTTTAGGAAGGGAAGGCCCATCGGTTCAATTAGGTGCAGCCGTTGGTCAAGGATTTAGTAAAGTCTTTAAAAGAATAAAGATTGAAGAAAAATATCTTATGACAAGCGGAGCTAGTGCAGGACTGTCAGCTGCATTTAATGCACCACTTGCTGGAGCAATGTTTGCCTTAGAAGAGGTTCATAAAAACTTTTCACCTTTAATTTTATTGTCTGCATTATCTGCGGCATTATCAGCTGATTTTGTAGCAAGTAGCTTTTTGGGCCTAAAACCAATTTTTGTAATGAAAAATTTATCTATATTGCCACTTAAGTTTTATTTTTATTTGATTATACTAGGTGTTATTGTTGGAGTTTTAGGGGTTTTGTTTAATAAAATTCTCCTGAAAACTCAGGACATATATGTAGCTCAAACATGGCTACCTAAAGAAATGAGAATGGTAGTACCATTGTTAATTTCAGTTATACTTGGAATTCTATTACCACAAGCATTAGGTGGAGGTCACGAACTAATAACCTCGCTATTTACAGGAAATCCATCTTTAACAATTTTAGTAATTCTAGTTTTTGTAAAATTTTTATTCACTATGCTAAGTTTTGGATCGGGTGCACCAGGAGGAATCTTTCTTCCACTTCTTGCTATTGGAGCTTTAATAGGAAATGTTTACGGGATAACACTTGTACATTTTGCGCATTTTAATAGCATGTATATTAATAACTTTATAATACTTGCAATGGCAGGATATTTCACAGCTGTGGTTAGAGCACCTATAACTGGAATCATTCTACTTACTGAAATGACAGGTTCTTTTAGTCAATTGCTTTCTTTATCTGTTGTATCTATTGTTGCGTATATTGTGGCTGATATTTTGGCATCAAAACCTATATATGAATCGTTACTTGAAAAATTTCTACATAATCAAGGAGAAAAGATATCCTTTGGTAATAAGAGAAACAAGGCTATACTGGAATTTGTTGTTTGTATGGGATCAGATTTAGATGGAAAACAAATTAAAGATGTCATATGGCCATCTCATTGCTTATTAGTAACAGTTAAGCGAGGAGAACATGAGATACTTCCAAAAGGATCTACCGTTATTTTTCCCGGCGATTATTTGATTGTACTCACCAATGAGGATAGAGTCGCTAAAATGAATGATGCTATGATGATAATGACGGCAAGTTGTGAGGTATTAAAATAAGGATTTTAAGGAGAAGTTATGATGGATAAAACACTAATTTCTATAGAGGAAATAACATCAAGAGTTAAAGAATTAATTAAAAATAATGAAGGACCTTTTAGTGTAGTTACATGTGATATTGATAATCTAAATAATATTAATAAGATTCATGGAAATGATATAGGTGATGAAGTAATTAATAAAGTTATTTCTATATTTGCTAATAATTTATCTGACACAGATTTAATAAATAGAAGTGGCGATGAATTTACTTTGTTACTTGTAAAAAAAGGTGCAGAGAGAAGCTTTATGGATTTAGAAGAAATAAGAAGATATTTATCAGATAATACCTTCGATTTAAAAAATTTAACTAAAACAGAAAATATTAATATTACTCTAAGTTTTGGAGTTGCTAGTTATCCACGCGATTCGAAAAATGTTATAGATCTTCTTAGAGTTGCGGATAGTGGTCTTTTCAGAGCTAAAAAAGAGGGTAGAAATAGAATTTGTCTATCTGAGGCAGAAAGTATGGTACTAAAATCAAGTTATTTTACTAAGACACAACTTGATAGGTTATCAGAGCTATCTAAGGCAAATGATAAAACCGAAGCATTCCTTTTAAGGGAAGCATTGGATGGTTTATTTAAAAAGTATAATAAATAAATTAATGAATATAATTTGAATACTGAGTTAATATATAATGTATTCTAAAATATAAATAGCTGTTATCGGTTGGACAAATTAATCTATAGTTTGATTCCAAGAAATCTGTTTCTGGGGTGTGAAACTCTTATTTGAGTTTCACACTTTTTCTTTTTTGATTTTTATAAGACAATCTATAATATATAAAATATTAAATCAATATTAAAAATATAAAGTAATTAATGGATACTCTCATAGAGTACCATACTATTACAGTGAAAAATCCATGTTAAATATGGAAATAAATCCAGAAAAATTTGTATTTGATTCTAAAAAACATGTGGGAATAATAAATTGTATTTTGACCTAAAATAAGAAATATAAGCGGAGAGGAATGATAATATGAATTTTAAAAAAAACAATAAGATTACTAGTCCAATTATAAGCTTTTTCAAAAATGAATCTGCCAGTGGTATAATTCTGATGGTCTGTGCTGTAATTGCATTAATAGTGGCTAATTCTGGAAGTTCATCTAGCTATGATAAGTTTCTCCATAGTTACATAACTATTGGATATAAAGATTTTTCATTATCAATGTCAATTCTACATTGGATTAATGATGGATTAATGGCTATATTTTTCTTTGTAGTTGGTATGGAGATAAAAAGAGAACTAGTTGTAGGAGAACTTAAGTCTATTAATAAAACTATATTGCCAGTGGGGGCAGCTATCGGTGGAATGATAATCCCAGCTATAATCTATTCAATATTTAATTATAATCAGCCAACTAGTTTAGGTTGGGGGATTCCTATGGCAACAGATATTGCTTTTGCACTTGGAGTACTTTCTTTAGTCGGCAGCAAGCGAGCACCTAAGGGAATAATTACTTTTCTTACAGCACTCGCCATAGTTGATGATTTAGGTGCTATTATCGTAATTGCTATTTTCTACACTAACCAAATTTCACTTATTGCACTTTTGCTGTCCTTAATAGTTGTAATAACACTTATATTAATGAATAAATTTAAGGTTAAGTATGTATCGCTCTTTATATTTTTAGGTTTGATACTATGGGCAAGTCTTTTAAAATCAGGTATACATTCTACTATTGCTGGGGTACTACTTGCTATGACTATACCAGTTAAGAAAGATAAATCAGAATTTAAAAGTTCTATGTTATATAAGCTTGAGCATATGATAACACCTTGGTCTAGTTTTGTAATTATGCCTATATTTGCATTAGCAAACGCAGGCGTAGTTTTTGATTTTAGCAGTTTCTCAAAAATTTTAGTAGAACCAATTGGACTTGGAATTATTTTTGGGCTATTTTTGGGAAAACAAATAGGAATATTTGGAGCATCGTATTTACTAATACATTTTAAAATTGCCAAGCTTCCGTCGAAGGTAACTTTAAAACATATATATGGTGCAAGTTTACTTGGTGGTATTGGATTTACAATGTCATTATTTGTATCTTCATTATCTTTTCCAGGAGGGGAATTATTATCTATGGCTAAAATAAGTGTGATATCTGCATCAATAATATCAGCAATTGCAGGTGTTTTAGTTTTTAAATCTATAAAAATTCATAATTAAAAATTGTCTTATAACATTATTGTAGAAATTAATAAGCAATTGAATAGATAATAACCAGTAGGTTTACTACTGGTTATTTTAAATAAACAAAAACAACAATACAGTTTACAACGTATGGCTTAGTTTATGCTGAAAAATTAATTTTCTAAATATCTATATAATGTTGACTTGCTAATTCCGGTTTCATCTTTTATTTTAGTTAAGTTATATTTTTTACTTTGATACATGACAATAGCTCGTTTTACATTATCGTCAGGTTTTCTTGGTCGTCCTGAAGTGATTCCCTTTTGTTTTGCTTCATACAAACCTTCTTTTGTTTTTTCGCTTATGACATCGCTTTGAAATTTAACAAGGTATTTTACAATGTTAATAAAATGATAACCAAGCGTATTACTTGTGTTAATCCCTTCAGTAAGAGACTTAAAATAAGCACCTGTCGTATCAATTATTTCTAGTAGTTCAACTAAATGGAGTGTTGAGTCAGCTAATGTAAAAAAAGTTGTTACAACTATTGTATCATCTTTGTTAAGATTATTTATTATAGCTTTTAGTTGTGTTCTTTTTTTTGCTGAAGAATGTTCCTCAGAAATAATTGTTTCACAATTTGCTTCTTTGAGCTTCTTTAGTTGAATTTCGCATTTTAAATCATTTTTATATGGTCTCATATAACCAATTAACATACATGTTCTCCTAATATTTAAGGCTTTTCTTTTATTATACCATAATATTTATTTTAAAAATAGTTTTAAAATGGTACCTTTTTGGGAAGATATATGTTAAACTAATTTTAATGTGTAAAACTAGACATTTATAAAAGTTAAAGGTCAAAAATATAAATATGAGGTGTATAAAAAATTGATTGAAAAATTAAAAGCAGAATGGTTTTCAAATGTTAGAACAGATATTCTTGCTGGAATTGTTGTAGCATTAGCGTTAATTCCAGAAGCAATTGCATTTTCGATTATTGCAGGAGTTGATCCAATGGTTGGATTATATGCATCGTTTTGCATTGCAATTATTATTTCGTTTGTTGGTGGTCGTCCTGGGATGATTTCAGCAGCGACAGGTTCTATGGCATTATTAATGGTTCCACTGGTAAAAGAATATGGACTAAATTATTTGTTAGTAGCAACAATGTTAACAGGTGTTATCCAAGTGATTTTTGGTGTATGTAAAATAGCAAAAGTAATGAAGTTTATTCCAAGGGCAGTCATGATTGGATTTGTAAATGCATTAGCAATTTTAATTTTCATGGCTCAGGTACCTCATTTTATTGGAATCTCGTTTATGACATATATTTTTGTAGCGATAACACTCTCAATTCTTTATATACTTCCTAAATTTATTAAGTCTATACCGGCACCACTAATAGCTATTATTGTGTTAACAGCGGTGTCTATGGCTACAAGATTAAACTTACAAACTGTTGGGGACCTAGGTGCTATTACGAGATCATTACCTATGTTTTCTATTCCAAATGTTTCGTTTAATATTGAAACATTAAGAATTGTTTTTTCATATTCAATTGCTTTAGCCATTGTCGGTTTATTAGAGACTTTATTAACATCATCAATTATAGATGATATGACTGAAACAGAGGGAAATAAACACAAAGAGGCTAGAGGACAAGGAATTGCTAATATAATTACAGGCTTTTTTGGTGGTATGGCAGGTTGTGCAATGATTGGGCAGTCTGTAATTAATGTAAAATCAGGTGGAAGAGGTAGGCTCTCTACTTTTGTGGCAGGAGTATTCTTAATGTTTTTGATTATTGTATTAGGAAATTTCGTAGTTCAAATTCCAATGCCTGTTCTTGTAGGTATTATGATTATGGTATCCATCAGTACATTTGACTGGTCATCATTCTCATATTTAAAGAAAGCGCCTAGAAGTGATGCTATTGTAATGCTTGCAACTGTTATCATTGTAGTTGCAACAAATGATTTATCAAAAGGTGTTATTGCAGGGGTTGTATTAAGTGCACTATTTTTCGTTGCTAAAATTTCAAAGATAGAAGTAATTAAGCAAACCGAGGAGAAAAATATAATATTTAACATAAATGGGCCACTCTTCTTTGCGTCTGTTGAGGGTTTTGTGAAAGCTTTTGATTTTACTGTAAAAGATAAAAATATTATTATTGATTTTTCAAATACACATATCTGGGATGGTTCAGCCGTTGGTGCAATAGACAAAGTAATAATTAAATATTATGAGAATAATACTAAGGTCACTATTAGAGGTTTAAATTCTTCTAGCAAAAAACTAGTAGATAAATTAGCTGTATACAATAATACAATGTAATATCATAAATACATTAATATAATAGGGGTGAGTGTATGTATAATAATATATTACTAGCTGTTGATGGATCAGAAAATTCACTAAGAGCAACGCAAGAAGCTATAAACATCGCATCATTAGTCAATGAATGCATTATAGAAGTTGTGGTTGTTGTTGATTTTTCACAATCGAAGAATGATGTTCTTCATGCCCATGGAAAAGAAGAACTAGAATTGTCTAGACGTAGGAAACTCTCGTCTATTGAAGAAAAGCTAAAATTAAGTAATGTATCTTATAAAATTAAGATATTACGTGGAGATCCAGGTGAAACAATTGTAGATTATACAAATAAAGGACCATTTGATTTAGTCATTATAGGCAGTCGAGGTCTTAATATATTACAAGAGATGGTACTAGGTGGTGTTAGTCATAAAGTAGCGAAAAGAGTTCAATGTCCTGTTTTAATTGTAAAATAAAATAAATATTTTAAATAAGTAAGTTCTATAAGAGTTAAAATTAGAAATGGCTAAAAATCTCAACTCTGATGAATATCTTATCAAAGTGGAGATTTTTTATTTCAAATTCTCTAATTACTTATGAAATTTGAGGAAAAATTGTAATGATTATAACGAAATGAAAAAAAATTAATGAGGATAATAATGCGTAACAATTATAAAAGTAAAGGCAGAAATAAAATTAGAGTTATTCCAATAGGAGGACTTGGAGAAATCGGGAAAAATATTACGGCAATAGAATATAAGGAAGAGACGATTGTTATAGATTGTGGAATAACTTTTCCGGATTCAGATATGTATGGTGTTGATTTAGTAATTCCGGATATAACTTATCTTTTATAGAATAAAGATAGAATAAAAGTAATATTTCTTACCCACGGACATGAAGATCATATAGGGGCATTACCTTATGTTTTAAAACAAATCAATGTTCCTGTTTATGGAACATAATTTACGTTAGGACTTGTAGAAAAAAAGTTACAAGAACATGGAATATTAGAACAGTGTACCCTGAATGTAATAACCCCTGGTGATATTATAAAACTAGAAAAACTCAGTGTAGAATTTATAAGCGTTAATCATAGTATAGCAGATGCTTGCACTATTGTTATACATACGCCTATTGGTAGAATCATACACACGGGTGACTTTAAAATAGATTACACTCCAATTGATGGGAAAATTATAGACTTAGAGAGATTTGCAAAATTAGGTGGTCAAGGTGAGCCTTTAGCTGCATTAACAAGAATGGCATTATCGACCCATCGAAGTATTCAAATACAAAAGGATGATCTTATTATTTTCTCTGCGTCTCCCATTCCAGGAAACGAAAAAGCAATATACAATACTATAAATGAATTGTTTAAAAAGGGAGCCAATGTAATATATGATACTACACAAAATATTCATGTTTTTGGTCATGCATGTCAAGAGGAATTAAAACTAATGCATACATTAGTTCATCCTAAATATTTTATGCCAGTACATGGTGAATATAGACATTTAAAAGAACATGCATTGCTTGCGGAAAAACTAGGAATGAATCCAGAAAGGATCTTCATTGGAGAAACTTGCAGAATATTGGAAGTGTCTCCAAGAGAATGTAAATTTTACAAAAAAATACAAACGGAAGCTATAATGGTAGATGGTCTTGGTATCAGAGATGTTGGAAACATTGTACTTCGTGATAGAAAGCACTTAGCGGAAGAGGGTATATTTACAGTTGTAGTTACTATAGAAAGAGAAAATATATACTATATTAGCAGGGCCAGATGTAATAACTAGAGGATTTATATATATGAAAGAATCTAATGAGATTATTAATGAAGCAAGGGAGATTGTAAAAAAGAGTTAGAGGCGTGTCTAGGTAATCAAATTAGAGAGTGGTCAGTAATTAAATCAAGTATTAGAAATGTTTTAAGTGAATTTCTATATATAAAAACTAAGAGAAGGCCTATAATTATACCTATAATAATGGAAATTTAACAAAAATTAATATGTATTTTATGTCACCTCAACCTAATAGGTTGAGGTGTTTTTAATTAGGATATTTATTAGTATATACCTATATAGGATAAAAAATACAAAAAGTAACAATTATGTTTGTTGTAATATTGTGAAAATTATTATAAAATAAAGTTGAGACAATATAATAAATTATAATGTGCCTAGGGGGAAGAATAATGAGTATACAAATTGATTTTAGTAACTTAGATATTATACTTGAAAATCATGAAAACAAACCTAGTAATATTATTGCAATATTACAAGATACACAGGAAATATATAGGTATTTACCTAGGGAGGTATTTGCATATTTTTCAGAAAAGCTTGGAATGAGTATGGCCAAAATATATGGTGTAGCAACTTTTTATGATAACTTCTCTTTAGAACCAAAAGGTATGTATGTTATAAAAATATGTGATGGGACAGCGTGTCATGTAAGAAAGTCTATTCCTATTTTAGATAAAATGCGAGAAGAACTAGGACTATCTGAAACAAAAATTACAACAGATGATTTGATGTTTACAGTGGAAACGGTTTCTTGCCTTGGAGCTTGCGGACTTGCACCTGCTATAACTATTAATGATAAAGTACATGGCGCTATGACTCCACAAAAAGCAATGGAGCTTTTAAACACACTTAAGGAGGGAAATTAATATGCTTCTTAATAGAGATGATTTAATTAATATAAGAAATGAATACAAAAGTAGTTTTAATAGTCAACATAAAAAAATTCTTATATGTGCGGGTACTGGTTGTATAGCAGGTGGTGCACTTGAAATTTATGATGAATTTGTAAAGTTAATGAAGGAGAAAGGGATAGATTGTGAATTAGGTCTTCAAAAAGAACCTCATGATGAATCGGTTGGAATTAAAAAGAGTGGATGTCATGGCTTTTGCGAAATGGGACCACTTGTAAGGATTGAGCCATGGGGATATTTATATATAAAAGTTAAAAAAGAGGATTGCGCCGAAATACTCGAAAAAACTATCCTTAATAATGAGTGTGTTGAGAGGCTTGCATATACTAAAAACGGGAAAATATATAAAAAACAAGAGGAAATCCCTTTTTATAAAAGTCAAACAAGGCTTGCACTTGAGCATTGCGGACATATTGATGCAACTTCGATAGAAGAATATTTTGCTATAGGAGGATACTTAGCACTTGAGAAAGCTTTATTTGAGATGGACGGCGAGAGTATTATTAAAGAAATAGAGGAGTCTAATTTAAGAGGGCGTGGAGGTGGTGGATTTCCTACAGGCCGTAAATGGTCGCAGGTGAAAAAACAACAAACAGATATAAAATATATTGTTTGTAATGGCGATGAAGGGGATCCCGGTGCTTTTATGGATAGAAGTCTTATGGAGGGAGATCCACATAGAGTGATAGAGGGAATGATGATTGCTGCTATCGCGTGCGGTTCTCATGAAGGATATATTTATGTGCGGGCTGAGTATCCTCTTGCTGTAAATAGACTTAAAAATGCTATTATTCAAGCAAGAAGTTATGGTGTTTTAGGTGAGAATATTCTTGGGACAACATTTAGTTTTGATATTAAAATAAATAAAGGTGCAGGTGCTTTTGTTTGTGGTGAGGGAAGTGCTCTTACCGCTTCAATTGAAGGTAAAAGAGGTATGCCAAGAGTTAAACCCCCAAGGACAGTTGAGCAAGGACTTTTTGCTAAACCAACGGTGCTTAATAATGTAGAAACATTTGCTAATGTTCCTTTAATCATTACTAAAGGAGCAAAATGGTATAAATCTATAGGACCTGAAAATAGTCCGGGTACAAAGGCATTTGCACTAACTGGAAACATTGAAAATACAGGACTTATTGAGGTTCCAATGGGATCGACTTTAAGAGAAATAATATTTGGAATAGGTGGAGGAATTAAAGGTGGCAAGAAATTTAAGGCTGTTCAGATAGGTGGTCCATCGGGAGGATGCCTTATAACATCAGATCTTGATTTAAGACTAGATTTTGATTCATTAAAAAAAGTAGGTGCAATGATAGGCTCAGGTGGACTTGTGGTTATGGATGAGGATACTTGCATGGTTGAGGTTGCAAAATTTTTTATGACATTCACTCAAAATGAATCTTGTGGAAAGTGTATTCCTTGTCGTGAGGGTACTAAAAGAATGCTTGAAATCCTTCAGGGAATTACTACGGGAAAGGGCAAAGCATCAGATATAGATATGCTACTCGAACTTGCAGATACGATATCACAAACAGCATTATGTGGCCTGGGAAAAACAGCTGCACTACCAGTTGTTAGTACTATTAAAAATTTCCGCTCTGAGTATGAAACTCATATTAATGAAAAGAAATGTCCATCAAAAACTTGCGTTGGACTTAAGACTATATTTATAGATAAAGAACTTTGCAGGGGTTGTTCAAAGTGCTCAAGGATTTGCCCAGTAAATGCAATTTCAGGAAAAATAAAAGAAATCTATACAATAGATAAAGAAAAGTGCATTAAATGTGGAGCCTGTATTGAAGCTTGTACATTTAAAGCTATAAAGGAGGTTTAAGGTGATGACTGGACAATTTATGCTTATAGATGATATTCCTGTAGAGATAAATGGAGAAAAAAATATTCTTGAGTTAGTTAGAAAAGCTGGTATTGATTTGCCCACATTATGTTATTATTCAGAGCTTTCAGTATATGGTGCTTGTCGTATGTGCATGGTAGAAAATAAATGGGGAGGAATGGAAGCTTCGTGCTCTACTCCTCCGAAGGCTAATATGGAGATTTATACAAATACGCCCAAGCTTCGTAAATATAAAAAAGTGATACTTGAATTACTATTAGCAGCGCATTGTAGGGATTGTACTACATGTGAGAAAAGTGGTCAGTGCAAATTGCAAGAGCTTGCTAAACAGTTTGGAATAACAAAAGTAAGATTTAGTAATACTTCGGTGAAGAGAAAAATAGATGATTCTTCAGTATGCATAGTACGCGATAAAAGCAAGTGTATTTTATGTGGTGATTGTGTACGTATGTGTGAAGAAGTACAAAATGTTGGAGCTATTGATTTTGTTAATAGAGGTTCAAAAATGACTGTAGGAACGGCTTTTGATGTACCACTCGCCGAGACTAATTGCGTTGGGTGTGGACAATGCGCAGCAGTGTGTCCTACTGGCGCAATTATTGTGAAAAATGATACGCAGAGGCTTTGGAAAGACATTAGTGATATGGAAACATTAGTCGTGGTTCAGATTGCCCCTGCAGTTCGTGTGGGAATTAGTGAGGAGCTAGGAACAAAAAGTGATACAAAAGTTATGGGTAAAATTGTAAGTACTCTTAGAAAAATGGGTGTTGATGAAGTTTTTGATACATCGACTGGAGCTGATCTTACAGTACTTGAGGAGACAAAAGAATTCCTTTCAAGAATTGAAAAAAATGAAAAATTGCCTCTATTTACATCATGTTGTCCTGCTTGGGTAAATTATGTTGAAAACAACTATCCGAGTTTAATTAAAAATATTTCTACATGCCGATCACCTATGCAGATGTTTGCGTCTGTAATTAAAGAGCAGTATAAGGAATCTAATAAGAGAATTGTACATGTGGCAATAATGCCTTGCACAGCAAAAAAATTTGAAGCACAAAGAGAAGAATTTAGAGAGAATGGAGTTAACAGTGTAGATTATGTTATAACTACACAAGAACTAATTAAAATGATAAAAGAATCAGGAATTGTATTTTCAGAGGTAGAGCCTGAGGCAGTTGATATGCCGTTTGGTGTTAGTAGTGGAGCGGGTGTAATATTTGGAGTAACAGGTGGGGTAACTGAGGCTGTTATTCGCCTTGTAATAGAGGATAAATCACCTTCTGCATTACGTGCTCTTGCTTTCGCCAGAGTAAGGGGAATGGATGGAGTTAAAGAAACAAGTATTACTGTAGATGGACGTATAATAAAAATAGCGGTGGTGAGTGGACTTAAAAATGCCGATGAACTTGTGAAAAAAATACAGGAAGGTCATGCCCAGTATGATTTTGTTGAAGTTATGGCATGCCCAGGGGGATGTATTGGTGGTGCAGGACAACCATTTGTTAAATCAAAGGGAAAATTAAAACGAGGTGCTTTATTATATGAAGCGGACAGAATGAATGTTATAAGAAGAGCAGAGGAAAATCCTCTTATGGAGACGTTGTATAAAGGTTTGTTAAAAGATAAGGTGCATAAGTTATTACATGTAGAATACAAATAAAAAACAAATCCATCATAATAAATACATTATGATGGATTTGTTTTATTTTAAACACTTCATAAGGAAAGAATAAATTGTACTTTAGATATTACTAAGCGATAAAGTTTTGAATTGAAAGAAAGGCTTTAATATCTATTTTCTCATTAGAATTAATTAAAAGCCTAGCTTCTTTCTTAGATAATAGTATAACCTCAATATCCTCATCGGGTTCTAGATAATCTTTTGATATTTCTCCCTGACAAGTACAATATACAAGGGCCGCAGATTCATCTGTCATACCAGTTGAAATGTATGCCTGTGATTTTGTCTTAGAATAATCAATATTAATTAAATCAAGTCCAGTTTCTTCTTTTAGTTCCCGACCAACAGTAGTTTTGAAATCTTCACCGGGATCAATAAGCCCAGCAGGAATTTCATAAACATAATCATTAAGAGGAACCCTAAATTGTTTTATAACCACTAATTTATCTTCAGCTATATGAGTTGCTATAATTATAACGGCATCTATAGAGCACTCTGCTTTATTAAAATAGATGTTTTTCAATGTATCTATGTTTTTTCTAGAAGCTATGGACCAATTTTTGCATTCTCCATTTTTGTTAATATATTTTGCATCGTAGAGCTTCAAATATTTTGTATCTGCTAGTGTTGTAATATGTTTTATACTCATTATTTCATATCCTATCATATTTTATTTTATTACCAAGTATCCATATCTACAAGACTTAAAAGTAACTTTTTTATATTGGATATTGTAATTTCTCATTTATATATACATAAATTAATAATAGCACTTTAAAATGGAAATAACAATGGAACAAAAGTAGGAAATAATGCTATAAAAGTAAATATGTTTATTTAATGGTTTAAACAATTAATATTAAATTAAACAGATATTTGTTATAATATTTATGGAAATAAAATTATAATGAATGATAAAAAAATTATATGTAAAAGTTACGGAGGCAAAAATATATGTTTTATTTCGTTGAAGATATAGAGAAAAATATTATGAATGTAAACTGTTTTTATGAAATTCCATTTTTAGAAGAAGCTATTTATAATATGTCATTAGAAAAAATGACTAAAGAATATGAAAATATAAAAAAATGGTTCATGATTGATAAAATGGCTAATAATTTTCAAAATAAAGGTGTCGCTGGAAAAGAAATGCAGTTTTTTCTTATAGACAATATTCCTTATGAAGAGATGGATTATACTCATGACCTTCTACATAATAAAATTAAACAAAAAATGGGGTTACAATTTGAAGAATATGAGCACTTTTTAAAATTAAAATTAAGTGGGACATGCTCTAGAATCTTATTTAATATTAAGGTGAAAAATATTCTGAAAGAATGGAGTTAGATTATAATATCTAAATTCATAATTAAAATAAAAAGTTTAACTATAAGAATAAAGTTTATCTTAAAGTATACGATAATAAATATACAGGAAAAATTTATTTAAAATGGGTGGTAGTCATGGCATTATCTTCAGATATTATTTTTAACAGGATGTTGAACGAATATATATTACAAACGAAAACCAATGTTACAGTACCGGATACAAGTACAAGCAGTGTTAAGCAAGAAGCAGAAAATCAAAAGATATTGTTCCAAACAATGCTTATTCAAATGATGGATAGTTCAGGGAATTCGACGATGACAGAGTTTATGTCTAATGCAATATCCAATGAAAAGTCTTATAGACTTAATGAGTCATTGAATTCACTTAGTAATTTTAACACTACAATGAGAGATGCGGCTCGATCATTATCAAATGATAATAATTCTAATGAATTAGGGCTTACCGCGGCTAAATATGAATCTAATCTTAACCCAGCAGCAATAAGTAATACATTGGGAGATTATGGTGGAAAATCTTATGGAGCATGGCAATTTTCATCCAAGACTGGTTCTCTAGATTCATTTATAAATTCAATTCAAACAAAAGATAAACAAATTTATAAAAGGTTAACAGAGGCTAAAGCTAAAGATGGTAATAAATTTGGAGAAAATTTTGATGCAGCGTGGACAAGTATTGCGTTATTTAATAAAGATAAATTTTTAAAATTACAGCAAAATAGCATAAAAGGGAATTATTACGATGTAGTAGCAACAGATTTAAGGCAAAAGTATGGATTTGATATAAACAATAAAAGTGACGCTTTAAAAGAAAGCTTATTATCTACAGTAGTTCAACATGGTGTTTCTGGTGCGTTATCAGTGTTCTCAAAACTTAATTTGAAGAATAATGATAAGCATATTATAAATGATTTATATAATGAACGTCAAAAGGTTGATGTTTATTTTAGAGATAGTTCACAAGCTGTAAAACAAAGTGTATATAATAGGTTTACAAAAGAAAAGCAGGATATGATAAGTATGTTAAATGTTTAATTCACAAAATCATATATGTAAGCTTTGAGAAAGTAAAATATAAGGAAATCTAGTAGATGTAAGATCTACTGGATTTTTTTTATTTTATAAAAAATAGTAAATAAAAGAAATATAAAAATTATAGAAAAGTAAATTTAAGAAAAAATCTTTAAATATCAATAATATAGTATATATACTAATTATTGTATTGAATATAAAAATACAAATAAAACATACTATTTATAACATTAAAAAATAATAATTTTCTTAATTTTATATTTGAGGGGGAAACAAATGAAAAAATTTACCAAAAAAATATTTATATTGCTTGCAACAGCATTATTTATTAATATATTCGGTTATTTTATACCATATGTAAAAAACGCATATGGAGCACAAATTATACAAGATACTAAATCATTGCAGTTAAAGCATAGCAATAATAAGCTTATGATTAGTGATAAGAGAGAAATCAAAGTTGGTGATAATATATCAGGGTTTATTCTTGAATCTAAACAATGGCTTTCTGATATACAGTCTACATCTATGATATTTAAGCATAATAAAAGTGGAGCAAAATTAATTTATTTACAAAATGATGATGAAAATAAGGTATTCTCGATAAGCTTTAGAACACCAGTTAATGATAATTCTGGTGTTAATCATATTATTGAACATTCAGTTTTATGTGGATCAAAAGATTATCCTGTTAAAGATCCATTTTTAATTATGACTAAGCAATCACTAAATACATTTTTAAATGCTTTTACAGGTCCTGATTTTACAATGTATCCGGTAGCTAGTAAGAATGAAAAAGATTTTAACAATTTAATGAGTGTATATCTAGATGCAGTATTTTGTCCTAATATATCTAAGGATCCTAAAATACTTAAACAAGAAGGTTGGCATTATGAGGTTAATAGTAAAACTGGAGAACTGAATTATAATGGAGTTGTATATAACGAGATGAAAGGTAGCTATTCTTCACCACAAGTAATACTTTCAAATACTATTAATCAATCACTTTTTAGTGATAACTCGTATAAATTCGAATCCGGTGGTAATCCAGATAACATACCTGAGTTAACTTATGAAAAATTTATAAATACTTATAAAAAATATTATGTTCCATCAAACAGTTCTATATATTTATATGGGAAATTGGATATTTATCATTCACTAAAATTTATGAATGATAAATATCTTAGTAAATCAAATAGAGTAAATGTAGATAGTAAAATAAAGTTACAAACTAAATATGAAAAAAAGGTTGAAAAAACTGCAGTATATCCAGTAGCTAAGACTGCAAGTACATTAAATATGACTTATTTATCATCTAATTATATGATTGATAAAGTTCCGACTGCTGAAGATATTTTAGGGTTTCAAATACTACAAGAAATACTTTTAAATACTAAATCATCACCTCTTAGGAAAACCTTGCACAATAGTGGTATTGGAGCAAATGTATATGCAAGTTTCAATCCATCAACAATGCAACCAACTTTCAGTGTAATTGCCACTAATGCAAATGAGACGCAAAAACAACAATTTAAAAAGCTTGTGGATGATGCATTAAAGCAAGTAGTGAAAGATGGGTTTGATAAAGAAACTGTAAATTCTGTATTAACTGCTTTAGAATTAAGTTTGCGCACTCAAAATTCAGATGCAAATAGAGGAATGAATTACATGTTGGTAGCGCTTAATTCTTGGAATTATGATATTAATCCAACAGAATATTTGGAAATTACACCTTCCCTAAAAAAAATAAAATCTAAATTATCTGATAAGTATTTTGAAAAACTAGTACAAAAATACTTATTAGATAATGAACATAATTCCTTGGTTGTCTTAAAGCCATCAAATGGATTAAATGAAGTCAAAGAAGAATTGTTAAAGAAAAAGTTAGCAGCATACAGAAAATCATTATCACAAACCCAATTGACTACAATTAAAAAAGATACAGAGGGATTAAAAAAGTGGCAGGGGTCAGTGGATACAAAAGAAAATTTATTAAAAGTACCAACTCTTACCCGTAATGATATAAAACTAAAAGAAGAAGAAATTCCAACAATAGAAAAAATGGAACAAGGCACAAAAGTATTAATGCACCCAATGTTTACAAATGGTATAACTTATTATAATTTATATTTTGATAGCTCAAACGTGCCTCAAAGTAAGGTGTTATATTTAAAATTACTTGCTAGTATTTTAGGAAATGTTAATACGCAAAAATATAATCCAATGCAAATATCGAATAGAATGATGAAGTATACCGGTGGAATGGTTTTTAATTCAACCGCAGTTAAGAGTAATACTACTAGTGATGGATATGCTCCCAAAATGAGTATTTGCGCAAACTCTCTTAATAGTACAGTTCCAGAAGCGTTGGATCTAATAGGCGAGATAATGAATCATAGTGTATTTAATGATAAGCTCCGCATGAAAGCTTTAATAAAAACATTAAGAGTAAATTATGAATCCATGTTTGTTAATCAAGGAAACACTCTGGCAATAAATCGTACATTATCTTATTTATCCAGTAGTGGTAAGTATAAAGATTTGAATATTATTCCGTATTACGATTTTATTTGTGATTTAGATGATAACTATGAATCACGGTTTGATGAAATGACAACAAATTTAAGTGATGTTAGTAATATTGTATTTAATAAGAAAGGGTTAGTCGTAAGTTACACAGGAGACGAAGTAAATTATGAAAAATTTATTTATGATTTTAATAAATTTAAAGAAACAATTAACGATAAAAAATTTACTAAGAAAATTTATGAATTTGATTTTTCAAGTAAAAATGAGGCCTTTATAATTCCATCTCAAGTTCAATATGTGGTAAAGGCTGGAAATTTTAAAAAATCAGGTTACAATTATAATGGACATATGAAAGTTCTTGAAAAGATTTTGAATAGTGATTATTTATGGAAGGAACTTAGAGTAAAAGGTGGTGCTTATGGTGGTTCCATGAGTTTTACGAAAGATGAGGTATTGTTTTATTCTTATCGTGACCCCAATTTAAAGGAAACATTAGATACCTTTGATGGGGTAGTAAAGTTCTTAAAAAATTTTAGTGCAGATGATAAGGAAATGACTAATTATATAATAGGAACTATAGGAAGTATGGATTATTTGAAAGGACCTTATGTTAAGGGCATATTAGGTGATAATATGTATTTCTCAGGCACTACGCAAAAGGATATTCAAAAGATACGTGATGAGGTTTTAGAAACGTCGGCCAGTGACATAAGAGAATTAGCTGGTCTTCTAGATGCAGTAATAAAACAAAATTTGCATTGCGTTGTAGGAAGTGAAACTAAAATAAATAATAACAAAAACTTATTTGATAAAATTATAGTGCCTATTAAAAAATCTAAGTAGTCCTTTAGAAAAGAACATATAATGAAGGTTTTATGTTCTTTTCGAATTTATGGTATAATTAGAGGATTATAAAATTTATTTAGGGAGAAAATATGTTGAATGAGGATATGATATTACAAATATTTAATGAAGGAATAAGTGGTAATAATGGATCAAAAGGTCAAAGGGTCCTTAATAATGATTTAGTTTCTTCTTTTGATATTACAAACGAAGATAAACTAATAAGTGTAGATGGCAATGTAATTTCAGAGAAGCTTTTTAATGAATATCATACAAAAATTGAAATTGATGCAGACAGAAGAGGTGTTTTTTCTACCTTTTGTAGCTGTGCTGATTTTGAAAATAATGAGTTTAAAAAAGAAAATTATTGTTGTAAACATTTAGTTGCAACATTTTATAAAGCATTGGAAGATTTGGCGAGCCACCCTCTTTTAAAAGAAGATGATGTAGTAAAACCAATTACATTTAAAAATAAAAGCAATATATTATCTATGCTTTTAGGTGATGAAAAACAAAAGGATGAGACTAAAATAGAAGTTTATATAAATAAAAATCAGTGGACCAGCGACCTTACAGCTGAATTTAAGATTGGTTTAAGTTCTATGACTTCAAGTAATCTTTATGTTTTAAAGGATATTAATCACTTTATATTAGCATGTTACAATAATATTCCTATTAGTTATAGTAAAAATTTTACCTTTAATGTGAAAAATCAAAAATTGAGTACAAAAGATAAAAGGCTTATTGATTTTATTGAAATGTTAAAAACAATAGAGAGAGAACAAAGAAATAGTCAAAGAAGTGAAGATCGATATGTAGATGGCAAAATTATAAAAATACCTCAATATTTAGCAAGAGAGTTTTTTGAAATTATAACTAAGCATAGGGTTTATTTAAATGATGGTTTTTTTTATAGACCTGTGGATACAGAAATTTTATATGAATCTCCACCACTTGATTTTGACTTGAAATTGATTAAAGATACTTATGTCCTAAAGTCGTCAAGTGGAATGCCAATGTCTTTAGGATCTAAAAATGATGTTTTCTTGTATGGAAGTAATATATATCTTCCAGATTATGAATTCTGTTATAAAATAAATCCATACCTACAAATATTTAATGAGGCAAAGGTTGTAACTATGGAAAGCCTTGAGGAGGAAACTATATTAAGACGGTTAATTCCAAATCTAAATTTTTTATCACCGAGTGTTGTTTTGTCAAAAGCTATTAAGGATAAAATAATAATGGCCAAATGTGAAATTAGTTTTTATTTTGATCAAGTAGGGAAAGATATTACTCTAACTCTAAGGGTTAAGTATGGAACATTTGAGTTTAATATTTTTGAGGATTGTGATGAAAAAATTATATATAGAGACTCTAAAAAAGAGGCTCAGGTGATAGGAGTTTTAAAGACTTTAGGTTTTGCAGAGATAAAGAATATATTTTATTTTTTAAGAGGAGAAGATTACATATTTAAATTTTTTAAAAGTGATATAGGGGGACTTCAAGAAATAGGAGAAGTATATTATTCTCAAAATTTTAAAGGTATAAAATCCTTAGGGACCAAAGGAATTAGTGGGAATATTAAAAGTGGAAAATATAATTATTTTGAAATGGATTTTAAAATAGGGGACATTGAGCCAAAAGAAACTACTCACATTTTGCGCGCATTTAGAAATAATATCAAATATTATAAACTCAAAAGTGGTGAGTACCTTGATTTAGAGGAATTAGAGCTTAATAAATTTCTAAAGCTTTTAGATGTAATAACTCCACCTAATAGCTTGGATAATCATATTGAAATATCAAAAGGTAAGGGCGTTTTTCTAGATAGTTATTTAGAAGATAATAATATTAGATATATAAAAGGTAAAAAAGAACTAGAGGAAGTACACAACAAACTTAAGAATATTAAAAAATTGAATTTCAAAGAGCCGGAAGATCTAAAAGGTACATTAAGAAAATATCAAAAAATTGGATACAATTGGTTTAAAACATTAGATTATTTAGGTTTTGGTGGAATACTCGGAGATGAAATGGGGCTTGGTAAGACTATTCAAGCAATTACTTTTATATTATCAAACAAGGAAAGTAAGAGCTTAATTGTAGCACCTACCTCCCTTATATACAATTGGATTAGTGAGTTTGAAAAGTTTGCACCTACATTAAAGGTGGCAGCAATTAGTGGGCCTAAGGATGAACGAGTAGAGGTAATAAAAAACATAGAAAAATTTGATGTACTTATAACTACATATAATTTATTGAAAAGGGATTTAAAAAACTACGAGCTATTACAGTTCGATTATTGCATAATAGATGAAGCCCAAAATATTAAGAATCCACATTCTCAAAATGCAATAGCAATTAAGGAGATAGTAGCAAAGACAAAATTTGCATTATCAGGTACACCAATAGAAAATTCAGTTATGGATTTATGGTCTATATTTGATTTTATAATGCCAGGATACTTATACGATGAAAAAATGTTTAGTGTAAGATACCATAAGAAACTTAAGGCAAACCCAGAGGTGCTAGAGGACTTAAATAGGCTTATAAAACCGTTTATTTTAAGAAGACGAAAAAAAGACGTTTTGAAGGAATTACCTGATAAAATAGAAAAGACATTAATGGTTAATTTGGAAGATCAGCAGAAAAAAGTTTATAAGACCTATGCAAATTATGCAATGGAACTTATTAAAAACAAGGTAAAAAATGACGAGTTTAAGAATAGTAAAATAGAGATACTCTCGTATATTACAAAGTTAAGACAATTATGTTTAGATCCTGCTGTATTATTAAATGATTATACAGGTGGTAGCGCAAAGATAGAAGCTCTTGTTGAACATCTTCACAAATGCGAGGATGAGCAGCATAAAGTACTCGTTTTTTCGCAATTCACATCTGTACTTAAAAATATACAAAAGAGGCTTAAAGCAGAGGAGATTACCTTTTGCTATTTGGATGGTTCTGTGCCGTCTAAGAAGAGAATGGATTTGGTAGAAACATTTAATGAGGGAGAAGATTCTGTATTCTTAATAAGTTTAAAAGCTGGAGGAACTGGCCTAAATTTAACTTCAGCAGATGTAGTAATCCATTTCGATCCTTGGTGGAACCCAGCTGTGGAAGAACAAGCTACTGATAGGGCACATAGAATAGGGCAGAAAAATGTGGTGAGTGTTATAAAGATTATAGCCAAAGGGACAATTGAGGAAAAGATTCTACTACTTCAAGAAGAAAAGAAAAAACTCATATCAGAGCTTATGGGAGATGAAATGGCTAGTGGCAAAGGATTTAAAACGCTAAGTGATGATGAAATATATGGCTTATTTGAGATGAAGGAATGATTACAAATATATTGTATAATGAAATAAACTAATGCTCACAATAAACTGAGGTGAGATTATGGTTATAAATAATGATACAAAAGAAATGAATAAGTTTTTAAAGGGAATTCATATGGGTGGTGCTACTTTTAAAGATTATCTGGATAAAGCTAAGGATCCAGAGCTTAAAAAGGAGTTAGTTCAAATTATAGAATCATTTAAAAGACATGAAGAGGCAATTACTAATAGAATAGAAAAGATGGGTGGTAATGCAACAGATACTCTCGGAATAATTGGTACTATGGCAGAGTTTGTTGAAAAAATTAAGCTCGCACCAGTAAATAGTGATGTAGAAGTTTGTAAACACGTAGAGGCTGCAATGAAAATGGGAATTAAGCAGGGTAATAAGTTTATAGAGCAGAATAAGGATTTAGATATTAGCTTAATGAGCGAGGTAAAAGCTATTGTATCCGATTATGATATCCATTTAAGAAAAGTACAAGATTCAATGAGCATATGTAAATAGCAAATTTCTCCTACTTATTAAGTAGGAGAAATTTGTTATTTAACGACATTTCAGAAGGCAAGTCACCCATTTCTATAAGCGAGAGTTACATACCCTAATAAATAAAAAACTTCAGTGGGTGTATAAATCCCCTTCTGAAGTCGTTAATGTTGCAGCTCCGAAGGAGATGATTTAATTCCCAAATACATATTTTTCAATACATTGTAATGACATTTATACCATTCATTTTTAGGTTCTAATTCGTAGGCTTTTTCTGCAAAGAATAAAGCACTAACGCTATTTTTCATAACCACGCATACTTCAGAAGCTCCGAAATAGGCAACGCTTTTAGTGTTATCAAGTTCTATAGCGCAAATATACAGTTCAAGAGCCTCTTTTTTATTGGATAGAGAAAGCAGCACACTAGCTTTACCACATAATGCATTGTAAAAATTAGGGCATAGCTTAAGACAAAAATTAAAGCAGTCTAATGCCTTTTCAAAATCATTGAGAATAGCTAAGAACTCTCCTTTTTTTAAATAGATGAGAGCATTTTGATTATCGTCTTCAAGAAGTTTTTCACAATAGTAAACGCATTTATCAAAGTTTCCTGTTAAATCGTTTATATCAATTAACTTCCAGTAAGCGTTTGGGTCACTCGGAAATAATCTAAGATATTCTTTTATACATTTTTCAGCCTCATCAACCTCGTATATTTCTATAAGAGCCTGGGTTTTTACAAAATAAGAATCTGGAAATTCATTATCTAATAAAATTGCTTTATTAAAATTTTTAAAGGCCTTTTTAATCTCTCCATCATTAAAAAGACATTTGCCTTTTTCTATATATTGTTTAACTAAAGTTTCATCACTTATTAATTTAATAATATTTTTCATTAACATGCTCCTCTCGAGTGTAATATCACATTATAATTATTGACACAAAAAAAAATGGTATACATATGACTGCTATTTTATAATGAAGTTTATTTACAAAATAGAAAATAGAAAATATATAGTATTATGTAATTATGATTATCATATAACTGAAAATATTATGTGGTTAAATATATTATAAAATTTTATTAATTAACATGTTAAATTTAAAAAAAACAATATAAAATGTAGTTTTATAATTATATTGATAATAAAGTATAAAATTTATAATTTGAAAATTCAAAAGAGGAGAAAAGAAAATGAACTTATCATTTAAAATTGCTGTACGATTTTTAAAGTCTAGTAAAGGACAAACATTTCTAATAATTATAGGTATAGCTATTGGTGTTTCAGTGCAAATTTTTATAGGTTCACTTATACAAGGACTTCAAAAAAGTCTAATAGATAAAACTATAGGAAATTCTTCTCAAATAACTATATCATCTAATAAAGATGACAAAACAATAGAAAATTGGGAACAAAAAATAACGAAAGTAAAAGAGACGGATAGTAGGATAGAAAGGGTATCACCTGCTGCTGATTCACCTGCATTTATCAAATATAGTGATAAAACTGATCCAATAATTATAAGAGGTTTGAATCTAGCGAATAATAAGGAATTGTATAATATAAAATCTAAAATATATAAGGGTAATATTCCAAAGAATCCATATGAAGTAATAATAGGAAAGAACTTACAAGAGAATTTAAATTTAAAACTAAAAGACAAAATTTATTTAGTTACTCCAAATGGAAAAAGTAAGGAGGCTATAGTAACTGGGTTTTATGATTTGAAAGTAGCAAATATAAATAAATCATGGGTTATAACAAGCTTTAAAACTTCACAGGATATATTTGGTTTTGAAAATAAGATAACTTCTATAGAAATGCAGTTGAATTCAAAAGATGTTTTTAAGGCAGATGAAATTGCAACAAAAATAGAAGCAAAATTGTCTGATAAAAATATAAAAGTTGAAAATTGGAAAGACCAAAATGAAGAATTACTTGGCGGACTTAATGGGCAAAGTGTCTCTAGTTTAATGATACAGGTATTTGTACTTATTTCTGTAACTCTTGGAATAGCAAGTGTGCTTGCAGTAACGGTTGTTCAGAAATCTAAACAAATTGGAATTCTTAAAGCTATAGGCATAAAAGATAGAGATGCTAGTAAAATTTTCTTGTATGAAGGTATTTTACTAGGAGTAGCTGGGGCGATACTCGGAATAACACTTGGAATAACGCTTATGGTAGGTTTTACGAGGTTTGCATTGAATCCTGATGGAACACCAATAATAGCACTTTATTTAGACTATAAATTTATTGCAATATCAGGGGTGATAGCAGTGCTTTCGGCATCTATAGCTGCGTTTATACCAGCAAGAAACTCATCAAAATTAGAACCAATTGAGGTGATTAAGAATGGCTAATATTATTACATTAAAAAATGTAAACAAAATTTATGGAGCTGCTGTTAAGACTCAAGTTTTGTTTGATGCAAACTTAAGTTTTGAAGAAGGGTCTTTTAATTCAATTATAGGACAATCAGGAAGTGGCAAAACTACTTTATTAAATATTATAGGAACATTAGATAAACCGACTAGCGGAGAGGTTTATATAAATAACCAAAGAACTGATAGCATGAATAAAAATGCTTTAGCTGCGCTCCGAAATAAAACTATGGGATTTATATTTCAATTTCATTATTTGTTACCAGAATTTACTGCCATAGAGAATGTGCTTATCCCATATATGATGAATAATCCAAAGCCACCAAAAGAAATTATAGAAAGAGCTAAGGAACTTATGAATATGGTAGGAATTTATAAAGTGAAGGATAATTTGGCATCTAATATGTCTGGAGGACAACAGCAAAGAACTGCTATTGCTAGAGCTTTAATTAATAACCCTAAGATAATACTTGCAGATGAACCTACTGGGAACTTAGATTCGGAGGGAACAGAGAATGTTTACAATATACTAAGGGATATTAACAAGAAACTTAATACTACATTTGTAATTATTACACATGACCAAAGGATAGCTGAAAAAACTGATAGAATAATTGAAATCAAAGATGGAAAAATTAATACGGATACCAATATTGAAAATAAATTTTAAAACTTATTTTATTATATAAAATGATAGTTAAAAATTCGTAGTATATTCAAAAAAATTAGCGATTTGTCTTAAATTCAGTTTTTCATCTTAAAATCCATTTTTATTTACTTTATTGCTTCGTTCATATTGGACAGGCCAATTAATAGCATCTCCTAATTGATTAACGGCTGAAAATGTCCAATAAGGATTTCTTGAAAGTTATCTTCCTAAATATACCAAGTCGTACCTTTTATTGTTTAATATTTCTTCTGCCATTAAAGGTGAAGTGATAAGCCCGCCGTCTATAGATTATTTGTACATAAGTATAGCATTATGTATAAAATAGTAAAGTATGCATTTTACTATTAAAACATTGTAAATATAAAATGTTTTTTTATAATCCTTTTTATTATAATTAATGTCTGTTATAATTAATTGGTTTATATAAAAAAACAATAAAATAATTTTGAAATAGAAAGGTAAATAAAAATGATAAAGTTTAAAAAATTAGGGCTTAATGATGATATTTTAAGTATGATTAAAATTCAAGGAATAACTGAGCCAACACCAGTTCAAGAAAAAAGTATACCATTAATAAAGGCTGGCAGGGATGTTATAGCAGAGGCACAAACAGGTACTGGAAAGACACTTGCATTTTTACTACCAATGTTTGATAATATGTCAGAAGATATTGATACAATTCAAGGATTGATAGTGACACCTACAAGGGAACTTGCTATTCAGATTACTGAGGAAGCAAAGAAGATCGACGGAATTAAAAAGTTAAATATTTTAGCTGCTTATGGTGGTAAGGATATTGGTGCACAACTGAAAAAACTAAAAGGAAATATTCATCTTGTAATTGCAACGCCAGGAAGACTACTAGACCATCTTAGGCGTGGTACGATAAAACTTGATAAACTTAAGACTGTAGTACTAGATGAGGCAGACCAAATGCTTCTTATGGGATTTAAAAATGACATTGAGAATATTTTAATGGCGACGCCTAAAAATAGGCAGACTTTATGTTTCTCAGCAACTATGAGCTCAGCTGTGAAAAAAATGGCGTATAAGTATATGAATGACCCTATAGAAGTAATTATTAAAAAAGAAGAAGCGACGCTTAAGAATATTAAGCAATTTTTAATAGAGACTACAGATAGAAAAAAACAAGAAGATTTATGTAAGGTAATAGATGAGGACAATCCATTTATGGCTATTATATTTTGTAGAACGAAAAGAAGAGTTGATGATCTAGAAGTAGCTCTTTATAAAAAAGGGTATAATTGCAAAAAACTACATTCTGATATAACACAAGCAAAGAGAGAAAAAATAATGAGAGACTTTAAAAAATGTGATATTCAGTATTTGATTGCGACAGATGTTGCTGCTAGGGGCCTTGATATAAATGGAGTAGATCATGTGTATAATTATGATATGCCAGAAACTGCTGAGAGTTATATACATCGTATTGGAAGAACTGGGCGAGCTGGTGAGGATGGATATACATATTTATTTTCAGCACCAAAGGACAAATTCCTTTTAGATGCAATAGAAAAGAAATTGAAAAGTCCAATTCCAAGAAAAATATTGTAGTGAATGATTAAATAGTAGATAGTATAGTAGAACACCTAAAGTTAAAGTGAATAATTAACTTTAGGTGTTCTATTTAAGTTATAACTTTTAATTTTATTATACGATTTTTATTTATATCTTGCACAATAAATTTTGTATCATTATAATTTATTGTTTCACCTGTTTTTGGAAGCCGACCAAGTAAACCTGTAACAAAGCCTCCAATGGAGTCAAAATCATCTGATTCAATGTTTAATCCTATCATCTCATTAACCATACTTATTTTAGTATCACCAGCTACAATAAATTCATCTTCTTTGATAACTTGTATTTGGTCTATATCATCGTCGTATTCATCGTCTATATCTCCAACAATTTCTTCTACTAAATCTTCAAATGTAACAATTCCAGCAGTACCGCCATATTCGTCGAGGATAATTGATATAGGAACTCGTTTTAAACGCATATCTGCAAATAAATCGGCGGTACTTTTAAATTCGTATGTAAAGTAGGGACTTCGCATATGTTTTTCTATTTTAAATTCATCCTTTCCATTTTCAAAGAAAATCAAATCTTTAATATATAAAACTCCAATAATATTATCAACAGTATCTTCATATATTGGAAGTCTTGAAAACTGTTCTTGCCGAAAAATATTTATAAGTTCCGCGTAAGTCGAATTTGAGTTAGCTACAATCATATCGGTTCTTGGAGTCATAACATCCTTTGCTTGTGAATCTCTAAAATCAAATACATTATAAATCATTTGTTTTTCTTCGCCTTCAAGAACTCCTTCTTCATGACTTACACTAACCATAGTTTTTAATTCTTCTTCAGTAATAAAAGGTCTTCTTTTATTAACTTCACCACCAAGGACTTTTATTATTGAATCTGTAATATAAATTAGTACTGTGACAAGTGGATTTAAAATGAAAGTAATTACGCTTAATGGGTTAGCAATTTTTAAAGCAATTTTTTCAGAGTTTTGTGCGGCTAATGATTTTGGTGTTATTTCTGCAAAAATTAATACAAGAATTGTCATTGTAATAGTTGCAATAGCAACTCCCGAGTCTTTAAAATATGTAATTGCGAGAGAGGTTGCTAGCGCAGAAGCTCCAATATTAGCTATGTTATTTCCTACTAAAATACCACCTAAAAGTTTACTCGGATTTTCAAGTAGTTTATTAATTATGTTAGCACCTTTTATTTTTGATTCTACCATATTCCTCAATCTTATTTTACTTAAGGTCATTAATGCAGTTTCAGAAGCAGAGAAAAAGGCTGAACATAATAATAAAATTACTAAACATATAATTTGGAATGTACCATCGGGGACCATAATATAGTTCACGCTCCTTAAGAATTAACATAAGAAAATTATATCATAAAATTAAAGAAAATAAAAATTTTTATGTTTTATATGTATCAATATGGTATCATATCGTTATACTATATAATAACGTAATAATTGTAAGAAAAATAAGTAATCATATTTTAAAATATGGTTAATATAAATATATATAGGTAATTAAAACAGAAGGTATCCTTTTGGGAACTAAAGTTCTTAAAAGTATCTACTTGCAAAAAATGAGTTTACAGTCTAAAATAATATAAGAATAGACAAAGATGATGACATTTATGGTTTACACTAAGTGGAAAGGTTGAGATTATGATTTTTAAAAGACTTACGATTGAAGATAAGGAAATATTTGAAAAGTATATTTATCCATATAAATTTTTGAGTTGTGAATATTCTTTTACAACTTTATATATATGGAGAGAGGCTTGTGATATTTGTTTTACTATTTATAAAGATTCTTTAATAATAAAGAAAATGGATTTTGAGGGAAGATACTATTTTATGCAACCTTTGGGATATAACAAGGAAAAGCTTAAAGAGTTAATAGATGCATTAATTGATTATAAAAAAGAAAATAATATGGAATTTGTATTTAAAGATATTGATGAAGAGTTTATGGAAGAGATAAAAAATATATATGGTGATGCCAAGGGTATCTGTATTAAAGAGGATAGAGATAACTTTGATTATTTATATGAAGCTGAAAAACTTATAAAACTTTCTGGTAAGAAACTTCATGGTAAAAAGAACCATTATAATTCATTTATAAAGAATTATAATTATGAAGTTAAAGACATTAAGGATGCACAGGTAATAAAAGATGTCGTGGTTGCTGCAGAAAAATGGTATGAGCTAAATAATAAGGATCGTATGCTTAATTTTGAACTTCAGGGAATAAAAGATATCCTTGCGAATATGGAAATTGTAAACACTAAGGGTATAGCTGTTTATGTAGATGATAAAATAGTAGCTTTTAGTTTAGGGGAAAAATTGAATGATGATTTAGCAGTAATTCATATAGAAAAAGCAGATACTACTTATAGTGGTGTGTATAGCTTTATTAACAAGGCATTTGTTGATAGAAGTTTTAATGATGTTAAAATAATTAATAGAGAACAAGACCTTGGAATAGAAGGTCTTAGAAAATCTAAATTATCATATCATCCATTTAAATTAGAGAAAAAATATATTCTTAGTTATAGTAATGTATTATAGTTAAAATAGAGTACTTTAATAAGTGATTAAAAAACTAGACTAGCGATCAGCTAGTCTAGTTTTTTGAAAAGTCATGTGGTTATATATAAAATAAAAATGAGGAAAGGTGAAATAATGAAGAATCTTTTGATTGGGGAAAAAGTAAATCTTACGTCTATAAATGAAGGAGACATGCCGGAAATTCAAAAATGGCACAATGATGTATCATTCATGCGTAATTATGATATAGTAAGTGCAACTCCTAAAAATATTGAAGATATACTCGAGACAATTAATGATATAAGTAAGTGCAATACAGCTTATATTTTTGCTGTTAAAATACTTGAGTCGCAAAAAATAATTGGAGTAACGGGATTTGAAAATATTTCTTGGAACAATGGTACTTCTTTAATATACATAGGACTTGGTGAGAGTGAAAATAGGGGACAGGGGTATGGAAAGGAAGCTCTTAAATTAACTATAGAATTTGGGTTTGAGGAGCTGAATTTTCATCGAATATATCTTACTGTGCTTGAATATAATGAACCCGCAATAAAACTATATGAGAAATTAGGATTTAAAAGAGAAGGGGTCTATAGAGAATTTATTCATAGAGATGGTAAAAGGTATGATATGTATTTATATGGGTTACTAAGACCTGAATGGGAAGAAATCTCAAATAAATAATAAATATAATATATAAATAGAGAGGATAAATTAAATTATTTTATCTAGTACATTTCCTATAAACTAAAAATCTTATATACAGAAGAATAAAAGAAATATATTTTATAGCTCAAACTAAAAGTTTGGGTTATGTTTTTTTTAACTTTTATCGTAAAGTTATAGAAAAATTGTAAAAAAACTTAATAGGTGCCTAAAACAAATGGAGTTGTAAATTCAGACTTACCAGAGTTCTTTGAGCCACTGGATAAAAACATAGATGCTAAATTAAAAGGTTATAATTATGCTTAATAGTTATAAATTAAAACTAAAGAAACTACAGGTATGGTAATATGATAAAATGATGTTAAAATATATAAATATTAGCATAGGAGGCATTAAAATGAATAAGTTCAAGGATGATTTTATATTTGGAACGGCTACAGCATCATACCAAATAGAAGGAGGAGCGAGTGATGGTGGAAGAATGCCATCGATTTGGGATACTTTTTCAAAAAAAGAAGAGAACGTTTTTATGGGGCATACTGGTGATATAGCTTGTGATCATTATCATAGAAGTAAAGAAGATGTGAAAATTTTAGATGAAATAGGCGTAGATTCCTATAGATTTTCTATTTCTTGGTCTAGAATATTTCCGTATAAGGATAAGTTTAACCCAGAGGGCATAAAATTTTATAAAAATTTAATTAAGGAATTAAAAGATAAAAAAATCACTCCGGCTGTTACCTTATATCATTGGGATTTGCCACAATGGGCTCAGGATTTAGGGGGATGGGAAAATAGGGAGTGCATATATTGGTTTAAGGATTATTGTACAAAGGTGTTTAAAGAATTTGGACAGGATGTGTCTATGTGGATAACACATAATGAACCTTTTTGTGCATCTATACTTGGAAATTATTTAGGAATACATGCACCAGGAAATAAAGACTTAAAAAAGGCATTAATAGTAGCTCACCATTTATTAGTATCTCATGGTATTGTAGTAAGGGAATTTAGAAAGTTTAAATTAGAAAATAGTAGTATAGGAATCACTTTAAATTTATCACCAACGTATGCAGTGTCAAATAAGCAGGAAGATGTAATGGCTGCAAAAATTAGTGATGGATATACTAATAGATGGTTTTTAGATCCATTGCTTAAAGGACATTATCCAAAAGACATGGTTGATCTATATGAAAAAGAGGTAGGAGTACTAGATTTTATTGTTGATGGAGATTTAAATATTATAGCTACTGATATGGACTTTTTAGGAATAAATTATTACACTAGAAGTATAGTACAATATGATGAACATTCGCAGTTGAAATTTGGAGGAGTAGATGGTGAAAAAGAAAAAACTGCAATGGGATGGGAGAATAGCCCAGAGTCAATGCGTGACTTACTTACAAGAATTAAGGAAGAATATACAAAACTTCCATTGTATATTACTGAAAATGGTGCTGCTTATGATGATGTAGTTACAGAAGATAATAAGGTTCATGATATAGATAGAATAAACTTTATTAAAGCACATATTCAAGTTATGCAAGAATTTATTAAGGAAGGTGGAAACCTAAAAGGGTATTATTTATGGTCTTTCATGGATAATTTTGAATGGGCATATGGATATTCAAAACGTTTTGGAATGGTATACGTAAATTATAATACGCAAGAAAGAATAATGAAAGATAGTGCAATTTGGTATAAAAACTTTATCAAGGTTCGTAGTTTAGAAGTTGATTAATAATAATTAAGGCAGATATACCTGCCTTGATTATTATTAAGATTATTTTTTATATTTTGTTTCTTCCTGAGGAATATTGTTATTAATATTGACCATGTTAGGTATAATAGGTATGTTTATCAAACTGCTGTTTATAGGAAAATTCGAAAAATTATTATTATCTAATTTATTGTATAATTTCTCTTTGTTTTTAGAATTTTTTTTATTCATAAGTACCCACCTTTCAAATTAAAAACTATATTTAACATACGTTACACATAGTTTACCCATTTTAGTATAAAATATAAACATATAATTTATTGAAGTGTAAATTAAAATACTATATATATTTTGACATATAAATACATATAAATAAAGTATTGAATACTTGAGTTGGGGGGCTAATTGATGATAGCTACAATACTCGGAACCCATGGTAAGTTTTCCGAAGAAATATTAAAATCAACAGAAATGATTTTAGAAAAGCAAGAAAACGTTGCTACAATAACTTACTTGCCAGGAGAAGGAGCAAATGATTTGATGAAAAAATATGAGGATGCAATAAAGTCTTTGCAGTGCGAAGCAGGTGTTCTTTTTATGGTAGATTTGTTTGGTGGTAGCCCTTTCAATGCAGCTAGTAGGATAGCAGCAAAAGAAGAAAATATGCATATTATAACTGGAATAAATCTTCCTATGTTACTTGCGGTGTTTTCAGCTAGAGAAGATTCAACTGTAGATGAACTTGCTCGAATAGCAATAAGTACTGGTCAGACGGGAATAAAATCGTTAAAAGAAATTTTGAAAAATATATAAGATGTCGTAATTTGTATACAAATGTTTATGTATTGATGGTAAAATGGTATTTGTCCTTTATTTTAGATTAAATATTGAGGATAATTATCATAATAAGGGAAGTGACACAAGTAATGAAATCTAAAAATAGAGGTATAGTAATTGCGCTAATGGTGGCAATGTTTCTTGCAGCTGTGGAGGGTACAGTTGTAACTACAGCAATACCCACTATAGTTAAAGATTTAAATGGATTTGAACTTATAAGTTGGGTTTTTTCAGCATATTTATTGACATCTGCAATTTCTACACCTATATACGGAAAGTTATCTGATTTATATGGAAGAAAAAATATTCTATCAATTGGAATTACAATTTTTATAGTCGGAAGCTGTCTTTGTGGTATATCAGAAAGTATGTATCAACTTATAGCATATCGTGCAGTTCAAGGACTGGGGGCGGGAGCGATATTTACTGTTACTTATACTATAGTGGGTGATATTTTTACTGCTAAAGAAAGCACGAAAGTTCAAGGTTGGATAAGTACAGTATGGGGAATAGCAAGTTTAGCTGGACCTTTTTTAGGAGGATTTCTAATAGAAAATATTTCTTGGAACTGGATTTTTTTTATAAACGTACCTTTTGGGATAATATCTATAGTACTTTTGCAAAAGAACTTAAGTGAAACTGTTGAAAGGAAGAAACATAAAATAGATTATGTAGGTACATTACTATTTTCCTTAGCAATTATAACATTTTTACTGGGTAGTTTAACTGGTAGTAAAATAAATACTTTAATTTCAATAGTTGTTACAATTGTTTTATTAATTTTATTCTATTATGTAGAAAAAAAAGCGCAGGAACCTATTATACCATTTGATATTTTTACAAAAACCAGCAATATAGTAAATGCTATAAGCTTTTTAGCATCAGGTATTTTAATAGGTGCTGATGTTTATATGCCTTTATATATGCAAAACGTTTTGGGGTTTGGACCAACAATTTCTGGAATATCTATGGCACCGATGTCTATTGCATGGCTTTTATCGTCATTTGTTTTGACTAAAGCTATTCCTAAATATGGTAAAAAAATGGTAATTGGAATAGCTAATCTTATTTTACTTATTAGTTGCCTATTTTTATCTACTTTAAGTATTGAATCTCCATTACTATTAGTTGTAATTTATGGATTTATAATGGGATTTGGTTTTGGAGGAGCATTTACAACATTAACAATAGTGGTACAAGAGTCTGTAGGATATAATAAAAGGGGGGCAGCGACAGCAGTAAATGCTCTAGTGCGAACCCTTGGACAAACTATTGCAGTAAGTATTTTTGGAATCATATTAAACGGGTGTATAGTTAAATATTTTAATAATATAGGCATAAGTGGCATACAGCCAAACAATTTATATTCTACTGCAATTTCGAGTAATATTGTAAGTAAGCTTCAAGTAAAGTTATCTTTAAATTCAGGGCTTCATGAGGTATTTATAGCATTTATTATAATTGCAATAGTGTCACTTGTACTTTCTTTTACATTTGATTCAAAATTAAAAAATAATGCATGTAAGCAATAAGTTAACTAATTGATATTTGTGAAGTGTTTTGCTTCACAAGTGTATTATTAAGTTTGCTTGTTTTTAGTTTGTTTATTCATGAAATTCTCTAGTAGAGTCATAATTAATGCCATAGCAGGAACGCCAAGTAACATTCCTATAATTCCAAATAACCCTCCTCCAAGTACTATTCCAAGGATTATAAGTAGAGGACTAAGCCCGACTTTATCACCAATAATTTTTGGAGAAATGAACCAGCCATCGATATTACTAAGAGTAACAATAAATAATACTATTTCTACAGATTTAATTGGATTAAAGAATATTGTTATTATAACAGCAGGAGCCATTCCTATAATATTTCCAAAGTATGGAATCATATTTGTTATTGCAATTACTAAGCTAAAAGGTAAAGCATAAGGTATATCTAATATAATAAATCCGATAAATGTTATAATTCCAAAAACAATAGAGTCAATTATTTTACCAACGAAATACTTTTTAAATATGGTATTAACTATGTTTAAAAAATCAATTATAGTAATGGCAATGTGTTCACTTGAAATAGAATAAATAAATTTTTCAAGATATAAAATAATAGATTCTTTATCTATTAAAAAATAAACGGATATTACTATACCGGACATTAATTTCATAAATAAAGAACTTAAACCCATTAAGTTATCAAGAACAAGCTGTAAACCTGGGGCAAAATATTTGGATATATCATTATTAAAGGTATTAAGGTATTTATTTAAATAGGAGGTAATATCAAATTTGTTTAATAACTCATTTTGAGATATAAAAGTAGCAGATAATTTATATGATTTATCTGCAAATTTAGGGATATTATTAAATAAATCTACAGCACTGTTAATAATATTAGGGGCAAGTAGAGTTGTTATTAAAATTATAATGCCTACAAAAAGTGTATAAATTATACTTATACTATAAATCCTTTTTATTTTCGTTTTTTTCTCAAGGAAAACCATAAGTGGATTAAGTAAATAAGCTATAACGAATCCCCAGATGAAATAACTCATTAATGAAAAAATCTTATGGAGTATAGAACCCACGTTTTCAATATTATTTACTATTCTGTAAATAAGAAAAGTAATTATAATGATGGGAACAAACTCTATATAAGGTATTTTTTTATATTTTATCACTGTAATTCCTCCAATCAACATTTATATGTATAAGTATAACAGTATATAACAATCATATGGATATATTATGTATTTTAGCAACTTAAATTAAGAAATTAACTTATTTAATTATATCATTCTTAAAAAACTTTAATTATATCCATTTTTAATTGATTTAGTAAGAAAATTAGTTTATAATAATACTGAAAAACATAGAAGAGTCAAGGACAACTTCTGTTGCTAATATATGATATAATGTGCTATAATATAATTATGTTTTAATTACTAATGTTACCTTTTGGGTAGTGATGCTGGTTTTTTTTTATTTATTTGTATAAATGATATGTACAATATAAAAATTCAACAAATGTATTTACGAAGGCAGCAGAGTATTTATGTTGTCTTTTAATGTTTACAATTACATATATTAAATTTTTAGGTACTGTTAGTTAAATAAATCACGTCATTTTAAAGTTTAACACAAATATTATTGTAAATTATTATTGGTAACATATGTATATAAAATAATAAACAGAAAGGCTTTATAAGCCAAGAGGAGCGAATTATTATGGAACAGGTTATTTTGAATGCACTTGAAAGAACTGCAAGCAATAAAAGATTTAATGAAGAAGGTTTTATTGCAGGAGTAATGTATGGTGATGGTACTACAGATGCAACTTCTGTAAAATTTGAATTAGTACCATTAAGAAAAATTCTTGGAAAACATGGTTCTAATGCAAAGGTAGTAGTTAAATACGGAGAAGAAGAAAAAACTGGATTTATAAAAGAAATCCAAAGACATCCAGTAACTGCTAAAATCACACACATAGACGTGCAACTTGTATCTAAAGATCATGAAATTAAATTACAATTGCCTATTGCTTATAAGGGTGAAGAGAATTTAAGCTCACAACGTCTTCAATTACAAATTCAAAAACCAGAAATAGATGTTTTTGGTAAGATGGCTATAATGCCAGATGCATTAAGTATTGATGTATCACAAATGGTACTTGGAGAGTCAATTACAATAAAGAATTTTGATTTAAATAAAGAAATAAAAGTTACTGATAAAGAAGATGAAGTTTACGCATCTATAACACAAATGAAGGAAGAGGTTGAAGAAGTTGAGGAAGTAGTTGCAACTCCTGAAGCAGCTGCTGCTGAACCAGAAGTTAAGGCATAATAAAATAGAAATTATTCAATAATAAAAGGATGAACCATAAAAGTTCATCCTTTTATGTTGTTTTGGATAAATTCAGGTCCAAAACAAAAAAAGTTTTAAGCGCAGTTATAGGTAGGAGGCAAAAGAATGGCAAATATATTGAGATATTCAAAAAAACAATTAGATAGAACACTAAAAGAGTTCGGAAAAAAAGAAAATATAGGAACTAATGACACAGCTGAGTGGGTAAGACTAATTAATGATTTTATATATGAATTTGAACTTAAATCTGAAGTTCATGAAGAAGATAAACTTTCTATAACGACAAATAAGGAAGAGCAAATTGTTATAGAAAAAATGATGTATGCACTAGAAGGTACAAAAACTTCTTTGACTTATATTTTCGATGGTAATGTTACTTATATAGAAGAAGAAAATTAGTTAAGATAATATAGTAAGGGAAGCCAAAATTAATTTGACTCCCCCAAAAAAGGTGTTAGTACATATTTATTTTAAACATAGTTAAATAAGTAACAAATAAATATGATATTATTTACTAGTTCCTTTATTTGAAACTGATTGAGCATTTAGTTTTTTTGTTTCTTCTAAAATAGAGTCACTAGTTCTACTAGACATATTAGACATGTCAGCATTTGAATAACCACTAGTACCTTTATTAGAAACTGATTGGGCATTCAGTTTTTTTGTTTCGTCTATAGAAGCTTCGCTGGTACTACTAGACATATTATAAACGTCTGACATATTAGACATACCTGACATATTAGAATTTGATGCATTGCTATTTCCTTTATTTGAAGCTGATTGATTATTTAATTGTATTGTCTCTTGTAAATTGGCATCATTAGTACTGTTAGTCATACCAGCATTTGATGTAGCGTTTGAACCTCCGTTTGTAGCTGATTGATTATTTAATTTTTTTGTTTCTTCTAAACTATACTTATCCATAAAAATCTCCTTTCAAAATAAAAATTACACTGTGCATATTCAGTGCATTATATAGGATACCCACTTTTTTATAAAATATAGATGAAATTATTAATAAACCTTATGTTTTTTTTCTATCTCATAAAATGTTACTAATATATTAAAATAAATTATTAGAAATATTAATTAATATTAAAAAAAATACTGTTATATTTCTAATTATACAATATGTTGCATTAATGGACGTATCATTTATAAAAACAAAGAAAAATTGTGAATTTTTTATCTAATATTGCAAAAACTATAATAATAAGTTATACTTTAATTAATGATATATGATATATGATATATGATATTTGGCAGAGATAATGAGCCGCGTTATTATAAAGTATTATGCTTTATTTTGGCGTTTTTTTTGTGTATTAATTTGTAAACGGTTCAATAAGACTAATTAAAAAGGGAGTTTTGCTAATATGGCTAAATATATAATGGCACTTGATCAAGGAACAACAAGTTCAAGATGTATTCTATTCAATGAAAAGGGGCTTATTGTAACGTCAGCCCAAAAGGAATTTACTCAGATATTTCCAAAAGCAGCGTGGGTAGAACATGATCCAATGGAAATATGGTCAAGTCAGATTAGTGTTGTAACTGAGGCAATGGCTAAGGTTAATGCTAGTCATTTAGACATAGCAGCAATAGGTATTACTAATCAAAGAGAAACTACTGTAGTTTGGGATAAAAGGACAGGCGTTCCAGTATATAATGCAATTGTATGGCAATGTAGAAGGACAGCGGAGTATTGTGATGAATTAACGGAAAAAGGCTTTGATAAAGTAGTTAGAGCTAAAACTGGATTAATTTTAGATGCGTATTTTTCTGGAACAAAAATAAAATGGATATTAGATAATGTAGAAGGTGCTAGAGCTAAAGCCGAGGCAGGAAATTTATTATTTGGGAACATTGATACATGGCTAATTTGGAATTTAACTGGAGGAAAAACATACGTAACAGACTATTCAAATGCATCAAGAACAATGCTCTTTAACATCCATGAACTTAAATGGGATGATGAATTACTTGAAACATTAAATATACCAAAATCAATGCTTCCAGAAGTTAAACCATCAAGTTGTGTTTATGGACATACGGATAGTTCATTGTTTGGTGGAGAAATTCCTATAGCAGGAGCTGCTGGAGACCAACAAGCAGCACTGTTTGGACAAACCTGTTATAATTCGGGAACAGCTAAAAACACATATGGTACTGGATGTTTTATGCTTATGAATACGGGAGAGAAAGCAATTGAATCTAAACAAGGATTACTTACTACTATTGCTTGGGGAATAGATGGAAAAGTAGAGTATGCACTTGAAGGTAGCGTATTTATAGCAGGAGCAGCTATACAATGGTTAAGAGATGAACTTCAAATGATTGATAATGCTGCTGATTGCGAAGAATACGCAATGTCCGTAGATGATACAAATGGAGTATATGTAGTCCCAGCTTTTGTTGGACTTGGGGCACCGTATTGGGATCCTTATGCAAGAGGAACAATTGTAGGACTTACAAGAGGATCAAAAAAGGCACATTTAATAAGAGCAACTCTTGAAGCTCTTGCATACCAAACACATGATGTACTAAAAGCAATGCAACAAGATTCTGGAATTAAACTTACTGAACTTAAGGTAGATGGAGGAGCTTGTAACAACAATTTCTTAATGCAGTTTCAATCAGATATTTTAAATGTTCAAGTAGACAGACCAGAAGTAACTGAAACTACAGCACTTGGCGCTGCTTACCTTGCTGGTCTTGCAGTAGGATATTGGAAGAGTAAAGAAGAGGTAGCAAAGCATTGGGCGATATCAAGAAGTTTTAAACCTAGTATGACAGAGCAGCATAGAAAAGAACTACTTCATGGATGGCATATTGCTGTTAAGAGATCAGGAATAAGACTTGAGTAGAAATAAGATATATAGATAAGATTTTGTATTGAGCTATTTTATAATAGCTCTTTTTTTAGTGTGAAAATATTCTGTTGGTGATTTATGGTTTAATGATAATAAATTGAATATGGCAGGCTAGCAATTTAATAAACGGATTGTTTATAATTACTTGTTATGTTATTATTAGATATATTAAATAAAAAAGAATAACCGAGCACAGGGGAGTTGGATATGCCAACTGAGAACAAGAATCGAAATTCTTTGACCCTATGACCTGAACTGGATAATGCCAGCGTAGGAAGTTGTTTATTGGTGTATTATATATGAATTATTATATATCACGTTAATTTAACACGAATCCTTTGGATTTGTGTTTTTTTGGTTATGCATCACACTATTTACGCTAGTTTATTTAGGGCTTATTCCTTTTTAATTATATAAGAGAAGGAAGTGTCAATGCATGAAGACTAAAAAGTTAACTATTTCATCACTTTTAATAGCTATCGGCGTAATAGCCGGTAATATCATATTTATACCGGTGGGAGTAGCAAAATGCTTTCCGGTGCAGGCTACAATTAATGTTATATCAGCTGTATTATTAGGTCCTGGATATGGCGTAGCAATAGCCTTTTGTATATCTTTACTAAGAAATATTTTAGGAACAGGTTCGCTTTTGGCATTTCCTGGGAGCATGATCGGAGTGCTTTTAGCTGGAATATTATACAAGAAAACTAAAATGAATCTGATCGCAGTAGTCGGAGAGATATTTGGAACAGGAATCATTGGAGGATTATTAGCATTTCCTATTGCGAGTATTATAATGGGAAAAAAAGTGGGTGCATTATTCTTTGTAGCACCATTTTTAATAAGTACTATTGGAGGAAGTCTAATTGCATTTTTTATTCTTAGAGTAATAGATTTAAAAAAGTTTGTTAATTTAAATAAAGAAGTTAAAAAAGGATAAAGTAGGAGGAAAATAACATGAAAAAAGTTTTAACTATAGCAGGCTCTGACAGTTGTGGAGGGGCAGGTATTCAGGCGGATATAAAAAGCTTAAGCGCAAATGGTGTATATGCAATGAGCGTCATTACTGCCATAACGGCGCAGAATACAATGGGCGTTTTTGAAGTTAGGGACCTAGACGCAGAAATTATTAAGGTGCAAATTGATGCTATTTTCACAGATATAATTGTAGATGCAGTTAAAATTGGTATGGTGTCTAAAATTTCTACAATTGATGCAATAAGTGAAAAATTAGAATTATACAAGCCTAAAAACATAGTACTTGATCCTGTAATGATATCAAAAAGTGGTTATTCACTGCTAAAGCCTGAGTCAAAATCGGCTTTGATTAAAAAACTTATACCTCTAGCATCCCTTATTACACCGAATGTACCAGAAGCTGAAGAAATACTTCGAGAGGTGAATTTAGAGTTTCCAGACATAGAAACTATAGAAGATATGGAAACAGCAGTGAAAGAAATGTATAAGCTAGGATGCAAAAATATACTTCTAAAAGGTGGACATATGAAGGGAGAGGCAGTTGATGTATTTTACGATGGAGAGGAAATTACGCACTTTACGTCTGAGAGAATAAATACAAAAAATACTCATGGCACGGGATGCACTTTATCATCTGCTATTGCTGCAAATTTGGCACTTGGTTTTAGCATGAAGGAATCAATAAAAAAATCAAAACAATATATAACAACTGCTATAGAACACTCTTTGGATATTGGACATGGAGTTGGACCTACAAATCATTTCTATGAATTATATAAAAAAGCGGGCATGGCTAATGATTAAGGATAAGGATAAATTAGGATTCTGGACCTTTGTATTTTTGTGGTTTGGGGCTGCGGTATCTATTGCTGAAATAATGACAGGAGGGTTAATTGCACCCTTAGGATTTAAAATAGGACTAATAGTAATACTGCTAGGCCACTTGATTGGAACTGGAATATTAGTACTGGGTGGTATTATCGGAACTAGGGAAAAAGTGCCAGCAATGACTTCAACTAATATTTCTTTTGGAGTATATAGTACTTATTTATTTTCAATTTTAAATATACTTCAGCTAATAGGTTGGACTGCAATCATGATTAAGGTAGCGGCGAGTTCTGTAAATTTAATATCACAAAGCTTATGGAACTTTAATAATGTTTTAGTATATATAGTTCTTATAGGTGTACTTACAATATTGTGGCTCTATTTTGGAAATGCAGGTATGAAAAAATTAAATATTACAGCTGTATCGTTACTTTTTATACTTACATTGGTGCTCGGATCAATAATATTTAAAGATAAAACACTTCTAACAAAAGCTGCTACTGGTGGAATTTCTTTTGGGGGAGCATTAGAACTTAGTATAGTTATGCCCCTTTCATGGTTACCATTAATTGCAGATTATACTAGATTTGCAAAGAGTGAAAAGGGAGGAGCCTGTGGAAGCTTTATAGGGTATTTCCTTGGAAGCTCATGGATGTTTATTATAGGACTTGGAGCGGCTATAGTTTCAAAGAATTCAGATCCATCAGTTATGATGCTTGCAGCTAATTTAGGGATAGCGGCTCTTGGAATAGTAGTGTTATCCACAGTAACTACTACATTCTTAGATGTGTACTCTGCAGGAGTTTCATTTCTAAATATAGTGCCAAAACTTGGTGAAAAAAAGATTGGTATTATTATGACTGTTATTGGAACGCTTATGGCAATTATAATTCCTATGGAAAACTATGAAAATTTTTTATATGCTATAGGGTCAGTATTTGCATCATTATTTGCTATTTTAATAACTGATTATTTTATAATAAAGAAAAATACAAAAGTGCATTCTAATATACTTGTAAACTGGGGAGCAATTTTTGTGTGGATTATAGGAATAATACTTTATTATTGGTTTATAAAACTTGATTTAGTACTAGGAGCTACAATGCCTGATATGGTTATTACAGGATTTATATATTTAATAAGCTGGAGGATGATGTCAAAATGGAAATTAACAACAAAATAATTAAATTATTAGATGATTTAAGAGAAAAGACCCCACTGGTTCACCAGATAACAAATAATGTTACTATAAATGATTGTGCAAATATAACACTCGCTATAGGTGGTTCACCAGTTATGGCAGAGGATATTCATGAAGTTCGCGAGATGGTATCTCTTGCGTCTTCGCTTGTTTTAAATATTGGGATACTAACTACTGGTTCAATAGAGGCTATGATAGCGGCAGGAAAAAAAGCAAATGAATTAAATATACCAGTTATATTAGATCCTGTGGGAGTAGGAGCGACAAGCTATAGAAATGAAAGTTGTAAAAAAATTATGAGTGAAGTAAAACTTGCAGTAATAAGAGGAAATTTATCCGAAATAAAATCAATATATGGTATAGATACTGTAACAAGAGGTGTAGATGCATCAGAGAGTTTTGTGGCTGGAAGTAATGAATTTACAAAGGCAAAAGCAATGGCAAGAAATTTTGCTGATAAATTTAATACAGTTGTAGCTATAACAGGCGAGGTGGACATTATAACAGATGGAAAAACTCTTTATGCTACATCAAATGGTCATAAAATGATGTCCAGAGTTACAGGTACTGGTTGTATGTGCACTGCAGTTATTGGTTGTTATTTAGGAGCAGGAGATAATAATTTAATAGCGGCTCTTGCAGGAGTTGTTTCAATGGGCATAGCTGGAGAAACAGCCTACGAAAGATTAGATAAAAAAATTGAGGGTTCAGGAACATTTAGAGTGAAAATGATAGACGCTATGTATAATTTATGCGATATAGAAATAAATAAAAGGAGTGAAATAAATGAAGAATAAAATTAATTACAGTATTTATCTTCTTACAGATAGAGAGATGCTTGTGGATACTGATATATATACTGCAGTGGAGGAGTCTATAAAAGGTGGAACTACATTGGTTCAACTTAGAGAAAAAGACATAAGCACTTTAGAATTTTATAATATTGCATCCAAGGTTAAAGCAGTTACTGACAAATATAATGTACCACTCATTATAAATGATAGAATAGACATAGCTTTGTCTATAGATGCTGCAGGGGTTCATCTGGGTCAAAGCGATATGCCGGCTAGCATTGCGAGGGGCATAATAGGAAATGATAAGATAGTTGGAATTTCTATATCAACGATTGAGGAAGCGCGAGAGGCAGAAAAAGAAGGTGCAGATTATGTAGGCGTTGGTGCAATGTTTCCTACAACTACTAAAGATGATGCAAGTGCGGTTTCAGTGCCATGCTTAAAAGAAATTAAAGATAATATTTCCATTCCTGTAGTTGCTATTGGTGGAATTACACATAAAAATGTTGATTTATTAAAGGGAGCAAATATTGATGGAATCGCTGTAATTTCAGATATCCTTGCAAAAAAATGTATAAAAGAGGCAACAGAGAAATTAGTAGCAGCAATGAAATAAAAATAGTTAAAATCAAGTAAAAACAAAATATATGAATCCTAATATGATTAATAATCTATTAGGATTTTATATTGTGTCTTTATATATAATTAATGTAATAAAATACAAAGATACTATAATATATATATTATAACAAGTATAAATTATAAGTGGGAGGTAGAAATATGATAATTGAAGGTAAAGTTTTAATTGCACAAGGGGGAGGACCAACTGCTGTTATTAACCAATCTTTAGTTGGTGCGGTACTCGAAGCAAGAAAATTTGCGCAGGTGACAAAAGTCTATGGTGCTATAAATGGAGTAAACGGGATAGTTAATGAAAATTTTCATGATCTTAGCCGTGAGACAACACATAACCTAGAACAGGTAGCTATGACTCCATCATCAGCACTTTTATCTACAAGAGATAAGCCAGATGAAGAATACTGTAAGGAAATATTTAAGGTGCTTAAAGCTCATGAAATAAGATACTTCTTTTATATTGGAGGGAATGATTCATCAGATGCAGTTAGAATAGTAAATCAGCAAGCTATAATTTCAAATTATGAACTTCGAGCAATTCATATACCAAAAACTATAGACAATGATCTCATGATTAATGATCATACTCCTGGTTATGGATCTGCAGCTAAATACATTACCAATGCATTTATTGGAGCTAATCTTGACAATAGAGCGTTACCAGGAATTTATATAGGGGTAGTAATGGGACGACATGCAGGTTTTTTAACGGCCGCTGCAGCCCTTGCTAAAAAGTACGAAGATGACGGACCACATTTAATATATGTACCTGAAAGAGTTTTTAAAATAGAACAATTTCTAATTGATGTTAAAAATGTTTATGATAAATATGGAAGATGTGTAATAGCTGTTTCAGAAGGAATTCAAGATGAAAAAGGAGTACCAATAATTGCAAGTCTTATGGAGAGAGTAGAAAAAGATGCTCATGGAAATATACAACTTTCAGGAACGGGGGCATTAGGTGACCTATTAGGTAAGTACATTAAAAACCATCTAAATATTAAAAGAGTTAGATCCGATACATTTGGATATCCTCAAAGGTGTTTTATGGGATGTGTCTCAGATGTAGATAGAAACGAAGCTCGCGAAGTCGGCGAAAAAGCTGCACAGTATGCACTTTGGGATAATGTTGGTGGTTCAATTACTATTCATAGAACAGGTCATTATTCAGTAGATTATAGACTTACTCCACTGGACCTCGTGGCAGGCAAGACGAAAGTAATGCCGGATAATTTTATTAATAGTGCATGCAATAATGTAACTGAAGCATTTATAAACTATGCTAGGCCATTATTAGGATCAGAAATGCATTATGCACACAGACTTCGTGCATCTAAAGTACCAAAAATTCTAAATAAAAATGAGTAAGGTATATAGTCTATTTTATTCAAGTATTCCAGGTTTAAAGGAAGAAATGCTTTATCCAAAATATTGGATGAAATATGATAATATGGCGTGCGTTATTATGAAAAAACAGGACATCGAAATATATAATAGGAGTAATGTGATAGCAAATGGACCCATAGTGGATTTAGAAAATTACAAAGAATGTTTTAGTAGACAAGAACTAATAGATAAGATAAACATCGTTAGTATTTTACCAAAACATGAAATGTTCAATGAGGATGAGTTGTTATTAGATTCTAAATATTATAAAGAGTTAGTGGATAATTGCAACATTTGTGGAATAAAAAATATTAACAGTATTACATATGGGATTACTGTTAGAAAGACTATGATGAGAACATTTCCGACTTATGATAGGGCATTTAAAAATGGTGATAATTATGAGTTTGACAGATTTCAAGAGACTGCTGTATATCCAGTTGAAGCCCTTGTCATTATTTTTGAAAGTAAGGATTCTGAATGGTATTTAGCTCAGATGTATAATTATTTAGCCTGGATACCTAAAAAAGATATAGCCATAATTAAAAAAGAAGAACTTTTTAATTATCTTAATACAAAAGATTTTATAGTAACTATAGGGAAAAGGGTATTTACAAGTTATAATCCATTAAATAATCAATTATCTGAAGTCAAACTTGATATGGGTATTAGGATACCACTTGCTAATATTGATGAGATAAAAGCAGATGTTTATGGTCAGAATGCTACAGGTAATTACGTGGTTAAATTTCCGACAAGAAGTAATAGTGGTAAAGTGAAATTTAAATTAGCATTAATTGCAAGAAACGAAGAGATATCAGTAGGGTATTTACCATATACTAGAGAAAATATTATAGTTAATGCTTTTAAATTCTTAGGTGAAAGATACGGATGGGGAGGTATGTTTAACTCAAGAGATTGTACAAGTTTTATAATGGATATATATAGAAGTATGAATATAAAACTACCTAGAAATGCAGAGCAGCAAGGTAAACTTTGCGTAGGCAATTTCTATGAAATAAATGAAAGTATGACAGTAGGGGAGAGAAAAAAGATACTTGATAAATTAAAACCTGGGGTGGGGGTATATATGGATGGACATGGAATGATATATCTAGGCAAAGAAAATGGAAAACATTACATTATTCATAATTTCTCAGGTTTTTATAAAGAGGTCAGTGGTGGAAGTCTAAAATATTATAAAGTGCGTGAAGTAATGGTTTCACCACTATGCATTGGATTATCAGCGGATGGTAAAACCTATATTGAAGGATTATATGGAGCTAGAGACTTTGTTATCAAGGACTAGCTCTAAATAATCTACTTGCAATACAAATTAATGTCTAATTTTTTGGTCTAGAGAGTATACTTTCTTTAATTTTACTTAAGGCATAGTCAAGCGCCGAATCTAAATTATTATTATTTTTTCCACCACCTTGCGCAGAAAATTCACTTCCACCACCCTTACCATCGATAAGAGTTATTGCATCCTTTAAAAGAGAATCCATTCTTACAATTTTTAAATCTTTTGAACACATGAACAATAGGTTTGCTTTATCTTGGAATTTTACCCCAAATAAAATTATAACTTTGGGCGAGGATACTAATTTTGTTGCTAACATGGTAGCATATTTAAGGTCCGTTTTATCATAAATGAATTTAAGTATCCTAACATCATCTATTTTTTCAGCTTCTTTTAACATGTTTTGAACTTCATATGTAGCAACCGCTGCCTTTAATGCCCTCTTTTCTGTAAGAGCCTTATTAAGTTCACTAGAAAGCTGTTCTACTTCTGATATAAGTGTATCATTATTGCAGGATAAAAGTTTAGACATTTTTTCAATGGCTTCGAATTTTAAAATATAATTAGAAACTGCTCTTTGCCCACATATAAATTCAATTCTTATGCCAGTTTTATATTTCTCAAATTTTATGACTTTAATTAATTGAACTTCAATAGTGGAATTCGGATATATATCTTGGGATGGAAAAACATCAATATCAGCGATTTTCACAACCCTAACTTTTTCACCAGGCTTTACTGGAATCTTCTTTAGTGATGATTTTTTTAGTTCTGAGTTTGTAAACTGTAGAGTCTCTATTTTAATATTTTCATTAACTATATCGTTAGCCTTTTTTTCGCAATGTCTAATTTCAAGGGCGTCAATAGCTTTATCAAGATCAATAGTTGAAGAAGTTAAACCAAGGTGAAAACCAATAGTAGTTAGGTTAAATAAATCATAAATACATGAGGAAAGTATATGCTGACCTAAATGTTGCTTCATATAATCATATCGTAAATTAAAGTTGATCTTACATTTGACCTTATGAATTTTTAAAGGTCTCACTTCTAATACATGATATATTTTATTGTTTTCTTCGTATACACAGGTGACTAAAGATCCATCTATATGTCCTGTATCGCTCGGCTGCCCGGCACCTTTTGGGTAGAAATATGTTCTATTTAATTCTACGTGATATTTGGTTTCTTTTTCGATTATATCTATTATTTCGGCTGTAAATTCTTTTTTATATTGGTCTTCATAGTATAACTTTTCCAAATTATAACATCTCCTTTTGTCAACTATCTAACATGGCTATGGTAATATAAAATACAAATAAGATTCACCTTGTATTTTATATTTTTCCTCATTTTAATGTATATTGTAACATAAAAAAAATATGGTATGCAAAATAACAAATAGGTTACTTAAATATTAATGTTTATTATATGCATATAGGAATATCAATTAAGAAACACTATGTTTAAAGTTAATAAGTTGATTGTATTATTAGATTAAAGCGAATTTGGATAAAATATAAAAAAATATAATTAGTTAGGTGGTATACGATGAATTTACAATATGTACAAGGGGAACCTATATTCACAAAAACAAACAAAGTACCAAAACAGTATGACTATTTAACAGAAAATATAGAAACTGATGTGATAATAGTAGGAGGTGGAGTTACCGGAAGTATTTTAGGATATTACTTTTCAAAAGCAAATATTAAAAGTGTTATACTCGAGAAAAATAGAATAGGATATTGTAGTACAGGACTGACAACATCATTACTTCAGTATGAATTAGATGATAAGTTGAATGATTTAATGGAAGCTACAACACAAATAGATGTAATAAGGTCTTATGAATTGGGAATAAAAGCTTTAAATGAGATCGATAATATTATGAATGAATATGGGAATAGATGTGATTATAGAAAAAAAGACACATTACTATATACTTCTAAAAAATTAGAAATTAATGAGATTTATGAAGAATATAGAGTTAGAAAAGAAAATGGATTTGATGTAGAATTCATTGATGAGACTAATAATCCCTTTGGCTTTGATTTGAAAGCTGGAGTATATTCTAACAATGGTGGAGCACAATTTGATCCATATAAGTATACTCATGAGCTTATAGATATAAGCATTAAAAAAGGAGTTAGAGTTTATGAGAACACAGAGGTTACATCTGTAAATTACGAAAATAGTGAGGTTCTTATTGATACTACTTATGGTTATAAAGTAAAGGGAAAAATAGTTATAGTAGCTACTGGGTATAATACAGGATTATTTAGCAAAAGAAACTTTGGAACTAAAACTACTACTTTTAATTTGGCAACAAAACCTGTTAGCGACTTTTCAGGTTGGTACAAAAGGGCACTTGTTCGTGATAATAATTTACCCTATAATTATTATAGAACTACTGAGGATAATAGAATAATTATAGGTGGGGAAGATATAAGTTTTGTACCAGATATATTTAATGAAAAGGCTGCAAAAGAAAAATATGATTTATTAGAGCAAAGGTTAAAATTTATGTTTAAGGACATTAAAAATATAGAAGCAGAATATAAATATTGTGGTGCGTTTGCATCCACAAAAGATAATTTGGGTTTTATAGGCAAAGACCCAGATAATAATAAGTTGTGGTATTGCCTGGGGTATGGTGCGAATGGAATATTATTTTCAATGCTTGGCGGAATGATGCTTAGTGATCTATATTTAGGGAAATGCAATGAAGATTTAAGGCTATTTAAAGTTGATAGATTTGATAATTAAAAAATGCAAGCTCATATTTGTAGTGAGCTTGTGTTTTTTTGATTAAGAATTATATAAAAAGATAATTAACAATAAATACATGCAAAGTGGTGGATTTGAGTAATAAATCATACAATATACCGTATAATTTTAGAGAAATATCTTATATTTAAAGGTGTCATCTACTATTATGATAATTATTAAGTATAAGGTTTATTTTAATTAAGGGGTGTGGGTAATAGTATGAAGTTTGAAAAATCATGTGGGGTTGTAATTTATAGAGAGATTGGAAAGAATATAGAGTTTTTAAGCGTTAGCGCTATAAATGACGGACATTGGGGATTTCCAAAAGGGCATGTTGAAAAAGATGAAAGTGAGCAGTTAACAGCAATAAGAGAAGTTAATGAGGAGGTTGGACTTGAGGTTATTTTAATAAATGGGTTTAAAGTGTCCGTGGAATATTTAATAAAAAATGAGAAAATAAAAGAAGATATTATAAAACATGTTGTATTTTTCTTAGCTAAGGTTGAGAATCAGTCTATTAATATTCAACTAGATGAAATAAAAGATTATAAATGGCAAAGTTATCTAAACACATATCAAACATTAACTTATAAAACGAGCAAGGATGTTTTAAAGCGAGCGTTTGAATTTATTAATGTTTCTAAATAATTGGGTAAGGCCTAGTATTATATAAAGATACTACTATAGAGTATACAAATGAAATAAGTATACTTTATAGTGGTATTTTAAAATTTTCATAAGTTTTTATTTTTAATCATTTTAGTGTGATGCTCTTGCATATATTTAATATTATTAAAATAATTTTACCTAAGGAGGTATTAGATGGATTTTAAAAATATAATAGAAAATGATAGAGGGAATAAGGCCAAGAGTAAATTTGAGGGAACTTTTTTAGAATATTTAGATATTATTAAAGCAGATCCTGATAAGGCTAAGTTATCCCATAAGAGGATGTATGACACAATAATAAAAGGTGGATATGAAACCTTAAAACCTGAAGAAAACCCAAGAATAAGAAAAATATATGGTAATGATGTTATAAAAAGGTATGAATTTTTTAAAGATGACTTTTTTGGAATTGATAAAGTATTAATGAAACTCGTTAGTTATTTTTATTCTGCATCCATGAAGGGAGAGGAATCTAGACAAGTATTGTATTTAGCAGGACCGGTAGGAGCTGGGAAGTCATCACTTGTGGAAGCTTTGAAGAACGCTTTTGAAAACACAGAACCTGTATATGTCCTAAAGGGATGCCCTATGAATGAGGAACCACTACATTTAATACCAAAACATCTACGAGGCAAAATTGGAGAAATGCTCGATGTGAAAATTGAAGGGGATCTTTGCCCAGCATGCAAATATAAATTAATCCATGAATACAATGGAGAATATGAAAAATTTCCTGTTACAACTACATCATTTTCAATAAGATCAAGAAAAGGTATAGGTGTTGTACCTCCAGTAGATCCTAATAATCAAGATACTTCAATTTTAACAGGCTCAGTTGATATATCCAAAATGGATTTGTACTCAGAAGATGACCCAAGGGTTTTTTCTCTTAATGGAGCATTTAATGTTGGTAATAGGGGAATGGTTGAATTTATAGAAGTATTTAAAAATGATGTTGAGTATCTTCATACTATAATAACTGCAACTCAAGAAAAATCAATACCATCACCAGGAAAGGGATCTATGATTTACTTTGATGGTATAATAATTGCCCATTCTAATGAAGCGGAGTGGAATAGATTTAAGTCTGATCATACAAATGAAGCTATTTTAGATAGAATTGTAAAGGTGGAGGTTCCTTATTGCCTTGAGCTAAATGAAGAAATTAAAATTTATGAAAAGATACTTAAGAAGAGTAATTTTAAGCCACATATAGCTCCACATACAATTGAAATTGCTGCAATGTTCGCATTGCTCTCAAGGTTTAAGCCATCCAATAAGGTAGATCCTATAACTAAGCTTAAGATATATAATGGTGAAGAAATAGTAGAAAATGGAACTACACAGAAAATAGATATTAGTGAATTAAGAGAAGAAGCAGGACTCGATGAAGGTATGCATGGAATCTCTACAAGATTTATAGTAAAGGCCATTGATAATGCTATTTCGGATTCGGATTCAGATTGCATAAATCCGTTAAGTATTATGGAAAGCATAATTAAGTCTGTAAGGGAAATGGATATTGCTGAAGATGAGAAGAAGAAGTATATGGGCTTCATTCAGGATAGTATTAGAAAAGAATATAATAAGATTTTGGAGAAAGAAGTAACTAAGGCCTTTATTCATAGTTATAAGGAACAAGCCGAAAGCTTGTTTGATAATTATATAGATAATGCAGAAGCGTTTGTGAATAAGTCAAAATTAAAGGATAAAGCTACTGGCGAGGAACTTCAAGCGGATGAGTCATTTATGAGGTCAATAGAAGAACAGATTGGAATATCTGAGAGTTCATCTAAGGGTTTTAGAAGTGATGTAACTTCATATATGTTTTATGTGGTTAGAAATGGTGGAAAAATTAAATATGAGTCATATGAGCCTTTAAAGGAAGCAATAGAGAAGAAACTAACAAGTTCTGTAAAAGAATTATCAAGAATTATAACTAGGTCTAGAGTTCGGGATAAGGATCAAGATGAAAAATATAACGTAATGGTTGAGCAAATGAAGGCTAACGGTTATTGTGACCATTGTTGTGATGTAATACTAAAATACGCAGCTAATAATTTATGGAAGGATTAGAATCATGGCAATATTTAGAGACTATAATGTAACTCCCATAGAGCACGATAGAGCTTCAGAAGACAGAAGAAGGCATCGTCAGCTTGTTGAAAAATCTATTAAAGAGAATCTGGGAGATATATTGTCAGAAGAGAGTATTATTGGGCAAAGTAAGGATAAAAAAATTAAGATTCCAATAAAAGGATTGAAAGAATATGAATTTATTTTTGGTAAAAATAAGGGGGGAGTTGCAAGCGGTGACGGCACGGAAAAAAGAGATCAAGTCATAGGAAAAGAAAAAGCACAAGGGGAAGGAAACGGAGGAGCGAAAGCTGGGGATAAAGAAGGGGAAGATATCTATGAAACTGAGATAACACTTGAAGATGCACTAAATTATCTCTTAGAGGATTTAGAACTTCCTGAGATGGATAAGAAGAAATTTTCTGAAATTCTAACGGAGAATGGTCTAAAAAGAGCAGGGTATCAAAAACATGGTATTAATCCACGACTTGCTAAAAAAAGAACAGTAGCCGAGAAAATTAAAAGGCAGCAGGCGAAGAATAAAGCTTTAATAGAAGAATCTAAGGGTGATGAAATTGAAAGATTGCCCTTCAAGAATGATGATTTAAGATATCATAGAGTTAAGAAAGTTTTAAAGAGAGAATCAAACGCAGTTATTTTATGTGTGATGGATGTATCAGGATCAATGGATACTACAAAAAAATATTTAGCACGCTCATTCTTTTTTATACTATCTCAATTTATTCAATCCAAATACTCAAATGTAGAGGTTAGTTTTATTGCACATACAACGGTTGCCAAGGAGGTAAATGAAGTTGATTTTTTTCATAAAGTTGAATCAGGGGGTACGTATATTTCTAGTGGACTAAATAAAGCTTTAGAAATAATTGATAAAAGATATAATCCTGATAATTGGAATGTGTATGTTTTTTACGTAAGTGATGGAGATAATTGGGAAGAAGACAATGAGAAAGCCATAAAGGCTGCAAAAGAAATTTGTGAGGTAAGTAATTTATTTGGTTATGCAGAGCTTATGAATAGCTATTACTCTGCTTCTATGAAAGATGTTTTTTCAAAGGGTATAACTAATGAAAACTTTCTATCAGTCGAAATAAAGCAAAAACAGGACTTATGGGAAGGGCTTAAATATATGTTAAAAAAAGATGGGGTGAGGTGATATGAGCTTTGATTATACCTTAAAAGATTTAGAAGAGTGGAATGAAAAAATTGAGGGGTTAGTAAAACAAACAAAACTTAATTACTATCCTCAAGAATTCGAAATGATTGGATATAAAGATATGTTAGCTTACGAATCCTATTTTGGGATGCCTTCAAGTTATCCTCATTGGAGCTTTGGTAAATCATATGAAAAAAATAGTACAACATATAAATATAATTTAAGCGGGTTACCATATGAGATGGTTATAAATTCTGATCCTTGTTTAGCATATTTAATGAAGGAAAATACACTTTTATTACAGATATTAACTATAGCTCATGTTTATGGACATAATGATTTCTTTAAAAATAATAGGCTTTTTAAGGAAGGGACCAGAGCTGCATCTACTGTTGAAATGTTTAAGTTTCATGCAGATACGGTAAGAAGTTTTATAAATGATCCAAGTATAGGATATGAAAAGGTAGAGAGAATATTGGATGCAGCTCATGCCATAAAGTTTCAGACAAATAGGGTTATTGGGGCAAAGAGAATAACTGATGAAGTTTTAAAGCAAAGAATTTTGGAGAATTATAAAAGGGACAATAAAGTTCATAACAATTTAGATGCTTATGTAAAATTAGAATTTCCAGAGATAAATAAAATACCATTAGAACCAGAGGATGATCTTTTATATTTTATAATAAAATATGGTGATATAGAGGAATGGGAAAAAAGTTTACTAGAAATTGTACGGAAAGAAACTTCATACTTTATTCCTCAAATAGAAACAAAAATAATGAATGAAGGATGGGCTAGTTTTTGGCATTATAATTTAGTAAAGCAGCTTAAATTACCAGATGGACTTCATTTAGAATTTATTAAACGTCATAACGATGTTATTGCTCCAGGGCAAGGATCTATAAACCCATATTTTATAGGTTTTAAGATATTTGAAGATATTTTAAAAAGATATGGAATGGATAAAATATTTGAAGTTAGGGCGATAGAGAGAGATGAATCTTTTTTAAGAAAATATTTAACAAAGGAATTATGTGAAGAACTTAATTTATTTGAATATGCTGCAACTAATGGGAAGTATGTAGTTAAAGAAGTTGCTGATGATAATGGTTTTAAAAGCATTAGAAATACTCTAGCTAGTTCTTGTGGAGCAGGAAGTATACCAGTTATTAGAGTAGCGGAAATGTCTCAAAAGGACAAAACACTAATACTGGAGCATGTTTATGATGGAAGGGAATTAAATTCAGCCTATGCGGAAGCTACATTAAGGTATATATATGAGTTATGGGGTCACACTGTAACATTAAAAACAAAACGGGTAGGAAATCAGATTAGACTTATATGTGATGCTGGTAACATTATTGTGAAAATGTAATAGAACCCTCTGTAAAGCATAAGCTTTACAGAGGGTTCTACTATTTAAAATTTATTTAGCTAAATCTTCTATAGAATCAATATTCATGTACTTAGGAACAACTAGGCCTACTTTAGCTCCTTGTAGGTTTGGTCCTAAATTTTCTACTTTATCTTTGTAGTCTGATATATATTTAGCGTGTGTTGCTGGTAACCAAGCTGAAACAATAGCGTCTGCGTCTCCACTAGCTACTGCAGCCCACATTGGTCCTGCATCTACTTGTGTAAGTTTAACTTTGTATCCCATATCTTCTAGTACTAATCCAATTACGTTAGTAGAAGCAATTTCACTATCCCAAGCAACATAAGCAAGATTAATTGTTTTACCATCTACTTTTTTTGCGCCTTTTGTCCATTTGCTTACTTTATCTTTATTGTCAGTAATCCATTGTTTTGCAACTTCCTTTACATCTCCACCATCATTAATTTTAAGCATAACAGCTTCCATGTCTGTAGAAGTCCAAGCAAATTGATCTAATATTTTATAAGCATTAGGCTCTTTTTCTTTTACGCCTTTGTGTATAACTGTATCTATATGTTCAGCTCCACCGAAAACTCCCTTAGGGTCTTTTAGGTATTTTAAGTCATACTTACCAAACATCCAGTGAGGAGACCAACCAGTAACTATTATTGGTTCTTTATTTTTATAGGCATCTGCTAGTGCTTGTGTCATAGCAGCACCTGAACTAGCTTGAACAGTATATTTTAATTTATAGTCTTTAACAGCTTGCTCTGCAAGTTTCATTTCGCCAGCACCAGCATCTATGCCTGTAATTTTGTAATTCATTTTCTCACCAATAGATGTATCAGCAGTCTTTGTTTCAGTCTTATTACCACAGCCGACAAATGTTAGGGCTGCAATACTCAAGGCCACCACGCTAAGTTTTTTCCAATTGTTTTTAATCATATTTTTATTTCCCCCTTTTAATTTAGATATATTAATTAAAAATAATTCTAATAGATTTTAAACCTTTATGAATCTTTTCTTGTATTTAGTGATTGAGTAATACGATCGAGTATCATAGCCAATATAACAATAGCAAGACCTGAAGCAAATCCTTGCCCAGCTTCATTTCTTGTGACAGCTCTAAAAACTTCAACACCTAAGCCGTCAGCACCGATCATAGAAGCTATAACAACCATAGATAGTGATAACATAATTGTTTGGTTAACTCCTGCCATAATTGTATTTTTTGCAAGAGGTAATTGAACTTTAAATAATTTTTGGGTAGGTGTCGCACCGAAGGCATTTGCTGCCTCTATTAGTTCTTCTGACACTTCACGAATACCAAGATTAGTTAACCTTACAACTGGAGGCATTGCAAATATAACAGAAGCAATAATTCCAGGTACCATTCCTATTCCAAAGAAAGAAACAGCAGGTATTAAATAGACAAATGCAGGCATAGTCTGCATAAAATCTAATATAGGCGTTATTACATTTTGAGCCGTTTTATTTTTCGACATCCAAATTCCGAGAGGAATACCTATTATAATCGATATTGAACTAGCTGTTAAAATCAATGAAAGCGTAAGCATTGTGTCTTCCCAAAATCCAAGATTTTGTATTAATAATAACCCTAATAAAGCAAATATAGCTAATCCGAATTTTTTTCTAGTTATAAATATAATTAATGCTACGATAATTAAAATAAAAACTAATGGCGGGATAGCTATCAGTCCATCACTTATGCCAGTTACAAGTCCGTTTAATCCATCTTTAATTGGTTCAAAAAACCACTGAGCATTATCTCTAAGCCATTCTACAAGAATATCACACCATTTAATTATTGGTATTTGTGGTATCTGTGTCATCTGAATTCACCTCATTTCCTGCAAGAGCTGCAAGTACTGCACCTCGAACTATAATTCCTTTTAATATTTTATCTTCAACAACCGCTACTGGTACAGGAGAATTGTGAATTACCTCAAACAAATCATTTAATGATAAATCTGGACGAACCACAGGAACATCTGTAATCATAACATCATAAATATCTTTATTCCCATTTTTTACGGCTTCAGATGCAGCATCAGCAGTCACAACGCCAAGGAATTCTTTGTTTTTGTTAATAACATAAATGCTTGAAATTCCAACCTGTCTCATACGTTGAAGTGCTACTCGTGGACCATGTTTTTCTATATCGATAGTCTCTGGGCGTTTCATAACATGCTGCGCAGAAAAAACCTTAGATCTATCTACATCTTCAACGAATTTCCTAACGTATTCATCAGCAGGATTTGTCATAATTTCTTCCGGAGTACCAATCTGCACTATTATTCCATCTTTCATAATTGCAATTTTGTCTCCTATTTTAAGTGCTTCATCTAAGTCATGTGTTATAAATAGAATTGTTTTTTTCATAGATGCCTGTAGATCTATAAGTTGGTCTTGCATTTCTTTACGAATGAGTGGATCCAATGCTGAAAAAGCTTCATCCATAAGTAGAACATCTGGATTATTAGCAAGAGCTCTTGCAAGGCCCACTCTTTGCTTCATCCCTCCTGATAATTGACTAGGATATTGATCCTCATAACCTACTAGTCCTACCAATTCAAGTGATTCAAGCGCTTTTTTCTTGATTTCATCTTTGTTCATTCCTTGTATTTCTAATCCAAATCCAGCATTCTCCCATACAGTTCGATGAGGAAACAAACCAAAGCCTTGGAATACCATGCTTAATTTTTTTCTTCTGGTCTGCCTTAATTTGTTTTTATCCATTTTTGCTAAATCTTCACCATCTATTAATACACTACCGGCATTTGGTTCGATTAGTCGATTAATTAATCTTACAAGAGTAGATTTTCCACTTCCTGATAATCCCATAATTACAAAAATTTCACCAGCATGTACTTCAAAAGATGCTCTATTTACACCTACAGTCATTCCTGTTTCTTTTAAGATATCTGGTTTTATTTTTCCCTCTTCTAAGAGCTTTATTCCTTGTTTAGGGTTTTTACCAAAAATCTTAGTCAATCCCTTAACTTCAATTTTTAACATTTATCCACCTCTTTTAGTATTTAATCTAGGTCTTAATTGTAACAAAATTAATTAAGAAATTCAAATTTACGACAAGTATTGACAGTGAAGGATTTAAACCTTGCGACTATTTACTCCAGATAACCTTATTTAACTAAAGATTTATGTTGTTTATTGCTAGTATCTTATTATTGTTATTAAATCCTATGAATTATTCGAATATAAAAATTTATAATTTAGGTTGTCATATTCTATAATAACCACTTTTCATGATAATTATTATTAAGAAAAGTACAAAATGGTATTTTAAAAATTTAACCATTATATTAGATAGAAATTATATTAAAAGAAACATGAAATATTTGATTATTATAGGTGATTAGCTTATGATATATATTGAATTAATAACATTACATGTAAGTATGTATTTAAAGAAAAATATACCGAAAAAAGAGCTAATATGATGAAAATTTTATATTTTAAGGAGAATATTATGAAAAACAAAAAAATACTATTAGCTAATAGCTTATTATTATTGGCATTATTGTTATTTATCCTAGTTCCATATTGGACGATTAAAATATTTGAATTAGCAAGACCAATAAATGGCAATGTTTCTTTGCTGCTTTCAGGTAGTGCTAGTGTTATAGCACTTGGTGGAATTGCTTTATTATATTGCATTATTACTAAAAGAAAGTTTAAAAATGTAATGGTAATAAAGAAAATATCTACAAAACAAGTTTACCTAACTATATTTGTATCGTTTGGTACTTACATTTTTGCTATGGGGATTAACTCTATAAGTATGAAGTTATTTCCAGTTGCAATAAAAGATAGTACGCAAATATCAAATCTATTAAGTAGTAGTACAACGTTACTTGGATTATTAGTTGTAGTTTTGCTTCCAGCATTTTTTGAAGAAATATTTTTTAGAGGGATTTTTTTAGATGCTTATGAGGGGGTAAATAAAAAAATAAAATATTTTATAATAACAGCAGTATTTGCAGCTTTTCATGGAAATGTAATGCAAATCATTTACGTGATGTTTTTAGGAATTGTTTTATTAATGGTTAGGGAGTATACAGGATCAATCGTTGGAAGTATGACACTTCATGCAGCAAATAATGCAATATCATTTATTTTAAGTAAGGTATTAATGAATTATATGAACACCGGGCTTGAAAGTAGTGTTTCAAAATCAGCACAGCAAGCTAATGTTAGCTACGTAGCAGTGTTACTTCAAGCATCAATATTCTTTCTACTTGGGGGTGCTATACTATACAAAAATTTAAGAAAACTTAAAGAATATAAAGACGCAGATATTAGAGCTAAAGGAATAGAGCTGGGAGAAACTAATGATTCTTTAAAATACGTAGCACGAGATGAAGAATATATGGTAATATGTGGAGAAACAAATAGTGGAAAAGTTGCAGGTTTAACAAAATATATACCATTGGTTATATACTTTGTTTCTATGGCTCAGTTGGTTTTAAGAAAATATTAAGCTGATATGAAAAGGAGATAATATATGAAATATAAAGATTTACCAAAAATTGACTTGCATTGCCATTTAGATGGTAGTGTTAGACCGGAAACGATAATTGATATAGCTTTGATCGAGGGTATAAAAATTCCTTATTATGATGTTTGTAATATAACAAAAGAATTGACGGCCCCTGAGGAATGCAAGTCTCTTGATGAATATTTAAAAATGTTCGTAATTCCAAACTTAGTAATGCAGTCAAAAGAAAGTTTAAGAAGAATTACATTTGAACTTCTTGAAGACTGTGCTAAAGAAAATGTAAAATATATTGAAGTAAGATTTGCACCATTACTTCATGTAAATAATGGCTTAACTGTAAGCGAGGTAATAGAGAGCGTAATCTTTGGAATTAAAGATGCAGAAGAAAGATATGATATAAAAGGAAATGTAATACTTTGTTGCATGCGATTTATGTCAAAAGATAAAGCAGTTGAAGTTGTGGAGGCAGGAGCAAAGTATATATTTAAAGGTGTAGTTGCTATAGACTTATGTGGAGCTGAAGATGAGGGGTTTTGCAAAAAGTTCATAGAACCTATAGCACTTGCTAGAAAATATGGGTATAGAGTAACTATCCATGCAGGTGAAACAGGAATAGGTGAAAATGTAATCGAAGCAGTAGAACTTTTGGGGGCAGAAAGAATTGGCCATGGCGTATTTATTAAAGACTGTATTGAGGCTTACAATATTGTAAAAGATAAAAAAATAACTCTTGAAATGTGTATAACAAGTAATATTCAAACTAAGGCAGTTGATGTGATAAAGAGCCACCCAATTTACAATTTTTATAATGACGGAATAAAAATAACAGTAAATACTGACAATAGAACTGTGTCAAACACAAATATGACAAAGGAATGCAAAATTTTATTTGATGAATTTAACATTACTTTCGATGATTATAAACAAATATACTTTAATAGTGTAAATGCAGCTTTTGTTAATTTAGAAACAAAGAAAGTGTTAAGAAGTTATATTTAACGACATCTCAGAAGGAAAATCTCACATTTATATAAGTGGGAGTTAATTACCTTAGCAGAAGTAAAGTTTAAGTTGGAATATAAATATCCTTCTTAAGTCGTTAATGCATCTCATAAGGGGATGATTTAAGTATGAATTAAAATGGAGGATAAAAAATGTTTGGGAAACTAAAGAAAATACAGTATAATTCACCTGTTATTTTGACTTTTACGGGATTAGCACTTGTAAGCTATCTATTAAGCTATTTAACAAATGGAACGCTTAATAGAGTAATATTTTCAAATTACAGAACTTCTTTTTTGGACCCAATGCAATATATAAGATTATTTTCTTATATATTGGGTCATGCTAATTGGGACCATTTTTCAGGTAATTTTATTATAATCTTGATAATAGGACCAATGCTAGAAGAAAAGTATGGTTCAAAAGTTTTAGTGCAGTTAATACTCGTAACAGCTTTAGTTACAGGTCTAATAAATACAATCTTCTCAAATGATGCACTTTTAGGGGCGAGTGGTATTGTCTATATGTTTATTATTTTAAGTTCATTTACAAATGCGAAAAAAGGGAAAATCCCATTAACTTTAATTATTGTGTTTTTCGTATTCATTGGTAGGGAGATTTTTGTAGGAGCTTTTTCTCAGGATAATATATCTCAATTTGCACATATTATCGGTGGAATATGTGGAGCACTATTTGCGTGGTGGGTAAATACTATCTCCAACTAAAGTCGTTAATATTACAGCTGTATTAACTTTTGTTTCAGCAATATCATTAATGTTTTCTCATATGATTTCATAATTAATCATAAAAAATTGAACTTTATATTATAATTATGATAAACTAATTTATATAATCCCTGTAGTAACTTAAATATAAGTATCTATAGGGAGTATATATTTTTTTGCTGTTATAAGGGACATTCAAGTAAATAACAAGGCAGTATAGAATTTAAGAGTTATAAAGGTTATACTATAGTTAAATACAATTTAATAATAAAAAATAATAAAATAATTAACTATATGGAGGTAATTAAATGTCTTTTTTGCTTAAACCTTTGGAAAATTGTAAATTAACTTTAAATAATAGATTGGTTATGCCACCAATGGCTACGTCAAAATCAGAGCAGAATGGTATGGTAAGCAAAGATATATTAGATTATTATGATGAAAAATCAAAGGGTGGATATATCTCACTTATTATTATAGAACACAGTTTTATTACACTCGCTGGAAAGGCTAGTGAAAGACAACTTTCTATCGCAGAGGATACTACCATTGAAGGGTTAAAAGCATTATCTAGTATTATTCATAAAAACGGATCTAAAACAGTAATGCAAATTAACCATGGTGGAAGTGCAACAAGCAAAGAAATTACAGGGCTTAATCCAGTAGGTCCATCGGCTATTATAAATCCAAATTCAAGTAGTGTACCAGAGGAACTTTCAATAAATGAAATTAAAAACATTATTTTAGAATTTAAAAATGCTGCAAGGCGTGTTAAAGAAGCTGGATTTGATGGTGTAGAGATTCATTCTGCTCATGGTTATCTTCTAAATCAGTTCTTTTCCCCTTTAACTAACAAGAGAAACGACGAATATGGTGGAGATTTACTTTCTAGAATTAAAATACATTTAGATATTATTAAAGCTGTACGCGATGTTGTTGGGGAGGATTTTCCGGTTCTTCTAAGGCTTGGTGCTAGCGATAATATGGAGGGTGGTATTACAATTGAAGATAGTAAAATTGCAGCAGTAGCTTTTGAGAAGGCGGGTGTAGACATTCTTGATATTTCTGGAGGCTTTTGCAGGTTTATTATTCCAGGTAACATTAGCCAAGGTTATTTTTCACCGTTAACCAAGGCCATAAAAGAAGTTGTGTCTATTCCAGTTTTACTTGCTGGTGGAATTACAAAGGTCGCGGCGGCTGAAAGTCTTTTGTCTTCTAGAAAAGCTGACCTTATTGGCGTAGCTAGGGCTATATATAAAGATTCTAAGTGGGCAGAAAAGGCAATAAAAAGTTTCAAATAAGAATATTCAAATAAACTATTATCTAATGGTAAACTATAAATCTTCACATGTTGAAGGAAAGCACAGTTTTTTTATAAATTGTGCTTTTTATTTATTTTTGTAAACAATTTAGTATCTCGTGTATAAATAACAGTTATTTAAGCTAAAATATGGTATAATATAAGGTGAATAGAAATCGTGCATGGTTGGATAAAATAAACGAGGAACTTTTATTTATATGTTTCCTGGATGCTTAAGAAGGAAGGAAAATAAGATGATAATGCTTCAGAAAATATATAAACTTTGTGAATGCTTTGAAAAACAAGATAGAAAAACAGGTATTATGAAATTAATAAATAAGGGCTACAGTGAAAGTACCTCAATTAAATATTATAATATATGGCGAAGGCATTATATGGATTCCAATAGTAAAGATCTTATGGTTTCAGGTATTTATATAGAAACGCGCAGAGAAAGAAAACTTTTAGAAGAGTGTACATTTTTGGAACGTCAAAGGTATCTTGAAGCATTAAGTAAAGAGCAACTTATAAAAATAACACAAGCAGTGCTTAAATAATATAAAAGATTATCTATGAAGTAATAGAAAATTAAAACTATAACAGATTCTTAAAATAGACAAAGATATAGTCACTATAATAACTTGAAGCATCGACACAGGAGATGATTAAGTTATTATAGTGATTAATTATACCTTGAAATATTGCGGAAAAAATCTATAATATGGTAATAGTTTAATAAAAAGGGAGGATTACATACATGGATGTAGAAAAATTAACCGTAAAGGTTCAACAATCATTAAATGAGGCTCAATCATTAGCTGTAAAAAATAATCATCAACAGGTAGATACGGTGCATTTATTTGCAGCACTTATAGCTCAAGAGGATGGACTTATTCCTAATATATTTAGCAAAATGGGAGTGGATATAACTAGTCTAAATATGGATATTAAAAATGAACTCTCAAGGATGCCAAAAGTTACAGGTAGTGGTGCTGATAGTGGCTCTGTATATGCCACAAGAAGACTTGATGAGGTTTTTGTTCGTGCTGAAGATGAAGCTAAAAAATTTAAAGATTCATTTATAAGTGTTGAACATGTGATGCTTGGACTTATGGATGTAAAAACTAAAGAGATAGCAGATATATTAAAAAAATTCAATATAACTAAAGATGCATTTTTAAGTGTGCTCTCTAGCGTCCGTGGAAATCAAAGAGTAGATACTGTGGATCCAGAAGGTACTTATGAGGCATTAGTCAAATATGGATCAAATCTTGTGGAGCAAGCTAAAAAACATAAATTAGATCCAGTAATTGGACGTGATGAGGAAATTAGGAGAGTTATAAGAATACTTTCTAGAAGAACTAAAAATAATCCAGTACTTATAGGAGAACCAGGAGTTGGTAAAACTGCTATAGTTGAGGGTCTTGCACAAAGAATTGTAAAGGGAGATGTACCGGAAGGTCTTAAGAATAAAATAATATTTTCTTTAGACATGGGAGCACTTATTGCTGGTGCTAAATTTAAAGGTGAGTTTGAGGAAAGACTTAAAGCAGTTCTTAAAGAAGTAGAAACTAGTGAAGGTAAAATAATTTTATTTATAGATGAAATTCACAACATTGTTGGAGCAGGTAAATCAGAGGGTTCTATGGATGCTGGAAATATGATTAAACCACTTCTTGCAAGAGGAAGTCTTCATTGCATTGGAGCAACTACTTTTGATGAATATAGAAAGTATTTAGAAAAAGATAAAGCTTTAGAGAGAAGATTTCAACCAGTAACTATTGACGAACCAACAGTTGAAGATTCTGTGTCAATACTTAGAGGCCTTAAAGAAAAATTTGAAATATACCACGGCATAAGGATTCATGATTCTGCGATTGTTGCAGCAGCAAAATTATCAGATAGATATATAACGGCAAGATTTCTACCGGATAAGGCAATAGATCTTATAGATGAAGCTTGTTCAATGATAAGAACTGATATTGATAGTATGCCAACTGAAATGGACATGATTAAACGTAAGGTATTTCAATTAGAAATTGAGAAAAAGGCATTATCTAAAGAAAATGATGATGCTTCAAAGAAAAGGCTTATAGCACTTGAGAAAGAGTTAAGTAATTTAAAAGATAAAGATAATCAAATGACAGCAAAATATGAAAAAGAAAAATCTAAGATAGTTGAAATCAGAAATTTAAAAGCAGAGCTAGATGTTGCAAGAGGCGATATAGAAAAATCTGAAAGAGAGTATGATTTAAATAAAGTAGCAGAACTTAAATACGGAGTAATTCCAAAGTTAGAGGCCAAGATAAAAGAGAAAGAAGCAGACATTCATCAAAATAATGAAACTGCTATGCTTAAAGAAGAGGTAACAGAAAAGGAAATAGCACAGATAGTATCAAAGTGGACGGGTATACCTGTAACAAATCTTGAAGAAGGTGAAAGAGAAAAGCTTTTAAGGCTTGAAGACGATTTAACAAAAAGAGTAATTGGTCAAAATGAAGCTGTAACTGCGGTTTCAAATGCAGTAATAAGGGCAAGAGCAGGCCTCAAAGATCCTAAAAGACCTATTGGTTCATTTATATTTCTTGGACCTACTGGTGTGGGGAAAACTCAGCTTGCTAAAACACTAGCCGAAATTTTATTTGAGAGTAGTGATAATATAATAAGAATAGATATGTCAGAGTATATGGAGAAATACTCGGTGTCAAGACTTATAGGCGCTCCACCAGGCTATGTAGGTTACGAGGAGGGTGGCCAGCTTACAGAAGCTGTTAGACGTAAACCTTATAGTGTAGTATTGTTTGATGAAATAGAAAAAGCTCATGAAGATGTGTTTAATATATTTTTACAGATATTAGATGATGGACGATTAACTGACAATCAGGGCAAGATAGTTAATTTTAAAAACTGTATAATAATAATGACTTCAAATATTGGAAGTAACTATCTCTTAGAAAATAAAGAAAGTGGCGGTATTGAGAAGAGCATTCGGGATAAGGTTATGAGTGAACTTAAGTCTAAATTTAAACCGGAATTTCTAAATAGGTTGGATGATATTATATTATTTAAGCCTTTAGAAACAAAGGAAATAGAAGGAATAGTTGATATATTCCTTGCTGATATTCAAAATAGGCTTAAGGATAAGAATATATTAATGAAAGTTACTACAGCTGCTAAAAAACTTATGGCAGATGAAGGATATGATCCAGTTTATGGAGCACGTCCACTAAAGAGATATATTGAAAATGTTTTGGAAACAGCTATTTCAAAAAAGATTATTAAGGGAGACATAAATGATGGTTCTATCATTGGTGTAGATGTTAAAGATGATCAAATTGTTATAGAAAAAATAAGTAACGCTATAAAATAGTATTTAACTTAATGTAAGCTGAGAAAAGGATGTCTAAAGTGGCATTCTTTTTTTTGTATAAGCAAAATAATTTATAGGGTTGGATATCTAGTATTGTAAAGAAAAAGGTAATGAGGTTTGGTGAATTTTAAAATAAGTTATAAATAAATATTAAATTATCAAATAGCTTTTAATTGTAAACTAAATTATTAAAATAGTTTACAATTAAAAGCTATTGCTTTATTATATAGTATATACCAATTGTATTGAGGAGGAGTATTCATGAAAAACACTAGAAACTTAATTTTAGTAGCTATGTTTGCGGCTTTAACAGCAATTGGAGCGTTTATTAAGGTGCCAATACCATATGTACCTTTTACTCTTCAATATCTGTTTTGTGCTTTGGCTGGCCTAATTTTAGGCTCTAAATTCGGCGCATTATCACAAATAGTTTATGTGGCTATTGGACTTTCTGGTGTACCTGTATTTACTGAAGGAGGAGGTATAAGCTACATTTTTAAACCTACATTTGGATATCTTATTGGTTTCATAGTTGCTGCTTATGTCATAGGTAAAGTAAGAGAGAATGTATTAAAATTAACTTTTATTAAAACTATATTTACTTTGATTTTTGGTTTGTTTTTTATATATTTATTTGGAGTGGTATATCTATATATTAGTTATAATTTATACCTTGGAAAAGATATTTCTTTCTATTTTGCATTTTTTTATGGCTTTGTGGTTTGTATAACTGGAGATTTGGTACTAACAGTATTTGCAGCATATATTTCAATAAAACTATTACCTGTATTAAGAAAAAATGGATACATTAAATAAAAAAGCAAGAAGAGAGGGGTAAGACATGAAAAAATTTATAAAGAGCATAGAGAAAAAGATTTTAGAAGGGAAAGTTATAACCTGTGATGAGGCAATGAAATTAGGTAAAATAAAAGGTGAAGAGGATATATTAGAGTTATGCAAGTGTGCTAATAAAGTGCGTCAGTTTTATTGTGGCGTCGAAGTAGATCTTTGTACCATTATGAATGCAAGATCTGGGAGATGCACTGAGGATTGCAAATTCTGTGCACAATCTGCTCATTATAAAACAAATGTAGAAGAGTATGGTTTAGTTTCAAAAGAGTCTGCTTTAAAGCTTGCAAGAGAAAATGAAAAAGAGGGAGTAAATAGATTTTCTTTAGTGACAAGTGGAAGAGGTGTAAGTGGAAGTGATTTTGAAAATATTTTAAATATATATGAGGATTTAAATAAGGAAATGAACGTTGATCTCTGTGCATCCCTTGGGATACTTGGATATGAACAGTTACTTAGGTTAAGAGAAAAGGGGATAACAATGTATCATCATAACTTAGAAACAAGTAGAGGGTATTACAAAAATATATGTACAACTCACAGCTTTGATGAGCGAATAAATACTATAAATGCAGCAAAAAAGGCTGGAATGGTTATTTGCTCAGGAGGAATTATTGGTCTTGGGGAAAGCATGGAAGACAGAATTAATTTAGCTTTCGAGTTAAGAAATCTAGGTGTAAAATCTATTCCCGTTAATGTATTAAATCCAGTTAAGGGAACGCCACTAGAAAATGCAGAAAGTTTAAGCCAGGAGGAAATACTAAAAACTATTGCAATTATAAGATTTATAAACCCAAAAGCTTTAATAAGACTTGCTGGAGGAAGAAATCGTATTGATGAATTTGGGAAAAATTGTTTTAATGCAGGTGCCAATGCTACGATTACAGGAAATTACCTCACAACATCAGGTAATAAAATAAAAGATGATAAGAAAATGGTAAGTGATTTAAATTTGGAGGTTAGAAAAAATGGCTAAGGGAGTATTTATAGTTGGAACAGATACTGATGTTGGTAAATCTGTTGTAACGGCAGGGCTTATACATGTTCTGCGAAGTAATGGATATAATGCTACCTATTTTAAGGCAGCACTTAGTGGGGCTATTGAAGTAGGGAATGAACTTATTCCTGGTGACACTAAGCTTGCTTTTGAAGTAAGTAATTTGGAAGAAATTTATGAAAATATAACGCCTTATGTTTATAAGAATGCAGTATCCCCTCATCTTGCAGCAAAACTTGAGAATAAGCCTATTCAAATAGACATAATAAAAGAAAAATACGAATATTTAAAGGGTAAATATGATTATATAATTGCCGAAGGTAGTGGAGGAATAGTGTGTCCATTGATAGATGATGAAAGAGGAGTATATACCCTGGAGAATCTTATTAAAGATTTAAATATGAGTGTTATTATTGTGGCAAGAGCTGGGGTAGGAACAATTAACCATACAGTACTTACTGTAAAATATATAGAAGCCCTAGGGATTAATATCAAAGGTATTATAATTAATAATTACATAGAAAATCTCGCATGCAATGACAATATTCAAATGATAGAAAAGCTTACTAAAGTGCCTATTATAGGAAAGTTTAAACATATTGAAAATTTAAAGGACAATATGGTACAAGCTATAAGGTCATATGTGGAAAAGGATTTAAGTGTTCACACTATAGAAGAATGTTTGGATCAATTATAAAAAGAAGGGTGAGGTAAACGTATGAATAGTTATGTAGAAAAGGATTTGAAATATATATGGCATCCTTGTTCACAAATGAAAGATTATGAGGAGCTTAACCCAATAGTTATTGAAAAAGGTGAAGGGGTTTGGCTTTATGATATTGATGGAAATAGATATTTAGATTGTATATCATCTTGGTGGACGAATACTCTAGGACATAGTAATAAGAGGATTAATGAGGCTATAAAAAAACAGATAGACAGCCTTGAACATGTTATATTTGCTAATTTCTCGAATAAACCTGCTATAGAACTGGCGGAAAAGCTTGTAAATATTACACCAGAAAAGCTTACAAAAGTGTTTTTCTCAGATAATGGATCATCAGCTGTAGAAATAGCTTTAAAGATGAGTTTTCATTATAACATGCAAAAGGGAAATACTAAAAAGAAAAGGTTCGTAGCCTTAAGTGATGCTTATCATGGAGAAACTTTAGGTGCTTTATCAGTTTGTGATATAGATGAATTTAACGAAGTATATAAACCTCTCCTTTTAGATACCTTCAGAGTAGAAGGGCCTGATTGTTATAGGTGTAAACATGGTTATAATAGAGAGAGTTGTAATGCAGAGTGCTTTGAGGATATGAAAAAGTGTTTAACCGAAAATCATGAGGATATAAGCGCAGTAATAGTTGAACCAATGGTACAAGGGGCAGCAGGTATGAAGATTTATTCACCGATATATTTAAAGAAACTTCGGGAACTTTGTGATAAATATGAAGTGCACCTTATTGCAGATGAGATTGCAATGGGCTTTGGTAGAACTGGAAAAATGTTTGCTTGCAATCATGCTAAAATAAGTCCAGACTTTATGTGCCTTTCCAAAGGAATCTCTGCTGGCTATATGACTATGTCGGTAGTTATGACTACTGATGAAATATATGATGAATTCTATGGGGACTATAAAGAAAGAAGAGCATTTATACATAGCCATACTTATTCGGGGAATGCTATGGGGTGCGCCATAGCAATAGAAAACCTAAAAATATTTGAAGAAGACAATATCATAAAAAATAATATAGAAAAAGGTGAGCTTATAAGAAAACTCACATTAGAAAAGGCAAAAGGGTTAAAGCATGTAGGTGAAGTGAGAAGTATAGGTATGATTACAGCTATAGAAATAGTAAAAGATAAGGAGACAAAGGAAAGTTATCCATTTGAAATGAGAGTAGGGTATGAAATTTACAAGGGTGCTCTTAAGAAGGGTTTAGTGCTTAGACCTATAGGAAATGTACTCTATTTTATTCCTCCATATATTATTAATGAAGAGGAGATAGAATTCATGGTAAATACTTGCTTTGAAAGTATAGAAGATTATTTCCATAGAGAAGAGAAGATTGTATAAGAGATAGTTACAAAAGTTAAAACTTATTTACACATATTTTAGGTCTCTTTTAGATTTTGTTAAGAAGAAGTTGGAGCATCAAAAATTTAATCTTGAAATAAATGATATAATGGTAGATAATTAGATATAATATGATTTTTTATATCATTTAAATAATAGCAAGTTATTAAAGGAGAAAGAATATATGATTAAACATAAGTGGTGTGTGTGTGATATGGATGGAACATTATTAAATTCAGATAATGCTATTTCAAAGGATAATGAAGTAGCTCTAAAAAAACTTCAGAAAATGGGGGTAGAAGTAATTATTGCATCTGGAAGACTGGATCTTATGGTAAAGACTTATATAAAGCAGCTAAATTTAAAAGGACCTGTTATATCTTGTAATGGAGGTCTCGTTAGAAATATTCAAACAGGTGAAGTTATCTATTCTAAGGTAATGGATAAAACCTCTGTAAAAGAGGTTACAACTTACTGTAATAATAATGAAATAGAGTTTATTATCTACACTGCTGATTTAGTGTATTCTACTAAAAACAATCGGGTAGGAAAAAGATATGCGGACCGTAATAAGTTTTTATTGAAAGATGAACAGATACCTATAAAATATATAGATGATAAAGTAATGGCGAATATTAATGATATAGATGCTTTTAAAGTTTTGTTAGTTTGTGAAAAACATGAGGACATTATAGTACTACAAGAACATTTTTCAAAATATGATAATCTTACAGTAGTAAGTTCTGCAGCAGGCCTTTTAGATATTATGGCATCAGATATTTCTAAAGGTAAAGCTTTAGAAATATTGGCAAAAAAACTAAATGTAGATTTAAATGAAATTATAGTTTTTGGAGATAATTATAATGACATCGAAATGTTTAAATGTGCTGGGATGCCAATAGCTATGGAAAATGCTGTGGAGGATGTAAAACTTCAGGCAAAATATATAACGAAATCTAATAATGAATCTGGAATAGCTTATGCGATAAACAACTACATATTAAAAGAATAAATCAAGATAATAATGATTAATAAAAATACATTGTACTTTTTAAGTACAATGTATTTTTGTTTCTGTAGTTTAATATTATATGGTATATTATAGTATAATAGAAGGTGAAAAGTATTTTGTGAAATTATAGCTTATATAAAATAAAGTAAAAATTTGTTAGGTGGTAATGTAATGAATGATACAGGTGGTATTGAAAGATTAAGAAATATATATTCAGAACTTAAAGGAGCAGAAAAAAGAGTTGGAGAGTACATACTTAAAAATCCTGAGGATATTATCCACTCATCTATAACTGAACTTGCTGAAAATTGTAAATGTGGTGATGCCACAGTATCTAGACTTAGTAAGAAATTGGGGTTTAAAGGATATCAAGATTTAAAAATAAGAATAGCTAGTGAAATTGTAAAACCTATAGTAAATATACATGAAGAAATAAAAGAGAATGATGATAGTTTGGTCCTAATGCAAAAGATATTTAATTCCACAATAAGTTCTCTTAATGAAACATTAAGAATAAATGACAGTAAGGAGCTTGACAAAGCTATAGGGTATATTCATAATTCAAAAAGAATAGCCTTCTTTGGAATGGGTGGATCTGCAGCAATTGCTCTTGATGCATATCATAAATTCATGAGAACCGGTAAATACTGTATATTTCATGATGATTCACATTTTCAAGCCATGGTAAGCTCTATGTATGATGAAAATGATTGCATAATAGCTATCTCCAATACTGGTAGTAATAAGGAATTAGTTGAGAATCTTAAAATAGGGAAGGAAAAAGGAGTGAAAATTATATCTGTAACTTCTAATTATAAATCACCTATATCTAAGGTGTCAGATGTAGTTTTAGTATCTTATGGGAAGGAAAATCTATCAAGAAGTGAGGCAATGGAGTCGAGGATTAGTGCTTTATCACTTATAGATTGCATGTTTGTAGGTACTTGTTTAAAAGACAAAGATAATTATTATAAGGTTTTGGGAGAAATAAGAGATGCAATAGCAATCAAAAGATATTGAAAAAACTTTCATACACTCTATTAGAGTGTATTTTTTTATTGCTACATGAAAATTATTTTCAAAAGAAGCTTGCTTAAAACTTTACAGAGTAATATAATGATAAATAGGAAATAAGTTTCATAAAACATTGATTGTATGAACAATATATATATAAATGAAAATAAATTTATTAAAGGGGAAAATTATGAAATACTTAATTGGACTAGATATCGGAACAAGTAGTACAAAAGCTATTGCATTTGATTTGCTTGGAAATATAATTTCTAAAAGTAATATAGGTTATCCTATTTTAAATCCTAAACCATCATGGAGTGAACAAAATCCCGATGAGATGCTAGTGGCAGTTATTAATTCAATTAGAACTGTAATAGATGAAAACGATAACAAGGGAAATGAACTTCTTGGTGTGAGTTTTAGTGCTGCAATGCATGGTATTATTGCTGTAAATGAAAAAGGTGAGAAATTAACCGATTGTATTATTTGGGCAGATACTAGAAGCACACAGGTTTCAGAGTCTATAAAAAACAGTGAAATTGGTCATGAGATTTATATGAGAACAGGTACACCGATACATCCCATGTCACCATTATGTAAAATTACTTGGATGAGGGATAACATGAAGGAAGTATTTAAAAATACAAGTAAGTTTATTTCAATAAAGGAATATGTTTTCTTTAAGCTATTTGGAAAATATGTTGTGGATTATTCCATTGCATCTGCTACCGGTTTGTTTGATATCTATGACCTTGCGTGGAACAAAAATTCTCTAGAAGTTGCAGGTATAAATAAGGATAAGTTATCATTGCCAGTACCTCCAACGCAAATATTTAAAGGAATGAATAAAAAATATGCAGAGTTAATGGGCATTGATGTAGATACTGCTTTTGTAATTGGAGCAAGTGATGGTTGCCTTGCTAACCTTGGTGCAAATGCTATAAAACCTGGGGATGCTGCAGTTACAATTGGAACTAGTGGCGCTATAAGAATAATAGCTGAAAAACCTAAAAACGATGAAAGTGAAAGAATTTTTAGTTATATTCTTACTGAGGATCATTTTGTTCTTGGAGGGCCAGTTAACAATGGAGGAATTATCTTTAGATGGTTTAGGGATAACTTTTCACAAATAGAACGTGCTACGGCTGAGTCTTTAGGAATAGACACTTATGAACTCTTAACAAAGGAGGCGTCGAAAGTTCCAGCAGGAGCAAATGGCTTGATATTTTTGCCTTACTTGCTTGGCGAAAGAGCACCACACTGGGATGCAAATTCGAAAGGTGTTTTCTTTGGAATAAATATCACACATAAGAGAGAGCACTTCCTAAGAGCACTTTTGGAAGGAGTGATTTTTGGAGTTTATAGTGTTGGAAAAGCTTTAGAGGAGACAACTGGTAATATCGATACAATTTATGCAACTGGAGGGTTTGTTAGATCTGAGCTTTGGGTTCAAATGTTATCAGATGTATTTAATAAAAAGGTTGTAGTTGCAGAAAGTTATGAAAGCTCTTGTTTAGGGGCTGTAGTTATTGGTATGAAGGCGATTGGACTTATAAATAACATTGAAGAAGTAGAAAAGTTAGTTCCTATTGCTCAAACATTTACACCTAATATAAAAAATCATGAAGTTTACATGAAAACTTTTGAAATATACGAAAGATTATATTTGAAATTAAAAGATGAGTTTGTAAGTATTGGTTTATTACAAAAATAAAAGGGGGACTTTATTATGCCATTATTAATTGTTGCTTTGGGAGTTGTGTTATTATTAATTCTAATGATAGCTTTTAAATTAAATGGTTTCTTGTCATTAATTCTTGTAGCACTTGCAGTAGGTATTTTGGAAGGAATGCCACTTCCAAGTGTTGTAACTTCTATTACAAAAGGTGTTGGTGGGACACTCGGGACATTAGCATTAGTTCTTGGTTTTGGTGCTATGCTTGGTAAACTTATGGCGGATAGTGGTGGAGCTCAAAGAATAGCTCTTACTTTAATCAATAAGTTTGGAAAAAAACATATACAATTAGCAGTTATTATAACTGGGTTTATTGTTGGTATTGCTTTATTTTATGAAATAGGTTTTGTACTTTTGCTTCCATTAGTATTTTCTATTGCAGCAGCTGCTGATATTCCACTTTTATATATAGGTGTTCCAATGGCAGCAGCTTTATCTGCAACCCATGGATTTTTACCACCACATCCAGGTCCTACAGCTATAGCTGCTATCTATAAAGCAGATTTAGGCAAAACTTTAATTTATGGTATTGTTTGTGCTATTCCAGCAGTAATTTTTGCGGGTCCTGTACTTACAAAATTCTTAAAGCATATGGAGCATGATATACCAAAGGGCTTATACAATCCTAAAATATTTACTGATAAAGAAATGCCTAGCTTTGGAATAAGTGTGTTTACGGCTTTAGTACCAGTAATACTTATGGCAGCAAGAGCCATTGCTACTATTAATTTACCAAAAACTTCGCCTATTTTAAATTATACTAACTTTTTAGGTGATCCAGTAATAGCATTACTTATAGCTGTACTCTTAGCCATATTTACATTTGGACTCAATCAGGGCAAAAAGATGCCTGAAGTTATGAAAACTGTAACTGAATCTATAGCCGCAATTGCAATGATATTATTAATAATCGGTGGTGGCGGAGCGTTTAAACAGGTTTTAGTGGATAGTGGAGTTGCAGATTATGTTGCTCAAATTATGAAAGGATCAGCCATTTCACCATTAGTACTCGCATGGTCAATAGCAGCAATACTTAGAATAGCATTAGGCTCTGCAACGGTAGCTGGACTTACAGCAGCAGGTATAGTTGGACCATTAGTAATAGCGACAGGTGCTAGTCCAGAACTTATGGTACTTGCAACAGGAGCTGGAAGTTTAATATTTTCACATGTTAATGACCCAGGATTCTGGATGTTTAAAGAATATTTCAATTTATCAATACCAGAAACGTTAAAATCTTGGTCAGTTCTCGAAACAATAATTTCTGTGGTTGGCTTAATCATGGTTTTATTATTAAACACAATAGTACATTAAAATTTTATGCAGGGGGAGGCTTTATTCCTCTGTATAAGTCTTTTTAAAAGGAGGAATTTACATAATGAATAAACAGCAATTTGGAGTTATAGGAATAGGCGTAATGGGTAAAAATCTTGCAATAAATGTTGAAAGCAGAGGATTATCTGTCTCTGTATATGACCTAAGTAAAATAGTTACGGATGAGGTATTAATACAGGTAAAAGGAAAAAACATTTATGGAACATATTCTATAGAGGAATTCGTAAATTCATTAGAAACTCCAAGAAAAATATTGATTATGATTAAAGCGGGAAAACCTATTGATGAAACTATACAAAGATTAATACCATATATTTCAAAAGGAGATATAATAATTGATGGTGGTAATTCTTTTTTTAAGGACACAATACGTAGAAATAAAGAACTTCAAAATTTAGGCTTTAATTTTATAGGAATAGGAGTTTCAGGTGGAGAAGAAGGTGCATTAAAAGGTCCAGCAATTATGCCTGGAGGAGATATCAATGCTTATAAATTAGTACAGCCAATTCTAACAGCTATATCAGCAAAAGTGGATGGTGAACCTTGCTGCACTTATATTGGACCAAATGGTGCAGGACATTATGTAAAAATGGTGCATAATGGAATAGAATATGGTGATATGCAGCTTATTTGTGAAGCTTATGCACTTCTAAAACAAGTTGCAGGTCTTTCTAATGATCAGATTCATGATGTTTTTATGAAATGGAACAAAGGAGAGCTTAATAGCTACCTAATAGAAATAACTAGTGAAATATTTGCACAAAAGGATAATGAGTCTTCAAAATATATGGTTGATATTATTTTGGATAAAGCAAAGCAAAAAGGAACGGGAAAATGGACTAGTCAAAGTGCTCTTGATTTAGCGGTGCCTATACCTACAATAACGGAGTCTGTTTTTGCACGATGCATGTCTGCAATAAAAGATGAACGAATCGTTGCAAGTAATGTGCTTGAAGGACCAAGGGCAGAGTTTAAAGGAGATATAAATGAGTTTATAGAAGCTGTAAGACGTACTCTTTATACAAGTAAAATATGTTCATATGCACAAGGATTTGCTCTTATGAGAGCTGCATCAGTTCAGTATAATTGGAATTTACAATATGGAAAGATTGCTAAAATATTTAGAGGCGGATGTATTATTCGCGCACAATTTCTAAATAAAATAAATGATGCTTATGAAAAGAATGTTGATCTTAAGAATTTAATGCTAGATTCGTATTTTAAAGATATCATACACAGTTATCAAATGGATATGCGCTTCATTATATCCACGGCTGTAAATTTAGGAATTCCGCTTCCATCAATTTCAAGTGCATTAACATACTATGATAGTTATAGAAGTGAAAATTTACCAGCTAATCTGCTTCAAGCTCAGAGAGATTACTTTGGTGCACATACTTTTGAGAGGGTAGATAAGGAAGGAACATTCCATCATGAATGGGTAAAAGAAATTAAGGAAAATTAGTAAATATTAAAACCTGTAGTTCGTATTTCATGGCTGCAGGTTTATTTTATATATTCAACTGAATAACATATGACATATATTAGTATAATATATAATATGATTCGAGAAGAGTAATTTTTTAATAAGGAGGATTTTTAAATGAAAAAACAACAATTTGGAGTTTTAGGTATAGCTGTAATGGGCAAAAACCTGGCATTAAATGTTGAGAGCAGAGGAATTTCTGTCTGCGTATATTCAAGGAATAGAAATACAATAGATGAATTTTTAGTAGAGGCAAAAGGTAAAAATATAAAGGGTGCATATTCTATTGAGGAATTTGTAAATTCTTTAGAAACACCAAGAAAAATATTAATTATGATTAAAGCAGGATTACCTGTTGATGAAACTATAGATAAATTAATACCATATATATCAAAGGGTGATATATTAATTGATGGTGGTAATTCTTTTTTTATGGATACAATACGTAGAAGCAAAAGATTAGAAGAGTTAGGTTTTAAATTTATTGGAACTGGAGTTTCAGGGGGAGAAGAGGGAGCTTTAAAAGGACCAGCAATTATGCCTGGCGGAGAACTTGATGCTTATAAAATAGTAGAACCTATCTTCGAGGCTATATCTGCAAAAGTAGATGGCGAGCCTTGCTGTACTTATATTGGAACCAATGGAGCAGGACATTATGTGAAAATGGTTCATAACGGAATAGAATACGGGGATATGCAACTTATTTGTGAGGCTTACGCACTTTTAAAAGAGGTTGCAGGGTTAACAAACATTGAAATACATGATGTTTTTAAGCAGTGGAATAAAGGGGAGCTTAATAGTTACCTAATAGAAATAACTAGTGACATATTTGCCCAAAAAGATAATGATACAGGGGAGTTTATGGTTGATATTATTTTAGATAAAGCAGGCCAAAAGGGAACGGGAAAATGGACCAGTCAAAGTGCTCTAGATCTTGCAGTTCCTATACCTACAATAACAGAAGCTGTTTTTGCACGATGTATGTCATCATTAAAAGATGAAAGAATCTATGCAAGTAGTGTTTTAAAAGGACCAGATGTTAAATTTAAAGGAGATGTATTAGAGTTTATAGAAGCTATAAGGAGAGCCCTTTATACAAGTAAAATATGTTCATATGCGCAAGGATTTGCACTTATGAGGGCTGCATCAAAAGAGTATGATTGGGATCTTAAATACGGAAAAATAGCTAAAATATTTAGAGGTGGTTGTATAATTCGTGCACAATTCCTTAACAAGATAAATGAAGCATATGAAAATGATGAAAACCTTAAGAATTTAATGTTAGATTCATATTTTAACAATATCATTAATAGTTATCAAAAGGACCTGCGTTATGTAATATCAACAGCAGTAAATTTGGGAGTACCAGTACCATCATTTTCAAGTGCACTAACATACTATGACAGTTATAGAAGTGAAAATTTGCCAGCAAACTTGCTTCAGGCGCAGAGAGATTATTTTGGGGCACATACATTTGAAAGATTAGATAAGGAAGGAATATTTCATCACGAATGGGTAAATGATACAAATTAAATATAATAAATAACAAACCTGTAGTTTATATTTTAAACTGCAGGTTTGTTTTTTAATGTCTATGATTTCCGAAAAAAACACACCTAATCTGAATTTTACTATCTTATGAAAACGGTTTTAATGGTATAAAATAAAAATATAAAGGGGAAACATTATTATATTTAATAATCTTTATTTAACAGAAAATATCAAAAATATCAAGGGGGAAAAAAATGAAAAAAAATAATTTGAAAATGCTTTGTATGTTAACTTTAACAACAGTTTTGGCAACTTCTGTATTAGCTGGTTGTGGATCAAAAGCTTCAACAGCTACAACATCTACAACGGATAATACTAAGCCTGTGACTTTAAAGCTTATTACATGGACAAACCCTGCAACGGTTAATGCAATTAAGGTTTTAAATGATAATTTCACTAAAAAATATCCAAACATTAAAGTTAAGATAGATTCAGTAGACTCAGCAACCTATCCAAATCTTGTGCAAACAAGAATTGCAGCAAGTGATGCTGATATAATTGCGCAACAACAGTTTGTTGCTAATCCAGTTTATACAAAGGGATTAGATAAGCCTCCTTTCCAGCAATATGTGGAAAATGGAGATTTTCTTGATTTAAGTAATGAAGCATTTATTAAAAATTACGATCAAAATGCAATTAAAGATTCTTCATCATTTAATGGTAAGGTTTATGCAATTCCTGTATCGAAAGTTTCATATAATGGTGTATTTTACAATAAAACTATTTTTGAACAAAACAAGCTTAAAGTTCCTCAGACTTGGGATGAATTTATGAGCATATGTAAGACTTTGCAGGATAAAGGCATTGCTCCACTTACAGCGGGTGGAAAAGATGGCTGGCCAATAGGTGCTATTGCAGCTAATGCTGTAGTAAGTACGGCTATTTCAGACCCTACTTCATATATGAAGGGACTTTGGGCTGGAAATAAGAAACTTAATGATGCTGAGTCACTAGTTATTTTTGATAGATTAGCTCAACTTTCTTCATATTATGAAAAAGGTGTTATGGGTGTTGATTATGCCTCAGTTCCAGGAAGATTTGCTGCTGGGAAAGCTGCAATGCTTACAGACGGAGCTTGGCAGGCACCTCAAATTGCTAAGGCTGATCCTAACTTAAAATTTGGTTATTTTCCAATGCCATCAACTAGCAAGGGTAGCGATGTAGCACAGTTAAAAGGGAAGTATGACACATTGTTTGCGGCTAGTGGAAAATCAAAAAATAAAGATGCTGAATTAAAATGGTTAGCATTTATGTCAGAGAAAGAAAATTATACAACATTTATAAATGCAATTGCAATGGAACCTACGATGACAGGAGTTACTTCTAATGATGCATTCCTTAAATCACTTGCACCAATGAGTAAGGACTTTCAATTAGATTTCGAATTAGTTTATAGAGCACCAAAGGGTATGGGTAAATTTGGTGGATTCCAACCAACACAGTTAAAGACTTTAGGTGGAACTGTTAGTTCATCTAAGGCACTTGCAGATTTAGCACAAAAGGATTGGGATACAGCTGTAAAAGTTGCAAAATAGTTAGTATATTTTAAATTAATGTTTATTTCTGTGCCGAATTACTTGGTACAGAAATTTACTCATTACAATACTCTATTAAAGTTAAAAAGGATGGTGGAATATGCATTCGACAAATACTACATTTAAGAAGCGTGCTATATACCTCGGTATATTGCCAGGGATTTTGATATATTTAATTTTGAACGTTGGCCCATCACTAGCATCATTTGGTTTTTCCTTTACAAATATGTCTGGTCTTGTTGGTGCACCTTGGAAATTTGTGGGATTAGCAAATTACAAGGAGTACTTCTTTATTCAAAATTATCGTGACTATATAGATGTAATTAAAAGGACTTTAGTTTATGCAGGAGTAACAACTATTCTCCAAAATGCAATAGCTCTTTTTGTAGCTATAATACTTAATAGTAAATTTATTAAAGGTAGAAGTTTATTTAGAGCAATTATATTTATGCCTGTAGTTTTAGGAGTTATGGTTACATCATTAAGCTGGACATTGGTCTTTAATACAGATGGTCCCGCTACTAAATTTCTTGCTCTTTTGGGAACAAGTTCAAATTTCTTTGGAGATCGTATATCCGCATTTCCTCTAGTTATATTTTGTCAAATATGGATGTTTATGGGGTGGTCTATGGTTATTTTCCTAGCTGGGCTACAAAGTATTCCTGCGGATTTATATGAAGCCGGTGAAATTGATGGAACGTCATCATGGCAAGCATTTAAAAGTATAACACTACCTTTACTTTGGCCTTCAGTTACGGTTAATGTTTTGATGTCAATAATAGGTGCTTTATCGTCCTTCCAGATAATATTACTTACTACTGGTGGGATAAACGATACATCAACTTTGGCAATGAATGTTTATGCTAATGCCTTTGGAATAGGAAAACAAGCTACAATTGTAGGTCTAAGGCAAGGGTATGCATCAGCAATGGGTATGATACTATTTGCTATAATATTAGTATTTATTTTAATTTTCCAATATTTATTGAAGAAGAAGGAGATTGAAATATGAAAAAAAGTTTTGCTGTAAAATTTGGAATATACGTAATTATTGCATTCCTAGTAGTTTTATATTTATTTCCATTGTTCTATGTTTTTAATACATCATTAAAAACAGAACCAGAATTCATTAAGAGCACTATGTCTGTTGCTAATTCACTACATTTTAAAAATTATGTGGATGCATGGAACCAAGCTAACTTTGGGGGCTATGTCCTTAATAGTTTATTTTATATGATTATTTGTACATTATTATCTCTTCTTTTAGCTATTTTCATTGCTTTTCCAATAGCTAGAAATTATTTAAAATATGGAGGCGTAATATATGGTGCTTTCCTAATAGGTATGTTTTTGCCTGATGGAACAATTCCTCAATTTAGAATGCTACTATCCCTTGGATTATATAATACTCGGTTAGGATATATGCTAGGCTTTATAGGTGGCGGCGGAGTAACTTTATTTATGTTTGTATCTTATATAAAGGGTATTCCCAAAGAGTTAGATGAGGCTGCTGCAATTGATGGGTGTGGATATTTTAGATATATATTTACAATCCTTATACCACTTATGAAACCAGCCATATCCTCTATGGCTATTTTGCAAGCATTAAATGTTTGGAATGATATAATCAGAGCTGTAATCTATCTTTCAGATGACACTATCTTACCAATGACTAGAGGACTATATACATTTACCGGATCATTTAATAATACATGGACTTTGCAAATGGCAGCGCTTATTATAGTAGCAGCGCCAATTGTAATATTATATATATTCCTACAGAAATACATTATTGACGGAACACTTTCAGGTGGTGTAAAAGGCTAGTTATTAAAGTATAAAAATCAAATAGTTATTTAATTGCTATATTATTAATTAGAAAGTCAGGTGAAATTAATGAAAGTTAAATACAACTTTAATGATAAAAACGAGTTTGTAATTGAGGGATATGATAAAGCAAAGACGTTTGCAAGCTTTTTACCAGGTATTGCAGGAATTGGGGGTATTCCAATGTGGTCTTATTATGCTAACCGTGGGCAGTGTATGGGAAGCTTTGGAGTTAAAGATAAGAACAATACAATAATGGAATTTTTCCCTGCAAACATGATGTATAAGAACATTGAACTTCAAGGGTTTAGAACTTTCATAAAAATTAATGAAGAAGTACATGAGATCTTCTCTTCAATATCTAGAGATAAAGTTATAAGGCGAATGATAATTGAGAAAAACATATTAAGAATTGAGGAAGTGAATGAAACACTAAAACTAAAAATTACTATTACTTACTTTACAATGCCTAATGAAAGCTTTGCAGCTATTGTAAGAAAAGTTGAAATTGAAAGCCTTGATGGTAATTTAAAGGAGATAGAAATACTTGATGGATTAACTCAAATTATTCCTTATGGAGTTAGTAATAGCAGTTATCAGGAGATGTCTAATCTGTTTAGGGCATGGTTTGATGTATATAACCTTGAAAATAATATTGCGTATTATAAGGTAAGAGCTTCAACTAGTGATTCTTATGAGGTGGAAGAGGTAAATAAGGGTAATTTCTACTTATCTTTTTCGTCAGAAAGTAATGGTCTTATTTCTCCAATAATAGATATGGACACTATATTTGGAAGTAATACAGCGTTTACTTATCCAGAGGAATGGAATTGTTCATCTAAAGAGATGATTTCACGCAAGCAGGTTGCTAAAAATAAGGTTTCAGGAGGCTTTACAGCTATAAGTTCAAAGCTTGAAACTAAAGTTACTATTGTTACATTAATTGGGCACATATCAAGCCCTGAGCTAATAAATGCAAGAATAGAAGATTTTACATTAGAATATATTGAAGATAAAGAAAAAGAAGCTAGAGAACTTATAGATAAATTGCTATCTGATACAAATACAAAAACCTCAAATCATAAGTTCGATAAATATATTGACCAATGTTATCTTGATAATATTCTTAGAGGAGGATACCCACTAATATATAAAGCCGGGAATAAAAATCATGTTTATCATGTTTTTTCAAGAAAGCATGGTGATATGGAAAGGGAATACAACTTCTTTTCCTTGGAACCTGCATACTATTCTCAGGGAAATGGAAACTTCAGAGATGTTAATCAAAATCGTAGAAATGATGTGCTTTTTAACCCAGAAGTAAGAGATTTTAATATAAAACAGTTTATGAGCCTTATCCAGCTGGACGGGTATAATCCACTCTCAGTAAAGGGATCCACCTTCACCTTGAGTAAAGAAGCTCTTAATGAAGTCATGGATTTAGTTAAAACTGAGAAAGAAGGAATTACAAAAATACTTGAAGGTGATTTTACTCCGGGAATGCTTATAAACTATGTTGTTAATAATAAAGTTTCTTTAAAGGTTAATAAAGAAGAGTTGCTCATAAAAGTTCTTGGAAATTCAAAGCAAAATTATGAAGCAGAGCTGGCAGAGGGCTACTGGGTAGATCATTTTACATATAATATTGATTTAGTGGAGAGCTACCTTCAGATATATCCAGATAAACTTGAAAGTTTTGTTTTTTTAGATAATACTTATCGCTTTTTTGATAGTTCAGTAAGAGTTCTTGCAAGAATGGATAAATATGTACTTAATAATGGAAAAGTTCGTCAGTATGGATCAGTTATAGAGGATAAAGAAAAATGTCACAAGTTGAATATAAACGATAAGGACACTAACTGGTTAAAAACAGAAAATGGGTTAGGCAAGATATATGAAACCAATCTGTATGTTAAACTTGTTGCTTTAGCTCTTATAAAGTTTGTATCTTTAGACCCACTCGGCATGGGGATCGAGATGGAGGCAAATAAGCCTGGTTGGAATGATGCTATGAATGGACTTCCTGGCCTTTTTGGCTCAGGTCTTAGTGAAACATCAGAACTTAAGAGAATTGTTGAGTTAATCATAAAAATTTCAAAAGAATTTAGTAAAGAAATAATGCTTCCTGAGGAAATCACTGAACTTCTAAGACGCAGTGAAGAAGTACTTGATAAGTACATTATGGGAGATTTAACTGATTTTAAGTATTGGGACAAGACCTCCACTCTAAGAGAAATATTCCGTGATAAAATCCATTACGGAATAAGTGGTAAAGAAGAAAAGTATTCAACAAAGGCAATTCTAGGGGTTTTTAAAAAATTTAATTTGAAATTAGATAATGGTTTAGACAAAGCTTTAAAGTACGGAGAGGGTATATATCCAACCTACTTTACTTATGAGGCAAAAGAGTATGAAGTAATTGAAGGAAAGAAAAATCCTATAAATGGCTATGAGAATGTAAGAGTAACTGAGTTTAAATGTAATCTACTTCCCCTATTTTTAGAGGGGCCCGCTCGTGCTTTAAAAGTGATTAAGGATGTTAATAAAGCAAAGTCTCTTTATGATGCTATAAAGCAAAGTGAAATATATGACAATAAACTTAAGATGTATAAGACTTCAGTACCACTTAATGATATTACAAATGAGACAGGAAGAGTAAGAGCCTTTACTCCAGGGTGGCTTGAAAGAGAATCGATTTTCATGCATATGGAATACAAGTATCTTTTGGCACTTCTAAGGTCAGGATTATACGATGAGTACTATGAAGATATACAAACAGCATTTCCTCCCTTTATGAACGCTGAGGTGTACGGGAGAAATATTCTTGAAAATTCATCTTTTATAGCAAGCTCTGTGAATCCAGATGAAGAAGTTCATGGTCGTGGGTATGTTGCAAGACTAAGCGGATCAACAGCTGAAATGTTAAGTATGTGGTTTATCATGATGGCTGGTAAACAAGTATTTACTTATGAAAATAATGAATTAAAACTTACATTTAATCCAATATTGCCAGGGTGGCTCTTCAATGAAGAAAGCGTAGTACAATTTAGGTTTCTTTCAAAAGTAGACGTAACCTACCATAATCCTAAAAAAATAAATACTTATGGAGAGAATGGCGCAAAAATTTATAAAATTAGTCTTACCACTATAAAAGAAGAAGTTATTGAAATAAACGGATGTATAATTGATGGGATACATGCAAAAGCGGTAAGAGAAGGAAAAGTTAAATCAGTAGATTTATTTATGAGGTAGATAAGATAAATATAAAATTACGAGTTTATTATATAAATAAGTTAAAGAGAGGTATTTATATGAAAGAAAACAGCAAAACGGTTGCATGGAATTTTAAGGGGGAAAAGGGTGAGTTTTTCTTAAATAATCCGCATAAAACCACTGGATTATATTTTCCACTAGCTAATGAAGGGGGAATGATGAGTTCAATAACACCTTTATTAGGTGGAGACATAAAAACTTCTCAAAATACTTTTTTAATGACACCAGTATCAGTTGGAGACTTACATAATTCAAAGAGCTCCAGAAACTTTTGGTTGAATATTGATAATAGTATTATATGGTCTGCCACAGGGAATTCTTTGAATCAAAATATTTTATGTTTTGAAGAAGAAAGTGAAGAAAGTGTAAAAATGGAAGCTGGTTTTCTTTGGCAGAAAATAATAAGAGAAAATAGTAAGTTTGGAATTAGGTCGGAAATAACAAATTTTGTACCAGTTAATGATGACAAGGTTGAGTTAATGAGAGTAACAATAAAAAATATCAAATCTGAGGAGATGAAAATCACCCCTACTGCAGCAGTTCCTATTTATGGGCGTTCGGCAGATAATATAAGAGATCACAGGCATGTTACATCACTCCTTAATAAAATATCTACAAATAAATTTGGAGTTTTAGTAAAACCAACTTTTTCTTTTGATGAGAGGGGACATAAACTAAATTCAATTTGTTATTCAGTTCAAGCTGTAGAAGACAATGGGAAATATCCTATAGGCTTTTTTCCAATAGAAGAAGATTTTATTGGTGAAGGCGGAAGTTTAGATTGGCCTGAAGCAGTAGTGAAAAATACAACTAATTATTGTAAAGAAAATAAAAATATAGACGGATATGAGGCTATTGGTGCTATAAGATTTGAGGATATTGTTTTAAAACCTGGAGAAAGTAAATCCTATATAGTAATACTTGGAATTAGTGATAATTCATCTTCAGTTGAAGAATATATTCATACCTATGGGAGTATTTTAAAGTTTGAAGAAGAATTTGAAAAAAATAAAAAATATTGGGAGAAAAAATTATCCAGTGTGAGTTTTAAATCTTCAGATAAAAATTTTGATTTATGGATGAAATGGGTTGAATTTCAACCAATGATGAGAAGAATATATGGGTGTTCATTTTTACCACATCATGATTACGGAAGAGGCGGTAGAGGCTGGAGAGACTTGTGGCAGGATTGCCTGGCATTGTTACTACTTAATCCTAAGAAAGTTAGAGAGCTCTTATTAAATAATTATGGCGGAGTAAGGTTTGATGGAAGTAATGCAACAATAATTGGAAATGAGTCTGGTGAATTTATAGCGGATAGAAATAATATTCCTAGAACATGGATGGATCATGGCGCATGGCCCTATTTTACCACAAAGCTATATTTGGACCTAAGTGGAGATTTGGACTTCTTGCTACAAGAGCAAGTATATTTTAAGGATAAACAATGTAGTCGTTCAAGGGAAGTTGATAGTAAGTGGAGCCCGGACGATGGAAGTAATCAAAAGGATGCAGGTGGTAGGATTTATAAAGGAACCATCCTTGAACATATTTTATTAGAACAAGTAACGGCATTTTATAATGTAGGAGAGCACAATAATATGAGACTAGAAGGTGCTGATTGGAATGACGGCTTTGATATGGCAGGAGAGAAAGGTGAGAGTGTAACTTTTACAGCATTTTATGGAAGTAACCTTATGGATCTAAGCAAATTATTATTAAGTATTAAGGAAAAATTAGGAATTGAAGAGTTAGAAATTGCAAAAGAAATAATGGTATTAATAGATTCTATTTCAGGAAAAATAGATTATGATTCTGTGAAGGATAAAAATAGTTTACTAGAAAATTATTTTAAGCTTTGTATTCATGATATATCTGGAAAAAAGGTTAAAATTGATATTGTGGAACTCTCAAAGGATTTAGAAAGAAAAGCAATTTGGATAACAAATCATATTAGAAAAAATGAATGGATAAAAAATTCAGAGGGTTTTGAGTGGTTTAATGGTTACTATGATAATGCTTCAAAAGCTTTAGAAGGAGATTTTCCATCTGGGGTAAGGATGACTTTAACTGGACAAGTATTTCCTATAATGGGTGGGATAGCTGACGACGAGGAAGTTGAAAAAATAATTTTAGCTACCAATAAATACTTAAGGGATGAAAAAGTTGGAGGAGTTAGATTAAATACCAACTTCAATGAAGTTAAATTAAACATGGGTAGATGTTTTGGTTTTGCCTTTGGACATAAAGAAAATGGTGCAATGTTTAGCCACATGACTATAATGTATATCAATGCATTGTATAAAAGAGGATTTGTAAAAGAAGGGTATGAAATATTAGATACTATTTTCAAACATTGTTGTGATTTTGAAAAAAGTAGAATTTTCCCTGGTATTCCCGAGTACATTAATGAAAGAGGGAGGGGCATGTATCAATATCTTACCGGTGCTGCAAGTTGGCTTTTAATTACCATGTTAAATGAAGTGTATGGAGTAAAAGGTTTACTAGGTGACTTAATGATTCAGCCTAAATTAGTTAAAGATCAATTTGATAACAAATCTGCTTGTTCAGCTTTTACAATTTTTAGAGATAAAAAACTAAATGTTGAATATATAAATGAAGATAAATTAGAATACGGTGAATATAAAATTAGCAGTGCTACTTTAGATGGAGAAACTTTAGAATTAAATCTAGTTAATAAATCTCTAGTTATAGACAAAAAAGTTATTGATGAACTCACGATTAATGTTAAACATCAATTAGTTATAAAACTTAAGTAAAAACAAAAGGAGCTATTAATTTGATAATAGATAAAAGGTTAATTGAAATTAAAGAGTACCAAGGGGACGGCTACAAGCCTCTAATTGACTTTGAAACTTGGAGAGTAGCAGTACTTAAGTATTGTGATGAATTATTGCCTGCAAAGATAAGTAAATTACAAAAACATGAAGAGTCTGATGAGGTTTTTGTACTGCTTCAAGGTAGTTGTACACTTTTCATTGCGGATGGGAAAGAGGATTTAGGTACAATTTATCAACAACATATGGAACTTTTAAAGCTATATAATATAAAAAAATCAACATGGCACTCCCATACTTTAAGTAAAGATGCCGTAGTTTTAATTGTGGAAAATGTTAATACATGCTTAATAAATTCTCCTGAAATTGTTTTAAATGAAATTGAAAAAAAGATGATTACCCATGTTAATTATTAAAACATGGGTAATCATCTTTTTTATAATGTATTTCTATGGGTAAAATGATAAGGAGTGCTACACTTCCGAAATAAAACCACCTAATCAGAATTTTATTATCTTATGTAAACGATTTAAATGGTATAAAATGAAAATATAATTAGAAAGAGTTTTAGCGGAGATTTATAAAATTTGAATAAAGAACGAGGGGGAGAAAAATGAAAAAAACTAATACAAAGATTTTTTCAATATGTTTAGCTGCCACCATGGTAGGTACAAGTAATAATTTTGCAACAAGAACTTTAGCAGTTGAAACAACACAACCAACAGTGCAAAGCATTTCGCATAAGGTAACAAAAAAAGTTCCAGGTGTATCAGTAAAAAAAATAAGCTTAGATAAGAAAATAGATTTACAAGTAGGTACAGGGGCAACGAAGACTACTCAACAATTAGTAGCAACAATAACTCCAACAAATGCTACAAATAAAAATGCGACATGGACATCAAGTAATACAAAAGTTGCTAAAGTAAGTGCAACTGGATTAGTAACAGCTGTAAAAGCTGGGAGTGCTAAAATTACAGTAATATCAGCAGATGGACATAAGAAAGCAAAATGTAAGGTTACAGTAAAAACCGTTAATGCTACCATTATACCAGTAATAGGGGTGACCTTAGATAAGACAACTGTTTCACATTTACCAATAGGAACAGGAGCAACGAAGATAACTCAACAATTAGTAGCAACAATAAGCCCAACAAATGCAACTAATAAAAATGTAACATGGACATCAAGTGACACTAGTGTTGCTACAGTGAGTGCAACAGGACTCGTAACAGCTGTAAAAACTGGGAGTGCAACAATTACGGCAACATCAGAAGATGGAGCAAAGCTAGCAACAAGTGGAATTATAGTAACAGCGTTTACTGCTGGTAGTTCGGATCAAATTGATTCACTATGGACTCAAAAGTGGAATGATGAATTTAGTGGCACAAATGGTACAACTATTGATGCAAGTAAGTGGATGTTTGATATTGGTAAAGGTCCTAATGGTGATGGTTGGGGAAATAAAGAACTAGAAACTTATACGAACTCTACAGATAATGTATACCAACAAGATGGTAATCTTGTGATAGCTGCTAATAAAGATGCAACAGGTAATATAACTTCTGGTAGAATTAAAACCAAAGGAAGTTTGGATATGAAATACGGGAGAGTTGACGTAAGAGCTAAGCTTCCAACCGGAACTGGGTATTGGCCTGCTATCTGGATGTTACCTTCTGATAATGTTTATGGTATTTGGGCTTCCTCTGGAGAAATGGACATTATGGAAAACAAAGGAAGTTTACCTAATGAAGTATACGGTACTCTTCACTATGGAGCTGCTTGGCCTAATAACAAATATACAGGTAAAACATATAACTTTCCAAGTGGAACAGATGTAACTAGTTTCCATACTTATTCCATGGAATGGGAGCCAGGGGAAGTAAGATGGTATGTTGATGGACATCTTTATCAGACACAAAACAACTGGAGTACAACTGATACCAATGGTGAAAAAGTTGCCTTCCCTGCGCCTTTTGATCAAAACTTTCATCTTATACTAAACCTTGCTTATGGTGGAAATTTTGATGGTGGTAAAGGAGATAAATCTAATATACCAGGTAAAATGGAAGTAGATTATGTTCGTGCTTATGATCTTACTGGGAGACCATACAAAACGCCGGTTGAACCTAGTGCACCTATTCAAAATGCTGATGCTTCAAAAGAACCACTTTATGATGGAAATCGTATTTATAATGGTATATTTGATAAAGGAAGCATTGATCGTATGGCATATTGGAATTTCAATGTAGCAGGAGCAACAGCAACAGCAAGCGTCTCAGAAGCTACAAGAGAATTGTTTGTTGACGTTAGTAATGGAGGAACAGATAGAGGCGCAATTACTCTAGAGCAAAAGGGAATTCAATTGACGCAAAAAAGTATTTATGAATTAAAATTTAAGGCTAGAGCAAAGGCAGCAAGAACAATTAAAGTAGGTGTGTTAAGTAAAGATGGTACTGTAAGTTATAATGATGAGCAGACAATAAACTTAACAACAGAAATGGAAGAAAAAACATTTAGCTTTACAATGGATGATGCTACGGATCTTGAATCACAGATAGTTTTTGAACTTGGTGGAGACAACAATGGAGTGTACATTGATGATGTATCCTTGATTCCAACATATGAGTTTATAGATTATTCAGTAATTGATTGTTATCCACTTAAAAATGGAGATTTTTCGAAAGGGTTAGATTTATGGACTCCATATCCTAACATAGGAGATGGAGGAGTCTCAACAATTACATCAGCAAATGGTGAAGCTAAAATTTCGGTAACTGCACCTGGACCAAATCCTTATTCTGTAATGTTAAATCAAGAAGGACTTAAATTTACAAAGGGTGTTGAATATTTATTAGCCTTTGATGTAAAATCAAGTGCGGCTAGAAATATTACAGCAACAATTGATAATGCAGATTATGATCAATATTTAAGCAAAACAGTCCAAGCTGGAACGGAATTTACTCATTATGAATATACTTTGAAGCTAAGTAAGGATGATACAGTTAATTTAAAATTCCTTCTAGGTAATGTGGATGCTGAGGTACCAACCTCTGCACATGATATAATCATTGATAACGTAAAGCTTGAAGCAAAAAATGCTCCTTTTAAAAATCCACCTACATTAGCACCAAGTGAAACAAATAATAAGCTTACTCAGCCAATAGATGTTAGCTTTAGTGATGATGCAGCATGGACAGATGCAATAACATCTGTAAAAATTAATGATACAGTTGTAGCAGCGAATAAATATACAGTATCAGCAGGTAAAATTGCTTTTGCAACTGAAAACTTTGCAACTGCTAACGATTATAATATTGTGGTTGTAGCAGATGGGTATGCAAATGCTACTTGTGTGCAAAATATAAAAGCTAATAATGATTTAATAATTAATAATGGTACATTTGATACAAATGTAGCAGGATGGGAGAATTATATAGCAGATGGTTCAGATGCTGTTATAACTTCAGTTGATGAAAAAATGAAAGTTAATTTACCTGGTTATGCCGGTTGGGAAAAATGGTCAACAATGATATTCCAAAACACAATAAAATTAGAAGCAGGAAAGAAATATGTACTAAGTTTTGATGCTAGTTCAACAGTATCAAGAGAAGCCTGGTTGGAAATGACTAATTTGGAAAACAAAACTTTAGCATTAACACCTACAAATAAAACCTTCACATATGAATTTACTGCAGGTGCTACAATTACTGATGGATCATTAAAGTTTCTTTTAGGAACAGAACATCTTGATGGATCATTATTTGCTGAAAATCAAAGTGTTAGCATAGATAATGTTTCAATTATAGAAAAAACAGTGACACCAATAGTAACAACAGCAACAACAGTGGCAGCAGGAATAACAAGTGTAGTTGCACCTTCAGGGACTGCAACAAGCTTAACACTACCAACAGTTCCAGCGGGCTATACAATAGCAATAAAATCATCAAATAATACAGATGTTATAGCAACAAATGCAGCAATAACATCACCAGATGCTGCTACAACAGTAGCATTGGTATTTACAGTAACAAAGACAGCAGATGGTACAACGGCAGATACAACAAGTATAAATGTTGTAGTACCATTACCAGGCGAAACACCAATTAGTGGTGAGGTAGTTGCTGTATCTCAGACTGATACAACGGTATTAAATGCTGAAAGTGCTTTTAATATAGTAAATGGTAGTTTAGTAGATAATGATGCAACTGAAACAGGTAAATCATTACAAACAAATGTAACAGCACCAATGACATTTGATTTTAATGTTAATGTTGCAGCTTCAGGTAAATACGCAGTTACTTTTAGAGAGAATTCTACTCCAGCTGGTTGTAATCTTTTCTTATTTTCAAATGGGATAACTAAGTTTAATGCTGCAGGACCAGGGGCAGTAAACGCTACAGATTACACCGATGTAACTAGAGAAATTGAATTGAAGGCAGGAGAGCAAATAATCTCTATATCTGGTGTGCCAGGTAGTGCAAGTATGCTAAAAATAAAATCAATCACATTAAAACCTATAGAAATTTACACTGCACCTGTTATTGTTGGTGACTTAACAGCTATTTCGTCAAATGCACCAACAAAATTAGAGGCAGAAAATGCAATAAATATAAAGAATGCAACTGTTGCTCTTAATGACACAGTTGAAGGTGGATCATCATTAAAAGCTACAGCAAATATAAGTTTTGATTTTAATGTTGATGTTGCAGTGGCAGGTCAATATCAAATAACTTACAGGACAAATTGTAATCCAGATGGTCTTGACCTTTTCTTGAAGAGTAATGGCTTGTTACTTAGACAAGCAGCAGCACCATCAGGCGGCACATGGGGTAACACTACTATGACGGTTTCATTAGATGCAGGACCACAAGTTTTAAGCATAAATGGGATAACAGGTGCAGGTAGTATTATTCAAATGAACAATATTATATTAACACCAACTGGTGGAGGTTCAACTGGAGCTTCAACTAGTATTTCAAATACTGCACCAACAGTATTAGAAGCAGAAAGTGCTACTAACGTTACAAATGCAACAGTTGTAGCTAATGATACTACCATAGGTGGTTCATCATTAAAAAGTACACTAGCAGGGAATCCAATGACCTTTGATTTTAATGTAAATGTTGCAACCGCAGGTCAATATACAATGACGTATAGAACCGCAACTATTGGACCATCTGGTGTTTATATGGAATTATCAAAGGGTGGGGTATTAATTAAGGGTACAGGAGTTGGACCAAGTGTAGACTTTACTGACACAACAGTAGCGGTTACATTAGAAGCAGGAGCACAAGTCTTAAAAGTATTTGGGGCACCTGGTGAATCTACTATTCTTAAGGTTAATAAAGTTACAATAGCTCCAATTCAATAGCAAGTATAAATTAATAGTTTTTTAGCATAAGTAACATTTATACTAAAAATGAATTAACTTAGTAAAGAAATAGGATAAAGACAGTTATAAAGTGACTGTCTTTATCTTTTTTTAAAATTTAAACAGAATTTTGTTATATTATGTAATCAATAAAAACATATATTGTATAATATAATATAATATAGTATAATATATTATATTAGAAAACGATAACATGAAATATAATTAATTGATTAAAGCATTATTTGATACAACAAATGTTATAGTATTGGTAGTAAATAATTCTTATAAATTAAAAATAATGGTAATAAATACTTTAATAATAAATGAAGTTATAAATAAATAAAAATAAAAAAATAAAGATAGGTGAATCAATAAATATGGGAAAAAGCAGAATACTCAGCATTGCATTAACTTTAGTTATTGGTACATCACTGTTTGCTGGATGTGGTAGCATTAAAACTACTGAAGTTAAAAAAGTTATAGATAAAGCACCGATTACTTTAGATTGGTATATCAACTTTAACTGGTTTGCAGGCAAATGGGGTGAAGATTTAACTTCACAATATGTTACTAAAAAAACAGGAGTAAATTTGAACATCCAAGTTCCATCATGTGATGCAAGCCAAAAGCTTAATACGATGATGGCTTCTGGAAAATTACCAGATATTATTACGTTAAGTTGGGATGAAGATGAAACTAAGAAGCTTATAGAAGGAGGGTTTGTAGAACCCCTTGATAAGCTCGCTAAAGATTATGACCCGTACTTTTTTAAAGTGGCAGATGCAGGAAAAGTTTCTTGGTATACTCAGCCCGATGGACATTTTTATGGATATCCTAACGCATCATCGTCTCCAAAAGATTTTGCTAAATATAAGGATGTAAAACCATCAAATCAAACATTTTTAGTCAGAAAAGATATTTATGAGGCAATAGGGAAACCATCTATGAGAACTCCAGAAGGGTTTTTAAAAGCATTAAAAATGGCTAAAGAAAAATACCCAAGTGTTAATGGACAACCATTAATTCCGCTTGGATTAAATGAATTTACAAATTCAGGGAATGCATCACTTGAAGAATATTTACAAAATTTTTTAGCAATTCCATGTGAAAAGGATGGTAAGCTATACGATAGAACATCAGACCCAGAATATCTGAAATGGTTAAAAACATTCAGAGTTGAAAATTCAGAAGGGTTACTTTCAAAAGATATATTTATAGATAAGAGACCACAAATAGAAGAAGAAATCACTCAAGGAAGATATTTTGCAATGCTTTATCAAAGGAGTGATATGGCAGCTCAAGAAAAAGCATTATACAATAAAGACAAGAATTCTGTATATGTAGCTGTAGATGGACCTGCAAATACTAAGGGAGATGCTCCTAAACTTGCTGGAGATGGTATTTCAGGATGGACAGTTACTATGATATCAAAAACATGTAAAGATAAGGCAAGAGCTATAAAATTCTTAACTTATTTAATTAGCGAAGAAGGACAAAAGGATTTATATCTTGGCCAAAAGGGTGTAACTTATGATTCATTTGATGGTAAAGAAAAGTTTAAACCTGAAGTGTTAACAATGCTAAATGTAGATAGAAGTGCTTTTGATAAGAAATATGGTGCATCAGTTAAATTTTGGATGATGATGGACACTAATATGATGCTTAAATGGGCGCCTAAATCTGTAGAACCAACAAAACAAATGGAAGATTGGACAAAAGGAAAGACATTTAACTATTCACAATTTGACAATATTGATCCTCAAGATGACTCAATTGAAGGTGTTATTTTAACTAAAATTTCATATTTATGGGGAACTACACTTCCTAAACTTTTAATGGCTAAATCTGATTCTGAGTTTGATACTATATTTAGTGATTTTATAACTAAGAGAAGCAATGTAGGGTTCGACCGGTTAGTATTATTCCAACAAAAAAATCTTGATGAAAATGAGAGAAAACTAGACATTAAATAATAGTATAAATAAGAGGTGTTTATTATGATTTATAATAGAATATCTTCAAAATTAAAGTGGGGTATTGGCAAAAAGCTTATAATAGCAAATATAATAATAATTGCTATTCCGTTAATGGTAATTTCATCTTTTGGATTCAAAAGCTTAAGAAATAAATTAGAAAATGGGAAATTACAAGAAAATGGATATATATTGGATGAGGAGAAATTAAATATTGAACATAATATTGAAGCTATGGGTATTACTGCACAACTTGTGGTTTCTAATAAAAATCTAATGAATTTTATTGATACTAATAAACAAGTGTCTAATGAAGTATATATTAAATATAGCTTGGATATATTTAATGATATTAAAAGTTTAAAGTCAAATAATCCCGCAATAAATAGAATAAAATTTTATATTAAACAAAACAAATACATACCTGAGATTTATCCTTACATATATCATGAAGATAATATTAAAAATAAAAAAAATATTAATGGAACAATTAATAATAAAGGAAAAGATTTTTGGGTAGTAAATAATATTGAGGATACAGATAGTAGTTTATTTAAAAACTATTATAATGTAGTTTCTTTATATAGGTCTATAAATATTCCCTCTGACAATCGTTTAGGAATTATAGAAGTAAACATGGAAACTAAGGATTTCTTTAGTAAGGTTTTTAATAATTCAAAAATTGATGAATATCAATTTATAGCAATAGATAAAAATGGAACAGTGATATCTAATGATGGATACCTAAAAAATCATAATATCTCAAATGAATATATTAAGAAAAAATTTAAGGAAAATAAAAACGATAATGGAAAAGGTGGCTTTATAATCAATGATCGGAAAGAAAGCTTAATGGTTTCATATGTATACATTGATTCTATCCATAGTTATGTTTTAAAAGTAGATTCTTTTGAAACTGTATTAAAATATATTTCTATGAATAAAAATATATTTGTATTTGGAACATTAGTATTGCTAACTTTATTGTCCATTGTAATATACTTTATTACTTCATATATTCTAAAGGATTTAAGAAATATAACTAAAGAATTAAAGAAAATGAGAAAAGGAAATTTTAATATTGATTTGCCAATTGTAACAAACGATGAAGTTGGAGAATTAGCTTATCATTTCACTGAATTATCAAATAAGATAAATGAGCTTGTCTCAGATATAATAGAAAAAGAAACAGTGGCAAAGGAAGCAGAATTGAGAGCGCTTCAGAACCAGATAGATTCCCATTTTTTATACAATGTACTTGAAAACATAAAAATGATGGCAGAGATAGAAGAAAAATATGATATATCAGATGCTATTACTGCGCTTGGGAATATGATGCGATATAATATGAAATGGGATAGCCAACTTGTAAATTTTAAAGATGAAATTGATTATATTAAAGATTATATTTCACTTATAAATATTCGTTTTAATAATAGAATTCAGTTAATTTTAGATATAAATGATGAGGTGCTTTCATTTAAAATTCTAAAAATGTCACTTCAACCAATAGTAGAAAATTGTATTAAACATGGACTAAAAAATAAAATATCTGAAGAAAATTCTATTGGGAAAATTTATATAAGCACATATTTAGATGTAGACAAAATTAGATGTGAAATTTTTGATGATGGTGTAGGTATGACAAATGATAAACTTTAAATGCTGAGAAACAACTTTAGAATCCCAGAAATAAATATTGAAGAACATTTAAAAAGTAATAATATTGAAAAATATACTTTGAAAAGAACTCAGGGAATTGGTCTGAAAAATGTTTATGAAAGAATTAGATTATTTTTAGGAAATGAATATAAAATAACTATTTATAGTAAAGAAGGAGAATATACAAAGGTAATATTAAAATTACCCATTATAAGATGATTGGGGGAATGGGTTTTGACGAAAATATTGATTGCAGATGATGAGGAACTTATAAGAAAAGGACTTAAGGCAATGATTAAAAGATATAAAGAAGATTTTTATGATATTTATTTATGTTCAAATGGTAATCAAGCAAATGAAATATTAGATAATGAAAATATAGATATACTAATTACGGATATAAGAATGCCAGAAGTAGATGGAATTGAGCTTATAAATCATCTAAAGAATTTTCATAAAGAAACGGCAATCATTATTTTAAGTGGATATGATGATTTTAGATATGCGAAAGAAGCAATTCGGTGTGGTGCAAAGGAATACCTACTAAAGCCAGTTAATAGAGAAAAACTATATTTATGCATCGAGGATATTGAAAAAGATATTAGTAAAAGGGATGAATATGTGCGGGGTTATTATTCAAATCTTTTTAACTGCCTACTGCAAACTGAAACTTTATCCGTGGAAACACTAAGTATAATAGAAAAGAAAACCAATATGCAAATATTTAATGATTATTATATCGGTATTTACAACATTACCATTTTAGATAAATCATCATTTGTTAAAGAGTTGGATAAGAATAAATATGGTAAAATTGTGTATCTGTTTAATGCACAAGGTTGGCTTGTAGTAATAGCACAAGAAATTGATTTTCTTGTAAATTTTATCGGGAATAATGAAAAATCTAATTATGTAGTAGGCATAAGTAAAAATCAGACATCTATTCAAACAATAAAAGAGGCTTACATTCAAGCAAATAAAGCGTTTGAACATAGAATTTTATCCTCTAAAACAATTATTCGTTATGAACTTGTTGAAAAAAGAAATAAAAAATTTACCATTGATATAAATAAGATTAATTCAATAATAAACATGATAAGTTCAGGAAGAATAGATGATATATCTAAAAGAATAGATGAATTATTTAGTGAAAATTACATTAATCAATTAAATGTGGATTATTTTATGGAATTAAGTAAAATATTAAAAACAAAAATTATTGAAATTGATGATACTTTCAAAATTCACAATATCAACTGGTATTCCAATATATATGAATACATTAGCCATTTAAAGGAATGTATATTTATTGTAGATCATCGGTTAGCAAGTATGGATAATAATTCTACTAATTCAGCCGTAAAAAAAGGTGTAGAATACATAAATGAAAATTATAACAAAGACATTAATCTAACTATTATTTCAAATGAAGTTAATTTGAATTATACATATTTTTGTGAGCTTTTCAAAACATACACAGGTGACACCTTTGTTAATTATTTAAAAAAATTAAGAGTTGAAAAAGCAATAGAATTATTACTTAATAATCCTAATTATAAAATTTATGAAATTGCGAGTATGGTAGGATATAAGGATGCAAAGCAGTTTACAAAGATATTTAGAAAAATAACAGGTATATCACCAATAGAGTATAAAACAAAATATGCTATCTGATGTTTTTAAATCTTTAATGTAAGTAATATCTAACAATAAATATTATAGGGGTGGCTTAATTATGCATTTAGTAAAGGTAATACAAACATCAAAAACAACGGGTGATAGGTTAAAAGAAAAACAACCTTTAGTACTTGGCGTGCAAAGTACAAAGAATGTAAAATTGACAGTAAATGTTGATAAAACCTTCCAAAGTATAATTGGTTTCGGTGGTGCATTTACAGAAGCAGCAGCATATACACTAGCAAGAATGGACCTAGAAAAAAGAAAAGAGATAGTAAAAAAATATTTTGATCCTGTAGAAGGACTAGGATACAACTTGGGAAGAGTTCACATTCATAGCTGTGATTTTGCACTTGGCAATTATACCTATGTTGAAGAAAATGATACAGAGTTAAAAACATTTGATATATCGCATGAAAAAAAATGGTTATTTCCGTTTATAAATGAAGCAATGAAAGCTAGAAATGGTAAAATATCGCTATTAGCGTCGCCATGGAGCCCACCAGCTTGGATGAAAACTAATGGTGAGATGAATAATGGAGGGCAGCTTATTCCTAAATATAGAAAGACTTGGGCACAGTATTATGCTAAATATATTAAAGCCATGAGAAAAGAAGGCTTTGACATATTTGCAATAACAGTACAAAATGAGCCTGCAGCAGTTCAAAAATGGGATTCTTGTATTTATTCATCGGAGGAAGAAGGAAGTTTTGTTCGTGACTATCTAGGCCCAGTATTAAAAAAAGAAGGATTATCAAATGTTAAGATATATATTTGGGATCATAATAGAGACATTATAGTAGAAAGGGTAAAGGGTGTTTTAGAAGATCCAGAAACTGCAAAATATATATATGGAGTAGCAAATCATTGGTATGCATCTGAAAAATTTGAAAATCTATCTAAAGTTCATGAAATGTACCCAGATAAACACATTTTATTTAGTGAAGGTTGCCAGGAAGAGGGATTACATCTAGGTTCTTGGCTTACGGGAGAAAGATATGCTAGAAATATGATTGGCGACTTCAATAATTGGCAGGAAGGATGGCTTGATTGGAATTTAATTTTAGATGAAACTGGTGGACCCAATCATGTAGGAAACTACTGTGATGCGCCTATTGTTGCTGATACAAAAACAGGAGAGATTCACTATAACAGTTCATATTATTATATAGGTCATTTTAGCAAATATGTTAAACCAGGAGCTAAAAGGGTTGAGGTTAGATTGCAGGGTATTACAACAATTGAAAATGTAGCATTTATTAATGAAAATGGCTCCATAGCTTTAATCGTTATGAATGAAACGGATAAGGATGAAAGTTTCCAAATAGAGATAAAGGGTGAGTATGTTAACTATATTCTAAATGCACACTCCATAGCAACTTTTTTGTTTAATGATATATAAGTTTTATAAAAATTGTTTCCTATTATTGTATAAAGATTTATAACCTAAGTTTAATGATAGAAAAACGGTTGTACAAACAGAACAACAAATTGCAATCATAATGGCTATTTGATACATAATTGCTGTAGTAGGCAATGTACCAGAGAGCATTTGTCCAGTCATCATTCCTGGTAAAAAGATTATACCCATTCCAAGCATTGAGTTTATAGTAGGAATTAATGCAGTTTCGAAAGCATTATTGGCAAATGGCTTCAATATATTTTTTGGTTCCACGCCTAAATTTAGCAAAGTATTAATTTTATTTTTTTCTTTGCTTATACTATCCATGAAGGTTTTTATAGCAATATTTACTCCAGTCATAGCGTTACCAATAATCATACCAGCAAGTGGTATAGTGTATTGGGGGTTAAATATGGATTTACCAACAACTACGGTTATAAAGAAGATTAGAACAAAAAGTCCAGAGAACGTTAAAGAAATCCCAATTGCAATTTTAAAATTATTGTTTAAGTCTTTTCTACTTGTAATTACTCGATGTATAGAAAATGTTATCATAATTATTAAAAAAATAACAGTAAATAAGGGATTTGGATTACTAAAGACATATTGAAGTATGTAACCAACAATTATAAGCTGAATCGTCATTCTTAAACTTGCAACTAAAAGAAGTTTTGTTTGAGTAACTTTTGATTTTTTCATAATTAAAAGTACTATAATTAATAGTAGATAAATAAGTAGAAAATGGGAAATACTTAGTTTTACAATGCCTTCCATATTTAAATCTCCTTGATTATTTTAATTTTATTTTCACAGAATTCGTCAACAATATTTTTATTGTGGCTTACAATTACAATTTCAATATTTTTAGTCTTGCAGAAATTTAATATGTTTTTCATTACCCTATGCCCAGTTATTTCATCTAAAGCTGATGTTGGTTCATCTAGTAATATAACTTTTGGACATAATGATAAAAAGATTGATATATAAACTCTTTGACGTTCTCCACCAGAAAGGGTAGACGCAGGTTGGTTAAGAGAAACATTTACGCAGCAAAGTTGAGTTATATAATTTATGTAATCACTGCTTGGCATAGCTTTTTGTCTTAATGAATAAAAAGTTTCGAAGTTTTTAATTACGCTCTCATTAAAAAGAAAAGGTTCTTGAGAAACTAGGCTTACTTCGCGACGTAAATTAATGGGGTCATATGTTTTAATTGAAAGCCCTTTATATAATAACTTACCAGAATCTCCATTAATAGATTGGTTTAGTAATTTTAAAAAGGTACTTTTGCCAGAGCCACTCTCTCCAACAATAAAATTAATTTTACCTTTCTTAATTTTTATATCATTGTAAGTTAGATTGGTATTGTATATAAGGTTACTCGCCTCAAATAATAGTTCATTCATTATAATTCCTTCTTTATTCGTATTTGGCCTTTATTTCTTTTATATTTATTCTCTTCCAGTCTATTATATCATTTTATGTAAAGAGTATAAATTACTATATATTGGTGTTAGTCTTCTAAAGTGTAGATAATGTAATTTAAGCCTTATAGCATGCAATGGATTAAATAAACATATAGTGATATTAGATCATTAGAATACGATAAAAGGTTAATTTTAGAATTTTATTTAAATTATTTTTATTATGGGTTATAATGTGAAAAAAGAAAGCAAAATATATAGATTTTTTTAAGGGAGAACGGTTATGAATCAAAAGACTTATTCAGATATTAAATATCCAATGCTTGAGATAAATCTAAAAAAAGTTTATGAAAATGTAAGGAAAATTGTAGAGATGTGTAATCAAAGGGGTATAAGTATTGCTGGAGTAGTTAAAGGTTTTAATGCAATACCTGAGGTGTCTTTGCAGTTTGTCCATGCAGGGTGCCAATATATAGCAAGTTCAAGAATGGATCAAATAATTAAACTAAAGGAATATGGGTTAAATAAGCCTTTTATGATGCTTAGAATTCCGATGTTTAGTGAAATAAAGGAGATAGTTAAATTTGCTCATATTAGTTTAAATTCTGAAATGGAAACATTGAATATGATCCAAAAGGAATGTGAATCCCAAGGAAAAAATCATAAGGTAATTCTAATGCTTGACCTTGGCGATTTAAGAGAAGGTGTATTTGATAAAGCTGAATTTATTAATTTAGCAATTCATGTAGAAAACCATCTTAGAAATGTTGAATTGTATGGGGTAGGAACAAATCTAGGTTGTTATGGGGCTATAGTTCCAACAATTGAGAATTTACGAAGGCTTTGTAACATTGCTGAAATAATTGAAAGTAAAATAAATAGAAAACTTGATATAATTTCAGGAGGGGCTACAAGTTCGTTACCATTAATAATAGATGGTAAAATGCCAAAGAGAATAAATAACTTAAGAGTAGGTGAAGGGATATTATTAGCAGAGGATTTAGAAAAATTTTGGGGCTATGATATGAAACATATGCATAAGGATACATTTATATTAAAGGCACAGATTGTTGAAATAAAAAATAAACCTACACATCCTATTGGGAAAGTATTTATTGATGCTTTCGGTCGTAAACCAACATATGAGGATAATGGTATAAGGAAAAGAGCACTGCTTGCAGTGGGAAAACAGGATTTTGGATTACATGATAAATTAATTCCACAAAAACAGGGCGTTAAAATTATAGGAAGTAGTTCTGATCACTTAATTGTAGATATTGAAGATTGTGATATAGAACCTAAATTAGGAGATATACTTGGATTTTTAATGTACTATCCACCAATGATGTATTTAACTGAAAATTCTAGTATACCAAAGATTTTCATATAAAGATCTTATGGAAAGTAAATGCTATATATATTGACATGAAACCGTATATATGGGTAGACATATAGGATCAACAACTGAATATAATCCTTCTTGATGATAATTTTTCAACCATTGTGGATACAATAAAAGATGGTAGAAGAATTTATGAAAATATAAGAAAAGCAGTTGGATATGTGTTCACTATTCATAGTCCTATTGCATTTGCAGCACTACTACACAAAATTACCTTGGAAAATTAAATAGGTTACGATTGTTTAATATATTAATTAAAATAAAACCAAAAAAGGGGTATGAAAATATGAGTTCTTCATCAAGTTCATCTAACGGTAATCATTATAGAAGAGGAAATAATGGAAGTAATCACTATCAGAAAAAAGGGTTTTTAGGAAACTTATTTAACATGAGTGGTTCGAGAAGTGGATCTAATCGCAACTATAATAACAATAATAACTATGAAAATAGGGATTTGCCTATTAATAATCAACCTATACAGAATCAAAATATTATAATTTGTAAGAAGTGTAATGCTCAAATACCAACTGGCTCAAAATTTTGTTTAGAATGTGGAGAAAAGGTTAACAATGTATTGTTTTGTAAGGAATGTGGGGAGAAACTACCTGCAAATGCAAAATTTTGTCTTAAATGTGGAAAAGGAATAAACGAGTAGAAGTATGTGGCCATTTAACCGCAAAATATATTTTGGGAAGCAAGTTGGGGAATATATCATTGAAAAACCAATTGGTGAAGGAAGATATGGAGTATGTTTTCTTGCAAAAACAGATACTTACCATAAGGTCGTTATTAAAAAATTTAAAAACAGAATTTTTAAAAGAAAGATAGATAGTAATGTGTATGAAGCGGTTATACTATCAAAACTTAGCGATAATGGAATACCAGAGTTATTAGGAGTTATAAATCAAAAGGGTTGTTATGCATTTGTTTTGGAATTTAAAAATGGATTCACTGTAGAGGATCTTCTTTTTAAATATAAGTACAAATTTACTAATAAAGAATTTTTTAATATAGGGGTTAAGCTGATTAAACTTATAAAATATATTCATGAAAATGGTGTAGTTCATAGGGATATAAGAATACCAAATGTTATGATAGATAAAGGAGAAGTATATCTTATTGACTTTGGTTTGGCGAGATGGGCAGATAACAATAAATATCCTTATGATTTAGATTTTTCTTATTTAGGTGAGTTTTTACTGTATTTACTTTACTCTTCATTTGAAACAAAAGAAAAACATAAAAAATTACCATGGTATAAAGAATTAAATTTAACCGATAAGCAAAACTTGTTTTTAAAGAAATTGTTAGGACTTGAGCAAGTTTATGAAAATGTTGAGGATATTAAAATCGATTTTATAAAAGTATTTGGAGTTTAAACTAGTATTATAATATTTTCAATAAAGTATTTATTGCTTAAGTTATTAATAAAAAAGACGAAATATTAAGAGGTTACAAAGGGGGGGAGTTATATTATGCAAACAAGAGCTTTGTTTGAACTTTTAGGTTGGGTGACAGTTATATGTTTTGGTATAGCAATTTTAAATTATTTCGTTAAGGTTATTAATAAGAGATATATTAGTAAACTTGGAAAAGAAAAAAAGCAAATGATTGATCTATATAGAAAATTAATGAAATTAATTATTAAATATCATAAGTTGGCAGGTACAATAGCAATATTTACTGTATTGACTCATTTTATCATTGCTTTTTCATCAGGTAGAATTAGTATAACTGGAATAGTTGCAGCATCATTTATGGTCATCATATTCTTTTTAGGTGTCTATGGTGCATTTATAAATAAAAATCGTAAAGGAATGTGGCTTAAAGTTCATCGCACTATGGCATTTGTTTTATTATTAGCTGTAGTTATTCATATTATATAAATATTATTCATATATCATAGTATTAAAAAATAATTACTAAGGAGAATATAAATTTGAAAGACAAGTTAGATAAAAGATATCTTAAGTGTGTATTGTATGTTGCCCTAGGTGCAACCCTAATATTTATAAGTTATAATGTAGTCTTTAATTTTAAAACATTACTTACTAATGCCATTGGTATAATAAGGGCTATTGTTTCAATTATATCGCCACTTATTGTTGGTTGTATAATTGCGTATCTACTATTTCCGTTATCAAAGATTATAAATGCTTTTTTAGTTAAGTCTCTAAAACTTAAATATAAGCCATATTTGATAAGCATTTTGCTAACATATCTAGTAGTGATTTTATTAGTTGTTATACTTATTTATAGTATATATGCAATGATTGGTGGACAAATTAGTAGCAATCAAACATTATCGGTTATGTTTGCAACTATTGCTGATTATATAAAACGATATAATGAATTTTTTGATTATATTAATAGAAAAATTACCCAGAGTGGTCTTTCACTTGATATAAAAGGCTATTTATCTCAAGCTATAACGCAAGTATATTCTTATTTATCGGTTTCAATAAATAGCATAATTATGCTATTTGCAGGTATAGGTAATATCCTTGTAAATAGTTTTATTGGTTTATTCATTTCTTTTTATTTATTAAAAGACCATAATTTTTTTAAGAAGCTTTATATAAATTCCATGGGACTTATAATGAGGGAAAGAAAGTTTAATAGTCTTAATAAAACTATATTTGAAATTAATGATATTATATCTAGCTTTATAAGAGGGCAACTGCTTGATGGCTTAATAGTTGGATTAATTAGTAGTATTGGACTGTCCATTATAGGACTTGATTTTGCTTTTCTTATAGGGTTAACTGCAGGTATTGCTAATATTATACCTTATGTAGGTCCACTAATTGGTTGTATTCCAGCCATTATTATTGGTCTTCTTAGTCCAAATCCAATTATGGCTTTATGGGCAGTTCTTCTACTACTTGCAGTTCAGCAACTTGATAGCGCTGTTATATCACCAAAGGTTGTAGGAGACAGTATGGGACTTCATCCAATATTCGTAATTATGGCAATAACCATAGGGGGTTCAATAGCAGGCATAATTGGAATGCTTTTATCTGTGCCTATTGCTGGTATAATAAAATTATTCTTAATAAAGATTATATCAAAACGCACAGGGGATGGTAGCACTCCATATAATTAGAGGCTAAAGCACTAATATCCTATTTTTATAAATAAAGAAGGAATATTTAGAATATTGTAGAATGTTATATTATAATGTGTTATTTTTAATGAGTTGATTAATAGATTTATTTTATAATAAGTAAACGGATTAACGTGAAGGAGAAAAAAATGGAAAAAGACAAGAAAATTGCAGTTTTGATTGATGCTGATAATGTATCTGATAAATATATAAAGTATATAATTGATGAAATTTCAAATCATGGAACGCCTACGTATAAAAGAATATATGGGGATTGGACTAAACCTCAATTAGCTTCATGGAAAAATGTATTACTTAATTATTCTATAAGCCCAATACAACAATATAGTTATACTACAGGTAAAAATTCAACAGATGCAGCACTTATAATAGATGCTATGGATATACTCTATTCAAATAATGTTGATGGATTTTGTATAGTATCTAGTGATAGTGATTTTACTAAACTAGCAGCTAGGCTTCGGGAAGCTGGGATGTATGTTATTGGTATGGGAGAAAAAAAGACCCCAACACCGTTCATATCTGCTTGTGAAAAGTTTAAGTATCTTGAAGTATTAGCATCTATGGCACCAAAACATACTGAGGTTCCTAGTACTAAGGGAACACAAGCTCAAGAAGAATCTAAGGGTGGTATGATAAGCTCAATTAAATTAGTAGAGGCTATTAAAACTATTATAACTGAGATTTCAGATGAAGATGGTTGGGCGTTTTTAGGAGAACTAGGTAGTACACTTAATAAGAGATATCCAGATTTTGATACTAGAAATTATGGTTATACAAAACTTACACCGTTTGTTGCATCTTTAAATATTTTTGAGATTAGGTCAACAAAAACTAGCAATCCAAGTATAAGTCTTAAATATATTAGAAACAAAGAGTAATATAGTATTATGTAACCCTAAAATAGGTTTTTATTGACAAGTACAGATATTTTTAATATAATTAAATTGTTAAAAGGGAGTAGTTATAACAATAAAGTCAACATACTGGTGCATATAACACCTGGCTTTATGACCTTAAAGGTAACGAGACTTTTAGCATAATTCTTTTGAATTATGCTAAGGGTCTCTTTTTTTATTTTACAAATAGCGGGAGGATTTTATGAAAGCATTTAAAGAAGGAGTTAAACAAACACTTGAGAGATTAGGGACAAACCCACAAGAGTGACTAACGCAGGGCCAGGTAAAAATTAATGCAGAAAAATACGGTGTAAATGAATTCTATTACAGATTATTATTACACAATTTGGTGGAGAATTTTTCAAAACAACGCCACTTAATTTTTAAATGTGGATAAAGATAGGCTGTCTTGTATTTTCAGTAATAGTTGCTTCAGAAATATTTAAAGCTATATTAAGAACTTTTACAAAAGAGAAGATTATTAATGTGGCAGATACATATAATAGAGCTAGTTAGAAAGTTGAAATTTAATAGGGGGTAATTGATAATGAATAAAAAAATGCCAGTATTATTTATTGGGCACGGAAGTCCTATGAATGCAGTATTAAATAATGAATATACAGAGGCTATACGTCAATCAACTCAAAATATACCTAGGCCAGAAGCAATTTTAGTAATCTCTGCTCATTGGGAGACGGAAGGTACATTTATTACATCATCAGATTCGCCTGAGCAAATCTATGATTTTTATGGTTTTCCAGATGAACTATATAATCTTAAATATAATCCTACTGGATCAAAAAAATATGCACAGATGGTAGCTAGGGAACTTAAAGATTCGTATGTGATGCTAACAGAGAAGTGGGGATTGGATCATGGTGCTTGGTCAGTACTATCGCATATGTATCCTAAGGCGGGTATACCAGTATTTCAAATGAGTCTGAATAAATTAGGAGATGAACAGTATCATTATGATCTTGGTAGAAAACTTTCTAAACTTCGTGAAAAAGGAATTTTAATAATAGGAAGTGGAGATATTGTGCATAATTTAAGAGTAATGGACTATGATATGAATGCAACTCCATTTGAATGGGCGTCTGAATTTGATAATTATATTTGTGATGCTATTGTAAATAGAAAGCATGATAATATTATAAATTATCAAAAAACGGGAAAAAGTTTCAAACTAGCTGTACCTACAAAGGAACACTATTTACCATTACTCTATATAGCTGGAATACAGGATGAAGAAGATGAAGTTAAGTTTATATATAAGGGTATACAACATAGGTCTATGTCTATGACAAGTATAAAAATAGGATAAAAGCAAGGGGAAAAATACAAATAACTTGTTTGGTAACCATTCTTTTAAATAAGGTGGTTATTTTTTTATATTATTATAGAATAAAGTTTATAATTAGGAAGATTTATGATATAATGTAAGTTGAATTATTTTTAGGTAATTAACCTCTTGTAAATATTTAAAATCGTAAATATACGGCTAAATAGACAACAATAATATCAGATTTTTGTAATAGTATATAAATCTAGGAGTGGAAAATATGGAAGAAAAATATAATAATTTAAAAATTGCAGAACGAGGTGCTCGTATAAGTATTCTTGCTTATATAGCACTCGCCGCACTAAAGCTCGGAATTGGATATTTATCTAATTCAAAGGGTCTAGCAGCAGATGGACTAAACAACACAACGGATATAGTTTCTTCACTAGCTGTATTAATTGGATTGAAAATATCCAGAAAACCTGCTGATGATGATCATCTTTATGGCCATTTTAGAGCGGAAACTATGGCATCACTTATTGCCTCCTTAATTATGATAGCGGTAGGTCTGAATGTTTTATATAATGCGGTCAACTCTATTATCTTTTTTAAAGCCCAGGTACCAGACTTAAAGGCAGCTTTGGTTGGTATTGTTTGTGCTGTAGCAATATATTTTGTCTACCGTTATAATAAAAAAATTGCCATTCAAATAAATAGTTCAGGACTTATGGCTGCAGCTAAAGATAATCTTTCAGATGCCTGGGTTGGTATAGGTACATCTGTAGGCATTATTGCTTCTCAATTTGGATTGCCTTGGGTAGATCCATTGGCTGCAGTTTTAGTTGGCATATTAATTGTAAAGACTGGTTGGGATATTTTTAGGGAGGCAACACTTAACTTAACAGATGGTTTCGATAAGAAACAATTAGATAATATAACTGAATGCATAAATGAGGTTTCAAGAGTTAGAAAGGTTAAGGACGTCAGGGCTCGAGTTAATGGAAATAATATTTTTCTTGATATAATAGTAGTAGTTAGTGCAGAATTAAGTGTAGTTGAAGGTCACAATATCACGGAAGAAATTGAAGGAAAATTGAGAATCGAACTTAATATTACTGAAGCAGTGGTACATGTAGAACCAGAAATTAAATTAGCTAAAATGGTGTAGAATAAAATCTACACCATTTTTATACAATGTTTAAAATTATAGGGAAAAGATTTCATAAAATGTGTCCTCATCATATTGGAATATTTTGGGTATATATGTTGGAGGATGTAGTATCTTTTGTTGACTGTCCAAATGAGAAATGTAAAATCAATGATAAAAGGTATGAAACTAACAGAATTACTAAAAGAAGCTCAATAAATTGGTTAAGTTGGTATCCAGTAAATATATATAATGTTATAATCAAACAAATGAAAACAGAATATTTCGCCAAAAGGTGTAAAAATTATGTGACATTATGCAAAAAACGAGTATAATTAATTCAATACTAATTTACAATGGTAATATAGTTATAAAATAAGTTCAAGTATGGTATAAGCTAATGGACTTTTTTATAAAAGGTAATATAGGGTTGCCTTCTATAAGTTGTAATTCATAACTTTTTAAATTAAGACAGTAGGGGGTAAAAATTATGCAAGTTAAAGTTTCAAAATTTGGTGGGAGTTCACTATGTGATAGCAAACAATTTAAAAAAGTAAAAGACATTGTTTTATCAGATGATATGAGGTGTTATATCGTACCCTCAGCTCCAGGCAAGAGAAGTAAAAGTGATTATAAAATTACAGATCTTTTGTATTTATGTCACCAACATGTGGAAAAATCGCTTCCATTTGATGAATTATTCAAATTAATTGAAGAAAGATATATTAGTTTGTGTAGTGAATTAAAACTTTCAATTAATATGTTAGAATATTTAAGAGTCCTTAAGAAAAAAATAACTGATGGTGCTTCGGAAGATTTTGTTGCAAGCAGGGGAGAATATTTAAATGCTTTAATGCTTGCTGAGTATTTGGGGTATGAATTTGTTGATGCTGCTGAGATTATTGTTTTTACAAAAAGTGGACGATTAGATGAAAAAGCAACATACGCTGCTATAAATATTAGATTATCAAAAGTTAAGAAAGCTGTAATACCAGGATTTTATGGTGCTTCTTATGATGGAAAAATAAGAACCTTTTCAAGAGGAGGTTCTGATATTACCGGGGCAATAATTGCTAAGGGTGTGGGAGCAGCTGTTTATGAAAACTGGACTGATGTGTCAGGGTTCTTAATGGCGGATCCGAGAATTGTTAATAATCCTAAACCTATTAAAGAGGTAACATATAAAGAACTTAGGGAATTATCATATATGGGTGCACATGTTTTTCATGAAGAAGCAGTTTTCCCTGTTAAGAATGAGGGAATTCCGATAAATATAAAAAACACTAATAAGCCAGAAGAAAAGGGAACATTTATTTTAAATGATAAAATAGAAGCGAAATCTGGTAATATTACAGGGATAGCAGGAAAAAAAGATTTTACAGTAATTAATATAGAGAAGACGCTTATGGACAAAGATATAGGATACTGTAGAAGGGTTCTCACGGTTCTTGAAAGTAATGGTGTAGCATTTGAGCATATGCCATCAGGTATAGATTCAATTTCATTAGTAATTGATGATTCTGAACTAGAAAATAAAACTGATAAAATATTAGAAGAAATTGAAAAACAATGTAATCCAGATTCTTTAATAGTACATCCTAATATGGCATTAATAGCTGTTGTTGGAGAAGGAATGATAAAAACCAGGGGGATATCTGCCAGAGTATTTAGTGCATTAGCAAAAGGTAATATAAACATAAGAATGATAAATCAAGGTTCGAGTGAGCTTAGCATAATTGTTGGCGTAGAAAACGAAGATTTTGAAAGTGCAATAAAGTCAGTGTATAAGGCATTCGAAAATAAAAGTATTTAATGGAAAAATTATATTGAAGGAGGAAATTAATATGGAAAAGGTAAAAATAGCAATTTTAGGCTTTGGAAATGTTGGAACAGGAGTATGGAAGATATTACAAGAAAACCGGAAAGAAATAATGAAACGTTCAAACTATGACATCGAGGTAGCTAAAATACTGGTAAATGACATAAGTAAAAAGAGAGAAATCGAACTGCCTAAGGGCGTTTTAACAAATAGTATTGATGATATTATTAATGACGATAGTATAAAAATTGTAGTTGAGCTTATTGGTGGAAGAGATGAAGCCAAGGAATATATGATAAGGGCTATGAAAGCTCAAAAACATATTGTAACCGCAAATAAATTAGTTATTGCAAACTGGGGCGAAGAGTTATTTAAGATAGCGGAAGAAGAAAACATTCTGTTTTATTATGAGGCAAGCGTGGCTGGTGGAATACCAATAATACGAGAGATTAATGAGAGTCTTACAGCTAATAGAATTGAACAGATAATTGGAATTATAAATGGAACAACTAATTATATATTAAGTAAAATGACAATTGATGGTATTAGTTTTGAAGAGGCATTAAAAGAGGCTCAAGAAAAGGGGTATGCAGAGGCAGATCCAACATCTGACGTTGATGGTTTTGATGCTGTATATAAGCTTGCTATAATGGCCTCACTAGCGTTTGGAACTAAGGTTGATCATGATTGTATTTATAGGGAAGGTATAAGAAATATAAGTGCTGTAGATATAGAATATGCGCAAAAGTTTGGTTATACAATAAAACTTTTAGCAATAGCAAAGGAAGATAATAATAAGTTAGAGCTTAGAGTACATCCAACATTAATACCATCTAACCACCCAATGGCAAATGTAAATGATGCATTTAATGCAATTCTAATAAAAGGAAATGCAGTTGGCGAACTAATGTTGTATGGAAAAGGAGCAGGAGATTTGCCAACTGGGAGTGCTGTTGTAGGTGATATAATATCTATACTTCGAAATAATGTTAAGCCTTCTGATTTAAAGGCTATAAGTGGTGAGGAAGATTTTAAAGAAGTAAAAAACTCGGATGAAAATGAATCAGAATTTTATATAAGGCTTAACGTTAAAGATAGGGCAGGAGTTTTAGGGGATACGGCAAAAATATTTGGAAAAAATAATGTTAGCATCACATCCCTTACTCAAGATGTGGTTCATAAAGAATATGTATTATTAGCATTTATTACACATAAAAGTTCAGAAAAAAATATAAGAGAGTCACTTAAGAAAATAGAAGAGCTGGAAAATGTTAATGAAATAGAAAGTATAATAAGAATAGAATCATTTAATTAAATTTCATAAGATGAACAAAAACAACTAACAATTTGTTAGTTGTTTTTGTAAAAAGGAGTATAAATAAATGAAAGACCAAATTATTAAGCAAGTTCAAAATATAAAAGAAAAACTGTGGGAAATAAATGATTACATTTATTATAATCCAGAACTTGGTAATGAAGAATTTAAGGCTATGGAAAAATTAACTTCTCTACTATCTGAATATTCTTTTGAAATTGAAAAGGGAATAGCTAATAGAAAAACAGCATTTAAAGCAGTATATAACAGTAATAGAAAGGGTCCGACTATTGCTTTTTTATGTGAATATGATGCACTGCCAGAAATAGGACATGGGTGTGGGCATGATATGATTGGTACAATTAGTATTGGCGCAGCAATTGGGTTAAGGAAGGTACTAAGAGAAGTAGGCGGCATAATAGAGGTTTATGGAACCCCTGCTGAGGAAACAAATGGTGCGAAAAGTGATATGGTAGAGCAAGGAGTATTTGATAATGTTGATGTTGCTATGATGATGCACCCATATGGAAAAACATGTAGAAGTGGTCCAGCACTCGCAATGGAGGCACTAAAGTTTGAATTTACTGGAAAGTCTAGTCATGCATCAAGTTCGCCTGAAGAAGGAATTAATGCTTTGGATGCCGTTATATTAATGTTTAATGGCGTAAATGCTATAAGGCAACATGTAACGTCTGATGTACGGATACATGGGATTATAAGTGAAGGGGGCATCGCTGCAAACATAGTACCAGGTAGAGCAGTTGCAAAATTTTATGTAAGAGCTCTTAAGAAAAGTTACTTGAGGGAAGTAATTCAAAAGGTAAAAAATATTGCTAGTGGAGCGGCACTTATGACTGGGTCAAGTCTTGAAGTTAGTTTATATGAATCTCCATTTGATGATATGAACACAAATGAAAACCTGTCTGATACATTTAATGATAATTTGAGAAACCTTGGTATAACAGATATTAACCCATCAGAGAATATTGGATCTTTAGATATGGGGAATGTAAGTTATGTTGTTCCTTCAATTCATCCACTACTTGGGATAGGTAACCCAAACTTAAATTTACATACGGAGGAAATGGCTAAAGCGACAATAACTGATAAGGCTCATAATGCCTTAATTATAGGGGCTACTGCACTTGCCCTTACAGGATATGATGTTATTACGAATAGTGAATTACTTTCTAAGATAAAAGAAGAGTTTGTCCAAAGTACAACAGAGCTATAGACAAATTTATACTAATAATTTAAAGTGATACTTTTTAGCATTGAAATTAAAAAATTGATGCTAAGAAGCTTTTTTTTATATTTAAAACTTGAATATTTATTTTAATACAGTATAATAAAGGAAGTGTATAAGTGTATTAATCTTTGGGGGTGGTAATTTGAAGAGAAGCGAAAAAATCTATGAGTATATTTCTGAAAAAACGAAGAAATTTAATTGGGAAAACTTAGAGGAAAAAATCGGTTTTAGCGCATCTGAAATATCTCAGGGTTTAGATATTTTAAGAAATAACGTAAGTATGGAATTAAATGAATTACTTAGGCAAGATAGAATAATAAAAATAAAATCTAGACCTGTGTTATACGTTGATAATGTTTGTTTAGAAAGAATTTTAAATGAAAAGCTTCCAGTTGGACCAATAGAAGTAAAAAATTTAAATGAGTTATTGCTTAAAAAAAATGAAATTAGCCAGGAAGAATGTCCTTTTGATAAATTAATTGGGGCACAAACTAGTCTTAAAAATCAAATCGAACAGGCAAAAGCTGCAATACTTTATCCTCCAAATGGTTTACACACATTAATTGTTGGTCAAACAGGAGTGGGTAAAACCTTGTTTGCAAATATGATGTACAAACAGGCAAAGTATTCAAAAAAATTGGATGAAAAATCACCATTTATAGTATTTAATTGTGCTGATTATTATAACAATCCTCAACTTTTAATCTCACATCTTTTTGGACATATTAAAGGGGCATACACTGGTGCTGATAGCGAAAAAGCCGGAATTGTTGAAAAAGCAGATACCGGTATATTATTTCTAGATGAAATACATAGATTACCACCAGAAGGACAGGAAATGTTGTTTTATTTTATGGATACCGGTATGTTTAATAGATTAGGTGAGACAGAGAGAAACAGAAAATCATGTGTTTTAATAATTGGAGCCACTACGGAGGATCCAAACTCGTCACTACTAAAGACATTTGTAAGAAGAATACCAATAATTATAACTATCCCTAACTTTGATAAAAGGACAGCCAGTGATAAAGTTGATTTTATCAAATTTTTACTAGCCAATGAGGCACATAGAGTAAATAAAGTAATAAAAATTGAAGATGAGGCAGTAAAGGCAATTATTGGAAGTACATCTTATGGGAATATTGGTCAGATGAAATCAAATATTCAACTTATTTGTGCTAAGGGTTTTTTAAATAGTATCAATAATAAGGATTTTATAGAAATAGACTTTAATTCGTTACCTTCAGATATTAAAAGTGGATTATTTTATCTAAGTGGCAAACGTAAAGAAATGGAAGAAATATCTGGCTATTTAGAGTCGCAACTAATAGTTACTCCAGAAGGTCACAGTGTATTAATTGAAAAAGATCCTTATGATCCACCTTTTAATTTATACAAAATAATAGAAGATAAGGCAGCAATTTTAAAAAAAGGAGGTGCAGATGAGGAGTATATAAACAATTTTATTACAACTGATATTAATGTTCATATTAAATCCTTTTATAACAAGGTTAAAAATGATGAGGATGGTAGAAGTAAAATATTAAAAATAGTAGATGAAGATATTCTTGAATTTTCAGAAGAAATAATGGACATGATTGAAAAAAAGCTTGATAAAACACTAACTGATAGATTTTTATATGCGTTAAGTCTACATTTAAGTTCATTTTTAAACAGATTAAGTAATCATCAAAATCTTAAGTATAAAAATATAGAAGGTATAATAGATGATAAACGTACAGAATACAATATTGCAGTAGATGTAAAGGGAATGGTTGAAAAAAAATATAATGTGGTTGTTCCAAAGATTGAAGTTATATATCTTACATTGTTAATCAGTTCTATTACGGAGGAACAAACAAATCAGCATGTAGCAATAATTGTAGCTGCACATGGAAGCAGCACAGCAAGTAGTATGGTTAATGTGGCAAAGCAGCTTCTGGGGGAAGGTGTAATTGAAGCAATAGATATGCCACTCGAAGTTAGTCCTACTAAAACTTTAGATGAAGTTATTGAGAAGGTTAGGGAAATAGATATGGGTAAGGGTGTTCTATTACTTGTGGATATGGGTTCACTTGTTAATTTTGAGTCTATAATAATGGAAAAAACAGATATAAAGGTTAGGACACTAGATATGGTTACCACCTCATTGGTATTAGAAGCCATAAGGAAAGCAACTATTTTAGATATGAGTTTAGATGCCTTATATAATTCTTTAAGGCAATTTAGAGGGTATTCAAAGATTGCGGAAGAAGAGAAAGTTATTAATGAAGATGATGCAAATAAGAAAAAGGCAATAATAACAATATGTTCCACAGGTGAGGGGACTGCAGTAAAGCTAAAAGGACTTGTTCAAAACATTGTTAGAAGCACAGATGAAAAAGAAATTGAAATTTTACCAATAAGCATAAAAGACATAAAAAGGGAAATGATAAAGATAAAAAACAATTATAATATTATAGCTTCTGTTGGTATAATAAACCCTAAAATTGAAGCTCCATTTATCTCCCTTGAAGAGTTAATTAGTGGTAATGGTGAAAATATTTTAATGAGTATAATACAGAAAAAAAGCTTTAAAATTGAAAAAGGCCATGAAAATATAGTAGTTAAGGATCTATGCGAAGACAGTTTAAATCAATTTTTAACTTATTTAAACCCTTCTAAAATAATAAGTGTATTGTATCAATTTGTGAATATTTTAGAAGAAAACACAGAAATAAGCTTTAACAATGCAACAAAAATAAGAATAATGGTGCATGTAGGTTGTGCACTAGAGAGAATGATAATAAAGGATGGGTTAAAGTACAAGAGGGAAAAAGCTAAGCTAAATTCACACTTGGTAGAGATTATTATAGAAGCAAATAAAGTATTTAAAGACGCAATAAATATAAGTTTAACAGAAGATGAAATATTATTTTTAGCAGAAATGATAGAATAGAAGATAATATGCTGATACACTTCTCTTTTAACACACTTTTTTATCAACGGAAAATTAAAGTTAGTATTAAAACTATAGAAGAAGTGTATTAATATAAAGGAATTAAAAAAAATTTAAAAAAAATGGCTATTTTAAAAGATTTAACGACATTTCAGAAGGAAAGTTTCCCACTTCTTCAAGGGCGGAGTTAACTGCCTTATCAAGAACAAAACTTCAGTGGTAGTATAAATCTCCTTCTGAAGTCGTTGATATTGCAGCTCCGCAGGAGATGATTTAACACAAATATAAAAAACAATACACTATTTTGGCACGACAATTGCTATATTTAATAGTATGACAACTTAGGTGAAATTGCTGATGAGGGGATGATTTATAATGAATATAGTGCTTGCAAGAATTGATGACAGATTAATACATGGTCAAGTAGCAACAATTTGGTCAAAAGACACAAAGTGTCAAAGAATTATTGTATGCAATGATGATGTAAAAAAGGACTTAATTAGAAAGACACTTTTGGAGCAAGCTACACCTCCAGGAATTAAATCAAGTGTTGTAGGAATTGATGAGGCAATAAGAGCTTATAATATTCCGAAATACAAAGATGATAGAGTGCTATTTCTATTCACTAATCCAACTGATGTTGTAAGAATGGTTGAAGGTGGAGTAGCCATAAAGAGTGTAAATATTGGTGGTATGTCATTTAAAGTAGGAAAGAAACAAATAACTAGTGTAGTATCAGTTGATGAAACAGATATTGAAGCTTTCAAAAAATTAAATGAAAAAGGAATTGAACTGGAAATAAGAAAAATTTCTTCAGATTCAAAAGTAGATTTAATGTCAAAATTATAGATTTTATGGGTTTTATTTGTAATCGTTACGATTGCTTGTGATGAGCTCCAAATAAAATTGTTAAAATAATCATAATTATTAATTTTGGTTACAGGTTTTTTTAAACTTTTATATAAATTTTACTGTAACAAATAAAAAATAGGAGGTATAAAAGATGGTTGGAATAATTCTTGCTAGTCACGGAGAATTTGCTAAAGGCATCTTGCAATCTGGTGCAATGATTTTCGGAGAACAAGAAAACGTACAAGCTGTTACGTTGATGCCTAGTGAAGGCCCTGATGATCTTAAAGCAAAAATGAAAGACGCAATCGCATCCTTTGATAACCAAGATCAAGTTTTAATACTAGTTGATCTTTGGGGCGGTACACCATTCAACCAAGCGAATAGTCTATTTGAAGAACACAAAGACAAATGGGCGATCGTAGCTGGTATGAATCTACCAATGGTTATTGAAGCTTATGCTTCACGTTCTTCAATGGAATCCGCACAGGAAATTGCGGCTTATATCTTAAAACCAGCTAAAGAAGGAGTTAAAGTTAAGCCTGAAGAATTAGAACCAGAAGAGGTTGGTAAATCTTCGCAAGTGAACGCAGGGATTTCTAATGCAGGTGCACCTGGTTCATTCGAATATGTTTTAGCTCGTATTGATTCTCGTTTACTTCATGGGCAAATAGCGACTGCTTGGTCAAAAGATGTGCTACCTACACGAATTATTGTCGTGTCAGATTCAGTAGCCAAAGATGAGCTTCGTAGCAAATTGATAACACAAGCTGCTCCTCCGGGTGTTAAAGCTCATGTTGTTCCAATTAAACAAATGATTAAGCTTGCAAAAAATGATAAATCTTTTGGCGGACAACGTGCATTGCTTCTTTTTGAAAATCCACAAGATGTACTTCGCGCAGTAGAAGGTGGAGTACCACTTAAGACAATTAATATTGGCTCTATGGCTCACGCTATAGGTAAAGTTCAACCAAACAAAGTGCTTGCTTTCAATCAAAACGATATTGATACCTTCAATAAGCTTAAAAAAGCTGGACTTACTTTTGATGTTCGTAAAGTTCCAAATGATTCAAAAGGAAATATGGACGAAATACTTAAAAAAGCACAAGCGGAATTAAATAAATTAAAATAATCTAACTACTTAAATGAAAAAGGGGGATTAATAATCATGGATATAAATATAATCCAAATGATATTAGTCGTTATCGTGGCATTTCTGGCTGGTATGGAAGGTATCTTGGATCAATTTCAATTCCACCAACCAGTAATTGCTTGTACGTTAATCGGCTTAGTTACAGGTAACTTATTACCATGCCTAATATTAGGTGGTACTCTTCAAATGATTGCTTTAGGTTGGGCAAACATAGGTGCTGCTGTAGCACCCGATGCAGCGCTTGCATCTGTTGCATCTGCAATTATTCTAGTTCTTGGTGGCCAAGGCACAGCAGGAGTTGGTTCAGCTATTGCTATTGCTGTTCCTCTAGCAGTTGCAGGTCTATTATTAACAATTATTTGTCGTACCATTGCTACAGCGTTTGTACATTTCATGGATGCTGCTGCTGAACAAGGAGATTTCAGAAAAGTTGAAATGTGGCATATCATTGCTATTTGTATGCAGGGTATACGTATTGCAATTCCAGCAGCTTTGATTTTAGCAGTTGGCGCTGGTCCAATTCGTTCAATACTTGAAGCTATGCCTACTTGGTTAACAGGTGGACTCGCAATCGGTGGTGGAATGGTCGTAGCTGTTGGTTATGCAATGGTAATCAACATGATGGCTACAAAAGAAGTATGGCCATTCTTTGCAATTGGTTTTGTATTAGCAACTATTTCACAAATTACGCTTATCGGACTAGGTACAATCGGTGTATGTGTGGCTCTTATTTACTTAAAGCTTACTAAACAAGGTGGCTCAGGTAATGGTGGAAACTCAAATACTGGTGATCCATTAGGCGATATTATAGACACTTACTAAGAAGGGAGAGGACACGAAAATGGCAAATAAATTAAAATTAACAAAAAAAGATCGTATTTCTGTTTGGTGGCGTTCAACTTTCCTTCAAGGTTCTTGGAACTACGAAAGAATGCAAAACGGTGGCTGGGCATACGCATTGATTCCCGCAATTAAAAAATTATATAAGACTAAAGAAGATCGTGCAGCTGCACTCAAACGTCACTTGGAGTTCTTTAACACTCACCCGTATGTAGCTTCACCAGTAATTGGTGTAACATTAGCCTTAGAAGAAGATCGTGCAAATGGTCTGCCAATAGATGACATAACTATTCAAGGTGTTAAAGTTGGTATGATGGGACCTTTAGCGGGTGTAGGTGATCCAGTTTTCTGGTTTACTGTTAGGCCAATTTTAGGGGCATTAGCTGGTTCTCTTGCTATGGCTGGTAACATCCTTGGACCAATTATATTTTTCTTAGCTTGGAATTTCATCCGTATGTCATTTACGTGGTATACACAAGAGTTTGGTTACAAAGCAGGTTCTAAAATTACCGATGATGTATCAGGTAATTTACTACAAGATGTTACAAAAGGAGCATCCATCCTTGGTATGTTCATTTTGGGATCTTTAGTTAACAGATGGGTAACCGTTGTATTTACACCTGTAGTATCAACCGTTAAGTTAGCTAAGGGTGCCTTCATTGTTTGGGACAAACTTCCTGCTGGAGCAGAAGGTATTAAACAAGCACTTTTGCAACAAGGAAGTGGTTTGTCATTAACTTCTGATAAAGTTACGACATTACAAAATAACTTGGATTCTTTGATTCCTGGAATTGCAGGATTAGGATTGACATTACTTTGTATGTGGTTGCTTAAGAAGAAAGTATCTCCAATTACAATTATTTTTGGGTTGTTCGCAGTGGGTATTGTTTTCCACTTAATCGGCTTAATGTAATATTTTTACTCAACCTGGGCTTTTGGCCTGGGTTTTTTTATTACTTTCTATGTTAATATTGCAGCGACCCAGGAGATGATTTAATTTTATGTATAGTAAAGCTGTTTTGACGGTTGTGCCTTGTTGCACTTGATTAGTTCATCTTAAGAATGTATATTATATACTAGAGTCAAGTAGTACAATGATTTATTAATTTAGCAGAGGCAGTGCAGTTTATGCCTTGAGGGTATTGTAAATATTTTAGAGGTAATAAAAAATGTTACTAAGTTTTAAAAGATAGCTGTTAATTAATAGAAACAAATAAAAACAAATTTATGTATAAATAGAAAAGAGGTAGATCGTATGGTTCAATCACTCAATACAAAGGTGGATCTAGTAATTGATGCAACAGCTTTAACAGGATTTACAGATTATGGTAAAATTATGATTGGTGACAAAGGTTTTGAGTTTTATAATTCTCGTGATTCTCGAAAATTTGTTCAAATTCCTTGGGAAGAGGTTGACAAGGTCATTGCGTCCGTAATGCTAAAAGGAAAGTGGATTCCGCGATATGCCATCAAAACGAAGCAAAATGTTACCTATATTTTTTCTTCTAAAGATCCCAAAAAAGTGCTTCGTGCTATTCGAAAATATATTGATCCAAGTCATATGGTTAATTCGTTAAGTTTTTTCGATGTTATAAAGCGAGCTATGAAATCGAGATTTAAGAAGAGTTGATCAACTAAAGTCTCCTCATTCTATAAGCAACTGGTTTGTTTTTGAGGTGATTTTGATAAAATAACATACCATTTAACATGTTAATTAATACTATAATTAGCATGTTATTTTTTATTAATTATTGAATAACTATTTCTATATAATATTAAAAATGAATAATCATATATTAATATCAATATATATCAAAGCAATAAATTGTATTTAAAAAATATAGAAATATGTTATAATTTATGTTGTATTTTGAAAAAGAAATAGATTTTTCGGAGGGAATATTAATGGAACCTAGAATAAAAATAATTCTTATTATGAGTATTATTGCTTTTTTAATGATGTCCAGAAAATTATATACAGTAAGCCAACATGGAAAACTTATTATAAACATAAGCAAAAATAGACGTTGGGCCATTCTTAGTGCCATTCTTTGGGCTGTGATGATTATCCCATGGGGTATATTAGGGTATCTTCACTATATGGAAAACACTTATGATAATATTTTATTGGATATATTTTGGATTGAAATCTCAATTTTTAATATAATAAGGGGTTCACATAGTTCAGAAATAAGAGAAAATGGGATATATGGCTCTGGAAAATTTTACAAATGGTCTAAAGTTAAAAGTTATAGTTGGATATTACCAACTGTTATTCAATTTGAAGTCAATACATTTTTCAAAATTGATTACAGTTTTGAATTTACCATAAAAGAAGAATTAAAATCAAAAGTAAATGAAACAGTACAAAAATATTGCAAAATAAAAATAAGCAGAAGATAGTGTTAAACCTTCTGCTTATTTAGAGTCACGCAGGAAAAGCTTCATAGGTACTGCCATCATTCACATTTGAATAATTTTCTGGCAAACTTTACAGTTTGAGTAGCATCTTTTGCATAATAATCTGCACCAATCATTTTTGCATACTCTTCATTTAAAACTGCGCCTCCAACAAGAACAGTACAATCCAAATTATTGTCTCTAATTGCCTTTATCGTTTCACCCATGCTTCTGACAGTGGTGGTCATAAGTGCACTTAAACCAACTAATTTAATATTACCACTACGTACTGCTTCAACAACTACATCCTCGTGTACATCTTTTCCAAGATCTATTACATCAAATCCATAATTTTCGAGTAGAATTTTAACTATATTTTTACCTATATCATGAATGTCACCCCGAACTGTTGCAAGAACGATTGTGCCTTTACTAATTTTTTTATCAGTACTTGCCATCATTCTTTCTTTAATTATCTCGAAAGATTTTTTTACTGTTTCTGCAGACTGTAATAATTGGGGAAGAAATATTTCTCCACTTTCATATTTTTGACCTACAATATCAAGAGAGGGGATTAAGTAGGTATTTACAACTTCCATTTCGGTCATAGTTTTTAAAAGCTCTTTTGTTATTTTTGAAGCTTCTTCCTTCATACCATCAATAATAATGCTCTTTAAATCTTTATTTGTAGTAATTTCTTTATTTGTCTGTTTTCCCTCAAAAGTTGAGTAAACATCTATATATTTTTTTGACGCAATATCATTATTCCATAAAACATTAAAGGCATTAATTGTGGATATCATATCCTCAGATAGAGGATTAAGTATTGGAGCATCAAGTCCAGAAGTTAATGCAGCGGCAAGGAATGTTCTATTTAATATTCTTCTATTAGGCAAACCAAAGGATACATTACTTACCCCAAGAGTAGTTTTAACTCCTAGTGTGCTTTTAACAAGCTGCAGTGCCCGAATAGTTTCTTTAACCTCACTTTGCTGAGCGGAGGCAGTTAAAACAAGACAATCTATTATAATATCTGATTTATCTATTCCGTATTCTGCTGCCCTTTTAACAATTTTTTGAGCTACTTTAAGTCTACCTTCAGCTGTTGAGGGAATGCCAGCCTCATCAATGGTGAGGCCTATTACACAAGCACCATATTTTTTAACTATTGGAAATACTGATTCCATTGTTTCATCTTTACCATTAACAGAATTTATTAGAGGTTTGCCATTATAAATTCGAACTGCTGCTTCAATTACATCAGGCCTAACACTATCAATTTGAAGGGGAAGATTAACAACACTTTGTAGTTCTTTAATGACTTCAACCATAACTGCAAGTTCGTCAATTTCAGGAAGTCCCACATTAACATCTAGTATATCTGCTCCGGCATCTCTTTGATTTATGCCTTCTTTAAGTATATAGTCTAGATTGTTATTTTTTAATGCCTCTTTAAGCTTTTTTTTGCCGGTAGGATTTATTCTCTCACCAATAACTCTTATATCTTCTCCAAGTACTACTGTTAAAGAAGGTGAACTAACTGCTGTAAATTTTTTAATATCACGGTTTACAGGCTTTAATTTTTTTAACATTTCATATATGTCTTTTATGTGCTCACATGTAGTTCCACAGCAACCACCGAATATTGTAACACCCATCTCTGCCATGATTTTTGCGTACTGTGCAAATTCATGTGCATTAACATCATAAAATGCTTCTCCATCTTTAAGTTTAGGAAGACCAGCATTAGGTTGAACTATAACTGGAATGCTTGAGTACTTAAGTATTTCTGTAATTATTGGAAGCATTTCATTTGGTCCTAAAGAACAATTTACCCCAAGAGCATCTACTCCAAGGCTTTGAATTACATTAACCATAGTTAGTGGGTCTGTGCCTGTTAAAGTTCGTCCATTATCCTGATAAGACATTGTACATATAACTGGCAGACTACTATTTTCCTTTGCTGCAAGAATAGCGGCCTTTGCCTCATAAACATCTGACATTGTTTCAATAAGTATTATATCTGCGCCTTCTCTTGTACCAATTATTATTTGCTCTGCAAAAGTGTCATATGCATCATTAAAAGATAAAGTTCCAAGTGGCTCCATTAATTGACCTATGGGTCCAATATCAAGTGCAACAAGTTTAGTTTTTGCAGCACCTCTTGCTATCCTTACAGCACTTCCAACAATATCTTCCACACTATACAATGTAGTTTTTAATTTATATCTATTTGCGCCAAATGTGTTAGTGGTTATGACATCACTGCCTACACCTAAGTATTCTAAATGTATTTTTTCTATGATTTCTGGGTGTAAGATGTTATAACTCTCAGGTAATTCACCCCTTTTAATTCCATATTTTTGGAGCATTGTTCCCATAGCACCATCAAATAATAAAAAATCATTAAAATTTATTTTTTTATTCACAACAACCACCGTCCTTTCTGAATTCACAACCTATATTTTTACAATCAGCACATCCACTATGCTTTTTTACATTTTTAGTCTTACTAAGTCCTATAAGTGCGGTTACAGATTTCCTAGGAAGCATTATACTATTTTCAGTAATAGATAGCCCTATCTTTTTATATGCATCTAATACATTTAGTATCTCGGCTCCATTATCAATTGCGAAGTCTCCATAACCGGGGCTATATCTAGTTGTAATATAGAGATTCTCTTTTAATGCATTTCCCATAATTTCATCTTGAAGTTCATCACATACATTCTCTATAGCGGTGCTTGCACAGGCATCCATAATTACGCCCTTTGTGATATCAAATCTTGAGTAGTAAGCTAGTTTGCTGTCAACAGCAGCTCCCAGAGTTGCCGCCATAACGATGCATTTATCGCAGCTTATTAGAAGATCTTTTATATCTTTATCTTTTAAAACTAAAGTGCTTCCTAATAGAAAAAGTTTATCATTTTTTCTTTCAATATCAAAAATTTCATATACTGAACTAGATTTGCTTATATCAATTATTTCTTGAACGCATTTATCAATTAAATCTGTCATACTTTTATCTATTTTTTGGTTTTTATATCCCAAATATCTTAAAACTTCGTTTTTATCGATTTCCATAGTAGCCTCCACTTAGTTTTATACTAGAATAAGGTATAAATACAATAATTGCAAATATAATATTTATTAATTACATTTAATAGGCCTATGTTTGCATTGACATTTATATCTATATGAGTTACAATAAAAAACAATAATTTAATAAATTTCTTATTTAGAGAGGTGGAGGGACTGGCCCTATGAAACCCGACAACCGACATTTATTTTTGATGTAACGGTGTCAATTCCTGCAGAACATAGTTCTGAATAATAAGAAATCAGTTTTTTACCTATAGTAATATAAAAAACTGCTTTCTTACTTGAAGGCAGTTTTTTTAATAGAAATAAAAATAAAAAAAATTATTAGAAAATTTGAATAATTAAAAAGATTTATACAATAATTAATCAAAGGAGTGTTAATATGAAATATATCGTAGTACTCTGTGATGGAATGGCAGATTACCAAATTAAGGAGTTAGACAACAAAACACCTCTTCAATATGCGAGTACCCCTGCTATGGATTATATGGCAAAGCATGGTTTGCAGGGTTTGGTTAAAACTGTTCCTAAGGGGATGCCCGCAGGAAGCGATACAGCAAATATGACTGTTTTTGGATATGATACAGCTGTGTATTATAGTGGCCGTTCACCTTTCGAGGCAGCAAGTATGGGAGTGGAAATGTTAGATACAGATGTTACCTTTAGATGTAATTTGGTAACAGTGTCAGAAGACGAGCCATACGAGGAAAAGATTATGATTGATCATAGCTCAGATGAAATTACAACGGAGGAGTCAACGGAGTTATTAAAAGCAGTAAGTGAGCATTTAAGCACTGAGGCTATAAAGTTTTATCCAGGGATTAGTTATAGGCACCTAATGATATGGGACAAGGGTCCTTACGAATGGACACTTACACCACCTCATGATATTCTAGGCCAAAAGGTAAAAGGTTATATGCCCAAAGGCATAGGTAGCGATATAATAGAAGCAATGACAAAGAAAAGCAGTAAATTTTTATCAAACCATGAAATAAATAAAAAGAGAATAGCAAGAGGTCTTAAACCAGCTAATTCAATATGGATTTGGGGAGAAGGAAAGAAACCACTCCTATCTAGCTTTTATAAAAAATATAATCTAAAAGGTTCAGTGATTTCTGCAGTTGATTTAGTAAAAGGAATTGGAATGTGTGCAGGAATGGATATTATTGAGGTAGAAGGTGCCACTGGAAATATTCATACTAATTTTAAAGGTAAAGCAAAAGCTGCTGTTGAGGAATTGAAAAAGGGAAATGATTTTGTTTATGTTCATATTGAGGCTCCGGATGAATGTGGTCATAGATGTGAAATAGAAAATAAATATAAAGCTATAGAGCTTATAGATAAACAGATAGTACAGGTTATTAAAGATGAGATGGAGAAGTTAGGCGAAGATTATAGAATGATAATACTTCCAGATCATCCAACCCCTTTATCTCTTAGGACACATACAAGTGATCCTGTACCATTTTTAATATACCAAAGTAATGATGAAAAAGAAGATGGAAATGACACTTATAATGAATTTACGGCGAAAGAAACAGGTTTGTATTTTCCAGAAGGATATAAGTTAATGGATTATTTTATAAAAGGCGAAAAATAAGAGCAACTAATATAAAAATTATAAATGTAATTACTAAAAGATAAAATAGGAGGAATAATATTATGGAGCAAATATATTATAAGAGTACTCGTGGGAATGAAAAATTAGTAAAATCAGCAGAAGCTATAGCAAGAGGACTTGGCGAAGATGGTGGACTTTTTGTACCAACATCAATTCCTAAACTTACTGCATCTCTTGAAGAATTAAAAGGAATGGATTATAAACAATTAGCATTTACTATAATGAGGGAATTTTTAACAGATTATGATGAAAAAGATTTATTAGAGTCAATTGATAAGGCATATGATGAAAAATTCGATACACCAGTTATTGCGCCACTAGCAAAACATGGAGAAAATTATTTTCTAGAATTATATCATGGACCAACTCTAGCATTTAAGGATATGGCTTTATCAATCTTACCTTATTTATTAAAAAATGCAGTAAAGAAATTAAACATAAATAAAGAAATGGTTATTCTTACTGCAACATCTGGTGATACAGGTAAAGCCGCACTTGAGGGCTTTGCAAATGTGGAGGGAACAAAGATAATAGTATTTTTCCCACAAGAGGGTGTTAGCGAGATTCAAAAAAGGCAGATGTTAACGCAAACGGGGGATAATACATTTGTTATAGGAATTGAAGGAAATTTTGACGATGCTCAAAATGGAGTTAAGCAGATGCTTACAGATGATAGTCTTCTTAAAAGATTAGAAGCTAATAATAAGATGTTCTCATCAGCAAATTCAATAAATATCGGAAGGTTAATACCTCAAGTTGTCTATTATTTTTATGCATATACTCAGCTTTGCAACAAGGGAGAGATAAATGTAGGGGAAGAGATAAATTTCTGCGTTCCTACTGGAAACTTTGGAAATATATTAGCAGGATATTATGCAAAAAAGATGGGTCTTCCAATTAAAAAGTTAATTTGTGCTTCAAATGAAAATAAAGTTTTATATGATTTTATAAATACAGGTACATATGATAGGGTACGTGATTTTGTAATTACAATGTCTCCTTCAATGGATATATTAATTTCAAGTAACCTTGAAAGACTTTTATATGCTATTAGTGGGGAAAATACAACGAAGATAAAAGACCTTATGGACAAGCTTAAAAAAGATGGTAAATATGAAATAGACGATAATATGAAAAAAGAGTTAAAGGACTTTTTCGGAGGATATGCAAGCGAAGAGGATACTGCGAATGCAATAACTGCAGTTTATAAAACTACTAATTATGTGATTGACACTCATACTGCAGTTTCTTATGCAGTTTATAAAAAGTATTTAGAAGAAACAAAAGATACAACAAAAACGGTTATTGTGTCTACTGCAAGTCCATATAAATTTACACCAGATGTTATGAAATCAATAGATGCAAAATACACAGGTTTAAATGATTTTAAATTAATAAAGGAACTTAATAAATTAACAAAAGAGGATATTCCAGTGGGTATTAAGGATTTAGAAACAAGACCTATACTTCACAAAATCGTCTGTGAAAAGAATGAAATGCAAATACAAATTGAAAAGATTCTTAATATTTAATGACTTTTTAGAACAAAATTTTTGATATTATAATAAATCAAAAGTTATTAAGTGTGCTTTATACAAGGGTTTAGGAAAGGAGAATTCAAATGGAAAAGGTCAAAATAGCGATTTTAGGTTTTGGTAATGTAGGTACAGGCGTATGGAAAATATTGAATGAGAATAAAAAAGAAATTATGAAACGTTCAAATTATGAAATAGAGGTTGCCAAAATACTTGTAAAAGACATAAATAAAAGCAGAAATATTGAAATAGCTCCTGGAATATTAACAGATAATATTGATGATATTATTAACGATGAGAGTATAAAGATAGTTGTTGAACTTATTGGTGGAAGTAGTGAGGCTAAGGATTATATGATACGTGCAATGAGAGCTAAAAAACATATTGTAACTGCTAATAAATTAGTAATTGCAAACTGGGGTAAGGAATTATTTAAAATAGCTGACGCAGAAAATGTATTATTTTATTATGAGGCAAGTGTAGCTGGTGGAATTCCAATAATACGTGAAATTAATGAGAGTCTTACAGCAAATAGGATTGAGCAAATAATCGGAATTATAAATGGGACAACTAATTATATATTAAGTAAAATGACTATAGATGGAAGTAGTTTTAATGAGGCATTAAAAGAGGCCCAAGAAAAGGGCTATGCTGAAGCTGACCCAACATCTGATGTTGATGGCTATGATGCCGTATATAAACTTGCGATAATGTCTTCATTAGCCTTTGGGACTGAAGTGAATCATGATTGTGTTTATAGAGAAGGAATAAGAAACATAAGTGCAGTTGACATAGAATACGCTAAAAAATTTGGCTATACTATAAAACTTTTAGCAATAGCAAAGGAGAAAGATAACAAGTTAGAGTTAAGAGTACATCCAACACTAGTTCCGTCGTCTCATCCTATGGCAAATGTAAATGATGCTTATAATGCAATTATGATAAAAGGGAATGCAGTTGGAGAGTTAATGCTGTACGGAAAAGGAGCAGGAGATCTTCCAACAGGAAGTGCAGTTGTGGGAGATATAATATCAATACTTAGAAATAATGTAAAACCAGCTGATACAATGGGAGAAGTTGGAGTAGTTGAGTTTAAAGAAGTGAAAAAAGCTCAGGAAAATGAATCTGAATTCTATATAAGACTTGATTTTAAGGATAAAGCAGGGGTTCTAGGAGATACAGCAAATATATTTGGAGAAAACAATGTTAGTATTGTATCAATTACTCAAGATGTAGAGCGTGGTGATCATTCCTCGCTTGCATTTATAACACATATAAGTGCAGAAAAGAACATCAGAAATTCACTTAATAAAATAATACAATTAGATAACGTAAACAATGTGGAAAGTATAATAAGAATAGAATCATTTAATTAGATTTTATTTTGAGTAAAATAAATCCTCCTACAAATGATATATACATCATTTGTAGGAGGATTTTGAAATGGGAGGTCTAATTAATTACTTACTGCCTCGCCTTTTGAAGTGATTTTTAGATCGTATATTTCAGGAGATCTATTTCCTTTAAAAGTTACACTGTTTTTAAGTTCATTATAGCTTACAGTATTTTCGACTATATATAAAGGTCTGTTTTTGCTTTCATCGGAAATTCTTCCAATATATTGACCCATTATAGCCATAAAGCAGAACATTAGTCCAAACATCATTAATGAAATTGAAAGAATTAAGCCTAAGTTTAATATAGCGCCTTTATTAATCATCGAGGTTATTATAGTAATAATTAATAAAACAGTACCTATTAGGCCAGTAAATGCTCCAAAGTAGCCAGCAAATACTAATGGTTTATAAGAAAAAGAAGTTATTCCGTCAAAAGCTAATGTAAACATTTTTTTGAGAGAATATTTTGTTTCGCCAGCAAATCTTTCTTTACGAACAAATTCTACAAATGTTTGTTTAAACCCGAGCCAACTAACTAGGCCTCTTATATATCTGTTCTTTTCTGGCAATGAGTTCAGAGCATCACATACTTTTCTGTCGATAAGTCTAAAATCACCAGTATCAACTGGTATATCTATACTTGTCATGCTTTTTAACAATCTATAGTAGACAGTAGATGTGAATTTTTTGAAAAAAGTTTCGCCAACTCTTTTGACTCTTTTACCATATACGACATCGTAACCTTCCTTCCATTTTGCAATCATGTCTATCATAGCTTCAGGAGGATCTTGAAGATCGGCATCTATTACAATAACAGCATCACCTATTGACTGATTCATTCCAGCAGTTATGGCAGCTTGATGTCCAAAATTTCTTGAAAAATTTATAAGCTTTATATTTTTATCTGCTCTACATATATTTTCTGTTTTATTTCTTGTCGCATCGTGGCTTCCATCATTTACAAATATAATTTCATATTTTTCGTTTGTACTATCCATAACAGATTTTAATCTTTTGTAACTCTCGTCTATAACTAGTTCTTCATTATATAAAGGCACTACTACTGAATAAATAATTCTATTACTCATTACTATCATTCCCTCCGAATTAATTTTTTTAATCAACTTTAAATGTTTCTCTATAATTAAAATTATAAGGGGAAATTGTAGCATCAGTATCAAATCAATATGTGAACTTTATGTGATATTCCTATATAAGCATTGTTTATTATTAAACAAAAAGGCTGCCTATAACAGGCAACCTTTTAAGGTAATGAAATTATTTTATAATTTGTTATTTTTGAAACTAAATTAAACTTTATTAAGCAGTTCTTAGAATAGATACTGTTCCAATAGACCCTACTAAACCTGCAAGTACTATACTAATAGGACCATTTGAATTGTTAACAAATCTCAAATTATCTCCTGCTGTTGCAGCATAAATTACATTAGAACCAGTTACTGTTGGATTTGTTACTGTAATTGATATACCAGCAATAAATGTTGAAGGTAATTTTTCTAGATCGATTTCTATAGCAGTGGTTAAAGGATTTGGAGTAACAGCCATCTTCCAGTCGATTGTATAAATGCCTGTTGTATTAACTGTAAATACACCTGTTGCTGAATTATAACTTAAATCTGGACCTACTATATTTACAGAATCATAAATAATAGTGCTTCCAACTGGAATAGATATTTTATTTGTTGTTATAACACCATTTAAATACGAATTAAAACTTGGACCAGTAGGGCCGGTAGCTCCAGTAGGGCCAGCAGGACCAGCAGGACCAGTAGGACCAGTAGCTCCAGCAGCGCCATTGGCACCAGCGGGACCAGTAGGACCAGTAGCTCCAGCAGCGCCATTAGCACCAGCGGGGCCAGTAGCTCCAGTAGGACCGGTAGCTCCAAAAGCACCATTAGCACCACCAGCGCCAGTCGGACCAGCGGGACCAGTAGCTCCATTTGCACCATTAGTACCAGCAGGACCAGTTGGACCAGTAGGACCAGCAGGTCCGGTAGCACCATTAGCACCATTAGCGCCAGCAGGGCCAGTAGGACCAGCAGGACCAGTAGCTCCATTGGCACCATTAGCACCAGCGGGGCCAGTAGGACCAGCGGGACCAGTAGCTCCATTGGTGCCATTAGCACCAGCAGGGCCAGTAGGACCAGTAGGACCAGCAGGTCCGGTAGCGCCATTAGTACCATTAGTTCCAGCAGGGCCAGTCGGGCCAGTAGGACCAGTTACACCATTTTGACCAGTAGGACCAGTTGGGCCAGTAGGACCAGTTGGGCCAGTAGGACCAGTTTCTCCAGCAGGTCCAGTTGATCCAGTTGGGCCAGTTCGTCCAGTAGGACCAGTAGGACCAGTAGGACCAGTAGGACCAGTAGGTCCTACTATACATTTTGGATGACAAGGATCATGTTTTTTACAAGGATCGTGTTTGTCTTCACAATCGTGATTTTGGGAAGTGAAATAGTCATAAGATTCATCTGATTTATTTTTACTCAATATTAGACACCTTCCTCATTGATAATACTTTATTTATTTAAAATATTTTATTTTCTTTTATTAAAATGCTTGTACTCTTTTATAGGAAGCTTGTACTTTCCATACATAGTATGCTGATACTTTATTTTTGTGTTAAACAGATATAGTAAGAATTTAATCAATTTAAAAAAATATAGATTAAAATACAATCTATATTTCTAAACTATGAAAAATGAAATAAATAAGTTTATAAGCTATCTAAATATATTTTATGATTATTCAATAATCTTTCATCATTAGGTGAAAGATTAATCGCAAGCTGCGAAAATTCTGTTGCTTTATCTAGCATGTTTAAATGGTAACAGCCTAAAGCGGCCAAATCATAAGGTGTATAGTCCCAAGCATTTGCATCGTTAGCAAAGTCAAATGATTTCTCTTTGATTTTTAATGCTTCAGTTGCATAATAATAAACACTAGACCAATCTTCCTCTTTGTATGCTAGTAAAGATAGATCTATATAGGGTTCTCTTGATAAAATAGATTCACTTATCGCTTTATGAAACCATTTTTTAGCATTTAAAATTTCACCCTTTTCAGAATATGATTTTCCAATAAATCTCATGGAAGAGGATCTTTCATCTTCCCAAGTTGAGGTCGGTAGTGATAAATACTCTTTTAAGGTTAAAATGCAATCATCCCAGTTATTAGCAAACATATATTCGCGGCCAAGATAATACAAATTTCTACTACTGTTAGGGTTTTCTTCCACCGCCAATTTTAGTAATGGAAGATTTAAACTTCTATTTTTGCTAATGTCAGGATAATGATTGTAAACTAGTCCCTTAATATATACTTGAGTTTCTTCACCCTCTCCTATATATTCTAAAATTTCATGTGTTGGATATATCCATTTATAACCATGCCTTGAGTGGATTCTTGACCAGGTATATTGAACTGCTGGTGTACCATCAGTATTAATGCTCCAATTATATAGATATGATCCTCTTGTGGTTTCTTTTGTCCATGCATTTTCTAAATGCTCTCTCCAGCCATCCTCAATTACATCATCAAGATCTGAGGAAACACATATATCCATATATTCTGGAATGAATTTTAAACATTCATTTCTTGAGTAATCAAATCGAAATGGAGTAACATTTATAGAATAAACAACAGCACCTCTTTCTTTTAGCTTATTAATTGTATCATCGGTAGAACCTGTATCTACAACTATAACAACATCAGCGTTACTAACATGATCCATAAAGCGGTCAACGAACTGTTCTTCATTTTTACATATTGCATATACGCAAACTTTATATTTACCATTCATGTAAAAGCCTCCTAATAAACAAGTATTTATGACACATTACATTATATGGTCAAAAATAATTATGGGTTACATAGAATAGTTCATAGTAGAATAATCATTATGAATTATGATTATTCTCAAAAAGAAAAAACAAACAATAAATTATTGATTGTTCTTTATTTTTGAGAATATGCTTATTAAGCATAAACATCAAGAATATTATTGCTAGTAGATTTAGTGGATTTTGTTGAAGTGCTTTTCAAAAGGTCTAGACTACTATTGCTAGTTTTCGATGATTGCTCCGTACTTGATGTTTAATCTGTTTTTACAGATTGCTTTTGAGTGATTTGAGCTTGAACTTGTTGTATTTTAGCTTCTATCACGGAAGTTTTAGCTGCTTTTGTTTTTGCATCATCCTTACTTGAACTTTCTGCACTCAATTGTGAATTAAGAGACGTTAGTTGTGATTTGAGTGAACTTACATCACTGCTACTACTGCTTGTAGTACCTGTACTGCTTGTTGTTGCAGTTGATGAAACTAATGAAATACTCATATTTACCCTCCTTTACTGTGCTCTGCATTTATTTACCTATTACTATTATCGTATCATTACATGCTTTAGTATAGTCAAATACTGTGGCAATACTGTGGCAAATATAAATGAAAATTAATTTAAAATAACATTCTTGTATACATATGGTAAAATATAAATTGAGGTGAACTAAATTCATGAATAAAAAGCTGATATATATTGCTGATGATGAAATAAATATTTGTAATATTATAAAATCATTTCTTGTTAAAGCTGGGTTTGAAGTAGAAATATTTAAGGATGGGCGTGCCATTCTTGAAGCCTTCAATGCGAGGCAGGCGGACATGCTTATAATAGATATCATGATGCCTGAAATAGACGGTTATTCTCTTTGCTTGCAAATAAGACCTATTAGCTCTGTACCAATAATAATTGTATCTGCAAAAGATACAGAGCCTGATAAGATAGTAGGACTTACTTTAGGTTGTGATGATTATCTTACTAAACCTTTTAGCCCACTTGAACTTATTGCTAGGGTTAACAGCATTTTTAGAAGAATAAAATTGGATACAAATCATAGTATAGGAAATAAAATTACTAAAATTTATGATGTTACAATAAATCTTGATACTAAACAAGCGGAGGTTAAAGATAAGGCAATAGGTTTTACAGGAATGGAGTTATCTTTGTTTTATTATCTCGTAAATAATAAAAATAGAGCAATTAGTCGTAGTGAATTACTAGATAAAGTTTGGGGTTTTGAAAATGAGGTTGAGACTCGTGCCACTGATGATATGATAAAAAGAATAAGAAAAAAGTTAATAGATGCTGGATCAATTCTTAAAATAGATACAATATGGGGATTTGGGTTTACCATAAAAGATAAGGAAGGTTGTTATGAAGAGGAACACAATAAAATGGAAAATATTTAAATATAATATTATTGTAATTGTTATGTTAATTACATTAACTACTATAATATTTAATGTGGCTGTCCGAGTGTATTTTAAAAAAGATATATTGAGACAGTTAAATAAAATTGCATCAGGTACCGAGAATACTGCACTTGAGCATGGACCAGATTTTTTTCCAGGACCTGAGCGGATGCCCCCTCCAAAGTCACAAAATGATAATGACCTTTTTAAATATTATTCAATGATTGATGATTCGTTAAAGGAACCTATAAGTGTATTGAATGCGAATGTTATTTTGCTTGATAAAAACAAAAATAGAATTACACCATACAAAGAAAAATCATCTGATATTTCGAAGGACCTTATGAGTCGATTTACAAATGAGGTTAATAAATCTAAAACTTTTAGTACTGAAAAATATTTAAATCTTAATTTATCGGGTACTAAGTACATAGCAATAATAAAACCTGTATTTAATAAAAATTCTTTTGGACTTGGTTGGATAATCATATATTCAAGCCTTGAGAAGATAAATCAATTACAACTTGGAATTAACTTAATTCTTTTTATTATTCTTCTCTTTTCAGCACTTCTAATTGGAATACTTTCTTCGCGTTTATCAAAGAAGATATCAGATCCTTTTTCTTTGCTTAATGAGTATATAAGTAATATTGCAGAGAAAAATTTTGGAAGTATTGTTGAAATGCCTATATATGATGAATTAAAAGAATTTGTAGTTAATATAAATATTATGTCAGAAAAACTTGAAGTCTATGATAAAGCTCAAAAAACTTTTTTGCAAAATGCATCACATGAATTTAGAAACCCACTTATGTCAATTCAAAGTTATGCTGAAGGGATAATGTATGATGTTGTGGATAAGAAAATCGCTGCTGATGTTATTATTAATGAAAGTAAACGTATGACACATTTGGTAGAAGATTTATTATATTTATCTCGCCTTGATGCGATAGAAGAACATTACCATAGTGATGAACTAAGCATTAGTAAATTAATAAATAGTTGTATTGAACGAATGGAGGTAATTGCAAATAAAAATAATATAGTGATTGCGAGTAATGGCTTAAAGGAAGGCATCATGGTTATGGGTGATGAGGATAAATTATCTCGTGCAGTTGCTAATATAATTAGCAACTGCATAAGATATGCAAAGAGAACTGTAACTGTCACACTAAAAGTAGTAAATAAGAAGATTGAGATCACAATAGGTGATGATGGCCCTGGAATTGATAATAATGAACTCCCTAATATATTTGAAAGATTTTACAAAGGCAAGAAGGGGAATTTTGGATTAGGATTATCTATTAGTAAAAATATAGTAGAAAGGCACAATGGTAAAATTACTGCTAGGAATTCAGAATTAGGAGCATTGTTCGTAATTGAATTAACAATTTTATAATTTATAATAAATTATAATATTGGAGAAGTTTAGTAAAATATATTTTAATATAAAAATACGCATAATGTAGTATATATATTGATACTACATTATGCGTATTTTATTTTTAATAGCTTTTCTCATTAAGTAAATGAATTCTAAATGAGTAAATTAAGTCGATTATAACTATAAATAATACTATAGAGGAATCTAATATATAACTAGTTGATGTATGGTACAAAAATGGGAAATAACATACTAATGAAACAAAAGGTATTATTATAGCAATATAAAATTTCTTTGGAAAAGAAAAGGCATATAGTAGCGAAATTATGTCTGCCATAAAGAAATATCTCTCATGCATTCTTGGTAACAAAAATGGAATAATTATAGAAAACAATAAGGCTAATTCTATAACATTATCATATTTAATAATTTTTATATATTTAATACTTACATAAAATATGATAAAAACAACCACAAGAGTAAAAGCAATTCCAATATTACCTATGAGAGTTGTATTGCTAAAGAGCTTATTAGTAAACCATTGATATATTGATGGTGCATTAGAAGTTAAAGATGTATACTCGCTGGACTGATTAACATAAATGAGTAAAATATCTTTTAAGGGTCTACCCACAATTAAACTAGGTATGCTTAGAACCAAATAGGATATAGGTAAAAGAAGCAAATGATATATTTTAATCCTATTCTTAATTAATAAGATACCAAACAATGGTAGTAAAAATATTGCTTGTAGTTTAAAGGATAGTGCAACTCCATAAAATATTAATGATGTGATTGGTTTTTCACGTAATATATAATAGATAGAACCAATAACAAAGGAGGTAAATATTATATCACATTGAGCCCATACAGACCCGTTAAATATAACTGTAGGAATGAAGAGTAGAAGTCCAAAAGCCAGATAGTTAGCATTTTCATTTTTATATTTAATATTAACAATTTTAATAACGAAAAAAGCAGCCATTATTTCAAAAACAAAAGTTATCATTTTTACATAGAACAACTTATTTATACCTGTATATGTTCCTAGTGTTAATAAGTAAAAATAGGGCGGGGTGTAATCACCTAATGAATTTTTTAAGGCACTAAAGCCACCACCCGTTTTTATAGTATCAAACCAGCGGCTTACAAAGGAAGTATAGTCTCCACTTGTAAATGGCAAGCCATGAATTCTAACAATTAATGCAAGCCAGACAATACATGTTAATATAATAGACTTTTTTAATAATTCTTTATTCTTATCCATAAATATCCTCCTGAGCTTAGTTTTTTATTTCTTGGAACCTCCACTTGGAGGATTTTCGTTAGGTTTAGTACCACTTTTATTCTTAAAATCACCTTGAGGTCTTGTACCACTTTTTTGTCCAAATTACCTTGTTGCATTTTACCATTTCCACCTTGAGGGAAACTATGGCTAATTGTTGCATGGCTTGTGGTATATTTGTATGCATATACAAAGGTTCCCATCATGCCTGAAAGAATTATTATAAGTGCTAGGACTAAGATTGATAAATTCTTTTTTATTTTCATTGATGTACCCTCATCTTTCTTGCTCCTTTAAATTTTTTAGTAAAAGCAGATTCTATATGTTTTCATACAGAATCTGCTTTTTAAAATAAGGTTAATTATCATTAATATTATTTTGTAGTATCAGCACCTTTTAAATCATATAATGCTTCAGAACTTTGACCACCCATTTGATGCGATTTTGAATTAGTAGTAGCAGTTGCTGTTTTAGTAGTTGTATTATATTTCCATTTACTCTCGGCAACTAGTGTGCCGGCTTTTTTAGCCCATGTCATAATATCGCTAGTTGAGCCACCACCGCCACCTTGGCCTCCAACCATTACATATCTAACTTCTCCACTTTTAACTAGTGCTTTAAACTGAGCGAGTGTTATTGCTTTATCAGTTCCAAAGAAGCCCCAAGTCATTACAGATTCTCCGGTTTTAATGATTATATCTGATGCAATACCGCTTGTTGATGAAGTTACAAGGATATATTTCGCTGTGCCTTGATTAGCTTGTAAGAATGTTATTAACTTTGTATTATCAGAAGTTTCTGAGTCTCCCATCCTGAATCTGACGTTTTAGAAAGTATACTTAGTCCTGCAGATGGCATTGATCCTGATCCGGCTGTAAACAAAACAGTTCCAGACCATACAGTAGGTGTTATTAGAAGTCCTATTAAAGCAGTGGCTACTAACATCTTTGAAAGTTTCAAATTATTATTCTTCTTGATCTTAAGGATAATAAGTATTATTGAAGAAACAAAACATAAAATAGATAGGGATATCATTAAAATCTTAGTAATACTAGAAGTACTGTAGAAGTAAGATAAAACAAATAACTGAGCTACTCCATCTACAATAAGTGTTATTGGTAAGATCCAAGATTTCCATCCGCCTTCAATGTAAAGATCCCACATAGAAACAATTCCGATTCCAGCCAGTGCTGCAATTGGTGCTGCAAGCATAGTTAAGTAATAGGGATGAAATAAACCTGTTGTGAAACTGAAATATATAAATGAAGGTATTAACCACATTGACCATAATAGTAAATCTAATTTTCTTTTATTATTAAAAGCAGGTTTGAATTTTTCTTTTAATGATGCTGCAAGTATCCCGAGAATTGCAATAGGGAATAACCATATTATTTGATCAGACAGACCGGTTGTAACAAACAATCTTGTAACGCTAGAAACCGATTGACCACCATTATTGCTACCGCCGCCTTGTCCGCCACCTTGTTTGCCACCTGTTGGCATTTCACCACCACTTGGCATTCCACTAGGTCTAGTGCTTGATGGTGGAGGACCACTTTGAGCGTTTGCATTAATAGAAGCACTTGAACTGCTAGAGTTAGCTTCAGAAGAACTCGGAGGGGTGCTTGTATTGCTTCCTTTAGTGAGTCCACCTTGAGTTTTAGCGTTGCCACCACCGCTCTTAGTAGTACTGCTTCCAATTCCAAGTCTTTCAAGTCCATTATGCCCAATTATAAGCTCTAGTTCTGAGTTGTTTGTACTACTTCCCACGTAAGGTCTGTTTGCTGCAGGTATTAAATCCACAACTATAGCCCATGAGAACGAAACAACAAGTAGAACAAGAGTTCCACAGATAAGATGAATTATTCTCTTTTTAAGAGAAATGCTACTTGATAAAAGGTAAACTAAGTATATAGCTGGAATAACCATATAAGATTGAAGCATTTTTATGTTAAAACCAATACCTACAATAACTAAACATATTATGAGATATTTGAATTTCCCTTTTTCAGCTGCTATAGAAATAAACCAGCATGCGATTAGAAGGGTTAAAACAAGTAAGTTATCGCAAGTATTATTTCTACTTACTGCAACAAATATTGGGGTTGTTGCAAGAAATAATGCTGAGAGAAGACCGGCTGTACTTCCAAAAGATCTCTTAACAATTTTGTATATTACATAAACTGAGATTACTCCTGCAAGAGCCTGTGGAAGAAGAATACTCCACCCACTATATCCAAAGATTTTAGCAGAAATAGCTTGAAGCCAAAAACCTAAAGGAGGTTTATCAATGGTCACAAAGCTTGCAGGGTCAAAAGATACGAAAAAGAAATTTTTCAAACTCATAGTCATGCTTTTTACACCGGCAGCATAGTACAGATTAGAATATCCCTCTATGCTTAGATTAGCAAAATTTAAGATTGCAGATAATATTAATATTAATGACAATAAAAATTTTTCTTTAGAAAGTTTTAATCTTTTCATTTAATTTGCTCCTTTTTAGAATGGCTTGACCATAAAAATAGGCCTTCCAATAATTAGTCTTAGTATATATTTATTATCCCCCTATTTTATTTTAAATAAGATTGTATATAATTTATAAGTGAATTACTTATTTCTCTATAAATAAGATTATAATCATAAATTGTAGTAGTAGTATCAAATAATTATGTGAGCTTTATGTGATTATAAAGTACATAATAAAAGCAATCAACATTTCTGCTGATTGCTCCTGTTTATAGAGGATATCTAATTGAAAAACTAACACCGACATCTCTGTTTGTAACTTCTATTTCTCCGTTATAGTAATTTACAATCTTTTTGCAAATGGCAAGACCAAGACCAAATTTACCCGTTTTATCTTTATAGAAATTATCAAAAATGTGAGACAGATGTTCCTGAGGTATATGTGGACCATCATTATAGATTTCAACAACTGCAAAATTGCCTTCTTTTTTTAAGGTTACGCTAATTTTCTCCTTAGCATATCGAAGACTATTATCTAATATGTTTTCAATGGATACCTGGACTTTATCTGCATTTCCACTAATAATAGCTTCTCCTATATTTAAATCCCATTGTATATTACTATTAACTATTTCAAATCTATTTGTAATATGGTAAAGTAAGCGATGCATATTAATTTCAATATTTTCAAAGTTATTCTCTAAAACATAATCAAGAGTATTTAAATATAACATTTGTTTAACTTTCTTTTCTAGCCTTAGAGATTCATCCCTTATTATTTCAGCATTTTTCTCCACTGATTCCACATACACACCATCAATTATAGCCTCAGCATGACTCATAATCACCATAATTGGTGTTTTTAAATCGTGGGATATGCTTTGTAGAAACAGTTTCTCTTCTTCATCTCCACGTTTTAATTCTTTTCTCATCATATTCATAGAGATTGCTAGTCTTCCAATTTCATCTTCATTTTTAATTTTAATAGGTTCTTCCCAATCTTTATGGGATATTCTAACAGTATAATTTTCTAGTTCTTTAAGTGGTTTTGAAATGTAGTTTGCAACCAGTTTAGCACAAAGAAAACCAATAGCTATAAATAAGACACCTATTCCAAGCACCATGTAAAGTAGGCTACTATCTTGTTTTTCAGGCACATAGCTTATTAAATATGATGTTCCAGATGTACCATATTTAATTGAACTTATAAAGAAAATAAATTTATTATTATTGTATGATTCTTTAATTAGTTTTTCAGAAAGTTTGCCTGGTGTAATGTAACTTGCCATCCATATCCTAATATTATTTTCATTAGTTCTAAAACCAGAGTTAACATTACCAGGAGAAACAGGGGGCATTCCGTGAGCTTTATTTACATTCATAATTTCAGCTATATTATCTTTACCAACACTTACAATGTAATAATCACTATCTTTAAGATTTTTTATTCCGTCATATCTATTAGGTTGGGTAAAATTATTAGCTTTCAATAAATAGGCATGTGACACTTTTAAATCTTGAGTTATAGCTTTTTCAGTTATACTTCTAAAAGCGACAAGGTAAAAAATTGAAATACTAAAAATTATTATAAGTATTATTGCTGTAAAGGTTGTCCATATTCTCATAGTTAGTGATTTAAATTTATAATTAAATTTTTTCATGATTTGTACACCAATTTATAGCCATAGCCATATACTGTTTCTATTGTGAACTTATCTATTTTTTTTCTAAGGCGCCTTATAACATCATCAACAACTCTATCCGAACCAAAATAATCATCACCCCATACAGTATCCAATATCTGTTCTCTAGATACTAAATTATTTTTATTTTCAATAAAATAATATAGTAGTTCAAATTCTTTTTTAGTTAAAATGACCTCTTCGTTACCTATAAAAACTGTTCTTTGTTTCTTGCTAATACGGTATCCACCCATGTTTAAGTCATCATTAATTATTGTAACATCTGTATTTTTGGCACCAGAAATTCTCTCTAAAAGCTTATTAGTTCTAATAATAAGCTCCCTAGGCAAAAATGGTTTTGACAAATAATCATCGCTACCAAGCTCAAGTCCAACCACACGATCAAGTTCTTCATTTCTTGCAGACATAAAAATAACAGGAGTGTTTTTATTATGAGCTTTAACAGCCTTAATGATTTCATAACCATCAATATCGGGGAGCATTATGTCTAGTATCCAAAGATCAGGCATATCTTCAATTCTTGCAATAGCTGCATTACCAGTGGAAAAAGTAGTTACGTCGTAACCTTCACGTTCTAAGTATTTTTCAAGCAAAAGATTTAAACTTATTTCATCTTCAACAAGATATATTTTTTTTGCCAATTAAATCACCTCACGAATTTTTAATCACTAAGTCATATAATTTATAAAAAAAGTTAAATATGTACCATATAATACCTTATATTTTATATTCTATCATATAATTCTCAAAACATTTCTATTTATTTATGTAAAGATTATGTGTTTTATGAAGAAAGTATCGAATAACTAGCAAACCACTTTATAAATTGAATAAGGCACGTTAAAATTATATGGAATAGAATATGGTAAAAAATAGAAGAAAAAAGCTGTTTCATGATTAGATATGTTAATATATAGGGTTACAGAGTATAATAGAGATTATTCGGTTAATAGGAGGATGAGTTTTATGATAAATGTAAATAAGCCAGTAACTAATCCAGAGTTAGTTGAGAGTATGAATAAATTTATAAATGAGAAAAGTGCAGATAACGAACTTAATCTCATTGAGAAAATAAATCAATCTCATTTAATGACACCTGTAATAATAAGTGGTGATGTAGAAAATGGGTTAATTCCAGAAGGAACAACAGTTAGTTTTAAAACTATAACGAATACAGATAATGAATCTTATATCGTTACATTTACAGATGAAGATGAATTATATAAATGGTCAAAGGATAAAGAGCAAACACTAGCATATACATATGATGATTTGAATGGTATTGTTTTAGAAAATATAAATGAGATAAAGGGATTTGTAATAAATCCATATGGTCAAATATTTATTATTACACCAGAGGTAATGCAGTACTTTTCTAAAAGAAAATCTGAGATAGTTTTATAAGAAGACACTAAAATTATGAGGGTGAATATGAAAATTAAGAACTGGAATTTATATGAAATTGTTTGGTTATTGTTTTTTTCAATGATCGCAATTATATTAACAATTATATGGAAGGATACTTTGTTTGGATTCTCTGTATTTATAACAGGAGTGTTGTGTGTAATTCTTGCAGCAAAGGGTAGTTTATGGACATATATTTTTGGCATGTACAATACTTTTGGGTATGCCTACTTAGCTTTTAACAATGGCTTGTTTGGTGAGATGGGTTTAAATCTTTTGTTTTTTGCACCAATGAATATTGTTGGATTTATAATGTGGAGAAAATGTATGAGTGGAAGTATTGTAGAAATGAAAGGCTTACAGAAAAAGGATAAAGTGTTGACAGCTATAATTTGTATTCTAGGTAGTTTTGCACTAGGGCTTGCTTTGTCATTTATCAATGGTCAAAATACTCCATATATAGATGCGATAACAGATATATTGTCAATTGTAGCAACATTTTTAATGGTATGGAGATTTAAGGAACAGTGGTTATTATATATTGTATTAAATATTTTCACTATAGTTATGTGGACTATTAGAACAGTAAATGGAAGTCCTGATGGAGTAATGATGATTGTAATGTGGAGTGCATATCTTGTAAATGCGATTTATGGTTATTATAATTGGAATAAAGGCGCAACCAAAGCTAAGGAGATAAGTTTATTATGAAAAAAATTGGATTAACACTTGGTAAATTTGCACCTTTGCATGTAGGTCACCAATTTATGATTGAGACTGCTTTAAAGGAAATGGACGAACTAATTATACTTATCTATGACACAAAAGTTACAAAGATACCTCTAAGTGTAAGGGCAGGTTGGATAAAAGAATTATATCCAAGTGTAACTGTTATTGAAGGATGGGATGGCCCTGAGGGATATTCCAATGATAGGTCTTATGAAATCTTAGAGGAGCAATATATCTTACGTATGCTTGACGGGAGGGCTGTAACTCATTTTTATTCTAGTGAATTTTATGGTAAACATGTAAGTAAAGCGCTTCTTGCAGTAGATAGAAGAATAGATGAGCCTCGTTTAAGTGTACCTATTTCTGGGACAATGATAAGAGAAAACCCCTTTAAATATCGAGAGTATTTAAGCGATGTTGTCTACAAAGATTTAATTACAAAAATAGTCTTTGTAGGTGCAATGTCGACTGGTAAGTCAACGATAACAGAAGCTTTAGCAAAAAAATATAAAACCACATATGCAAGTGAATATGGGAGAGATTATTGGACAAACCATCAAGTAGATAGACGTATAAGTTTTGATTCATTTGATGAAATTGCTATAGGTCATATTAAACGTGAAGATGAAGCTATACAAAAGGCGAATAAGTGTTTTTTTGTAGATACTAATGCAATAACTACTTATATGTATGCGCTTGATTATCATGGCACTGCTCCAAAATGCCTTACCCAGATTGCACTAGAAAATTCAAAGAGATATGACATATTTTTTCTATGTGATGATGATATTCCTTATGATGATACTTGGGATAGAAGTGGTGATCAAAAGCGTAAGGTGTTCCATCAGCAAATCATTTCTGATTTACATGAACGTAGAATACCATATATTGTACTTCGTGGTAGTTTGGAGGAACGGTTAAAAATAGTTGACAAAGTTCTTGCTGAATTCCAAAAATATAATAATTATTTTGGGGAAAATAAATTATGAAAAAAGATTTGACTGGTTTTGATCCAAGATTAAATAATAGCATAGTAGAAGTTGGTTGTGATGTTAAAAATATATAGGATTAATTTATATTACCTTATAAAAACACATAAAAAAAATATCATATTGACACTTCATTGACATTACAGACAGCCATAATATAAAATAAAAAGGTAGATTAGAAAATAAGTTTTTGAATTTAAGGGAGGAAAATATGGTAGAAAGTTTAATTAACATGGTAATTTTAGTTATGGATAAAGTGGGGTATTTGGGGGTTTTTGTATTTATGGCTCTTGAAAGCGCATGTATTCCAATACCTAGTGAGGCTATACTTCCATTTGGAGGTTATTTAAGCTATACAGGAAGGCTGAGCATAATTCCAACAATAATTCTAGGAACGCTTGGAGGAACATTTGGTTCAATCTTAGCTTATTATTTAGGAAAATTAGGTGGAAGACCTTTAGTTGAGAAATATGCATCTTTTTTGCATTTGTCAAAATCAAGTTTAGATAAAAGTGATCTATACTTTAAAAAATATGGAGAGAAAATTGTATTTTATTCAAGGTTACTTCCTATCGTAAGAACTTTTATTTCACTTCCAGCTGGCATAAGCAATATGGACTTTAAAAAGTTCACAGTGTATACTTTTTTTGGTTCATTAATTTGGAGTGCTTTACTTGGGTTTACTGGTTATTACATGGGTGAGAAGTGGGTTATTATTAGACCGTGGTTCCATTATGCAGATATTCTTGTGGTAATAGTAATAGTAGGACTTATAGGATACAAATTAATTACAATAAAAAAAGTGAAAAAATCATAAATTAAAGATTATAATATAGACTGAAATTTAATATGAAGGAGCTACAAATGGAGAAGTTATTCAAAAGCTATAAATCAACCATTATCCTTTTAGGTTCGATTATACTTGGAGGTATTATAGGAATCGTAATGGGCCCGAAATCTTCAGTATTAGAACCTTTTGGAAAACTTTTTATAAATCTAATGTTTATGATTTTGGTCCCATTAGTATTTTTCAGTGTTGCCTCTGCTATGGCAAATATAAGTGGAATGAAAAGACTAGGTAAAATTATGGGAAGTATTATGTTGGTATTTTTATCTACAGCACTTATTGCAGCTATTATTGGCACGGTAGGAGCACTTATTATGAAGCCAACTAATAATCTACATATAGATATGTTTAAAAGTTTAATGAAGAGCGCTGTAGGAACTCAACCTAACGAAAAAGTTTCATTTTTAAATCAACTTGTGAATACATTTACTGTTTCTGATTTTGTAGATTTACTCTCAAGAAAGAATATGCTACAACTTGTTATATTTTCAATTATTTTTGGTATTTCAGTTTCTCTTTCAGGAGAAAAAGCCAAACCTTTCGCTAATTTACTTGAGGCTGGTTCGGTTACAATGATGAAAGTAGTTAAAATTATTATGTATTACGCCCCTATTGGTCTTGGTTGTTATTTTGCTTCAATGGTTGGACAACTTGGCGGTCAAATTCTAAATGGATATTTAAAAATATTTGTATTATATTTAATCCTCTCTGTAATTTATTATTTTGGTTTTTTCAGTCTATATGCATTTGTTGCAGCTGGGAAAAATGGTGTAAAAATATTTTGGAAAAATGCTGTTACACCTTCAGTAACAGCTTTAGCAACTTGTTCAAGTGCTGCTTGTATACCAGCAAACTTAGAAACTGTAAAGAAAATTGGTGTACCATATGATATAGCAGAAACAGTAATTCCACTTGGTGCAAACATGCATAAGGATGGATCTGTATTTGGTGGTGTTATGAAAATTACACTTCTACTAGGCTTGTTTGGTAAGGAAATGAATAGTGTTAGTTCAATACTTGGTATTATAGGTGTTTCACTTCTAGTAGGGGCGGTTATGGGTGCTATTCCTAGTGGTGGAATGATAGGCGAAATGCTAATATTAAGTGTATATGGGTTACCACCAGAAGTTCTTCCAATTATTGCAGTTGTTAGTGTAATTATAGATGCGCCAGCAACACTACTTAATTCTACTGGGAACACAGTATGTTCTATGCTTGTTACTAGACTAGTGGAGGGTAAGAACTGGTTGAAACATGATGAAAAAGTTGCTAGCAAAACGAGTGTGTAATTAAGAGATTGGATCATATTATATAATTCTTATAAATATGAAGCAGGAGCTCTAAATGGTATATAATTCCATAAGTGAACTCTCTTTTTTGATAGTAAATGTTACGGTAGAATATTTTTTAGGAGGGGTTTGTTATAAAACTTACTAGAGAATTTTATGCTAGAGACACCTTGCAGGTTGCGAGGGAACTTTTAGGGAAAATACTTGTACATAAAATTAATGGGGTAAAATTGAGTGGAAAGATAGTTGAAACAGAAGCATATATTGGATCAATTGATAAGGCATGCCATGCTTATGGAGGAAAACATACACCCAGAGTTGAAACTTTATATGGAATACCTGGTATAGTATATGTATACTTTATTTATGGAATGTATCATTGTTTTAATGTAATAACGAAGGAAGAAGGGTTTCCTGAAGGGGTTTTAATAAGAGCAATTCAGCCAATAGATGGGCTTAATGAAATGGCAAATTTGAGATTTAATAAAGAGTATAATGAATTAACAAAAGCTCAAATCAAAAATTTAACAACAGGTCCCTCTAAGTTATGCATAGCTATGAATATAAATAAAGAGAATAATGAGCAAGATTTGTGTACAAGTGGATTATATATTGAAGAGTCAGTGGATAAAGAAAAAATTGAAATTATAGAAGCTAAGAGAATTGGTATTAATTATGCAGAGGAAGCAGCAGAATTTTTATGGCGATTTTATATAAAAGACAATATTTTTGTATCTGTTAAGGAGAGAGTTTTACGTTATAATAAGAGTGAAGGGAAGTGATAGAAATGAGTTTTTTATTTAATGACAAAGAAGATAAAAGTGGAGTAGAAAAAATTAAGTTTGGTAATAAACTTAATAAAAATAGAGTGGTTACAAGGGAAGTAACTTTAAAAATATTAAATACAGCAATCATATACAATGACGAGGAAGATTATTATGATACATTAGCTACGTGTGCTAATGAGAACAATATAATAGAGACTATTAGTATAGAAGGGTTTGAAATACATGAAAATGTTGTAGAGCTTAAAGGTGCATATATTGACTATGAACAAGATTCAGATATAAACTCTACAGGAACAATATATTATTTATAATTTAATATAAATTTGAATAATAATATATAACAAGGATGGTGAGTTATTATAAGTTACAAAAGAATAACTTTACTTCAAATTGATTATTTTTTTGCTATAGCAAAATACCTTAACTTTACAGAAGCTGCAAAGTCTTTATATGTTTCACAACCTTCTTTGAGTAAGCAAACTGCTATTTTAGAAAGTGAGATAGGTGTTCAACTTTTTTATAGAACAAAACGAGATGTCCGCTTAACACCGGCTGGTGTTGTTCTTTTTAAGGAATTAAGTGGTATATCTGAACGCATTGAAAGAGCTATAGAAAAATCAAGAAAACCTGATTTGGGTGAAAAGGGCACTATTACTATTGGTTGTTTAGAGGCTATGGATACAAGTATATTTCTACCTATAGTTGTAAAAAAATTCAAAGAAAAACATTCTAGTGTTAATGTTGTTTTTGAGAGGCATACTTTTAAAATGCTAAGAGAAAAACTTATTAATGGGACGTTAGACATAATATTTACACTTTCTTTTGAGATTGATGATTCTCTTGGATTACTCTGGGAAAATGTATATAAACAAAATAGCAGTATTGTAATGGAAGCATCAAATCCTTTAGCTCATAAAAAAAATTTAGTATTTGAAGATTTTAAAGATGAAAATTTTATTGTGATTTCAAGACATGAAACACCTAACGGATTTGATGGAGTAATAAGTCTATGTAGGAAACATGGGTTTACTCCTAAAATTGTAAAGGAGCTTCCAAATGTAGAATCATTACTTTTATGTGTAGAGTCAGGACTTGGAATATCATTAGTTGATAGTAACATCAGAATGCATAATAACGATAATTTTAAATTTTTTAAATTGAAAGATGATTTTATAAGTGTAGTTATGGCTTGGCAAAAGGAAAATATGAATCCGGTAGTTACATTATTTACTAATGATGTTTTGAATGAAGTAAAAATATAAAAAATTATTAACATAAGAAAAGTATGGCGAAGGCTATGCTTTTCTTATGTTTTGAGGACATCATATGTATTAGGTATAACATAAAAGAATAAGAGTAATTCTAAATGGGTATTTTCGTATCATGATATCATTTGTTAAAATATAAACAAGATACTTTAATTGAGTAATATTTTATAAGGGGTGAAAGTTTATGAAAGATTTAAAGACAGAATTAACATTCGAGGAACAAAAGAAAACGTATTCAAAATATTTTTATAAACCACTTGCTATTCCAAATCCGGAATTAATAGATATTCTTAAACTAGGACCAATGGATCCAGCGAAGGTCTTAATGCCAGAAAACATAAATGAACTTCTTGATTCACCATATCATGAGATTGAAACTGGTTATTGCGTTCTCCCAAATGGAACTGCATATGTTGCTGTTAACAATAAGTTTCCAGGAGTAACTGTTGCAATGATAAATTGGTGGTTTGCATGGCATGCACTTGAGGACATGAGGTACATGCTCTGGTTTAGAAAGGGGCATTATGGGGTATCGATTAGCGATGAAGATAGAGCAATAATACTTGATCCAGAAACTAAAATGCTCCAAAAGTTTCAAGGGCGTACACACTATGTTATAGAAGATGCTGGTGGTGGTCCTGAGGATATACAGATTTCATTTTTAACTCCTGAAGAATTAGGTTTTGATATGGATAGATTTAAATCACCTGCTGTAGGTACAGTAATTGGCGCAAATGGAATTTCTAGCAGGCGGGCTGGTGGACCTAAATCGCCAGCTATAATGACTCACTTTGTTCGAGAAATTTCAGGAGGAGTAGAGTTTCGTTCAAGGTTCTGGTTAGGTTACCATATGGTAGATAAAAAACCTGTTAAAATAATTCCAGATGGAATGCAAATTCCTATTCAAGTAGCCATGGATCTAGCTTTTCATAATGTTCAAGAGTTTAGTAATTTAGCATCTATTCTGCCAAGTCTATATGAAGAAATGGAAGGAAAAATATTTTGATGCGAAGGTAATTATCAACATCAGAGATGATGATTAACAAAAAAAGGAGTGCTATATATGAATAAATACAAACATGTATTTTCGCCAATTACAATAAAAGGAGTAGAATTTAAGAATAGAATTGAAGTAGCACCAATGGTTCCTTGTATGGCTACTCCAGAAGGCTGGGTAACAAAAGAATTAATTGAATTCTACAGACCCTTTGCAAAAGGCGGTGCAGCTATTGTTACAGTTGGAGATTCTGCAGTAAACTGGACTCATGCAATGGATCATGAGGGACAGCTTAATTTAGGTGATGATAACGTTAAAATGGGATTAGATGATTTAGCAGATGAAGTACAAAGGTATGGTGCATTAATTTCTGTTGAGTTAAATCATGGTGGTCGTTTTGCGAACTCCATGAATTTGGCAAGTAAAGGTCTAAAACCAGTAAGTTCAACTCCAAAGCCAGCAGAAATTGATGAATTCTTTTCAAAGCTTCAAGGAAGGACCCCAGCAGAAGTTGAAGAAATGAGTATTCCGTTAATTAATAAAACTATTCAGGATTATGCAGATGCAGCGGGAAGATGTAAGGACAGTGGATTTAAAATGGTAATGATTCATGGAGCACATGGTATGCTACCAGGTCAATTTTTATCGCCATATGTAAATAAACGTGTTGATAGATATGGTGGAAATTTTGAAAATAGAGCGCGGTTTTGCATAGAATTATTAGAGGCAGTACTATGAAACATCATATTAAAGTAGTTACCAATACAAAATTAGAAGAAATTACTGAAAAAGGGATTAAAACAATTAATTCTAAATTCCAGTGGAAAGAATATGAAGCAGATACTGTTGTATTAGCTTTGGGAATGAGAGCACGTAAGGATAAAATTGAAGAATTAAGGCATTTAATACCAGAAACTGAAGTCTATATAATTGGAGATGGGCATCAAATTGGGAATGTGTACTCGGCAGTTCATGTAGGGTTTGATACGGCGGTAGAAATTTAGAAAAAGGTTTTACTACTTAGTAAAAGTTTCACTATGTGGTGAAAATAAATAGCCCTCAGATTAACTTAGTTAATTTGGGGGCTCTATTTAATCTAATATCTTATTTAAGATTTTCAGTTAACACCTGAAAATATCCCTCTGGATGTTTGCAGACTGGACATATTTTTGGAGCATCTGTTCCTTCGTAAATATAACCACATTTGTTACATATCCACTTAACTGGTGTATCTCTATGATATATTGTATTGGTTTCTAAACTAGTTAATAGTGCCCTAAATCTTTCATCATGATGTATTTCTACTTCGGCTACTTTTCTAAATGCAAGAGCAATCTCTGTAAAACCTTCTTTCTCTGCAGTTTTTGCAAAGCTAGGGTAAATTTCTGTCCACTCTTCATTTTCTCCATTTGCTGCCGACAATAAATTTGCTCTGGTGTCACCAAGTCCAACAGGGTAACCTGCATTAATTTCTACTGATTCACCATTTAACTCTTGATTTAAAAAATTAAAAAACCTTTTAGCATGAGCTAACTCGTTGCCCGCTGTTTCTGTAAATATATTATATATTTGTATGTACCCTTCTTTTTTTGCAATGGATGCATAGTATGTATATCTAGTTCTAGCTTGTGATTCTCCGGCAAAACCGCGCATAAGATTTTCCGCAGTATCGGTTCCCTTTAATAGTTTCATGAAATACCTCCTTGTTTTTCTCGGTCGAGAAAATAGTTATATTAAATAGTATTGCCCCAATAACATATTTTATTTTCATAAAATGAGATTTCTTTTATTTATTATTCCCCTTAAGCGTATGTGTCGCAAAGGTCGGATGTTGTAGAATCAAATCTTTTAGAAGAAAAAATAACTTTAATAGTGTATGAAATTCAGAAATTCAAGTAAATGTAAAAGTTAACGTCAAAAAAACTGGGAGAGGTAACCACTAAATTTAAGGCTAACAGGAGGAGAAATTCTTGTGTTAGTCTTTTAGTTAATATTGCCACTATATAACTAAATAGGGTACAATAGATACTAGAGAATTAATAAGTAATTGATTTTAGGGGGGGTATTATGAAAAAAATTTCACCGTTTGCACAAAAAATGTGGACAATTGATGGATTAATTATCGCAGGTGTATTTTTAATAATTGCAGTGGTTTTAAATATATTTTTAGGGTTTGATTCAGTATGGAAATATATGTTAATATCTATTTTATATGGAGTAGCAATTATAATGTTAATAAATTCATTATTTATGCCAAAATATAAGTTTGAAAAATTTTGTTATGATATGGACGAAGAAAAGATTATCTTAAAATATGGTGTGTTTAATGAAATAAACGTAATTATTCCAATGAGCAGAGTTCAGTATGTAGATACAGAGCAAGGAATAATATTAAAAAAATATAAGTTAATAAATTTAACGGTGCATACTGCTGGAGGAGCTTATAAAATTCCATATTTAGAAAATGAGATAGGAAATGCACTACAGCTAAGGATTACAAAAACTGTTCAGGAGAGAAGTATATGAGAGAACTAAAACACCAACATAAATTTATAATATTTTCTGAATTATTTCAATTTATAAAAAACAGTATAGTTCCACTCATTATATTTTTAATATCCATAGGATCTAAAATCCCTCCAAAGTATGGTGGAGATTATACTGAAGGTATAGTGATAATTGCTTTTTTTGTTATAGTTAGCGCTTTAGCTATATTTAAATGGAAGAGAAATGTATATAATGTCCAGGAGGATGGCATGTACATGAAATACGGCATTTTTGAAATCCATGAGAGAACAGTTCCTTTTTCACAAGTACATACTGCAGATATATCGTCCTCATTAATTCAGCGCTTGTTTAACGTCTGTAAGCTTGAAATTGATACTGCTGGGGGAGATGCAAAGTCTGAAATATCTATTTTTTTATCTAAGCAGGAAGCGCTAAGAATAAAAAGTATTATATTTAAGGTTGAAAAAAATGAAAACCAGGATGAAATTATAGAAGAAAAAAACATAAAAAAGCTCACTTCTTCTTTAAAAGACTTATTTGTGATGGCGACGTTTTCTACCCGTATTTTAGCCGGATTTTTTATAATTCTTGCCTTTTATTCTAAGATAGATGATATACTACCAAAGAAATTTAAGGAAAAAGCTCAAGGATATACTGATAATATAATAAAGGGAGTTAAGGGTGTTAACATAATCAAATACGTAGTAACACTAATCATTATTATGTTGTTTGTTTCCTGGGTTATATCTATTGGTTTAACTATAATAAAATATTATAAATTTACAGTTATACGTGAAGACGATAATATTAAACTATCATATGGATTATTTAATAAAAAAGAAGTAACTATCCCGTTGAAACGAATTCAAAGCCTAATAATAGTTGAAGGAGTTATTAAAAAGCCATTAGGGTACTTTTCATTAAATGTTGAAACCATAGGTTATGGAAAAGATAAGGGTGAGAGCACTATGATTTGTCCTATTGCTAAAAAAATAGTCCTTGATAAGTTTTTTGTGGATATTTTACCTGAAATGAATATAACTTATAACCTAGAGAAGTCTCCTAGAAAAGCTTTAAAGGGATTTATTGTATTTAGATTAGTACCTGAGTTAATAGTAATGTTCTTAGTAGGATATTTTGCACCTTATGGGTATTACATATTTTTATTACTACCTATTTTAATAATCTTACACTATATAAGATTTAGTGATAATGGGCTGTATTGTGGTGATGAATTTATTGTCATGAGATATAGAAAACTTGCAAGGGAAACGGTTATAATACAAAAGGAATGTATTCAGTCAATTGAAAAAACACAAAATTTATTTCAAAAGAACAAAGCTATTGCTAAATGTAGAGTGACAATAGCAGGAGACATCTTGGGTAGTTCTTATACGGTTGGATATATGAATGAAGACTTTATAAAAGAGCATGTTGAAGTTAGAAAATAATAGAGCTATGGTAAAAATATATATAAAATGACTTATATATTGTAAAATTACTGTTCATGTACATATTTTTACCTTTAATGCCTTAATTGTATACATCCAAGTGGAAAAGAATTATAATATAATGAAATGCTTAATAAAGGAGGTGCTCCATGACAATGCAAACAATAATACGAAAAAAACCTATGAAAATTAGTTTAATTACTTTACCTATTTTAATCGTTATATATTTGGCTATATCAATGTATTTTAGCAATCATTTTTATTATGGGTCTGTAATTAATGGCATTAATGCTTCTTATAAAACCGTAGAGCAAGTTGATAAAGAAATGTTAACGAAATCTAAAACATATACATTGGATTTGAAGGAACGAAACGGTGTAAATGAACAGATTAAGGCTACAGACATTGCGTTTAAATATAGAGGGAAGGATAAAATTCAAGCTTTAAAAGAAGGCCAGAATCCATTTATGTGGATTTTTGCAATTTTCAATCTAAAAGCTTCTGAAATAGATGGCGTAGTTACCTATGATGATAAATTATTAAAAGAACAGTTTGATAAGCTTGCTGTTTCTGATAGCAAAAAAACAATTGAGCCTCAAAATGCTAGCTTTAAATATTCGGATAATGGTTATGTTATTTTAAAGGAAGTCAAAGGAAATAAAGTAAATAGTAAGCAGTTGTATGCAAATGTAGTAAATGCAATTATTAAGGGAGAAACAACAATAGATTTGGAGAAAAAAAATTATTATGTAAATCCAAAATATACTTCAACTTCGCAAAAGGTTAAAGATACTAAAACCTTACTTAATAAATATATATCTTCAAAAATTACGTATTCATTTGCTGGAGGTGAAGAAGTTTTAAAAGGCGCTATAATAAATAACTGGCTTGGGGTTAACAAAAATCTGGAAATAACATTTGATGAAGAAAAAATGGAAAATTATATTAAAGAAATTGACGATAATTATAATACATTTGGTAATCAAAGAAATTTCGCTACGTCTCTCGGGACAATAGTAAAGGTAAGTGGAGGCGATTATGGTTGGTTGGTTGACCGTACAAGAGAAGTCAAAGATCTAATTGTGGATATAAAAGGTGGACAAACTATAACAAAAGAGCCACATTATATACAAACGGCTGCATCCCATGATACTAATGATATTGGAAATACATATGTGGAACTTAATTTAACAAAACAGCATTTATGGTTTTATAAGAATGGTTCTCTTATTGTGCAAGGAGATGTTGTTACTGGTGATGTAAGTAAAAACTATGCAACACCGGCAGGTGTTTATGTACTACAATATAAGGAAAAAAACGCAACATTAAAGGGTGAGGGCTATAGTACGCCAGTAGATGTGTTTATGCCATTTAATGGAGGGATTGGTATTCATGATGCGATTTGGAGAACTAAGTTTGGTGGAAAGATATATTTGACAAATGGTTCTCATGGTTGTGTAAATTCACCGCCTATTTTGGCAAAGACGATATATGAAAATATCGATGCTAAGACCCCTGTTGTTTGTTATTAGCCGTAATTTAATAAAGGAGATTCATTCTTAAAATTAAAAGTACAGAGTTGTAATTAAACCCTGTACTTTTAATTTTTTTATTCATATATTTATGAACATGACCACTTTGAGTAAGTAGAAGAAGGCTGGATACTACAAGGATTTTCATCTAATTCAGATAATTTCTTTTGATCCTCATGTTTCGTTTCAAAATCGCACTTATCTTTAGCAGTAGATTTATCCTCATGTTCCGTTTCAAAATCGCACTTATCTTTAGCAGTAGATTTATCCTCATGTTCCGTTTCAAAATCGCACTTTTCTTTAGCAGTAGGTTTATCCTCATGTTTCGTCTCAAAATCGCACTTATTTTTAGAAGTAGGTTTCTCCTCATATTTCGTCTCAAAATCGCACTTATTTTTAGAAGTAGGTTTCTCCTCATATTTCGTTTCAAAATCGCACTTGTTTTTAGAAGTAGGTTTCTCCTCATGCTTCTTTTCAAAATCGCACTTATCTTTAGTAGTAGGTTTATCATCCTGTTTTATTTCGTAATCACACTGGTCTTCACAATAACTTTTAGCGTCACACCAGTCTTCCGGATGATAAGTTGTTTCAATATTAGACATAACATCGCTCCTTAAATTTATTTAATATATAATATGTAACTTAATAAAAATTGATACCAACACGGTTTTGATTAAATTTCGTAATCAAAACCGGTAACGACTGCTTTATTTTTTACATATCAAGTAAAAAATAAAACTACTCACCCTTGTGATAATTGTGGAGAAATTATTAGTTCTAAAACGTTGCCTTTAGAGTCAAAGTATTACAAATACAACAAGTTAACATTCTATATTTAATGATATTTAAAGTAACGCTTATTGTATTTTCCACATAGTATGTAGAAGGTCATAAGACCTCAATAAAAGGAGGAATTACCTTTGGAAAAAAGTCAAATTGTACACCCTTGCGATAATTGTGGTAAAATTATTAGTTCACAAACATTACCTTTAAGTAGTGGAACTACTATTACACCAGTTGGTATTAGAGGCCCTTTAGTAGCTAAAATTCCTGTAGTAATAGGCGAAAGAGAGATTCAAATAGATGTTGAAACAGTGTTTAAATTAAACGAACCATTTTTTGAAATAAAAAGAATAAAGAAGAATGTTTATTTAACTCAATGTAAATTATTACCTAGATCTGGCATAATTGCTTCAGATGGTACGCTCATATCAGGAAAATTATTTATAAGTGGATTCGTAAGAAAAAATATAGAATACGCAACTGCTGATTGTGTAGAAAAAGAAATTGTAAGTGGTAGAATTGCTCATACAACAATAGATGTACCATTTACAGCTGTAACAGAAGTTGTATATACAGTGCCACCAGTAGTTAACGTTCGTGGAGTTCAAAAAGAAATAGATTTATTAAGTAGTTGCGGATGTAATGACTGTACGGGAACTATCATGGGCAAATCAGGATGTGAACAATATCTTGAAGATAATATAACATTTACTGAAAATCCATACTGCGAATTAGAAGGAGTAAGGATTTTTGAAGACGATATTAATACGGATCCTTTATACCATAAAACTAATTCGAAAATTCAGCTTTATAATAAAGTAATAGAAAAAATGGTTGTATATATAAGAATCAAAGTATTACAATTACAACAGGTAAACATTCCTATTGTTCACCATTGCGATGATGACGAAGAGTAAAGATCCTTTATAGAAACTTAAAAATAACCGTTTTTCTAAAAAAATACTATTCTTTAGAAAAGCGGTTATTTAAATACATAAGGCATCTGAAATAAAATAACTGACCAGTATACTAGTTTACTCCACTTTATTTCATATACAAAACTCTTACAATAAAGGAGAATTCTTCAATGAAACCAGAATATAACCGGGATAAATTGAAACTGATAAAGTTGCTTGCTATTTTGAATATGTTACAACAACCAAATTGTATTATAAATATTAATAAAACATCCAAGAAAAACACAACAAAGGTTAAAATAAAAAATAAAAAATTGAATAATCAAGAATTGAATAATCAAGAAGTAATTATTGAAGATGATTCAGGATTAACATTACCTATAGAGCAAATAACTATTAATGATGATTCAAAATTAATACTTCCTATTTGTGATAAATTAAGTATGGCAAAATTTCTTATTATTTTAAAAAATGTACAACAATCATATTATAATGAAAAGATCAATAGAATATTTCAAAACAGCTCAATAGATATTAAGCATGAAAATACTGTAACACCAAATAAGTTAATCTTGATTAGAAATTCAAAAGATAAATTGAATACAAAATACATAATGACCACACAAGAAGCAATTATTAAAGATGATATGGAATGTATAAATAAAAAAGAGGAAAGTAATATTAATAACAATGATATTTATACAATTCATAAAAATATAAATACTGATTACTGTGAAAGTTTAACATCGACACTACCAATTATAATAGCTGAAAAAAATATAGATATTCCTATTGAATCAACATTTAGATTAAAAAATGCTGCATTAGATATAAAAAACATAAAAAAGGATATATACTTAACTAGTAGTAAATTACTACCTATGTACGAAAAAGATGATATTCTTCCCTCATTGAATGGAAAACTTTTTTTAGAGGGTTTTGTTAGAAATAAATTAGATTTTTCTGTAGCAAAAGGTGTTTATGATGGCATAATTAATCTAGATACTGAATGTGTTATAATTTATATCCCATTTAAATGTACTACTTTAATTAACTGTAAGGTTCCACCAGTTTTCTCAAAGGGAAAAGGTCTAGATTATATACCCATTTATATCTCATCAGATTGTTTAAACATTAATAATGATTTTAATCAATATTTAAGCGAAAAAGATAATCAATGTAGTGAATATGTCAATTGCGATACTAAACCTATAAATTGTAAAATAGAAGAAGTGAAAATTTATGAAACCCATACCCTAGTTGATAGGAAATCTTTTAATGAAAAATTCCCTTTAGAAATGAATTTCCATACTATTAAAGAGAGCATAGTACTAAATCTTTCATTAACATTGATTCAAAAACAAGATATAGTAATTAATTATAGGAAAAATTCTAAATAACAATATGTAAAATGATAGTGAGCTCACATCTTATGGTAAGTTGTGGGCTATTTGACGTTTATAAATTTATATTTTTTTAATGATAAAATATGTTTGTAAACTGAAAAATAAGCTGTAGTGTACTATCCTTTCAAAATATAATATTTACTAGAATTAAGGATGTACTTTTTTTGAGGTTTATGGAATAGTATATAATGGGAATTGTTTTTATTTGCATTTATTATAATAACTTCCAATTTATGAAAGGAGGATAATTATTCAATAAAAGTTAAAATAAAGTTGAATATTATCATTTAAAATGGTAATATAAATATGTATTATCCTAAATTCTTCATTAAATTATATTAGTTTATGAATGTAACTTATTCAATGTGGAACTTAGGTACCACTTAATTTATAATTTTATAGGAGGTAGTGTTTATGAATACTAACAAGTCTAACAAAATTGTAAAGGTTTCAATTCTAGGTAGTGTAATTTTAGCTTCATTATCACCAGTTATAGCATATGCAGATGAATCGAATCTAAAGATTCCAGAGTTATCATCTAGTCAAAATGGAACACTTATGGTGGGACTCGTGATTTGCCTGCTAGGTATGGCATTTGGTTTTTATCAATTTTTAAGGGTAAAGAAAATTAGAGCACATAAATCAATGCTTGATGTTTCAGCTATAATTTTTGAAACATGTAAAACCTACTTAATTCAACAAGGAAAATTTATTGCAATTTTATTTCTTCTTATAGGTAGTATTATTGCATTTTACTTTGGTTACTTGCAAGGAACTAGTTTTGGTGGAGTATTATTAGTACTTGGCTGGACTATTGTTGGTATACTTGGGTCTTATGGTGTTGCTTGGTATGGAATAAGAATGAATACGTTTGCAAACAGTAGGATGGCATTTGCTTCATTAAGGAGAAAACCTTTAAATCTTGTAAATATACCTCTTGATGCAGGTATGAGCATTGGAGTACTTTTAATTTGCGTTGAGCTCTTTATGATGTTAATAATATTAATTTTTGTTCCACGTAGTCTTGCAGGTGCAAGCTTTATAGGATTCGCAATTGGTGAGTCATTAGGTGCAAGTGCTCTACGTATTGCTGGTGGTATTTTTACAAAAATTGCTGACATTGGATCAGATCTTATGAAAATTGCTTTTAAAATTAAAGAAGATGATCCTAGAAATCCAGGAGTTATTGCGGACTGTACTGGAGACAATGCAGGAGATAGTGTTGGTCCTACTGCAGATGGATTTGAGACTTATGGAGTAACAGGAGTTGCTTTAATCTCATTTATTGTTCTTGCTGTTGGTATGTCATTTCCAGAGGCAGATAGATTAATTCTTCAGTCTACTCTTCTTACATGGATATTTACAATGCGTATATTGATGGTTATTACATCGATTGCTGCATTTTATATAAACAGAGCATATAGTGAAATGAAATATAGTAATAAGGATGATTTTGATTTTGAACAACCACTAACAAATCTTGTTTGGATTTCATCAATATTATCAATAATTGTTATTTTCATAGTTAGTTACTTAATTCTTGGACCTGGTACTCAGGTTGCATTAACTGCAAATTCAAATAGTCTTTGGTATGTGCTAGCTATAATAATTAGTTGTGGTACATTGGGAGGAGCACTTATTCCTGAGGTTACTAAAATATTCACTAGTGGTAAATCAAAACATGTACAAGAAGTTGTTACAGCATCTAGAGAAGGTGGAGCTTCATTAAATATTCTTTCAGGACTTGTTGCTGGTAACTTCAGTGCTTTCTGGCAGGGAATGGTATTCGTTATCTTAATGTTTATAGCATATCTTGCAAGTACACTTGGCTTAAAAGATATAATGATATACCCTTCGGTTTTTGCTTTTGGTTTAGTTGCTTTTGGATTACTAAGCATGGGACCCGTTACTATTGCAGTAGATAGTTATGGACCTGTAACTGATAATGCACAATCAATTTATGAACTATCACTTATTGAAACTATTCCTAATATTTCGAAAGAAATAGAAAGAGATTTTGGTTTCAAACCAGATTTTGAAAAAGCAAAATACTACCTTGAAGCTAATGATGGTGCAGGAAATACATTCAAAGCAACTGCAAAACCTGTACTTATTGGTACAGCTGTTGTTGGAGCCACTACAATGATTTTTTCACTTATTTTAGTTATTCAAGATGTATTAAAAGTTAAACCTGAAACTATTCTTAATTTACTTAACCCTTACACTTTATTTGGATTTATGTGTGGTGGTGCGATAATCTATTGGTTTACAGGTGCATCTACTCAGGCAGTTTCTACAGGTGCCTATAGGGCAGTAGAATTTATTAAGAAAAATATAGAATTGGACGAAGATGCAGATCAAAGGGCATCTACAGAGAAATCTAAGGAAGTTGTTAAAATTTGTACTCAATATGCACAGAAGGGAATGTTTAACATATTCGTTGCAATATTCTCATTTGCACTAGCATTTGCATTTTTCTCAGCTCCTAGAGGTAATAACACTGAACCAGTAGCATTCTTCGTTGCATACCTTATATCTATAGCAGTTTTTGGTTTATATCAAGCTATATTTATGGCAAATGCAGGTGGATGTTGGGATAATGCTAAAAAGGTTGTTGAAGTTGATTTAGATGAAAAAGGGACTCCACTTCATGATGCTTGTGTTATTGGCGATACAGTTGGAGATCCTTTTAAAGATACTTCATCAGTAGCATTAAATCCAATAATCAAATTTACAACATTATTTGGAATGCTTGCTATGGAAATTGCTATATCAGAAAGATTCAGAGCTGTAGCTCCATACATTGGAGCAGTGTTCTTTGCAATCGCGATTATATTTGTATGGCGTTCATTCTATAGAATGAGAATTAAAAACTAAAGTTAATTTAATTAATAGAGGACCAGATTTTATTTTGAATCTGATCCTCTGTGTTTTGTATTTTTTATTAGATATAATAAGGAGCGGTTTAAGATGAGAATTTTACTTATAGATGACGAAGAAAGCATTTTAAATTTAGTACGTATGAACCTAGTACTAGAAGGTTTTGAGGTAATAACTAGTGCTACTGGTAATAATGGAATCAAGGCTTTTCAAGACGAAAACCCAGACCTAGTGTTACTTGATTTAATGTTACCTGATCTAGATGGATATGAAGTTATGAAAATAATGCAAAAGATTAATAAAAAAATTCCGATTATTCTTCTTACTGCAAAAGGACAACTCAATGATAAACTACTAGGGTTACAGTTAGGGGCAGATGATTATATTACAAAACCCTTTGATAGCAGGGAAATTATACTGCGAATACGTGCAATTTCAAGGCGGATAAATCAATCGAAGCTCCTTAATGAAAATTCAGAAAACAAAATAGAAAAAGGCTTCATCATGCTACTAAAAGCAGAAAGAAAGATTTTTATAGATTCTATCGAAGTAAAATTTACTTTTCGTGAATTTGAAACTTTAAACCTTTTATTGCAAAATATTAATAAGGTCTTTACTAGAACTGAGTTACTAAAAAAACTTTGGGGTTATGATTATGAGGGTAACACAAGGGCGGTTGATATTCATATAGAACGAATTCGTAAAAAACTAACAATACATGGAAATGCTATTCAAACTATTTATGGTGCTGGATATAGATTAGAGGTATGAAATGAAAATTGGAATAAAAAATAAAATCGTAATTATGAATATAGCTGTGTTACTTCCGGTTTTACTTATTGTTTGCTCCATTACCATTGGTAATCTTTATAAAAATATAATAAATAGTTCTATTACAATGTTAAAACAAGAAAGTTACAACAGCCAATTAAATATCATTACATATTTAGATAACGAAGAAAACATAGGTTTGCCAGAACTTCTTAAGAATATGAGCCCCTTTATTGCTAAAAATTTGTCTGATCATTATAAATTCAGAATTCAATTATATAACAAGGATGGACTAGTGGGGGATTCTGAAAAGTACCCTATAATTTTAGAAAATAAAGATGTTACTTATGCACTTTCAGGAACTAAGTCCTATATTATGAAAAAGATTGAAAGCAAACAATATATTTTATTTTCTAGTCCGCTTTATTTTGAAGGAGAAACTATTGGTTGCTTTCGGTATATTTATCCCCTAGATAAAGAAATAGGCTTAGTTAAAAATACAAGTGTAACCATGATTTTGGTAGGCATATTAGCACTTTTTCTTTCTATTCTTTTAAGCAATGCATTTTCTAGAAAAATTGTAAGCCCAATTGTATCCTTAAAAAAAGCCTCCCAGAAGGTTGCAAATGGAGATTTTACAAATATTATAGAAATTGATACCACGGATGAGATTAAGGATTTAGCAGATTCTTTTAATCTTATGTCGACTAATATAAGTAACTCTATTTTAAAATTAAAAGATGAAAAAGCAAATCAAAAAAGATTTTTAGATAACGTTACCCATGAATTAAAAACCCCTATAACTTCAATCATTGGATATGCAGATTTACTTCCTAGAGTAAAGACCGAGAAAGATAAAACACAATGTCTTGATTATATTCAAAAGGGGGGGAATCGTCTGATTTGCCTTGTAGAAGAATTGTTAAACCTATCTAAGTTAAATAAAGAAGATTTTCAAATGGAAGTTGCGCAAACAAACCTTAAAGTTGTAATAGAGGAAAGCTTGTTAATTTTAAGACCAAGATTAGATAAATACAATATTTTTATAGAGCCACTTTTATTTGATTATTTGATTTGGATAGATAAACAAAAGACGGAACAAGTATTTTTAAATATATTTGACAATGCAATTAAATATAGTGATTGTACTTCCATTGTTATAAAAATGTTCTCAAAGCCTGGATCTTTAATTGTTTCTATAACAGACAATGGTGAGGGAATACCAAAGGAACATCTGAAAAAGGTTTTTGAACCTTTTTATACTGCAAATAAAAGACTTCAAAATCAATACGGTGGTATGGGTCTTGGACTTGCAATTTGCAAGGAAATTATGAAAAAGCAACAAGGAGATATTTTTATAAGTAGTGACAAGGGAACAAAGGTGGAATTGTTTTTTAAATTGTTACAAAGCTGATGCAATCTTGATGCAATTTTGAAAACGTTTTTTGCTATGATAAGGAGGAAGAGAAAAATAAATATTTTAAAAAAACACAAAATGTTATTTATTGGTTATTTTGTTTTTATGTTATTACTAGGAATCATAATATTTTGGCAATATGAAAAAAATTATGATCATATAGTACTTATTCAAGATAGAGAACAAGTTTTAAAAGCTGTAAGTACCTCTACACCTGTAAAGTTAGAAGTGTATAGTAAATATTGGGGAAAAATTGTTATTGCTCAGAGTAATGTTATTCGAAGTATATGGGATATTATAGACGAAATGTCTAAGAGTAGTCCTTTGCAAGAAAGTCAAAATGCATATACGAATGATGAAATAAGTGGTACTGTTTTTTATCTGAATGGTAAAAAATCTACTTTTACTTTAGGAAGTTACTTAAAAATAGGTACTATTATTTATGGAAAGGCTAAAAATAAGCCTTATGTAGATCAGCTTAAAAATCATTTGGATGAAATTTTATGCTCTGCGCAAAATCTAAGCAATCTTATTAATGAACGAAATAAAGTTACCGTAGTAGATAGTAATAATAATATACAAAAATGTGGTCGTGATGATAAAACATTTATTCGTAATAAAATATTAAAATGTTCTAAAATTAAGGATAATGCCTCCCTAGAAGAAGCGATCAATACAAAGGGAAAAGTGCTATACCACATAAAAACCTATTTAGAAAAAGAAAGTAATTCTATTCCAAATACAAAAGATACTTTCTATGCAATTATAAATATTGATGTATATGAAAATGGGTATATTGTTATTCAAGATTTTAGTAATGAAGTAGTAAATGCAATTTATATGAAAGGAAATTTAGTAGAGATTTGTAAAAACATCAGTAAAACCGGTATTTAATTTTTATATGTTCTGGAGGTACCTTAATGAAAACTTACAAATTTACTATATTTATTATTCTCTTGTTTTGCTCAACATTGTTAACTGCATGTAATAAAAACCAAAGTGCCTACCCTAATTTGCAAGGCCAAAAACTTTTGGTTTACGTAGCCTTTCATGAAGATGAGGCTAAACCTTTACTAGAAGGCTTCAAAGAAAAAACTGGTTGTGAGTATTCACTTTTGAGGTTTCCTACAGGGGAAGCTTTAGCCCGGGCAATGGAGGAAAAAACAACCCCTAAAGCAGATGTCTTTTTAGGAGGCACAGTAGATGCTCATGAGTACATGAAAAAAGAAGGCATAATTGAAAAATATATTTCTAAAAATTCCAGTTCTATTCCTGAAAGATATAAAGACAAAGATGGGTATTGGACAGGACTTTATATAGAAGCATTATCTATTGGTATCAATAAAGAACGATGGGACGCCGAGTTTAAATCAAAGGGAATAAAGCAGCCAGAAAGCTTTCAAGATTTGTTAAATCCTGCGTTTAAAGGTGAAATTATTATTCCTAACCCAAAAACCTCAGGTACAGGCTATACTTTTGTATCTTATCTTGTACAATCGATGGGAAAGGAAAAAGCCTTAGAATATCTGGGTAAACTCAACCATAATGTAGCACAAGTTACTACAAATGGTCTTACGCCAGCAGAAAAGGTAGGTATTGGTGAATATTTAATTGCTGTTAATTTTATAAATCAACAGCTTATCGTTAAAAAGTCTGGATTTAATATACAATCTAAAATCCCTAAAGATGTTGGATGGACACTTTGTGCAGTTTCTAAGATTAAAAATGGACCAAACTCTAAGGCTGCAAATGCTTTTATAGATTATTGTTTAACGGCGCAAGCTGGTAATGCTCTGAAAAATTTTTCTATGGCTATGTCTACAAGAGAAGATGTGCCCTTGCCGGAGGGAGGACAAAATTTAAGTAATCTTCTAGGGAGTGATAAATATGATTTTAAAAAAGCAGGTATTGATAAAGAAGAAATGTTAGATGCTCTTGAAAGGATTAAACCGTAAATTTATATATTTATATATAGATTAATATGTTTAAATAAAATAATCTAAAATGAAAGGTCGATGAAATGAATGGGGAATTTATTTAATTTTTTAAAACCCGCTCCAGCTATTGAAAGGTTGCCAAAAGAAAAAATTGATCCAGTTTACAAAAAGTTTCGGTTACAAGTATTTATAAGCATTTATATTGGTTATATGGGTTACTACTTTGTTAGAAGTAATTTTTCACTAGCTAAAATGTACTTAATTCATGAAGGATTTACAAAAACGCAACTTGGATTTGTTGCCTCTGCGCTAGGACTTGCTTATGGCATTAGTAAATTTGTTATGGGTAATGTATCAGATAGATCGAATGCGAAGTATTTTCTAGGCATCGGTTTAATTTTGTCTGGTATTACAAATCTATTTTTCCCACTTACAACAAGTCTTACAGTAATGTTTATGTTAATGCTTATAAATGGATGGGTTCAAGGTATGGGGTGGCCACCATGTGGGAGAATCATGACTCATTGGTTCTCAGATAAAGAGCGTGGCGTAAAAATGTCTATTTGGAATACCGCACATAATGTGGGTGGTGGATTTATAGCTGTAATTGCGCTTCTTGGTGTTCAAATATTTGGAAGTTGGAAAGGAATTTTTTATTTACCAGCTATTATTGCAATTGTAATTGGAACACTTTATATGATTTTTGCAAGAGATACACCTCAATCTGTAGGTCTTCCTCCTATTGAAGAATATAAAAATGATTACCCTGCTGTAAAAGTAAAAGACAGAGAAAAGGAAATGACTGCAAAAGAAATACTGTTTAAATATGTATTTAACAATAAATATTTATGGTATATCGCTCTAGCAAACGGATTTGTATATATGGTGAGATATGGCATTATTAATTGGGCTCCACTATACCTACAAGAAGTAAAAGGTTTTAATGTTAAAGAGTCAGCAATCGCATTTTCTTTATTTGAATATGCTGCAATTCCGGGTACTATACTTATAGGATGGATAAGTGATAAGGTATTCCACGGTCGTCGTGCACCAGTAGGTGTAGCTTGCATGGTAGGTGTTACGGCTGGTGTTTTCATTTATTGGCAATCTTCAAGCATTTTAGCAATAAACATTACTTTAGCTTGCATAGGTGCTTTAATATATGGACCTGTAATGCTTATTGGAGTAAGTGCATTAGATCTAGTTCCTAAAAAAGCTGCTGGAACTGCTGCTGGATTTACAGGGCTCTTCGGGTATGTTATTGGGCAAGTTTCGGCTGAAATTGTAATGGGAATGGTTGTAGATAAATACAATTGGGATGGAGGATTCAGGCTTCTTATGGTTTCTGCTGTACTTGCTATTATATTTCTATCACTTACTTGGAACGTACATGATAGATCAAAACCAGAATCTGAAGATATTCCGTCAGTAAGTTAAAGAAATATTTATATCAAAAAATGTTAGTATTTAAAGTATAACAACTTAGTAAGTATTATATCAAAAGAAAAAATAGATTATATAAGGAGTCTATAATATGAAAAACAAAAAAAAGATAATTGAGATAGCGTGCACACTTGTATGTACACTAGCCCTAACCGTAGGATCAACTGTAGGATATGGAGAAAGTACTGTTTTAGCTGCTTCAACAAAAAATAACAAAATAGTTATTGGACATAGAGGTGCCTGTGGATACTTACCTGAACATACTTTAGAGTCATACTCTTTAGCTTATGGGTTAGGTGCAGATTATATAGAGTCTGATGTTTGTTTAACAAAAGATGGTGTTCCAGTAATAATGCATGATATTACAATAGATACTACAACAGATGTAGCAAAAATTTATCCAAATAGAAAACGTGTTGATGGACATTATTATGTGATTGATTTTACACTAAGTGAAATTAAAACGCTTAGTGTACATGAACGTACACAAGAAGGTTCTACTACGGATGTTGTTTTTCCAGGTAGATTTCCTCTAAGTAGTGCTCATTTTGAAGTTCCAACGTTAGAAGAATATATACAACTTATACAAGGGTTGAATAAAAGTACAGGTAAAGATGTAGGAATTTACCCTGAATTGAAACAACCTAAATTTCATACAGATAATGGACAGGATATTGGAACTGTCGTATTAAAAGTTCTTAGAAAGTATGGGTATGATACGCCTGAATCCAAATGTTATTTACAATGTTTTGATCCAAGTTACTTAATAAAAGTTAGAACAAAAATGGGTGCAAAAGTGAAGATAATTCAGTTGATTAGTGTAGAAGCAGATTGCCCAGGAGCTAATTATGAAAAAATGATGACAGATGAAGGACTAGCAAAAGTAGCTACTTATGCAAATGGTATTGGGCCTTGGTGTGACCAAATACTAGATGAAGATGGGAATAAAGGTAAATTACCAGTTACTAATCCTAATTTAGTAAAAGATGCGCATAAACACAATCTTGTTGTTCATCCATATACATTTAGAAAAGATGATCTTCCTAAATATGTAACTAGTGTAGATCAGTTAATGAAAAGATTTTATTTTAAAGAAGATGTAGATGGTATATTCACTGATTTTCCTGATCATGCAGTAAAGGTATTACCAAATAATCACAAAAAATAATTCAATGTTAAAATGAAAAATATTCTTTATAAGCCTCCTATAGTATAGGTGGCTTATAATTGTGGTGCGCCCAGGATATTAAAATACTTATTTTAATATCCTCTTACCTATAACAAAGTTTTCTTTGTAATATCCCGTTAATTCAGAGATTTTTATAACATCGCCGGATTTTGGAGAATGAATAAACCTATTGTTGCCAATATATATTCCAACGTGAGATACCTGGTAGGGTAGCTCTGGGTTTGTTTTAAAAAAGACCAGATCTCCATTCTTAAGGTCATTTATATTAATAGAAATACCTTCATCTATCTGTTCCATAGTTGTTCTAGGTAAATCTATACCGAAATGTTTATAGATATATGCTACAAAACCAGAACAATCGAATCCACCACCAATATATTTTCCAGAGCTATCCGATATTGCAGGTGTTGTGCCACCCCATAAGTAATGCATCCCTAGAAAAGTATCAGAATAAGCTTTTAAATCATTCCCATTTATTAATGAAATGTATTGTTGCCCGTTTGCTATATACTTAGTTTTATTTAAGGGCGTTTTAGAATTTGAGAAAATAGTAAAAACCATATATGTTACGGATACTAATATAAGAATTAAAGTTAAATGCCAAGATTTTATTGAATTTCGTTTATAATAAGAGCTTTTCATATAATCTCCAAGCCTCCATTATTTTAAATTATCCTATAGTAAGTTATTGTAGTATCTCTAACAATATACTAAATATAAATAGTTCCCAGATGTTTATTAATTATTTATTAGTGTTCAATACTATTAAACTTAATAAAAAAACGGCAATAGAGAATATATAAATTCTCTATTGCCGTTTTATTTAAATGAATAAGCTAATTAATCTTTTTTAATTTTATGTCATAATGATTTTGATACTGCTTCATTCGAGGATCGTTTTTAAAATAACTCTCGTACATACCTCTAGCAACTTTTGCGGCATCAGAACCATAACCACCATCAAATATAACTACAGATATTGCAATTTTAGGATTGTCAGCAGGTGCATAACCTACATACCAAGCATAATCGCCTCTACCAATTTTATTTTGTATTTCCGAGGTTGTGAACTGAGCTGTACCTGTTTTACCACCTGTAGGTATAGGAAAATCACCAAGTGCTGCATATGCAGTACCATCGGTACCACCACCAGCACCTGTAACGCCATTCATGCCTTGCATAACTAGAGCTCTAGTTTCAGTACTCATACCAACTTTATCTATTACTACAGGTTTCGTTTGGGATATTAACTTTCCATTAGAATCTTTTATATTATCAACTAAATGAACTTTATATCTTGTCCCACCATTGGCAAGGGTTGCTATATAATTTGCCATCTGGAGTGGAGTGAAGTTGTCCATGCCTTGGCCGATAGATGCAATAAACATATTGTATGGTAAACTCAAAGAACCATGACCTGTTTGTACTGAAAGATAGTATATATCAGTTACGATTGTATTTATATCAGTAGCCGTAAATTTTTGATTTTTATACGCAGGGTCGGCAGCTATTAATTGCTTAAATAACCCCACATAATTACTCTTAGAGAAAGTTCCGTTCTTTACAGAATCCCTTATATAATTTTTAATTTGTGTTTTAATTTCTGAAAGTTTTTTTCCATCAGAAACAATACTAGTATCTCTATCTCTATCATATAAATCTATTGGTGGAAATTTTACTTTTGAACTAGAAATACCATCAGTTAAATTTTGCTCAATACTCAAAAGATATTGTGAGGCTGATAAGTTTTTTTGTGACACTGTATTATATACTTGCCCAAAATTCTCACTTATTTCTATTCCTGTACCTGGACTCGTTGCATTAGGATTAGCTCCTAGGCCAAACATCCATGCATATTTAGCTAAAATATCATCACCAAATTGTTCTCTTAGTTTCTGACCTACATTCATAAAAAATGGGTTACTAGATTTTCTTATTGCACTTACTACATTTACAATGCCATTTCGTCCATCTGATGTAAAAGGATTCCAATTTGGACCTCCTATTTTATTTTCACCACCCATATCATACCCGCCTTCATCATCGTAAGTTGAATTAGCATCTATAACTCCAGCTTCAAGCCCTGCAATTGCTGTCATTGGTTTAAATGTAGAACCTGAAGGAATAAGTGACATAGTTGCATAGTTATACAAGTATTTTGGATAATAATCAAACTTATCCTTTCGAATGGTTGTATTTCCCTTTATACTTTTGTCTATTGGAAACATATAATCAGTTAAAGACGATAGCCCATCAGCTTTTGCCATCTTTTCATAATCTGGATTGAAATATTTTTGTGATTGAGCTTCAGTTAAACCTTGGGTTGTAGAAAAATCATTTGGATTATAACCTGGTAGACTTACAAGTGCTAGCACTCCACCAGTATTAATATCTATGGCAACCGCTGCACCCCTTGTAGCATTTGATACGTCTAAACCACCATAAGTTCCTTTATCTTGTATTGTCTTCATTTCACTATTCAAAGTGGTTTCGGTGGCGTATTGTAAATTTGCATCTATTGTAAGTTGAACGTTTTTTCCTGGAACAGCTTTTTTATTATGAGCGGTATTTTTAATTATTGCTACAGAATCATCATTTATATCTTTTTCTCCATTGACGCCTTTAAGGTTACTTTCCATTGCAGCTTCAATTCCAGTAGTACCAACATAGTCTACACTTGTATCATAACCCTTTGCAGCGTACTTCGCTTTGTCAGCAGAGTTTATTTTGCTTATATATCCTAGAACTGATGAAGCAAGTTGGCCGTATGGATATTCTCTCATAGGCTGATTTTCTACTTTAAAACCTTTTAAGTCTGAGAGACTTTGCTCAAATATAAGTGAAGTATCTTTCTTTATATTAGTTGCTACATTAATTGATTTATTAGCAGAATAAAAGTTCATTTTGATGCTGTCTTTTATAATTAAATATCTCCTTAGTACATCCGGAGTTGCCTTTATATTCAAACTTGAAAGGCCATTTTTTATATCATAGGTAACAAGAAGTTTATTATATATTTGTTCTGGAGTTAGCTTTAAAAGTTCATTATTAAGAGCAGTTTTTTCAGAGGTAGTTAACTCTTCTTCCTTTTTACCTTCAAATTTTGATTTTAATATACTATCTTGAATGTTTCTATCTTTTAAAAATCTTAGAAGCATGGCTTGTTTTACTTTAGAGTCACTTGAAGTAAATTCAAATCTATATGGATTAATCTTTAATGGAAAACTGTCTGTCTGAACTTCTTTATTAGCATCTAAAATTTTAAATACTTTTTGTAATATTGCAAATAGTTGGGTATTATCCTTACCAGTATCAGTTGTACTTGTATATGTAAGGTTATAACCTAGTGCTTCAGTCGCAAGTTTTATCCCACTTTTATCTGTTATTAGTCCTCTTGGTGCCGCAACGGTTACAAGTTTTGCAGAATTAATAGTTTCAGCCTCTGCTTTGTAATATTCGCCTTTGAAAACTTGTAAATAATATAATTTTGAACCTATTGTTAAGAACATAGCTAGCATAATTATAGAAAGAATATTATACCTATTAAATTTCTTCTTTTTTTTCATTTCATCACCATTTTAACTTTCATTTTTTTTGCATAATAAAATTATCAGTACTTGTCAGCATTCTTAAAAAACAATTTAAATGGTGACTTTGTAAAGCCTTGCAATTCATATGTATTTTAAATATACGTCTAGATGTAAGCTTTGTCAATTACATTTATATATAAATAGCCCAGCAACTGCGCTAGGCTATCTTTGAATTCGTAGTTTGCATACATTATACTTTAAATTATTAATTATTTATTTAAGTGTGTATTATATACCTTATGTTTATTATACATGACTCGACAAAACAAATCCATATGTTAGTAGTATATATAGTTGTTTATATTGTTAAATATAGTAGCTTACGAATATAACACATATTTTGATCCATTTATTTTCCATAAGCTATGATATAATGTATATGTTAATATTCTTCGTAGGAGGAAAAAACATATATGATAGGGACATTTCTTTTAAATAGATATGAGGTATTAGAAAACATTGGCGAGGGTGGCATGGGAACTGTTTATAAAGCAAAGTGCCATGTGCTAAATAGATTTGTAGCTGTAAAGATATTAAAGAAAGAGTTAAGTAATGATGAGGAATTTATTTCAAGGTTTAAAAGAGAAGCTACTTCAATTGCAAAATTATCACACCCAAACATAGTAAATGTTTATGATGTTTGCGAAGATAATGATGTTAACTTTATAGTTATGGAATATGTTGATGGAAAAACATTAAAGCAAATAATAAAGAAAAATGGAAGATTTACATCCAAGAAGACTTTAGATATAGTTTTTCAAATATCAAAAGCTCTTTCGTGTGTACATGAGAGCGGAGTAATTCATCGTGACATAAAGCCAGATAATATTATGATAACCAAGGATAAAATGGTTAAAGTCATGGATTTTGGAATAGCTAAAGTTGCGGATGCAAGAACTGTAACCAATTCTAATAAGGTAATGGGAACCGCACATTATCTTTCCCCAGAACAAGCAAAAGGGAGTTTTCTTGACTTGCGATCAGATATATATTCATTAGGCATTGTAATGTATGAAATGGTGACAGGAAAGGTACCTTATAATGCGCAAAGTGCTATTACCATAGCTATGATGCATATTCAGGGAAATATTACTGCGCCAAAGGAGATTATTGCAGATATACCTGAAAATATAAATCAGGTGATTTTAAGAGCTATGCAAAAGGAACCTATTAAAAGATACCAAACGGCGAGCGAAATGTCAGAAGTTATAGGTGCGATTAGAAATAATCCTAATTATAAAGTAGTAGTAAACAGTGAACTTGAGGGTGCTACTAAAATTATGGATGCTGTAGTAGCTTCTAATATAAGAGATGATTTCACAACGGTTATGAGTAAAGATGCAATTTTGGAAGAAACACTTTTGGATAATTCAGTGGCTGAGGAAACGATATTAAAAAAAGAAAGTGAAGCAATACCTCTAAAGAAGAATAGTAAAAAAAGAAAGGTTATGCTAATTATAGCATCAATTATTTTTTTAGTTATTGTTTTAGCTTTAGGAAAATCCATTTTAAATGCAAAGGATTCAAGTGTAAAAACTCCAGTTGTCAAAAATACTGTTCCAAAAGTAGCTGCAAAATTGCCAGTAATTGAAAAAAAAATTGTGACCTCACTTATTGGTAAAAATCAAGATAATGCAAGAAAGGCAGCAGTTAATGATGGTTTTTTGCTTGGTAACATAACAAATAATTATAGTAATAGTGTTGCTAAGGGGTTAGTTATTAGTCAATCACCTGGGGTGAATACAGATTATGAGAAAGGTGGTAAAATAAGTATAGTTATAAGTCAAGGTAAAAAGATAGTTCAAGCTATACAGCCACAAACAAAGGTGGGAAAAAACATAAAAAAACCTAAACAGATACATGAAAAGAATTCTAAAAATAAGCATTCAAAAAAATAAATGGAATTCTATAGTGATATATTTAGTTAAAAAATAATAAAGTTAATAAGTAAATATATTAGAAAGACATACAGTTATGCTAGTGAGATGAAAGGCATGTACTTAAAATTATTATAATATGATATAATATAATAATTAAGGTACTTAAATATTATTTTAATATAAAAATCGTTATTAAAGTTTGTCTTAATTAATAAATTTAATGCCAAAAGAAAGAAAGAAAGAAAGAAGGAGATACAAACGGGAACTTTAATGGTTTTTATCATAGGAGTACTACAAATTACTATACTTGATTTAACATTATCTGGTGATAACATTGGGGTTATAGCACTAGCAACCAAGAACTTATCGCCTAAATTTGCAAAGAAAGCTAGTTTTATAGGAATAGCAGGAGCAATAGGATTAAGAGTATTATTTGCATGTATTATTACTCAAATAATGGCTATACAGTGGTTACCGATTAAGTTAGTTGGTGGAATTGTTTTAGTAAAAATTACATGGGACTTTATTAAGCCTGAATCTAAGGAAGTAGAGTGTAATGTAAAAAAAGCAGATAGATTTTGGGGAGCTGTAGCTGTAATTATTATTGCAGACATTAGTATGAGTCTTGATAATGTAATTGCAATAGCAAGTACAGCAGATGGCAATGTTTTATTAATTGTTATCGGTATTTTAATAAACATACCAATAATTTTTTACGGAAGTCAATTTGTTGCAAACTTAATGAATGATCACCCAATTGTTATATTTATAGGGGGTGCAATATTAGCTCACACTTCATTTAAAATGATACTCGAGGATAATATAACAATAAAATATTTAGGACTTTCAAATACAGTTTCAGTGATAATCCCATGGGTTTTTGCTATTGGTGTATTGTTGTATGGATACTTAGCGATAAAAAGGTCAGAAAAAGGAAAAACAGCGTTAGGACACAATACATAAGAGAGAATATTTATAAAAAACTGTACTTAATAGTACAGTTTTTTTGTTATAATAAAATTAATACTGAGATGAAATATAGAGATTATAGTGATAACATAATATTAAAAGGAGAGGATAATAATGTCAAAATGTATATTTTGCAATATCAATGAATCTGAAATAATAGTAGAAAATAGGTATGCAGTTGCAATACTCGATCATTTCCCAGTAAATAACGGCCATTGCCTAATAATAACAAAAAGGCATTTTGCTAACTTTTTTGAGGCAACTGAGGAAGAGATTAAAGCAATATATAAATTAATGCATGAGGTGAAACAGATGTTTGATATTCAATACGAACCAGCTGGATATAATATAGGTATTAATGTAGGAACATATGCGGGGCAAACTATAAACCACTTACATGTGCATTTTATTCCTAGATATATAGGTGATGTGGATAATCCAAGAGGTGGGGTAAGAAATCTAAAAGAGGCTTTGGTTGAGTATGATGGATAGAAATTGATGAGAAATAAATATTACTTCAAAATTCCATGAAGTAATATTGTAATCATCTCATTCATCGCATCTTTCATTGTCATGTTATTTTTGCTTAAGAATTTGTAATCTAGAAATGTGTTACTGACACTTTCTAAGATGGAACTAATAAGCTTTAGATTAATATCATTCCTTAAAAACCCTGATTCCATAGAGTCTTTTAATGTAGTTTCTATGAGCTTTAATTTAAAGTCTTTTAAATCTTGGATTTTATTCCATTCGTCATAATAAAACTTATGTGCTTCATCTAGTATATTAATGGGAAGTTTATATTTATGATAAGAAAAAATTATTGAATTCAATTTATCTTCTAAGGAACCATCTTTATTTATAGCCTCAATAGAATAATTTTTATCACTTTCTATTATTTCTTTGAAATATTCCAATATAATATCATCTTTACTTTTAAAATGTTTATATATAGTTTTTTTACTCATTTTAAGTTCTAAAGCAATTTCATCCATAGTAAATTTTCTTAACCCATGTGTCTGTATCTTTTGGGCGGCAATTTTCATTATTATTTCCTTCATTTTATACCTCGCTATCCTAATTTTACTTTCCTTAAAGAGTTCTTTTTAGTTTTTTTTACAGTAAATAGGCCTATTATACATATTACTATTATTAAAAATAGAGCACTGCTTTTGTGATTACTCCATAAGATACCTGTGATAACCGAACCTACAAAAGATCCAACATATTGAAAACTATTTATTATTCCATTTGCCGCTCCTCTATAGCTATTTTCTGCAATATCATTAGCTGCAGAAGGTATTACCGTAGCTAGTAAAATATATCTTGTCATAAATAATATGCTGCCTATCAATATAAAGTAAAATGATTGGGTTTTAAAATAAAAACATATACCTATAGCACTTAAAATGAATGCTAGCATAATTAAGTTTGAACTGTAACCTTTTTCAACAAATATAATAGATTTTCTCATAAATATTATAGCTATAATTACGGCAGGCATAAAAATTTTCCACATGCCACTAGTGCCAGTGATTTTTTCAAGATATATGGGAACTATATAAAATACAGATACCATTATATAATTATTTAAAAATCCTGCTAAATTAAGTCCTAAAAATTCTTTGCTTCTTAATAAAACTTTTATGCCTTCACCTATCTTAATTTGATTTTCAGGTATTGCACAAGAACTCTCATCATGAGTTTCTTTTAAGAAAAACAATATAATAATCCATACTAAGGAAATTAAGAGTGCACATACAAGAAACATTTGTCTTACAGATATATAGTTATTAATCAAAGGCCCTAAAGCAAAGGCTGATGCTGCAAAAAAACCAACAATCATTCCTAAAATACTTAAAGCACGAGGGCCTTTTTTATTATCAACACTACAAATAAGCCAGGAATAGCCAGATGCAAGGATAGCTCCACTCCCTTGCAAAGCTCTAGCGAAAATAAGCATATATATACTTTTAGCAAGAAAGGCAATAACTAGCCCTATTATTACTTGCAAAAGTCCTATTAAAATTACACGTTTATTTCCAATTTTATCACTCCATATGCCAAAAGGGATTTGAAAGATAGCTTGTGTTAGTCCAAAAATACCAAGGGCTACCCCAGCTAAAGTAGCATTACTATAGCTTAAAGTTCTACTGTAGGTTGAAATAAATGGCATAACTATAGTCATTGCCATTTGTCTAATTCCTAAAGCTAAACTTATTGTAATTAAAAAAACAATTCATTTCGGGTAAATATTTTATCGTTCATATTAATACATCACCTTTCAACTTGGAAACTATAAAAACCAAATTAGTTTCTTGTTGAAAGTATATTTCTTATTTGCGATATTGTCAACATAAGTTAATTATGGGTAATATTAAATTGAGTTTTAATATAAACTATTATAATAAAATACTATGGAAAAATAATTTATAAAATTTAATGAACTTGATGTTAATATCTTTATTTTATGAATATATTAGTAACACAATCAAACGCTTAGGAATAATATATAGTGCTTGCTAATTTTAGTATTAGTTAAATAATAAATTTTGGAGGTATAAAATGAGTTACACCAATAAAGAGGGTCAACCACAAGGTATTGCGAAAATTGATACTAATAAGCTAAGGGAAATATTGATAGCTGAAATTATTGCAATAAATGGTTATGCAAAGCATATTGCAAATTCAAATATGATAGAAATAAATGCAGTTTGGAACCATATATTAAAAGATGAAAAAAAACATTATGGTATGATTCTTACACTACTTCGTAAGTATGACCCTTGTGAATATAAGGGGTATTTAGACCATAAAGACGATAAATCAGAAAAGGTATCACCTATGCAAATATATAAAGCAAATTTCGATAAACAAATTATACTAAATGACATAAGAGAAGATATAAAAGGTGAATTTGAAGCCGTAATTCTCTACGAACATCAAATAGATACCATTCCATATCATGATATCAGGCGTACATTATATTCAATAATTAATGATGAGAAGGAACATGCTGAGCATTTGACCCAAATTTTATTGAAATATGATGAGGATGACTATGACGATCTTGAATAAAGCTATGATAAAACAACATCCGCTAATCAATACTTTAATTAATAAATCCCAAGGCTAAAGTTAAGTAAAAGTTAAATATATTTTAAGATTATAAGTATATGTGTAAACGTTTAAAGGGTTTTGCATATATTTATAGAATATTATCATTAGCCTATTATTTTAAATAACTTAATAAGGAGATAATGTAAATGGATAATAATATAAAAGCAAATAAAACGATAAAGGCTACATTAAAGAAATTAGAGTCAAGTGTAAGTGAGTATGAGCATTATGATGGAAAAATAAATAGGGATCCTGTAGAAAAGAAAACAGGGGTTGTCGTATATGATTATAGAGATATATTAAAAACAATGGAAAATAATTAAAAGTAATTAAAAGTAATAATAAAACAATGGGACATAAAATACATTAAAGAATTATTGTAAAGCTTCCACTTAATAATATATTAGTAATATAACTAACCATTAAAGAATAGTATATAATAGTTGTTAATTTTACTGTTATTTAAATAATTAATGCTTTAGTTAGAAAATATAATTAAAAGTAGGAGGGGTAGCAGGTATGAGTTTATTTAAAAACATAGTGAATAATGTTGTAGAAGATATTGAGTTCGTGGAAATCACAGATGAAGATAGAAATATTATAAGACAAGCGAGGTTTATAATATTAGATACGACAATTATATATAACGAGGAAGAAGATTTTTATTATACATTGGCTACATGCATTAATGAAAAAAAAGAAATAGAAACAATAAGTATAGAAGGGTTTGGTATACATGAAAATGTAATAGAGTTTAAGGGAGCATATATTGATTATGAGGAGTATGAAGAAAATTCAAAAATAAATTATACAGGAACAATATATCATTTGTAAAACTTAAAATATATTACAACATATAGGAAATGTAATGGATTGATATTTAATGTAATCCACTATATTTTTTTTGTTTTTTAGGGCCTATTTTTGAACAAGTATAACGTTATACATTTATAATATTGTTTTTTATGGTAAACTTTACATTAGATGAAAATAGATACAAAAATTAAGGTAATATTATTGGGGGATAAAATATGAAGGTATTAAAATCAAAAAGTTTTATTTTAGGTTTATCACTTATCTTGGTACTATTAAATGGGTGTGGATCACAGGAGACTACTAAGAAACCTGTAATTTATTTGTATCCTACATCCCAGCAAACGGTTAGTGTAAAACTTGCGTATAAAGGTAAACTTACTTGCACTTATCCAGAATATAAAGATGGATGGAAAGTAAAAGCTGATCCGGATGGGACATTAACTAATATTTCGGATAACAAAGAATATTCATATTTGTATTGGGAAGGAGTTTCTGATAATAAGTGGGACATGTCTAAGGGGTTTGTAGTAAAGGGGAATGAAACTGAAAAATTTCTTCAGCAAAAGCTCAAATACTTAGGATTAACACCAAAAGAATATAATGAATTTATAGTGTACTGGCTTCCTATTATGAAAGAGAATAAATATAATTTGATAACATTTGCTGGAAAAGAATATGCTAGTTTAGCTAAGCTTAATATAACTCCAAAGCCAGACTCTATGTTAAGAATAATGATGGTTTTTAAACCCTTAAGTAAATCTATAGATGTAAAAAAGCAAGAGCTAAAACCATTTATAAGAAAAGGATTTACTGTTGTTGAATGGGGTGGAACTGAGATAAAGTAATATTTAATATTGTACTTTTTTAGAAGGAGATTAAATTATAATCCCAAGGGTGTATGAACAATTAGAAGAAAAAAAAGAGCATCGGTTAGAATTAAAATAAAAAGCGAGGAGATATAAATGAGAAAATTTGGACATGCTATTTTTGATATGGATGGAACCATGATGGATTCTATGCAAGCATGGAAAAATCTTGGAAGAGATTATTTGATAGGAAAGGGAATTAAAGCACCAGAAAATTTAAATGAAATCATAAATGCTATGTCCATGACAGAATCTGCAAATTATTTTAGAGGGGAATTTGGAATCAGAGATAATGTGTTGAAGATTATTTCCGACATTAATGAAATTATTGAAGATATGTATATGTATGAAATACCATTAAAACCGTATGCTAATGAATATCTTTTAAAACTTAAAAGGGAGGGTGTAATTATGTGTGTGGTTACAGCTGCCCCTTTACAACTAGCAAAGGCAGCACTAAAACGTCTTGAAGTGTTAAAATATTTTTCTTTTGTGGTATGTTGTGATGAGGTTGGAGTTGGCAAAAGTGAACCGGATAGTTATTATCTTGCGACAAAGAAAATGGGAGCGGATATATCAGATGTTGTGGTTTATGAGGATGCCGACTATGCAATGAAAACAGCAAAGGATGCTGGCTTTTATACCATTGGAGTATATAATGAAGGAGCAGGCAAATCGAAAGAAGAAATGCAACTACTTTGTGACAGATATATAGACTCTTTTGAATGTTTGTTGTAGCAAACAGGAATAATGGATGGTGGCACTAAGATGAAGAAAGTACTAAAATCAGTATTCTAAGTTACAATTGGAAAATGTAAACACCAACCAAAATACATGTTACATTTTGGTTGGGCCTGTAAATAATTTTGTGTAAACAGAATAAAATGTACTCTTTCTTGGCAATAATTGAGATAAGTAATTATCAAAGATTGTAAGGAGGAGTATTTTTATGTCCAACATT
>NZ_JAHLDV010000003.1 GCF_018861865.1 Clostridium frigoris
TATCGAGAAGCTCAGCATAATGGGTAAAGTTTGCTTCGTGATATTTAGTTTTATATAGATCTATAATCATATGCCTAATATCTTTTGAAATTGTATGAACAGGTTTAGTTCCTTTATTACCATGGATAAAGAATTCCTTACCATTAGAACAATATCCTTTAATCATACGATTTAGATGTCTAACAGTGCACCCAATACGAAGGGCAGCAGCTTTCTTATTACCATTAACTTCTACTAATTTTTTGATGATTTGATATTTAAAATCTTCTTTCATACTTAAGTCTACCTTTCTGATTACGAACACCTCATTTATAAATTCTTATGAGGTAATTCTACACTATATTTTTGTCTGTTTGGGACATAATCAAAAATGGTATACTAGGACATTATCATAAACGGATCATAAATTTTGTACTTTATTTTAAAATTTACTTGCATTTAAATCTAAAATGTTATATACTAAGAAAGTTACCTAGTAACAATAAAACACATACAAAACTATCTAATACGTACTAACGCATTAAAAATTGGATCATTAAATCACTTAACAAAAGAAAAGACATGAATTTTAAAAACCCACGCTTAAGTTCTTACCCTTTTCATTCGAAAATTTCTTAATGAATCCCTTATTAAAATTTTGTTGAATAATGTACTGATAACACTTATAACATATTATTTGTTATAACATGAATTAAAATCACATTATATGAGTTATAATCAATATTTTTGTGTACCCATATACTATCAAGGAGGTGCCTAAATGAGAACAGATTACGTATTTGAAATTACAGAAGATGTAATAAATGAATGTTTGGAATGTCTAGACTAACAACTAACAACTAACAAATAAAAAGCAAATCTATCACTACTACGGCTCTAGTGAAGGTTTCTTTTTTTTATAAATACATATGTATAATTTTAAATTTAAAATGGATACTGGAGAGTATTTCTAGAGTATATATCCTCTTAATATTTTCAAATAAAAAATGTTAAAAAAAGAGGAAATTCCTTTTAGATATAGAATATATATTATAAGAGACTATTTACTTGAAAAGGAGTGACTAAAATGTTAACGATTTCTTTTATTAGTGGTGAAAGTGAAATATTGGATTTAAAACAATCTGAAAGTGATTTATTTAAAAACTGGTTTTATAATTTTGAAAATACAAGGCCCCATGAAGTTAATACTATGGGTAAAAAATATTTATTTAATAAGAAGGCAATAGCTTATATTGAGATAGAACCTTAGGTTCTAGTACTTTATTAAGCAAGTAAACGTTTTGTTATATAAATTAAATAAAAGAAACTGCATTTTTAAAATGCAGTTTCTTTTATTGTTCATAATCATTTTCAAATAATCTATTAGCTTTTACATAATATAAAGGTAGATAAGGATGATATAAGTATCTCATTTTGGCAAGTTTTAGCGCCTCTACATACTCCCCTCATATTCACTTCAAATTCATTTGCTATAATTAACCATTCATCAGTATCTGGCATAATAAATTTAATTTCATTCTTGTTAGCATTATGAATTATAAGTAATTTACTATAATCATCCGTGAAAGTTGAGGTTAGTTCATATGCAACGCATTTATAAGGTGATTCAAGGAATTTAAGCGAATTTCTTACATCGTTATCATTGTCTAGAGTCAAAACTTTTTGACTTTTTCTTAAAGCGATAAGTCCTTTAATGTATTCATAAGTTTCTGTAAATTCAGATTTTCTATCCCAACTTATTTTATTAATCATGTCTCCGGCATTATAACTATTATGGTTTCCTTGTTTAGTCCTTAATATTTCTGTTCCTCCTTGGATAAATGGAACCCCTTGCGAGGTAAGCACTATGGATAAGGCTAACCTATTCATTTTCTCTCTTTCTAACGGAGTATTATTAGGATTGCTTTTCTCAAATTTGTCATACAAACATAAGTTATCATGAGAGCTTACATAGTTTATTGTTTCTCCAGGATTCTGGGCAAAATTGTATATACTATTGTTATATCTTATTCCACCAACAATACCTTTTTTAATTTCTAACTCAAAACCTTCTCCACCGTTAACAAACCCTAAACTGTTGCCATCATTATCTCCCTTTATAGCATTTCTTAGATCATCATTAAATATGGATATCTGCATACCTCTTTGGCTTCCTTTCCTTAGTTGCCTATACTCAGGTAATGAAGTTGGTCCACCTGTCCATGGCTCACCATAAATAATGATATTTGGATTAATAATTTTAACTTCATTTTCAACCTCTCTCATAGTATCAATATCATAAAGTGACATTAAATCGAATCTAAAACCATCGATTTTGTATTCCTGAGACCAAAACTTAATACTATCAACTATAAATTTTCTCACCATTGGTTTTTCAGATGCAATTTCATTTCCACAACCAGAACCATTTGTATAGTTGCCATCATCATCTGTTCTATAATAGTATTTTGGAACTAAAATATCCATCGGAGAACTTTCTTTAGTAAAAGTGTGATTATATACAACATCCATAATTACAAAAATTCCATTTTCATGTAAGGTCTGAACCATTAATTTGAACTCTTTTATTCGTACAGTACCATCACTAGAATTAGTAGCATATGAACCTTCTGGAACATTGTATAAATATGGATCATATCCCCAATTATATCTCTCTTTAGTCTCATCCAGGCTTGCAAAATCATAAACAGGTAATAAGTGAACATGGGTTATTCCTAAGTCTTTGAGGTGATCAAGTCCTGTAATAACACCATTAGGTGTTTTAGTGTTTTTCTCAGTAAAAGCTAAGTATTTTCCTTTGCTTTTTATTCCTGAGTCTTCTGATGATGAAAAATCTCTAATATGTATTTCGTATATAATTGACTCTGTTCTATTAATTGATGTAGGTCTTTTGTGATTTTCCCAATTATCTGGATTTATAGAAGAAAAATCAACAATCATTCCCTTTTTACCACTATCACTTGCACCTTTGGTGTATATATCTGGTGTTTCTCTTTCTATTCCATCGTTTAATACCAAATAATTATAATATTTATTTTTATAATTTCCAATAAGTTTAAGTTCCCAAACTCCATTTTCTATTTTATTCATTTCATATTTTTGTCCTGATTTATCATTAAATGAGTTATAAACTATTACTGATACTTTATCTATGGTGGGCGCCCATACCTTAAATATTGTATTATCGTGTGAATAAACAGTGCCTAAGTCATTTCCATTATATATAAATTCATGAGTATCTAATATTTCTACCATTATCAAATCTCTCCTTAAAAATCCACTAATGTGGTCCAATTAATTTTATTCCAATATGTAATTGTATATATATTCCTTAACAGTATAATATTAATTGTAATATTAATCAAGATAGACTTATATATAATATTTATATATAGTAAATACAGACAAGCCTTTACCATATAATATAGTGATATCTATTGTAAAGAAGATGATAATATGAATGATGACAAAAACTACTACATTCAATTAAATAGTAAAGTTGAAAAAATGCTTAAAACTTCAGAATTTTTAGGGTCTGGTCATAATGGAATAGTTTATTTACTTCCTAACAAAAGAGTAATTAAAATTTTTAGAGATAAAAAAGTTTGTGCTGGAGAATATAATATTTTTATTAAAACTAGGAAAAGCAAATATTTTCCTAATGTTTATGAGCATGGAGCATACTATATTGTACGAGATTATGCAGGTGGACAACGTCTTGATAAATATATTAAAAAACATGGCATTAATGAAATAATATCTCTTAACATAATTAAACTTATTGAAGAATTTACAAAACTTAAATTTAATAGACTAGACATTAGGTGCAAAGATTTATATTTGATGGATGATTTTTCTCTTAATGTAATTGATCCTAAAAATAGTTACTCTAAAAATGTAGCTTATCCAAGACATTTAATGAAGGGATTAAATAACTTAGGGGTAGTAGATGAATTTTTATCAGTAGTTAGTGTAAAACGCCCTAAAACTTATAAGCTATGGAGTGTTAGATTTAAACAATATTTAGAAAAAAATATTAAGTAGGTATAAAAAATTTGTACTATAAACTTTCTCATATTTATATAATATGAATATTAGGTAATAATTAAAATAGAATAAGAGATTGTAATCCGTAAAGGTTACAGTCTCATATTCTAATGGTTTATTGCAACACATTTAACTCTCTTAAATCATCTAGAAATTCTTGAAAGTTTAGTGCTCTTGAAGAATTTAATATTATTTTTGCATTTCGAATTAACTTTTTATCATCCGTTACAAGGATATATTCTTTATTTTTTTCGCAAATATCAATTAAACTATAATCATTTATTGAAATTTTATCTCCATTAACTAAATATATCCTTTTATTTTGTTGATATTTAATAAAATCACTTGATAAACTAGAATCGATTAAATTTGAAGCTATTTCATTATTAGTAATGATATGTCCTAATAATTTCAAAAATTTATTTGAAAGTACAAAATCTTCATTGAATTTTACATATTCTTTTACTGATAATTCCCCTGCTATATCCTCTGAAATTTTAAAATCAATTGATTTTATATTTTCAATATCATCAAGCAAAGTAGGATATTTACTCCACACCTTTATAATAATATTAGTATCCAATAAATACTCTTTACATATCATAATCTTATCTCCTTTAGAAGTAAATGTATAGTAGTTTTTTTATTAAAAGATGGTTGGATAACTATTTTATTAATATTATATTCATTATTATCTAAATAGTTAACTAATATTAGTCTTTTATTTTATCTTGATAAATGTATATATTACCATTATAATTTAGATGATATTATATAATTTCTAGCTTTCTAAGGCGAATATTATTTAATAAAACTAACTTATAATACTAATATAAATACAACATTAATATTATTAAAGTGAGAATATAAAGAAAGGAGTAGCTGATTCGCAGCTAATAGATGAAACTATGGAAATACATGTATTTTTAAAAGGAAGTAAAAAAGCTGTTATTTATAGCGGTGATAGAATTGATGTTTTAGATTTTGAAATGAACAAAGTTAAATATAAGCAAATTAGATATTTTAGGAAGGGTTTCAGCAAAAGTGAGCTTATAGAACAAGAAAGTATAAACAAAATAATTACAATAGATTGATAATAAATACCTACATTCTTCAATTGAATGTAGGTATTTATTATCATTAATTATTGTCTTTTCTTAAGTTTTGATTTCTTTTTGTTAACACTTTTAATTGCCTGGTTTGTCCTACCTTGAGTGATTATAGGTTTACCTTTCTCTTTAAGTTTTTTATTTATAGGGGTATCCTTAGTCTTACTCCTTGTGGTATTAACTTTATTTCTATTTTCACTTTTATATTCTTTTTGCTTTCCATTTAGATTATCAGATGGTTCTTTTTTCTTTTTACCTCTAGGTTTTACTAGGCACTTAGGTCCATAACCAATGAGGTCTTCTCTTCCAGCTTGAGTTAAAGCTGATAATACTAAATCATATTTCATAGGGTCTTTATACTGAAGAAGCGCCCTTTGCATAGCCTTTTCGTTTTTTGTTTTAGGTATATGAACTTCCTCAAGAGTTACTGGATCAAATCCTGTGTAAAACATTGTTGTAGAAAGGGTTCCAGGGGTTGGATAAAAATCTTGAACTTGCTCTGGCTGATAATTAATATCTCTAAGATATTCTGCTAGTTCTATTGAGGACTCAAGTGTGCATCCAGGATGACTAGACATAAAATAAGGAATAACGTATTGCTTCTTTCCAATTTTATCAGTAGCTGCATAGAATTTCTCTAAAAATTTATTATAAGTTTTTCCGGCTGGCTTACCCATGTATTTTAAAACTTTATGAGATACATGCTCTGGTGCAACCTTTAGCTGTCCACTTACATGATGCTTTATAAGTTCATTTAAAAAAGTATCATCCTTGTCTGCCATAATATAGTCATAACGTAGTCCTGATCTTACAAACACTTTTTTTATATTAGGCAGTTCTCTTAATTTTCTAAGGAGTTTTAAATACTCCATATGATCAACATCTAAATTTTTACATGGGCTAGGATGAAGACATTGTCTATCCTTGCAAGCACCTACTTTCAACTGCTTATCACATGCTGGCTTTCTAAAATTAGCTGTAGGACCTCCTACATCATGAATATATCCCTTAAAATCCTTAAGTTTTGTAATTTGAATTGCTTCTTCAATTAGTGAATTTTCACTTCTACTTTGTACAATTCTTCCTTGATGAAAAGTTATGGCACAAAAAGCGCAGCTTCCGAAACATCCTCTTGAACTTACTAAACTAAATTGAACTTCCTCTATAGCAGGTATTCCGCCCATTGCTTCATAACTAGGGTGATAATTTTTCTGATAAGGCAGACCATAAACTTTATCTAATTCTTCTCTCGTAAGAGGCATTTCTGGTTTATTTTGTATAAGATATTTATTAGCATGTTTTTGTACAATGCCAATTCCGCGAATGGGATCTTGCTGATCATATTGTATTTTAAAGGCTTCTGAATATTTATGTACATCTCTACATACTTCTTTATAAGATGCTATTTCAATGTAGCCTTTTATGTTTGATATATCGTCAGTAACATAACAGGTGCCAAGTACTTGTGTAATATCTTTTATATCTATGCCTTCATTTAACTGCTCAGCAATGTTAACAACTTGTTTTTCACCCATACCATAAATCAACAAATCTGCTGCGCTATCTATAAGCATAGATTTTCTTACTTTATCACTCCAATAATCATAATGCGCAAAACGCCTTAAACTTGCTTCTATGCCACCAATAATAAGAGGAACATTTTTATATGCTTCTCTTATTCTATTGCAATAAACTATTGTTGCTCTATCTGGTCTCAGACCCATCTTTGCACCAGGAGAATATAAATCTTTTTCTCTTATTTTCTTGCTTACAGTATAATGATTAACCATAGAATCCATATTCCCGGAATTAACTAGAAATCCTAGCCTTGGTTTGCCCAATTTTTTAAAATCATCTATATTTTTCCAGCCAGGTTGGGCAATTATCCCTATTTTATAGCCTTCATTTTCTAGAACCCTAGAAATGATTGCAGTTCCAAAACTATGGTGATCTACATATGCATCACCAGTAACTATAATAAAATCTAATTCTGTCCATCCTCTATTTTCAATATCCTCTTTGCTTATAGGTAAATATTTATTATCCTTAATTAGGTCCACCTTCTTTTGATTTAATCGTAAGTTTGAATATATAATTCAAAATACAATTATATCATGCTTTACAGATTAATTCTCTAAAAATAATAAATTGAACTATATATTTAATTTATCTCTTATATTAAAAAAATTACAATTTCTTGTAATTTTAATAACAACATTTTTTATGTGTTTGCGTATAATATAATGAATTCATGTTGTGAAGCGAATTAGTTTAAACTATAATTTAATATTTTATAAAACAAGGAGGAAATATATGAAAAGTTTAATAGATAATGTGAAGAATAAAAACATAGGATATAGTGAAGAAGCAATAACAAGCACTACTAACAATATTCAACAAGATTTTAAAATAAATATTCATAATGGAAAAGGTTTTTTTGAAACTGGTATTAATAATTCCTTTTGGTCCAGCTTAATTATTACTGCTAAAATATTTCAGCCTCAAAATGGAGCTTTCGATATTGTAATTAGAGACAAAGCAAAAAGAAATTTAATAGTTTACGAAAATCACAACATGGTACATGATAAAGAGATATCATTTAAATATAAAACAGGCTTAAAGGTAAATCTTCTAATTGAAGCTATTTGGACGCAACCTAAAGATACAACTCTATGTGGAGAAATATCTATTAATTACTAATTCTTATATTTCTAATCCTATTTAGGTTTATTAAATTATTTATTATTAAATTATTTATTATTAAATTTAATAAACCTAAATAGGAATTAGACTTGTTCATTTACTTTTTCAAGTAATATTAAAAAGTCGTCCTGATTTTTCCTTTCCAAATACATATCTATAAGTGACTGAGTAGACAATTTATTAAGACCTTTATATCCATTATCTAAAATATCAGTTAAAACATTCATAAAATAGTCTTTACTTTTATCTATATTCTTAAGCATCTTTGTAGATATATCATTTATTATTTCTTCTTTTATATTTTCTCTAAGCTTTTCTGTATATTCTTTCATAAAAATTTGCGTATCTTCAGGGTACTGAGAAAAATCACCTGACATTATATCTTGAATTTTCATCATAACCACTCCTTAATAAATTATAACATTATTATTTAATATTAATGTTATACATCTCCATGTTTTGCGACCATTGCGGCACCAATTACACCTGCTTTATTACCTAACTGCGCTAAAACAATTTTAGCAATAGGTAAATCCTTATAATACTTATTTGCTATTACTTCTTTTGTAATCAAATCCAAAAGATATTGACCTGCACCTGCAATTCCACCACCCAATACAATTATTTCTGGATCAATAAAATTAACTATGTTAAGTATGCCTATACCTAAATATTTTATTAATCTATTAACAGCTAAGGTGGCTATTTTATCTCCTTTTTTAGCACAATCGAAGATTATTTTTGCATTTAGATTATCTATATTACCCTCCACATTTCCCAAAATTGTAGTAGGTTCATTCATTTCCATAATTAGTTTTTTCGTATATTTTATTATAGCAGTAGATGATGCAAATGTCTCTAGACAGCCGTTTCTTCCACAATTACAATTATAGAAATTTTCACCAATAACTGTATGTCCAAGTTCAGAGCCTACACCATTAAACCCACTATATATTTCACCGTTTATTATAATCCCACCACCAATACCTGTACCTAAAGTTAACATTAAACCACTTTTACAATTTTGCATTGAACCACTCTCATATTCAGCAAGTGCAGCCACTGTTGCATCGTTATCTATGTAAACCGGTGTATGAAGTGCGTCTTCTAACATCTTTCGTAATGGTACATTTCTCCAACCAAGATTTACACAAAATATTACATTACCATCCTTATCAGCTAGACCCGGGATTCCGACCCCTATAGCGGTTATTTCGTTAAGTTGAATATGAAATTCGTCTAGAACCTTTAGAACTAGAGCTATCATATCATCTATTAGTTCTTGGGGCTCTCTTTCTGACCTTGTTTCACATGATTCTTCGTGTACTATTTTTCCATTCTCATCAACAATACCAATAGCTATATTAGTACCTCCTAAATCAATACCTATATACATAAACTGCTTCCTTCCATAGCTTCTGCTATCATTTATTTTGGTTAAAAATATTTTTAGTTATAATTATATTTTTAAAAATTATATAATTTCATATACAAGTAAATTATAGCATATATACGTATTCATGCTTTGTAAATTTTTAAAATTGCCAATTTATTTATACATTTATTTTCTATGATACTTATAATATGCAATAATTTCTATATATTCACTTGTTTTATCATCAGTATAACTTAGAATTATTCCATTTTGGCTCATTAATTCTGAAGACTGTAAATTTTCTATGGAGTGTGTAAAAATAACATTATTATCATTTTGAATGTTAAATTGGTTATTTAAAATACTCATTATACAATTCTTCCCTATTATAGATTCACTATATTGAGTTGGATCTCTAGTTGTGACATATCTTACTTCAAAATTATTAATTCTTTTAAGTCTTGCTTCATTTTCTTTTTTTGCTCTTATTTTTTTATTATTAAAAAACATTTTATCACCCTATCTTATATAATAATTACATTATACAGTAAATCGTTAAAAAATAGTGTCACTAATAATGATGATTATTCTACAAAAATAGTTGCGAATTTCTTTGTATAATTAAAATGACTTCGGGTTATTATAATAATTAATGATAATAAATAAACATATATTAGAAAGGTAGTGTTTTATATGGGATTTTTACGTTGGATAGGTGGTATAATAGTATTCTTTTGGGCCTTAGGACTTATATTTAAAATAGGTGGTGGTATGATCCATATATTGCTTGTAATAGCTGTAATAGTATTTATATTGGATATGATTTCAGGAAGAAAAAAAGTCTGAAAAACTATTATCTAAATAATTATTCGTGAACTATAATTACATCATATTAAAACTATAGCATAATTGGCTCTTATTAATACTCATAAATAAGTATATTTGCATAAAAGCAGATATACTTATTTTTGTTAGTTAATTTAATATTGTAATGAATTATAGTTTTAACGTATAATATATATTATAAATGAATAAAATTGTGAGGGACAATAATGACAAAACAAGAAATTAGTAATGATATAAAATGTAATAAATCACTTGCTCAAAAGAATAAGAAATGGTGCCAACTTAAAAAAAAACAACAAATATATGTTTCAGATAAATTAAGAAACCAATATATTGATTCTGTATTAGAAAAAAAAAGAAAACCAAATAAAAATGAAAAAGAATTTATTATAGCTTGTGCTTATTTAGAAATAGTAGAGCATCAAATTTATATAACTGTAAATGATATAAGAAAATATTTTCAAACTAGAATACCTAAATATGATATTTCTATAGAAAAATTATAATTAGGTAATTCAAATCCAGATTTTAAAACCAAGGTGTATATAAATTTATGCACCTTGGTTTTATTAACTACATATGTATATGTATCTTTTAAAAGTTCCTTTAGATACGCTGCACCTATCATCTATGTGAAATCCAACAGATTTAATTTGTTCTTTCATATCCTCAAAAGTAACGATTACCATTTTAGATGCTATTCTACGTGTACTATCCATGATAGCTAACTGTTCATCTGCCGTAATTTGAGTAAAGATACCATATGGAAGATCGACTATGGCTACATCGTACTTATTTTGAATATTATTCATATCACCAATAGTTATCACATCTTCATATCCAAAATACCGGAGATTCGTCTTAGCGTTTTCCCCAATTAAAGAGTTTATCTCATAGCCTTTAATATTAATACCCATTGAAATAGCTTCAATTAATACTGTTCCAATGCCACAACATGGATCTACAACACTACAGCTTAGATTATTACCTACAGCTATATTAACAAGGGCTCTACAAACGTTAACCTTTAATGCATTAGAATAAGAAAAAGGTTTTTTATTTCGTTGTAGCCATTCAGAGGTGTTACTTTCACATTTACCAAATATCCATGTGTTCCCTATTTTTGTTATACCAAAAATATTTTCCGGTTTTTTCATTTCACATTCTCCAAGTATGCTAAAACCTATTTCAAATTCAATTCTACGACCCTCGTGAAAACCTATGTTTTCATGAGGAGCATTAATATAAACAACTTTATATTTATTACTAGTTAATTTGTCATTATTAATTTGTTCAATAATTCTTTCCATGGCATCTCCCACATACACCATTGAAATGCATTTTTTTATGAAAGGACTTCTAGATGGATTTATGTGTATATTAGAAAACAAATATTTATCATTAAGAGGCTTATCGAAAAGATATTTGATTTCCATTTTACATAAGCTTTCTTCGTCACTAGAATAATTAGTAATGTATAAATACTTTTTTTCATTTTGTGATAGATTAAACATTAAAACACAACCTCTCTATATAGAACATTCTATTTTATATTAGTTACACGCCTTTACCGTCTAAATTATATTAATATTTGTTAAAAACTTATAAACTCGTTTTGTATATTCATCTTTGTTATTCCAGTATGATTGAGCATGACCAGCCTTGGTCGCAATATATATATCTTTGTAACTATTGGTCTTTAAGTACATTTGTTTGCACATATAGGTAGGTACATATTCGTCATCTTCTCCGTGAATAAATAAAATCGGAATTCTTATTTCTGGAAGAGTTGTTATAGGTGACGCATCTTTAAAATCCCAGCCTGTTCGAATCTCACTAATTTTACTTGCTAATTTTATTAAAGCAAAATTATTTATATTATAATCCTTCTTCAGTCTGTGGCTAAATAAATCTTGCGCATCAGAGTAACCGCAGTCTTCTATACAAAAATCAATTCTATCATCGATTGCAATATATTGAAGAGCTATGCCAGCACCCATTGACTCACCATGTAAACCAATTATAATGTTTTTACCTAGTTTATCAAATAACCAATCAGTGCATTTTTTTAAATCAAACTTTTCGTAATAACCAAATGAAGTGTTACTTCCACCACTTAAACCATGATTCCTATGATCATAAATAAAAACAGCAAAATCTTTTTTTAAAAACATATCCATGTACTTAACAGAAGAATATAAACTACAAGTTATTCCATGACACAATATAATAACTTTTTTTGAACTATTATTTGGAAAGAAAAATCCATGAATTTTGTAATCATATTGAGAATCTATATATACTTCTAGCTTTTCTAAATTGTTGAATTTTTCTATTACTATTTTTCCATCATTTACTTCAGCATCATAGGTATAATTATAGTTTCTAACTTTAGGATAGATAATTATACTAGAAAAATGCCACCCTATAACTAAAATGATAATAGTAATAATAATTAGTGTTAATATAAAAAACATTACAATTAACATGCTAACACCTCTCTTTGATTATATTTCAAATGCGAAATACGTATAAATTTAATTGATTATTAAGCAAAAAAAAGGGCCCTTATTTTTAGGGCCTTTTAAAAATATGCTAAGTAGTATATTTTTAAACTTTCTTTCTTTTTTTCAGAAAAAACATTATACAAACAACTATACCTAGAACTAATATAATACAAGTTCTAAAAGTTAATGATGTAAATATATTTTCTGATTCATAATAAATCACAATGGAACTTAGTGCAGGAACAACTAAAGATTCTCCGCTAAATTGTTTTATAGTTTTAACTCCTGCTTTTTCGCCATCTACTACGATATTCCATGTACCCTTCTTTGATAATTTTATAGTTTTATCTTCCCTATTTGCATTATATGCAACTACAATGTGTGCCCAACTATCCATATTTGCATTATAATTCATTTCATATGCTACCATATTTTCAGGGACTACTAAAAATTTCAAGTTTTTCTTAATCATATCCGCAGAGGTCATTCTAAAAGCAGGATGTGCTTTCCTTAATTCAATTAAACCTTTGAAATAATCAACAGTTTCAATGTTTTTAGATTCCCTTGTCCAATCGATCTTATTTATATTATCACTTGACTTATAAGAACTTTTAACACCCGCTTTAGTTCTTAAAAATTCTTGACCAGCTTGAAAAAATGGAATGCCTTGTGAAGTAAGAATCATAGAATCTGCCATTTTGTGCATTTTTGTTCTTATTTCATCACTGTCCTTAGGGTTTGTTAAGAGGAGCTTATCCCATAATGTATTGCTCGAGTGGGATTCAGCATAATTAACAATTTGTACAGGTTCTATATTTCCATAGGTCTCTATAATATTAGAGTAATCTATACCTCCAACTATTCCTTTTTTTATATCTGTCTCTTTTTGAAATGCACCATTAATAAAGCCACTTGTTTTTGGAAAAAATACACTTCCTATTAGCCCATCTCTTATTTCATCATTGAATTGTGCTATTTCAGTCATTTTGCTTGCATTTTGTTTATTTGCTTTTGCTTCTGGGGAAAGGGTAGTTCCTTTATCTGATCCATCTCCCAAAACAAGGATTGAAGGATTTATGCTGCTTAGTTTTTTTCTAATTTCATTCATAGTCTTTACATCAAGAAGTCCCATCTGATCAAATTTGAACCCATCTAGATTATATTCTTTTGCCCAATACACAACTGAATCAACAATGAATTTTCTTGCCATAACATTTTCAGAAGCTACTGTATTCCCATAACCACTTTCATTTGAATTAGTACCATTTTGATTAGTTCTAAAATAGTACCCGGGTACTATTTTATTGAAATTAGAATTGGTACCGCTGTACATATGATCATAAACCACGTCCATGTTTACTCTTAATCCATTATCATGAAGGGCTTGTACTGCTTGTTTTAATTCTTTAATTCGCGTACTTGGATTATATGGATTTGTTGAATAGCTTCCTTCAGGTGCATTGTAATTCTTTGGATTGTAACCCCAATTAAATTGTGATTTATTTAAAGTCTCATTTATAGTAGAGTAATCGAATATGGGCATAAGCTCAACATGTGTTACTCCTAAGGCTTTTATATAATCAATTCCTGTTGGGTTACCATCGATTCCAGTTGTGCCTATTTCAGTAAATGCTAGAAATTTACCTTTATTTTTCATACCACTGTTTGGGTCTATAGAAAAATCTCTAACATGTAGTTCATATATAATTGCGTCAGTTAAATTTGAAAAGTCAGGTTTTTCATTCGGCTTCCAAATTGTAGGATCTGTTTTTTTAAGATCTACAACAGCACCCTTGTCGCCATTTGCGGATACAGAACGCGCATAAGGATCAACTGCCTCATTCCAAACTCCTTTAATGTTAACTTTATAAGTATAAAATATACCATTTTGATTTCCATTTAGGTCAAAAGTCCATGTTCCTTTTTCGCTCATCTTCATTTTGATTTCAGTACCAGTTTTATCATTCCAATTTTTATAGGTTACTAGCTTTACTTCAGATGCAGTTGGTGCCCAGACTCTAAAACTCGTTTTACTAGTAGAATAAGTATTACCTAAATCATTTCCTTCGTAAGAAAACATTTTTTCAAAACTAGCACTTTGTAATACATCACCAAATACTACATCTTTTTCTGAAAAAGCTGTCTTTGAGATTGTAATCTTTTGATTTAAATTTACATTTTCACTAAGTTCTATATTTACAACTGTTGTAAAACCACCAATTACCTTTGAACTTGTTATTTTATTTATTTTTAACACTTTTCCATTTGATTTAACTATAAAGCCTTGATCACCCACTGAGACAAATGGAAATGATACATTGGTTTCTATGTTTATGTTTTTCAAATCGTCTAGTTTTGCACTTACAAATTTATTGGGCTTGTTTATAATCTTACTAGGTATAATTGTAACTTTTGATTTGGTTGCTTCAGCTAAAGAATAGTAAATTTTAGGGTCACCACCATTAATCCAAACTTCACCTACACCATTCTTAAATTTTTCAATAAATCTATCATCGTCCGTATCTTTTTCCCACTCATTTGTGTAAATTATAAAACCTACTTTATTAAAGTCTCCAGCGAACTCAGTTTCACAAATCTGGCCAAATGAATCTTTACTTGTAAAATCAAACTTAGCTCCCTCTTTTTTGTCCGGCCACAACCACATCTTCCATATTGAATTATTATCTGGATTTTTGGCATAATGAATAATTATTTTTGTTCTATCACTCTGTGCAAAAGTATTGCTAGTTGGCAATATAAAAAGAAAACCTGCCATAACTAAAACAGTTGCAAGAAAAATAATTAATGTCTTTCTTTTGTTATTTTCGTTCCAAAAGTTCATAAACTTCTCCTCTAAAAATAAAATTATGGTCTATATTTTTTTGATTCACCTATAGCTTATGTAATAATTGTGTGTAAATTTAGTATATATTATATTGAAATATTTTACAACAATCAACTAATTTAAATAACTATTTTGTTAAGTTTAAGCAATATACTATTTAATGCTGTTTATATAAAATTAGTTTTACACATAAATAAATAGAGCTAATGATTAAAATATCAAGACACAAATAGCAGACTAAAAGCCTGCACACTTGATGTCTTTTTAAAATCAAATAGCCCTAAACGAATTTTATCATTTATTTTTATTCAACATACCAATTCTTGCTATTTAAACATTTTGTCTTAATACATTATATGATTTAAGTAAGATATATACAAGTTGTTTGTTATTCTATCATACATAGCTTATTTCTTTTATAGAATCATAAAAATTAATTTTCTTTTTCAGATAATACTTTCTTAATGATATCTACTCTAGAGGCACCTAGTATATTCGAAATTTTTATAGGAATATTACCATCTTTATAAAGTCTATCCCCATTGGCATTAGCTAATATAATTATTTTTTCTTTTAGCTTATTATATTCCATAACATCATCTAAATAAAAATCTACTAGATCTTTTAAACATGTTCCAAGTTCTTTTGGGTTCTTATAAGTTTTTCTCATATTTTACTCCTTATTGATTTATAATTAATTTTTTTAATAATATGTAAGTTAAATCCTAAACTCGACTAAAATTATATCACAGATTTTTATTATAATCTTATATTAATGATAAAATATTTAGTTTAAATTTATATAGGGTTACTTCATTTAGCGAAGATACTCTAAAATAATTATTTTATTTTCCTTAATATAGAATTTATAGAAAAATAGTTTAAAGTAAAAAATTTCATTATATTCCTTAATATTACACGCTACGTTAAGTTATGTTAAATATGTTAATACAATATTGTACTTTGTTAAGTAATATCATATAATTAGGCTTGTACGATTTAAAATATATCTTATTTTTAAGTTCAGTAGTACAAATCTTTGTTTGAAACATGTTTTTTATTTATCGAAGGAGGAACAATATATGTTTAATTTTAAACCACAAGACAATTTATTTTTTGAGCTTTTCTCGAAGGGAGCTCAAATATTCAATAGTTCCGCAAAAGAGCTGAAATTGTTAATGAATGAACTCGATAATCCTAATGAAAGATTAAAGAAACTAGTAAATCTTGAGCATGAAGGCGACCTTGTAACCCATGAATTAATTGAATATACTAAGAAAATGTTTATAACTCCATTAGACAGAGAAGATATATTTAATATAACAAAAGGAATAGACAATATTACTGATAGTATAGAGTCAACAGCCCATTTGTTCTATATGTATAACGTGACATCGGCTACTCCAGAGGCTATTGAACTTGTTGATAAACTTACGGTTGTTTCGTCAGCCCTTGTTAAGGTAATTTTAGAATTAAAATCTCTTCGCAAAAGCACTATCTTAGTGGATAAAATCATCGATATAAACACCTTGGAAAATGAAGCTGATTTGATTTATAGAAAAGCGATGAGAAAACTATTTGAAAATCCCCAAGATATTTTGTTCGTAATGAAATGGAAAGATCTATACCATTATCTAGAAGATAGCATTGATGCTTGTGAAACACTTGCAAATGAAATTCGAGGAGTTGGTATGAAATATGCTTAGTTCTTCAATTATATTATTTGTAATAATTTTAGCTCTTGTCTTTGATTTTATAAATGGATTTCACGATACGGCTAATTCTATTGCTACAGTAATTGGGACTAAAGTACTTACTCCTATGCAAGCATTAGGAATGGCTGCAGTGCTGAATTTTGTCGGTGCTATGTTACATACAGAAGTTGCAAAAACTATAGGAACAGGGATAATAAACGAAGGCATAGCTACTCCACAGATTGTAGCTATAGCTTTAGTCGGCGCTATTATTTGGAACCTACTAACTTGGTATTTCGCTATTCCTAGTTCTTCTTCCCATGCACTTATTGGTGGACTTTTAGGTGCATCTATTACTACTCATAAACTAGATTTTTCTGTAGTTAATTGGAAAGGATTTTTTGATAAAATCATAATTCCACTTATATCGTCACCAATAATAGGACTTGTATTTGGATTTTTATTTATGTTCATTCTTACTTGGTTATTCCATAAAGCAACTCATAAAAAAGTTAATGGTGTGTTTAAAAAATTACAAATTTGTTCTGCAGCTTTAATGGCATATAGCCATGGTTCTAATGATGCTCAAAAATCTATGGGTGTTATAACTATGGCGCTAATTGCTGGAGGATTTTTAAATGCAACTAACTTTGCCATACCATTGTGGGTAAAAATTGCGTGTGCATTATCAATGGCATGTGGTACAATGATCGGTGGTTGGAAAATAATCAAAACGATGGGTGTTAATATGATAAAGCTAGAACCGATTGATGGATTTGCAGCTGAAACTGCAGCTGCACTTACTATTCAAGCAGCGACTGCATTAGGTGCTCCTGTTAGTACAACTCATGTAATAACTAGTGCAATAATGGGTGTAGGGTCTTGTAAGAGGCTTTCTGCCGTTAGATGGAGCCTTGCAAGAACTATACTTGTTGCCTGGGTTTTAACTATTCCGTGTAGTGCCCTTATATCTTCGTTAATTGCTCTTGTATTTTATAGATAACTCAATGCATTTAAATAAATTTCATATCGTAGAATTAAAACTTTTAATGCATATATAATGAAGACTTCTATTAATGAAGTCTCCATTAATAAAACTTCTTTAAAAATCCCCAATAATTTTATATTGAGGATTTTTTTATTATTTAATTTATTTAATATTATTCTGCCATCTCCAAAGCTATTTCTATCATATGTGTAAACGACTGTTGTCTTTCTTTAGATGTAGTTAACTCATGAGTTACTAAATTGTCTGATACTGTTAATAAACAAGCTGCTTTCTTATTTAATACCTTTGCATTACTAAATAAAGCAAAAGATTCCATTTCTACGCAAGTACAACCGTACTTTTCATAAATATCCTTATAAGTATCAATGTTTTTACTATAAAACACATCCGAAGAATGGACTTTTTCTTTATGCACCATGATTCCTAAAGCATCGGCAATTTTTTCTAACTTATTATTAAGTAAAGAAGATGCGCCAATAGTATCTTTATCATATCCACTTTGAACTTTTGCATACGTAGATTCACTCCAAGCCTCAGTACATAATACTACATCATATAACTTTAGATCAGTAGTGTAGGCACCACAAGAACCAATACGGATAATATTATCTACATCATAAAAATCAAAGAGCTCATACGAGTAGATACCTATGCTTGGCATACCCATACCACTAGCCATTACAGAAATTTTACGACCTTTATATGTACCAGTATATCCAAATATATTTCGTACAGTGTTAAATTTACAAACATTTTCTAAAAAAGTTTCTGCAATAAATTTTGCACGTAATGGATCCCCCGGCATTAATACTGTTTTTGCAATAATTCCTTTTTCTTTTACTTCAATATGTGGTGTAGGTATCATATTGAACCTCCTTATAATTGATTTCTAGTTTTAAGTAGCAAAAATAATAATTATAATATAGTTTAATTATACCAAATAATATTATAAAAAGAAGGTTATAGGGTATATATATTTTTTCTATTTCGTATTTATATTAGCGAGTATTTATTTATTATTGGTTTACATTTTAGGATTAGTTTACATAATTATAAATATGTAAACTAACTATTAGCTAAAGATAATATTTGTCTTTACCATTCATATATGCTCTATTTATATATTATTATTATTTTTTACAATATTTTCTTTTAAATATCAAAACATATATATATATGATATAATTACGTGATATTTATATGAATAATAAATAACATACGTATTAAATAGATTGGAGATATGATACTAATGTTTAACAATGGAAAAAGTACAAATTATATTCCTGGAGTAGTTGCAATTTTACCCAAAACAAATATGGATTTATATTTTCTGTTTTGCAATAATAAATTACTAGTAAAACTAGAAAATAATATAGCAATTATACCGACTTTTAGTGAATTAAAAAAATTAGAAATAGATAAGCTTCAATATCTTGGTTCTGTAAACGGTAAGAATTGTTACTGTGGAGAAATAAATGAAGACTTGGTTATTCCAAATTTCATGATATGTATGAATCTTAAAGATTTAACTCACAAGCTACCAGAAGATATATTTTGGATTTGTGGTAGGGCAGTTCAAGTTGTAAATTGGAAAAATGATCATGTATATTGTGGGAGATGTGGTACATTAACTCAAACGGTGGATGGAGAAAGGGCTAAAAAATGCCACAAATGTGGACTTTCAAATTACCCTAGAATATCACCAGCAATAATTGTAGCGGTTGTGCGTGAAGATAAATTACTTCTTGCTCATAACCTTCAATTTCCTAATGACCTATATAGTGTAGTTTCTGGATTTGTAGAGGTTGGAGAAACTTTGGAGGAATGTGTTATTCGTGAGGTACAAGAAGAAACAGGCATTACTGTAAAAAACATTAAATATTTTGGAAATCAACCTTGGCCTTTCCCGAATTCCATAATGATCGGATTTATAGCTGAATATGCAAGTGGAGAAATACAAGTGGATGGAGAAGAAATAGGCCATGCTAACTGGTATAGTTCAAGTGAGATGCCTATAACACCCGACAGTATAAGTATAGCTAAAAAATTAATTGATTGGTTTGTGGAAAATTATTAATTAATCAAACCACGTGGCATAATTTTAATATAAAATAACAACGAAAAGAGGGTTAATAATGAATAAAAAAGAGCTTTCAGACATAAGAAAAGAATTTAAATTGGATAATGGTATGATAAAAATAGAAGAAATTTATAGCGTTTATCTAAAAAAAGATAATGTACAAATTGATTTTGAACCTGTTATTCATTCAGAGTTTGATTACTTCGATAGAATGGATGTTGATAAAAAAGAGTTATTTATTGGAAATTTCAAGAAAGTGCTCACTGGTGCGCTTGATACTAAAATATTTGAATTAGATTTCCAACATGTTGAAGATGAAGATAACACTCAGAAGTTTTTAACCAGCGCTTTGAAATCAAAAACCAAAGATGAAATAGAGAATTATATTAATAAAATCATTAATAAAATTGCCGCTAATTATAGATATGAAACAGATGTTGTTGTTACATTTATAAAAGCTGAGTACTATATAGGGTCAAGCCATAAACATAATGATGTAGATGAAAGTATCAATGATTCAATGAAAGCTTTTAATTTTATTTTATCAAGTGTAAATAAAATAGACATTCCCAAAAGAACCCTAAAATTTGATTATACTGATAAAGAATTTAAAGCAAATTCAGTTTTAGATTCAGTTATTAATCTCAATGCTCCACTAGAGGGGTTTATGTTCCCTAGCCTTAGTAATGGTTATTCAGATTTCAATAAGTGTGTGTATTATGCTTCAAAGCCTAAGGAATTAAATACATATTTTATAGAAAATGTTCTTAACTGTGGTTTCAAATTTACTGCTGAAGATGAAAAAAATTGTTTTGGGGATATTTTAAAATCTATAATTGGGGATAAAATAAAACCAGAACTTATGCAAGATATCTATGCTAATATACATGAATTAGCAGAGCAAGCAAACGACGGTGAAACACCAATCCTTGGAGTTACAGATGTAAAAAATATTCTTAGTAATTGCGGTGCAGATATTATATCTGATATAGAAACGGCATTTGAAGAGACTTGTGGTAGCACTTATGATTTTAAAATAAATAATATAGTACCAGAATTCAATTCTAAATCAATTAAGATTACTAGTGAAATAGCAAATATCACTTTAACTCCGAAGGATCTTAACTCTATTAAACAGGTAAGAAACAAGGATGGTAGAAGATGTCTACTTATTGAGATTGAGGATGATATAGTTATAGAAGGTTTTAAATTAGAAACTGAAGAATTATAAAAAAAAATAAGTCTTATAATTAAGACTTATTTTTTACTTCTTATGCATTTAAATTAGCTAATAATTATATAAATTACATATCTCTAGGGTCTATATCTTCAATCTTTTTTTTGTTACCTCTAATATACCATGTAGTTTCTCCCTTTTCTACACTATACACTTTTCCTATTATTTTTGCTTTAGACATAACTCCTGAAAGTGAACCTACAAATGAGGGTGTATTCAATTGCACTTTCTTGATCTTTTTTCCAGTATCTATGTCTTTAACCGTAGGTTCGTCAGGAATACAATTGTGTATCTCCTTACTAGTTTTTGCCGTTTCCTTACTAATAGCTCCTAAGTCTTCTAATGTTTTGTAAATTGTTTCCATCATCTTTTTTCTTTTTTCCATACTTATAATAGGACTTTCAACCTGTATGTATTCTTCAGTTTTCTTCATAATAATCGTTCCTTTCTTTAACTAACAATAATTTAGTAAATATACTCATGTCTATTATATCACGATTTTATACATTTTAAAAAGAATCAATAAAATATAAGAAAAATGCCCTGATATTTCCAAGCATTATTTCATCTCAATTAGATTATTCCAATACTTTTTAGGCATGTTTTGCATTTGCAAACTTTCATTCTTTCTTTCTTTTATTGAAACACTTTTATGGAATACCTTCCATAATTTTTGATAAAATAACTCTTCCTCTTCATGACTCTCTAATTTCTCAAAATTCAGTTCTCTAAGTATCCATTCATTATTCTCATAAACTATACCAAATTTTCTCTTAACATCATGTATTATCCATTTTTCATTGGCAAGTCTTTCTTTAAAATGATTCGCAATCAGTTCTGAAATATTATATGTTGGTTCTATTGCCGCATATAATATACCTTTAAATTCTTGAAATCTAACTAGTCCTAAAAATCTGTGAGCTTCCGCCCCTACTTTTCTAGAATATTTTTGTACCTCATCCACAAATTCATTTAACAAATAATCATTAAGCTTACTTCCCATTTTGAATCCTAATTGTATATATTTAAGTAATTTTAATTCTATGCCTTGGGCCTCAGATAAAAATGATTGATACACATGAATTAATGCTTCTGTTGATATTTTCTGGGCTATAGCTTTTGATACTTTATTGGATTTAACTAAATCACTTGTTATGATATTATCCTCAAATAATATATTAAATGTATACCTATCTTCCCTCTCTATACAATCAGGTATTTTATTATAATAACAATTATATATAACGGATAAGAATCCATCAAAGGTAGAATCATAAATATATCTAAGCAAATAAATCACCCCTTAGATTAAACAAGCTTATTTGTTGTGGATTATCAAAACTTTCTGGATCTAATAGATGATTTTTAAGAATCACTCTCTCCATACTCTTGTCCCCATAAAATTTACCACTACAAGTTATAAAGAACCTAGCTCTTTTAAGTACTACTCCTAGTTTTTTTAAGTTATCATATGAAAGATTACAAAGTCTCCTTGCTCTTACAATTCTTAAGGCAGATTTCACTCCTAGTCCAGGTACTCTAAGAAGCGTCTCATATGATGCGTTATTTACCTCAACTGGAAATTTGTTTAAATTATTCAAAGCCCAAAATGCTTTAGGATCTAAATCAGTGTCAAAGTTAGGGTTTAGATCATCTAATAATTCATTAGCTTTAAATCCATAGTGCCTTAAAAGCCAATCTGCCTGATACATTCTATGTTCTTTAAGCAGTGGTGGCGTTGTTTGAATCGCTGGTAGATTTACATGCTCCATCACTGGCACATAAGCAGAATAATACACTCTCTTAAGGCCAAAAGTGTTATATAACCCTTCTGTAAGTCTAATGACGCTCAAATCGCTTTCATTAGTTGCTCCAACCATTATCTGCGTACTTTGGCCACCTGGTGTAAATTTAGGGGCTTTAAAACCTTTCTTCCTATATTCATTAGATTCTATTATACTATGTTTAATAAGACCCATAGGTTTTAAAATGTCCGCTTTGTTTTTTTGTGGTGCTAATAGTTTCAAGCTTTTCTCAGAAGGCAATTCGATATTCACACTCATCCTATCGGCATATAGTCCTGCCTCATAAATAAGTTTTGGATCAGCTCCAGGAATAGCTTTTACATGAATGTAACCATTAAATTTGTAAACTAATCGTAATTCTTTTATTATTTTCACTAAATTTTCCATAGTGTAATCTGGACTTCTTTCTACACCAGAACTAAGGAATAATCCTTCAATATAATTTCTTCTGTAAAAATTTATAGTCAAATCTACTATTTCTTTTGGTGTGAAGCTCGTCCTTTCTAATTCGTTACTAGAACGATTAATACAGTATTTACAATCATATATACATTTATTACTGTACAAGATCTTAAGTAATGAAATACATCTACCATCTTGTGACCATGAATGACATATTCCAGAGGTTGCGGCATTCCCTATTCCATCTTTTGTATTTTTCCTATTAGAACCACTTGAAGAACAAGAAGCATCATACTTTGCTGAATTCGATAATATCTCAAGTTTTCTCATTACGTCCATTTTATCACCTCACAAACGTTTGTTCTTATTTTATCATGTTTTATTCTAAATTAAAAGAGTTATTTGATGGAATTTTAACTTTCATATGTACTATAATAGTTTTATTAAATACAATCCATCATCCAAAACACTTTGTTCACAACTAAACTTAACCCCCGCGTCAATTAATTCGAAGCATACGTCTCTTGTACTGTTTATATCAAATAAACATTTTCCTTTTTCATCTAATGCTTTTGTTGCATCTTCATGTATTCCTTCTCTAATCAAACTTTCTTTAACTTCTCCATTTAACATTTCTAAACCTCCGATTAAATAATGATTTATTATTTTATTGTAACCTAAATTCATAGTGAATATATATTAATTATATCTAAATAAGTTTTTTTAATAGAGTATAATATTAAAAGCCTGCAGCATTAAGGCTACAAGCTTTTAATATATTCTAAATTAATTTATAAGATAATGCATATTAAGCTACCATTACCCTCATTTATAATTCTTTGTAACGTCTTTTGAATTTTAACTTGAACATCATCAGGCATTTTAAATAATTTATTTTGAAGACCCTCTTTAACTAATACTTCTAGTGACTTGCCAAACATATTACTCTGCCAAATTTGTGATTTATCATTTTCAAATTGATCTAAAATTGATTTATAGAAATCTTCACTTTGCTTTTCAGTACCCATAATAGGCGATATTTCTGTTTGTATATCTGCCTTAATAAAATGAAGTGAGGGTGCTGATGCCTTTAATTTAACTCCATATCTGCCACCATGTTGCACAATTTCAGGTTCTTCTAACGTCATTTCTGAAAGCTGCGGTGCTACTAAACCATAACCTTTTTCACGAACATCTTTTAATGCACCTGCAATTTTATCATATTCAACTTTTGCTCTTGAAAACTCTCCCATCAGTTTTAATAAATCATTTTCACCTTTAATTTCACAATTACAGGTTTCACCGAGTATTTTATAAAATAGTTCATGTTTAGGAATTATTTTAACTCTAGCAGTACCTTCTCCCATATTTACTTCATCAAGATTTGCCGACTCTAAAAAATCAACTTCCTTAAAACCTAGTAAAGATTTAGTTATATCGCGAACTTTAAAAATATCCTTGCACATATCTTGCAAAACTTTCATGAAGTTAACTTTAACCCAATGTTTAGAACTTAGATTTTCTATCCATTCTGGCATATCTATGTTAATTTCTTTAACTGGGAATTCTTTAAGAACCCTTTGAAATATATTAGAGATATCCTCTTCATTCATATTTATAACATCCATAACTTGAACTGGAACATCATACTTCTCTTCTAATTCTCTTGCTAAAGCTGATGTTTCAGGAGCAGCTGCATTACTAGAGTTTAACACCATTATGAAAGGTTTATTGATTGATTTAAGTTCATCTACTACCCTTCCTTCAGCCTCTAAGTATTCGTTTCTTTCTATTCCAGTGATAGATCCATCAGTTGTAATTAAAAGTCCAATAGTTGAATGTTCATTAATTACTTTTTTTGTTCCAATTTCTGCGGCTTCTTCAAATGGGATTTCATGGTCGTACCAAGGCGTATTAACCATTTTAGGTACTTCACCTTCTGCGTATCCAAGGGCTCCTTTTACAATATAACCAACACAATCAACCATTCTAACTTTAAACTTTGTACCACCTTCAAATTCAATTTCTACTGCTTCGTTTGGCACAAATTTAGGTTCAGTAGTATGAATTGATTTACCTGAGCCACTTTGAGGAAGTTCATCTTTTGCCCTTTCTTTCTTATGTGGATTGTCTATGTTTGGAATTACCATAAGCTCCATAAATCTCTTTATAAAAGTTGATTTTCCAGTTCTTACAGGCCCCACAACACCTACATAAATATCTCCTTGTGTTCTCTCCGCTATATCTTTATATATATCAAAATTATCCAATATATGCCTCCCAATACTTATTATTATCAATATAAATATACTTTAGAGTTCATCAAATTATTACTACTGATTAAAAAAATATAAAAAAAATCCGATTTTCATTAATTTCTTAATGAAAATCAGATCTTTTATATTTCTATGTGACTTACATTTAGTAACTTGATATAATTAAAACTCACTTTTTTTATCTCTTGACATTAATTCATATACTCCATATTTAGGATCTTTACCTTCAAATAAAACTTTGTATAACACATCTGTTATAGGCATAGATACTTTTTCTTTTTCCTTAAGTTCATAAAAAGCTCTTATAGCTTTTATACCCTCAACTACCATGCCTATATCATTGCAAGCCTTCTCCACTAGAACACCTTTCCCAATTAGAATACCAGCTTTTCTATTTCGACTATGCATGCTAGTACAAGTTACTATAAGATCTCCCATACCTGTTAATCCATAAAACGTTTCAATTTTGCCACCAAGCCTAGTTCCTATTCTTATTATTTCATTCATTCCCCTTGTCATTAGTGCAGCCTTAGCATTATCACCATAGCCTATACCATCAGATATTCCTGCAGCTAATGCAATTATGTTTTTAACTGCTCCACCAATTTCTACTCCTATAATATCTTCATTAGTGTAAACTCTAAATTTACTAGTCATAAAAACATCTTGAACAATCATTGCATATTCCATTTGTTTAGATGTGGCTACTACTGTTGTAGGTATATCTAAAGCAACCTCTTCTGCATGGCTAGGACCTGAAAGTATCACAATTGGATTGCTTGGTATTTCTTCTTCTATAACCTGTGAAATTCTTTTTAATGAACCCTCTTCTATTCCTTTAGCAATACTAACAATAATTTGGTTCGGTTTTAAATATGGTGATATCATCTTACTTATATTTCTTATAACATGTGAAGGCACTGATAACACAATTAAATCACAATTATTTATAACTTTTTCTATGTCAATATATGCTGTTACTCCTGCTGGGATTATAATACTTGGTAAATATTTAATGTTTTCTCTTTTTATGTTAATATCATTGATAACACTGAGCTTTCTATCCCATATGTTAACACTAGTTCCTTTTTTCGCAAGCATTATGGATAATGCAGTACCAAAACTACCTCCGCCTATAAAAGCAACTTTTGACATTTTATTCTTTCCTTTCTCTGAATATAAGCTTTATGCCTGTTCCACTAAACTCAAAACTATTTCTCAATTGGTTTTCCAAATATCTTTGATATGAAAAATGTAATAAATTAGCGTTATTTACAAAGAATACAAATGTTGGTGGTTTAGAGTCTACTTGAGTAACATAAAATATTTTAAGTCTCTTATTTGCTACCGTTGGAGGTTCATTCATAAGTACAGCTTTGTTTATAACTTCATTTAATATACCTGTACCAATTCTCTTTGAATAATTATCATAACATTCTTTTATTGATGATAATACCTTATGTACTCTTTGACCTGTTTTGGCAGATATAAATAAATATGGTGCATATGCCATAAAGTTTAAGCCCGCTTGAATTCTCTGTTTAAACTCAAGCATAGTTTTAGTATCTTTTTCTATCAAATCCCATTTATTTACTATAACTAAAATTGCTTTTTTCATTTCATGAGCATAGCCTATAATCTTCTCATCTTGATCACTTAATTCTTCAGTAGCAGTTATCATAAGTATAACAACATCAGCTCTCTCAACAGCAGCGAGTGACCTAATAACACTATATCTTTCAATACCCTCTTCTACTTTACTTTTTCTTCTTATTCCTGCAGTATCTATAAGAACAAACTTTCCTTCTTCAGTTTCTAATTTACTATCGATAGCATCTCTTGTAGTACCTGCTATATCAGTTACTATATTTCTTTCTTCTCCAAGCATTCTATTTATGAGTGATGATTTACCAACATTTGGTTTACCTACCACTGCAACTTGAATATACTCTGCATCTTCTGTATTTGAATAAACACTATCAAAATGTACAACTACATCATCTAACATATCTCCAAGTCCTAAACCTTGAGTTGCTGAAATAGCTACTGGTGTTCCTATTCCCAAATTATAAAATTCAAAAGCATTTGCTTCTAATTCTAAATGATCTATTTTATTTACTACAAGTACTATTGGCTTTTTACTTTTTCTTAACATTTGTGCAACTTCATAATCCGAACCTGTAAGTCCTTGTTTACCATCTACTATAAAAATTATAACATCTGCAGTTTCTATAGCTATTTGTGCCTGTCTTCTCATTTGAGCTAAAATGATATCTTGACTTTCAACTTCTATACCACCTGTATCAATTATTGTAAAATTGTGTCTTAACCAATCTGCATCAGCATACACTCGGTCTCTTGTTACCCCTGGTGTATCTTCAACTATTGATATTCTCTTACCTGCTAATTTATTAAATAATGTAGATTTACCTACATTGGGTCTTCCTACTATTGCTACTATTGGTTTTGCCATTACTTTGCCTCCCGACTATTTTGGTTTATTATATTTATTAAATCTTCTCCTGAATAATCACATATTAAAACTTTTGTACTTAAGCTTTTTTCTAAATCGCTCACTGTAATATTATCCAAGAAAATTTGTTGTTCATTACTTCCTAGTTCATATCCGCTTTTGAACATATTACTAGGAAGTATTAAATATTCACCGAGTTTTTCACCTGTCAGTTGCTGGATTATGTCATTTCCTGTTAAAAGACCTGCTACTGTAATAGTTTCGCCAAAAAAAACATTTAGTATTTGTTTTACATCAATATTTATTTTATTATTACATGCAGTTATTTTCTCAGCTACCTTTAATATTTCTGCATAAGCTGAATAACCTGTTACAAATGTAAAACTTCCTTCATTATTAAGATTTAGTTTTTCTATATCTTTGTCAATAACGCTTCTAAGTAGTCTTATCATACCAATTCCATCTTCAAGTTGAGAATAACCATCATAGAACTTCTCGCAAGGAACATCAATGTTTGCTACAACATAGAATTCATCAGACAATCTAATAAAAGGTGAATCTATTTCTCTAATATACTTCTCTTGTAATTCTTTAACACTCTCTATTTCATCTGTGGCAGTCTTTTTATCATACAATGTTAAATTAAACAGTCCTTCTCTATACTTTGTTACTCCAACTGGTACAACCGCTAGATTTTCAATGCTCGGATAAAGCATATACAAATCTTCGATAGTTTTTATAAGTTCTACACCATTGTTGATGCCAGGACATGCGACCACTTGACAATTAATTTTTATACCGCCCTGAGCCATTCTTTTTAACCTATCATACACGTTTCCTGCAAACTTGTTATTTAACATTTTCTTTCTAATCTCAACATTTGTAGTATGAACTGAAACATTAATAGGGCTTATCTTATACCTTATAATTCTATCAATGTCCTCTTCACTCATATTGGTAAGTGTTAAAAAATTGCCTTGAAAAAATGATAATCTTGAATCATCATCTTTGAAATATAAAGTATCTCTCATTCCGTCAGGCAATTGATCAATAAAACAGAATATACAATTATTATGACAGCTCTTTGGTTTATCCAAAATGGCATCAACAAATTGGATTCCTAAATCTTCATCATAGTCTTTTTCAAATTCAATTTCAATAATCTCGCCATCTACTTTTTCAATTTCAATGACAAGAAGTTCATCTGTAATTAAAAATTTGTAATCTATAATGTCTATTACCTTATTGCCATTTATACTAATTAATCTATCTCCTACTTCAAGCTCAATTTCTTCTGCAATGCTCCCTGGAAGTATCTTAGCTATTTGGTTTTTCATTTTAACCTCCTGTTTTACAATAACCTTTTAAATAAAAAGGTTTTATGAGGAATTAGAATTACTATATTAAGACCAAATATGTTCTTAATATAATAAGAAATTAGTTATACAATAAATTATAGCATTCCATTAAGTTATATTACATGAATTAAATACCTAAGTCAACGGTATTTGTCTTTAAATGAAGATAAATAGCATATTTCGCTTATTAACAGGTTTTTTCGACACTTTAAAGTAAACAATTCAAATTGTGATATAATTTAATACAGAATAAAAATACCTCCTAAGAAGGAGGTATTAAAATGCTTCTATGCAATATTTTCTTATGATTTTCTTACCATCTTCACTTTTAAAATACTGAAAAAGATCTTTTAAACTCTCTTCTTTTTTTTCCGAATAATACATTTTTATTGGAAATCTCAAAAAATAAAGATTATTTTTTAAATTTGGTGTAGTAATTTCAATTCCACTTAATTTCAAAAACTTACTATCTTTATTATACCATTGTCCTGGTATAAAACCTATAGAATTTTTGTTTTGAGCAATAAAAGTTTTCATTCCTTCAATACTTGATACATATTGAGTGCTTTTTGTCATTTCTTCTTTCGTAGGTGTATCCTTTACTTTCAAATTAAACTCTTGCTGAACTGAATTCAATTTATCTTTAAATGCTACAGGAATTATTGACTTTGATTCACCATTTAAATTTTTCCAATCTACTATTTTACCAATATAAATTTTTTTTAATTCCTGAATTGAAACACTATCTACTTTATTCCTAGTATTAACAATGATTCCTATACCATCATAGGCTAACATTTCAGCCTTTATTTTTTCACTGTTTGGCTGAACATATCCTATCAACACATCAACCTTATCATTATATAGTTTATTAAATGCACTTTCTCTATCTTCCGATCTCACAGTTATTTTATTCTCATTATTCAAATTATAATCACGTACTAAATCACTTACCATTGGGAAAACTGTATCTTCACAAATTATACTAATATTTTTTGAAATAATTGCTTTATTCCCAACATCTTTTTTACATCCTGTACTTAGCATAATTAAACTAATACAACAAAGCATATAAAAAGTTTTAATTTTTTTGTTATTCATAATCACTACTCCACTATAATATTTTAGATATAAATATATCCATTTAATATTATAGTTTCTGTAATTTTTTTAAAAATTATTCATTCAAATTAACCTTTTCACCTGTAACTAAATAAATTGTCCATTCACATATGTTTGTTGTATGATCTGCAATTCTTTCTAGCCATTTACAAATAAATAAAAATTGAGTAGCTTGATTTACGGTTTTTTGATTTTCAAACATTATTCTTAGAAGTTCGCCAAACACTTCTTTATATATATCATCTACTTCATCATCCCGTTTGCATACAGCATAGGCCTTTTCAATGTCACCTGATACATATGCATCCAAGGAATCTCTTATCATAAGAACTACGATTTCAGCCATCCTAGGTATATCAACGAGTTGTTTTATATACTTTTCATCTTTCAATCTTACTGTGATTTTAGCAACATCAACAGCATAATCAGCCATTCTTTCAAGATCTGTTACTATTTTTGTTGTAGTAAAAATATTTCTTAAATCTATTGCTAAAGGTTGCTGCATAGCAATTAACCTTATTGCTTTATCTTCTATTTCTCTCTCCATAACATCAACAATATCATCATCTTCCATTATTTTTTTAGCTTTCTCAATATCTTGAGTAACTAAGGCATCGATACAGTCATGAATTTGTTTTTCTACAATGCTTCCCATTCTAATTAAATCATTATGGAGCTCTTGAAGATTTGCTTCGAATACTTTTCTTGCCATATTATCACCTTCCTCACTTTATTTTAGCCGAATCTTCCTGTAATATAATCCTCTGTTCTTTTATCTTTAGGTTTATAAAATATTTCTTCCGTTTTCCCACTTTCAACAATTTCTCCATTCAAGAAAAATGCTGTAAAGTCAGAAATTCTACCAGCTTGTTGCATATTATGTGTAACAATAATAACTGTATACTTTTTCTTAAGTACATCCATTAACTCTTCAATCTTTAAAGTTGAAATAGGATCTAATGCAGAAGTTGGCTCATCCATAAGAAGAACCTCAGGTTCTACGGCCAAAGTTCTTGCAATACATAAACGCTGCTGTTGTCCACCCGATAATCCAAGTGCACTCTTTTTAAGTCTATCTTTTACTTCGTCCCAAAGCACCGCCCCCTTAAGACTTTTCTCTACAATTTCATCAAGCAACTTCTTATTTTTTACTCCATGAATTTTTGGACCATAAGCAATGTTTTCATATATTGACATAGGAAATGGGTTAGCCTTTTGGAATACCATACCAACTTTTTTTCTTAGACCTATAACATCATAATCTGAACCATATATATTTTCACCTTCATATAAGACTTCTCCATCTATTTTAACAGAATCTATTAAATCATTCATTCTATTAACAGTACGGAGAAATGTTGATTTACCACACCCTGATGGTCCTATAAGTGCAGTAACTGAATTTTTCTCTATATCAATATTTACATTCTTTAACGCTTGCGTATTTCCATAATATAGATTTAAATTCTTTGCTATAATTATTCCCATATTGTTACCTCCTTATTTACTACCTGCATGAGATTCATATAATTTTTTTCCAATTATTCTTGCAGATACATTGAATATTAGTACTGCTATTATTAAAACAGCAGAGGCTCCATTAGCTATCTTAGTAGCATCAGGTACCATTCCTTCAGAATTAAGTTTCCATATATAAACAGCTAAAGTTTCAGCAGGCCTAAATAAACTATAAGCTGAATCCTTATTGTTTACTGCAAAATTAGCAAAGTCAACAGCCGGTGCACTCATACCTGCAGTATATAGTAAAGCTGCTGCTTCTCCAAATATCCTACCGGCTGCTAGTATAACACCCGTTAAAATTTGAGGCATTGCAGAGGGTAATACGACATTTTTAACAGTCTGCCACCTAGTAGCTCCTAATCCTAAACTAGCTTCTTTAACACCTTCTGACGCAGTTTTAATAGCATTTTCACAAACTCTAGTAAGTCCTGGTAAATTTATTATAGTTATAGCTAAAGCCCCAGCAAAAAGAGAATATCCCCATCCTGTCATTGTAACAAAAACTAAAAGTCCAAATAAACCAACGACAATTGATGGTAATGATGCCATAGTTTCAATACACAATCTAATAACATTTAGCATCTTTCCTTTTTTTGCGTATTCAGCTAAATATATTCCAGCTCCTACGCCTAATGGAACTGTAATTATAAGAGTTACTACAAGTAAACTTAATGAATTATATAGTTGAGGCCCAATTCCTCCACCAGATTCACCAATCTTTGGTTCACCTAATAAGAACTTTAAATTTAATGATTCTCTCCCATTGTATACTATATATCCAATGAGACTTACAAGCAAAAGAATTACTAAAGCAGAAACTATATACAAAACTATTGTTGCAATTTTATCCTTAAGTTTAGCACTCATTACTGCTCACCTCTTTTCCCTATTTTTCTAATAATAATTATAAATATAAATGATATTATTAGTAATAATAATGCTATTGACCATAATGCATCATTCCAAGCTGTACCATTTATTGTATTTGCCATGTCCATAGTAAGTATACTTGTTAATGTAGTTGTTGTTCCAAATAACCCCTTAGGGAAAGTAACTGAATTTCCTATAACCATTTGCACCGCAAGTGCCTCTCCAAATGCTCTTGAGACTCCAAGTACAATACTTGTAAGTATTCCACTTTTAGCTGCAGGTATAATCACTTTAACTATAGTTTGCCACCTTGTTGCACCAAGCCCATAAGATGCTTCTATATAATCTTTTGGTATGGTTCTTATGGCATCAGATGAAATGCTTGTTATTGTTGGTAAAATCATAACACTTATAACAAGCACTCCTGCAAGTAAGCTAAATCCTATTCCTCCAAAGAAGATTTTAATAATAGGAACTAATACACTTACACCTATCCAACCATATACAACAGATGGGATTCCAACAAATAACTCCACGGCAGGTTGAAGAATTTTGGATCCTATCTTTGGTGAAATCAGATTCATAAATACAGCCAGCGCTACCCCTACTGGTGCACTTACTAGTACCGCAAGAAAAGATACTATTGTAGAACCAAAGATAAATATTAAGGTTCCAAATTGAGGAATTGAGGATTCTCCGCTACCTTCAGGGTCCCAATTCCCAGAAAATATAAAATTAAATATTGAGTATCCATGTTTAATGAATGTACTTAAACCTTTAGTAGTTAGAAATATTATTATTGAAAAAGTAAGAATTACTATAATCGCGCCACAAAACGTTGCAAAACCTCGTCCCAAATATTCGTTTTTAAGCTTTAATGTTACTTTTTCAAAATCGTTTTTTAGCTTTAACATTATTTTTTTAGCATCATTTTTTTTCATAATATTTTACCTCAAAAAATTATTTTAATGAAAAATAAAGGTTGGTTTTATCCAACCTTAATCAACATTAATCTCTTTTAACTTTCATATCAGTCATTGGAATATATCCTAATTTTGTTATTGATGCATTCATTTCAGAACTTGTCATAAAAGTTAAATATGCTTTTGTTACTCCAGTAGGTTCACCTTTAGTATACATATGCTCATATGACCAAATTTTATATTTATCTGTACTTATATTTGCAGCCGTTGCTTCAACACCATCAATTTTTAATATGTTTAATCCAGCTTTATTTGTTGCATCAGCAAAATATGATAATGCTAGGTAACTTATTGCTCCATCTGTTTGTTTAACTGCTTGTTTAACAGCTCCACTTGAATCTGAAGTTAAACCAGTTGCTTCTTCTTTTTTATCCAATCCAAATTCTTTAAATGTTGCTCTACTCCCTGAGGATTTTGGTCTATTTATAATAGTAACTTTAATGTCAGCTCCGCCAACTTCTTTCCAGTTTTTTATCTTCCCTGTAAAGACATCTATTAATTGCTGTTTTGTTAATGATTCAACTTTTACTTTTGGATTTGTTACTGCAGCAAATCCTATAACACATACCTTAGTATCTGTTAATGCAGCTGCATCAATTCCTTCTTTATCTTTTGCATATATATCTGAATTGCCGATTTCTACACTACCTTCTCCTACTTGCTTAAGTCCAGTACCGCTTCCACCACCTTGAACATTTATAGTTGCATCTGTATTTTTAACTTTAAAATTTTTAGCACCAAGCTCAGCTAAAGGTTGAAGAGCTGTTGATCCTGCTGCAGTTATTGAACCTGATATTTCAGCTGATTTAGTCGCAGTTTTAGGAGTCGTTTCGGTTTTACTTCCACACCCAGTAAAAAATCCTGCTGTCATTGCGACTGTTAGAGCAGCAACCATCATTTTCAAATATTTTTTTTTCATTAATATTCCCCCATTCATTTATATCGTTTTATTAACTAGTCTTTACTATTATAATAATATACCCATAAAGTTAACTTTATATTATGTTAAAGTTAACTTTAGTTTAACTAATGTTAATTAAACTTTACATTCAATAAAAATAAAGCTACCACTTTACACTGTGGTAGCTTTATTTTACTCTGAATATGGAATTTCTATTATAAATTTGCTTCCAACTCCCAATTGACTTTCTACATGTATTTTTCCGTTAAATTCTAGCACTATATGCTTAACGATGGCTAACCCTAGTCCTGTTCCACCTTTTGATCTAGAACGAGCCTTATCTACTCTGTAGAACCTCTCAAAAAGACGTGGAATTTGATCTTTAGCTATTCCAACTCCAGTGTCTTGTACCCACAAAATAAATCTATCAGGTTTACTCTCAGTTCCTATAAAAACACTATTACCTGACTCAGAATAATTTATACCATTATCTACTAAATTAATTAACATTTGTTTGAATCTATCAGTATCACCTATCAATATTTTAACATTCTGTTGATTCACTGATAACTGAATTCCTTTTAAATCTGCTGTATTTTTCATTAAATTATACACATCATCTACAATTTTATTAACATTAATTTTTTCTCTTTTTACTTCTTCTTGTTGCTCTATATGTGAAAGCGTTAAAATATCTGTAATTAATCTAGTTAGCCTATCAGCTTCCTCATTGATTATATTTAAAAACTTTTCTTTTGTTTCTACATCATCAACATATTTTAAGGTTTCAGCAAATCCTTTAATAGATGTTAGAGGCGTCTTAAGTTCATGAGAAACATTAGCAACAAATTGTGTCCTCATATTCTCTAACTTTTTCACTTCAGTAATATCTTGAACAACAGCTACAGTACCAATATGAGCATTTGCATTAATAATATCTGCAGTTTTTATCCTAAGTTCTCTTTCTTTTGGCCAAGATATTCTTATTTCTTTATAATTATCATCACTCTTATGTAATATGTTTTCTAATTCGAAATTTCTTATATTATCTAAAAGATTTTGTCCTATAATATCCTTAGTTATACCAAATATTTTTTTAGCATATGGATTAATTATTATAACTCTATTTTTCCTATCAACAGCAATAACTCCACTATCCATACTTTGCAAAATTGCTTCTAGTCTATTTTGCTTATCAGTAACTTCATTTAATGTAGACTCTAGTTTGTCAGCCATTTCATTAAAATTCTTAGCTAATTGTCCTATTTCACCATCTGACAATATACTAGCTCTCCTATGAAATTCCCCCTTACTAATCCTTGAAGTAATAAAAATCAAATCCGTAATAGGTCTTACTATGATATGTGATAGTTTTAAAGAAAACCAAATTGACATTATGGCTGAAAAAATTATAGCTAAAATATAAAGCTTAAAATAATTACTACCGAGTCCACTTACAATTTTAAGTGGATTAGAACTTCTAATAATAAAACCATCGCCAAACTTAGTTGCAAAATACATCATATTCTTCTTAGTAGAAGCACTATATCTAACTATAGATCCACTTCCACTACTTCGTGCTTTTATTATTTCTTCCCTACTATTGTGATTATCCATAGTACTCGCATCTACAGATGAATCATAAATAACCCTTCCTTTTTTATTAATGTATGTAACTCTAAGTTGTGAACTCTTTAGATTCTGAGTGAAAAATTTTTTATGATCTTTTAAATTATTGCTTTGCAATAAACTAATTATCATATTATTGTTTATTTGAAGTTTATTTTTTAAATTTTCTTGATATTCATAATTAAAGATGGATACTATTAATGCAGTTACAATTACAAATATAAAAATTACAGTACTTAATAAATATATTATTAATTTTTTTTTCATTATTATTCTCCAAAATTGAATCTATATCCTATACCACGAATTGTCTGAATATACACTGGATTTTTATCATCTTCTTCAATCTTTTGTCTTAAATGTCTTATGTGGACGTCTACAGTTCTTGTTTCTCCTACATATTCATAACCCCATATTTTGTCTAGTAAAAAGTCTCTTGTCATAACCCTACCTTTATTCTTTATTAAAATTTGTAATAATTCAAATTCCTTTAAAGTCAAATCAATTCTTATTTCACTTTTTATAACCTCATGTTTACCAAAGTCAATAACCAGATTACCAATTTTGAAAGTTTTTTCAACTATCTGCATATTAGTTCTTCTAAGAATAGCTTTAACCCTCGCTACAAGCTCCCTTACTGAAAAGGGTTTTGTAATGTAATCATCTGCGCCAAGTTCCAGTCCTATTATTTTGTCTATTTCTTCTCCTTTTGCTGTTATCATAATTATAGGCATACCTGACATATTTGAATCTTTTCTAATTTCCTTACACACATCTAATCCGTCCATTCCAGGCAACATCAAATCTAACAACATCAATTGAGGAACTTGCTCTTTAGCAAGTTTTACAGCATCTATTCCATTGTCAGCACATATAACTTTATATCCATTTTTTTCTAAATTAAATTTAATTAATTCCCTTATATGTTCTTCATCATCCACCACTAATACTTTTTCTTCAGCCATCTTAATCCCTCCATATTTTCATGTATTTATTACTTAATTACCACCTATTTCTTTTAAATGTCTTTCAAATAAACAAATGAAAACATTCTACCATAATTATTTTCACTACTTCTATATGAATATAATTCATACTCTTTACTACAAGAAGTGCACGCATTAGTAGTTTTAATGTTTTTTTCTTTTATACCCCTTTCATTAAGCTGCGCTATAATGCACTTTTCTAGATCTAATTTATTATTATAACTTATTTTAATATTACTATAAATATCTTTACTCGTAAACTCTTCTATAAGTTCCTTGCTAACCTCATAACAACATCCTCCAATATGTGGTCCAATATACGCCATAATATTTTTAGTTAATGTGCCATAGGTTTCTTGCATTCTTTTAATAGTTTTGCTTACTATCAATGCATTTGTACCTTTCCATCCACTATGTATAGCAGCTATAACATTTTTATTAGTATCTACCAAAATTACAGGAACGCAATCTGCAGTAAAAACACCTATAGCTCTATTCTTTTTATTTGTTATTAAAGCATCTCCATCTTTTATATTACCATCAAAATCAAAAATTAAGTCACTATGAATTTGATTTAAATATCCAATAGATTGAAGGTTATAATGTGTTTTTATTTTTTCTACGTTTACTAATCCTTCATCAGTATGACAATTAAAATCAAGTCCACCACTTGCTGTCGAAAACAAAATAACGACATTATCAACTTGAAATTTTATAAATTTATATTTATTAAAAGTTTCTATTTCCATTAATTTACCTCCTGTATATCTTACATCCATTATTATTTGATTTTTACAAACTAAAAAAAATGCCTAAGGGCATTTTTTTTCATTAGACATCAATTTTCTTATCTCTTCCATAAATGTATTAATATCTTTAAATTGTCTGTAAACTGAAGCAAACCTCACATAAGAAACTTCATCTACATTTTTTAATATACTCATGATAAGTTCTCCAATATAATCAGATTTTACTTCTGTAAGCATTTCATTGTTTAACTGTTTTTCTACTTCATCACATATGGCTTCAATTTGTTTTCTTGAAACTGGTCTCTTTTGACATGCCTTCATAAGTCCATTTAGTATCTTTGTTCTATCAAAATATTCTCTGTTAAAATCTTTCTTTATTACTAAAATAGGTACATTTTCCACTTTTTCATAAGTCGTATATCGTTTAAAACACCTTAGACACTCACGTCGACGTCTAGTAGCAATATTGTCATCTGTTGATCTAGAGTCTACTACTTTACTTTCTTCACAGCTGCAATATGGACACTTCAATGTTCTTCACGCCCTTTTACTAGTATAGTTAACAAATATACTAACATTATACACTTATCTTATAAATTAAAATAGTATATTATTCGTTTTCCATAATTACATCACTACCGTCTACAAGAATTACATCAATACCAACTTTTTTCACTTTTTCCCAAGGGATCTCAATACTATTATTTTTATTAAACCAAGATGACTTCTGAGTTGGCATTAGTATTGAAATGATTTTATAGTCATCACAATCCACTTTCAAGTCTTTAATATATCCCATTTTTGATCCTGAATTTATATCTATAATTTCCATCTGTCTTAAATTATTAATTGCAAACATTAAGTTCTCCATTTTATTACCCCCTTAGACCGTTTTAAAACCTCTTATTCAAGTAGCAAGACATCTTCTATGTCTTGTGAATGCCTACCACTTTATATTATCTATATTCATTAGACACTAAAAATATATTTATAAATAGAATTTTCTTTAATTTTTTTAAATAAGGCACATGAAAATAAATAATAAGTCAAAAATAATAGTATGCTGACTCGTTATTTATTTTCATGTGCCTAATACTAATCCAAAATTATCTTACACCATTTTATTAATTTCCTTTTGCAATCTTTTTATTATCCTTTTTTCAAGCCTTGAGATATATGATTGTGATATACCAAGTATATCAGCAACTTCCTTTTGTGTCTTTTCCGTTGTTCCATTTAATCCAAATCTAAGTTGCACAATTTCTTTTTCCCTTGAATTTAACCGTTGCATAGCAAGCCAAAGTAATTGTTTATCTACATCTTCTTCAATAATATTGTAAACCACATCATTGTCAGTTCCAATTATATCAGAAAGCAATAATTCATTACCATCCCAATCAACATTTAGAGGTTCATAAAGAGAAATTTCAGTTTTTATTTTACTATTTCTCCTAAGATACATTAAAATTTCATTTTCAATACATCGTGATCCATATGTAGCAAGCTTAATTTTTTTTTCAGGATCAAAGGTATTCACGGCTTTAATAAGACCAATAGTTCCCACTGAAATCAAATCTTCAATATTAACACCCGTATTTTCGAATTTCCTTGCTATATAAACTACGAGCCTTAGATTTCTTTCAATTAAGGTGGCTCTTACACTTTTATCTCCAGTATCAAGTCTAACTACCAATTCATCCTCTTCATCTTTAGTCAAAGGAGGTGGTAGTGCATCATTGCCTCCAATATAAAACAAATTGTTTGAAAACATTTTAAATTTAGCAAATAACTTGTTTAACATCACTTTAAAATTAAACATAATTTCCCCCTTATATATATATATTATTATAAAAAATAATTGCTAATTTTAGGCTTATTAGCTGAGTATTCCTCTAGACATAAGTCCATTATAATCATTGTCTTTACTTAATTTATACTCACAAAATGCTACAATTACATCTTTTGTTTCTATATTTTTTTTACTAATATGAACATTAATATATTCTGGTTTAAATCCCATAAGTCTACCACTAGTTCCATTTACTACTGTATAAGGAATGGAATATGTATTATTCTTTTCTATGGAAAATCCACTTAAAATATTTCGTTCAACAATCAATACGGGTAAATTGGAAGCAGGCTCGCGAAGTTCATTCCCAGTATCTAAAAATGCCTTTATAGTTTTTATATAATTCTTATTTACTATATCTACAGTATATATAAGCGTAGATATTTTTTTCCTATCTCCTATAAAAATTATGATCCTATATATCACTATATAGATGATCATTACTGAAAGCAGTAACTTTTCATAAGGAAAATTTATTATAACTACATCAAATGACATATCTTTTTTACTATTCATTTGAATAAAAAAACACATCCCAGCTAAAAGAATTGAGTACAATAAAAAAATTAATGTAGCCTTAATATTAAATAAAAATCTTTTTTCATGAAATACAATAAATATCATAACAATTACTATCAATATCTTAAAAGGTAAAAATGTCATCCACTTAAGACTAGGATATAATACTGTTATAACATATAAGCTACCTACTAGGCTTGAAATGAACATCCACTTAAGTTTTACTCTTTTTCTTAATGTTTGAACAGTAACGTGTAATATGAATAGATTAACTATAAAATTTACTAATATGAGAACATCTACATATACTACCATTCTTTCTTCCTCCTTTAAGATTATTATATAACTAATCTCATTAAAATTTTGTCATTTTTTACCACATATCATTATTTTTATTCTTTTATAAAACGCCACTTATTCCCATATTATTGTAAATAGTTTTGATATACAATAGATATTTTTTTATAAATTATACACATTACTTAAAGGCCTTAATTACATATAAGTAAATTATAATTGGCTAAACGCAAATAAAGTGCCCAAAGGGCACTTTATGATTTTATTTATTTGTTTTGTATTTTCTGTTGTTATTTATTTGTTTGGTCTTCTTAAAAAAGCTGGAATTTCTAAATCAGAATCTTCATAATCTTTAGTATATGCAACTTCTTCGTTAGGTTTAACTGTCTCTTTTACTTTAGGTTTTTGTACTGGTTTATCTGGTTTTACAACGTTATCACTTTCAAAACCAGTTGCAATAACGGTTATTCTTATTTCATCTTTTAACTCCTCATCTATTACTGCTCCAAAAATAATATTAGCATCTGGATCAGCTGCCCCCTGCACAATCTCTGCAGCTTCATTTATTTCAAGTAATCCAAGATCCACTCCACCAGTAATATTTAAAAGCACACCCGTAGCACCAACTATAGATGTTTCAAGTAATGGGCTTGAGATAGCTTGTTTGGCTGCCTCTTGAGATCTATTATCGCCAGAAGCTCTACCAACTCCCATATGGGCAAGCCCTTTTGCAAGCATAATCGTCCTCACATCTGCAAAATCTAGATTTACAAGACCGGGTATTGTAATTAAATCAGATATACCCTGTATACCTTGTCTTAAAACATCATCTGCCATTTTGAAAGAATCCATCAATGTAGTTTTTTTATCAACCATAGTTAATAACCTTTCATTTGGTATTGTTACTAGAGTATCTACTGTTTCTTTAAGAGTTTTTATTCCTATTTCAGCATTAATCATTCTTTTCCTGCCTTCAAATGGAAATGGTTTTGTGACAACTCCTACAGTAAGTATTCCCATGGATTTAGCAATTTCTGCCACCACAGGTGCAGCACCAGTACCTGTACCACCACCCATACCTGCAGTAATAAACACCATATCTGCACCCTTTATTGCTTGAGAAATTTCTTCTTTACTTTCTTCAGCTGCTTTCATACCAATTTCTGGATTAGCTCCTGCTCCAAGTCCCTTAGTAAGTTTATCACCAATCTGAATTTTTTGAACAGCATGTGAAAGAATTAAAGCTTGCTTGTCTGTATTAATAGCTATAAACTCTACATTTTTAAGTCCCTCCATAATCATCCTGTTTATAGCATTGTTTCCTCCACCTCCACACCCAATTACTTTAATTTGAGCAAACTCTTGAACATCAACATCAAAATCTAACACAACAATACCTCCTTTTTAGAAAAAATCCGCAAAAAAACCTTTAACTTTTGCTGCAAATTTATTTTTCCCTTTTGTATTTTGGTTTTTTGACCATTTATTATCGTATAATGGTTCATCTGAATCTTCAAATGCACTAGTATTAGTTTTAAGATTATTAACAGCCTGAAGCACTATGCCTACTGCTGTAACATATATTGGGCTAGCTGCGCCTACATATTCAGGCGACCCTACTCTCACTGATTTTTCTAGTATATCTTTGGTCAAGTCATTCATTCCTCTAAACAACGATATACCTCCACCAACTATTACTACACCTGTGATTTCCTTATAAAAGCCACTACTTAATAAATTTCTTTTAATTAAATGTAATAATTCCTCTACCCTAGCACAAATTATATCAATTAATAAATTATTATCAATCTCCATTAAATTGTTATAAGAATCTTTAACTCTAATCTTCTCAGAATCAACTTCTGAACCTTTGATAAGACTTCCATATTTATGTTTTAATCGTTCAGCTTCGCTAAAAGGAACTTTAAGACAAATTGATATATCATTAGTTATGTTGTCTCCACCCAATTGTACAATAGATGTATATTTTAATTTTCCACTCTTATAAATCGATATATCAATAGTCTGAGCTCCAACATCAACAAGTGCTATTCCCATATCTTTCTCTTCTTTTCGAAGTACAGCCTCAGATATTGCTGATGGTTGAAGCACTATCCCATTTACTTTAATACCAGCTCTTTTAACACTTTTCAATAAATTACTAACAGCTGTAGATTGCGCCATTACAACTTGTCCCTCAACTTCGAGCCTTATTCCACTCATCCCTCTAGGATCTTTAATATTGTCATATCCATCAACAATATATTGTTCTGGCTCAACACCCACTATTTCTTTATCAGCTGGAACTGAAATAAGTTTCGCTGCTTCGATTACTCTATCTACATCACTTTGTTTGATTTCCCTATCTTCAGAAGATATTGCAATCATCCCAGTATTCCTTACTAATTCACAAATTCCTCCAGGCAGTGATATATATCCTTCACTAATTTGTGTATCTGTCATACGTTCCAATTGCGTAACACATTGCTTAATAGCTTCAGCTGTACTGTCTATGTCTATTACAACTGATTTATTTAAACCACTACATACAACTGATGTAATGCCTATAATCTGAAGTTTTCCATTACTACTAATTCTACCAACTGCCCCACATATTTTTGATGACCCTAAATCTATTCCTACAATCTGTTCATTCATTAAGTTTATCCCCCCTCATAAGAGAAACCTCAAGTGTATATATTCAACAAAAAAATAAATTTTCCTCTTATTTTTATCTTTTTTTTTAAAAATTTATTATATGTTTAAATATAGTTAAAATTTATTGCATATTTATAAACCAAATTAAACCAATAATACTAAAAAGACAATTTATTTTCATATACTAAGTATAATATCAATATATAGAAAATGCAATGTTATATTATATGGGAATATTCCCAAGGTAATATTTTCTTGTAATTTTAATTATAACTTTAAACAGAAAAAGAACAAGCTAAAAGTTGTAATTTCTCTTTGACTTTAGCTTATTTAAAAATTACTAATTAAATCATCTCCTGGGTCGCTGAAATATTAACGACTTCAGAAGGAGATTTATACTTCAACTGAAGTTTTCTAATTGTTAAGGTGTTTACTTCCCACTTATATAAGTGGAAGACTTTCCTCCTGAAATGTCGTTAAAGTGCTAACATCCTTACCATCATTTCATTGTCAACAGAGTAAGTTATTGCATCCTCTTTAGATATAACTGATCTTTTATATAAATCTGAAATTGACATATCCATAGTTTTCATACCATATTTCCCGCCAGTTTGAACACAAGACTGTAATTGATGTGTTTTACCCTCACGAATAAGATTTTGAATTGCTGGGGTTGATATCATTACTTCAAGAGCCGCCACCCTTCCTTTTTCATTAATTTTAGGTATTAATTGTTGTGAAATTATTCCTTGCATCACTGCAGCTAATTGAACCTTAATTTGTTGTTGCTGATATGGAGGAAATACATCCACGATTCTATCTACTGTTTTTGCTGCTCCAATAGTATGTAGTGTAGAGAAAACCAAATGTCCCGTTTCAGCTGCAGTAATCGCAATAGAAATTGTTTCAAGATCTCTCATTTCACCTACTAAAATAACATCTGGATCTTCTCTAAGTATTGCTCTCAATGCATTTTGATAATTTTTACTGTCTTTTCCGATTTCTCTTTGATTGATAATTGATTTATTGTGTTTGTGTAAATACTCAATAGGATCCTCAAGTGTAATAATATTACATGCTCTAGTTGAATTAATTTCATTAACCATAGCCGCGAGCGTTGTACTTTTACCACTTCCAGTAGGCCCAGTCACTAAGACTAAGCCCCTTTGTTTTGTGGTAAGTGCACGAACAACTTCAGGAAGTTCAAGTTGTTTAAGTGTAGGTATCTTTAATGCAACTACCCTAATAGCTACAGTGTCACTTCCTCTTTGCTTATAAACATTAACTCTAAATCTTCCAAGTCCCCCAATAGAGTAAGAAGTATCAATTTCACCATTATTATAGTATTCTTCATATGAATCATCCAATATTTCTCTTGCATATTTTTCAGTATCTGCTGGAGTTAATTTATCTTCACCAACTTGCAATAGATGACCATTAACTCTAATAACAGGAACTGAGCCAACTGTTAGGTGCAAATCTGATGCGTTTTTTTCTATTGTCCATTTTAATAACTCGTTAAGAGGTTTCATCTTTTGCCCTCCTGTTTTTAATGAAGTTTCTAATATCAATTTTGTATAGTTAACTCTAATTTTAAATTTAGGTTATTTAATATTTTGCTTTACTTACAGTTATACATCATATAATTATACCATAGTTGTTCTAATTTGCTAGAACTATTTACCATATTTTTTTGTGCTGTTTAATTCTTTATTAAGTTTCTTCAATGCTCTTTTCTCAATTCTTGATACATATGATCTAGAAATTCCCAGGATCAATGCAATTTCTCTTTGAGTTCGAGGATTACCATCAAGCAATCCATAGCGCATTTGAATTATTATCTTCTCTCTATCCATTAATGCTACGTTTATCTTGGAATACAACTTTCTTATTTGTATTTTACTTTCTACTATATCAATTATAGAATCTTCATCACTACTAAGTACATCCATAAGGGATATCTCATTTCCCTCTTTATCTGTTCCAATAGGATCTTGCAGATACACTTCACCTTTTGTTTTCTTATTATTTCGAATAAGCATAAGTATTTCATTTTCTATGCACCTCGCAGCATAGGTAGCAAGCCTTGTTCCTTTATTTGTATCAAAAGAATCAATGGCTTTAATAAGTCCTACAGTTCCAATAGATATAAGGTCATCTACATCTTTCCCTGGATAGGAATATTTTTTTACTATGTGTGCAACTAGTCTTAAATTTCTTTCAACGAGTATTCCTTTAGCTAGTAAATCACCTTCTGCAAGCTTTATTAAATAGATTTTCTCTTCTTCTTCACTTAGTGGTTGAGGGAATGAACTACTACCTGTTATATAGGCTGTCAAAAATGTAACATTTCCAATCATATCTAATAAACAATTCATGAAAAACACAGATGTTCCTCCTAATAGAGCTTATTAATATAATATGAATTATTGTATTAAAAGTGCATGGACTTAGAAAATTATTTATTATTAATAAATGCTTTTTACTGCATATTTTTAAGTGAATTAACCACTTTTTTGAATATTGGAGCAGCTGTACCCCCACCTTCTTCATCTGCTATACCAGCTATATTCATCTTAATATCATTCACATATACGACCATAGAATAATTTTTTCCGTTTAAATTAAAAAATCCTACAAACCAACCATCCGATTTATTTCCTTGTTCATATGTAGTCGTGCCTGTTTTCCCACCTATATCCATTCCTTTAATATATGCCGCATCTCCAGTTCCCTTGTTTACAACATCAATCATATGAAGTTTCACTGTTTCTGCTGTTTGTTTTTTTAATACTCTAGTACTTTTAGGAGTGACTTTCTCTAAAACTTCTTTCTTGTCATTTACATATGCGTCTATTATGCTTGGTTTAACATACACACCATTGTTTATAATAGTATTTGGGATACTAAGCGCTTCTAAGGGTGTTATTGTAATATTTTGACCAATAGCTGTTTGACTAGTTTGTGCATACGTAGGGTTTGATATATCCTCCTGAAAGTTACCAATATCCTCTTGCTCAAGATCTAACACTTTACTTACCATGCCTTGTTTCTGAGCATAATTATATATGTTTTGAACACCAACTTTCCAACCTATTTGGGCAAATATATTATTTGAAGATTTGGCTAAAGCCTCTGCAACTGTAAATGTGTTTCCTTTAAATGGTTCCTCTGAGAATATTTTAGAATTTATTGTAAATTCTTGATAGTTATTTATTTTGTTCATATCTATACCAGCTTCATCAACAATAACTTTAAAAATTGATCCTGGTAAAGCTCCATTAGTGCTTGGATATCCTAGATTTACGTTATATGCATTATCATCTTTTTGTGCCATAGCCCTTATCTTTCCACTACTACTCTCCATTAGTAAAATACCAATTTTATTATACTTTTCCTCATGAAGAATATTCTCAACTTTAACTTGAATTTGTTCATCTATAGTAAGTCTTACATTTATGTTATTTTTAGGTGTAACAGTTGTACCAGCTCCTATTTCACCATTAACGCCTTTAGAAAAACTTGTTTTTGTGTATTCGTTCTCTTTAGTTTTATTATATAATTGCATTTCTAGGGAATCAGCGCCCTTAGATACAGTCTTACTAACTACCTTTTTAGATTCTGGGTTAACAGTTACTTTATTGTAAGTTGTACTTGTTAATACGTTTTCTATTTTCCAATAACCATCTTTTACAACATCATTAGAATAATAAGTATAAAAGCCTTTTACCTTTTTAATATCCTTAAGCTTTTCATATGTAACTTCATCAATTTCATATCTTAACTTTTGTCCAGTACCAGTTCCTTTTATTTTTTCTAAATCATAAGTTTTATTAAAATTTCGAAGCGTTATTGTTAAAATTTCTAAATCATATTTACTAGTATATTCATTAAATCTAAGATAATCTACCGGATCGATAATTGCATAAAAATGTTTTTTATAAGTTAAAAGGTCGTTTCCATTACAATCAAGTAATTTGTATTGCGGCCCATATTTTTCATCAATAGTATATTGCGCATCGGCCATAGTTTTTAATGGTTTAGAATTAAAATACATACAATTTGAAACCCTCCAAAATAATAAACAAATTAATAGCATAAATAGGACCATTACAATCCACGTTCTTTTTTTAATTTCACTCTTTCGGTTTGAGTAACCAAAGATATTATTTCTACTTGACATAAAAACACCTCCCCTAGACTAATTCTAGCCTAGAAAGAGATGTTTTATACTAATCATTTATTGTTTTGGTCGTCTTTGTAATATCTGACTTATATTCGCAGTAAGTATATCAATAGCTACCTTGTTATGCCCACCTTCTGGTATTATAATATCTGCGTATCTTTTGGTAGGCTCGATAAATTGTTCATGCATTGGTTTAACTACGTTTAGATATTGCTTTATAACAGACTCCATCGTTCTTCCTCTTTCTTTGATATCCCTTGTAAGTCTTCTTATAAACCTTACATCTGCATCAGTATCTACATATATTTTAATATCTAGCATATCACGAAGAATTTTATTATCCAATATAAGTATTCCTTCAAATATAATTATGTCCCTAGGTTGTACCGGAATTGTTTGTTTTGTTCTGTTAAATATTTTAAAATCATATATAGGTTTTTGAATGACTTTTTCCTTTAAAAGAAGATTAAAATGTTTTACTAAAAGCTTCGAATCAAATGCATCAGGATGGTCATAATTTGTTTTTATTCTATCTTCAAGAGAAAGTTCACTTTGATCTTTATAATAAGAATCTTGTTCAATCATAGCAATACACGACTCATCAAACTGTTTATATATTTCTCTAGCAATAGTGCTCTTTCCAGATCCTGTCCCGCCGGTTATCCCGATTAGTATAGGGTGATTCATTATTTTTTCTCCTTAGCCTTAATAAGAATATCATTCGCGCGTAGTATTTCCTTAACATTTACAGTAAATATCATCTGAGCACTTGGGGCAGAAGGTATGATTTCTCCTTTAGAATTTTTCATATCATCTAAAGTAATTAAAACATTTTCGCCTATCGGTCTTAATACTTCTACTGTATCGCCAAGATATGTTTTATTTTTTTGCTCAATTGTTGCAATATTATTCTTTTCATCGTAGCCTCTTACAACTCCAACTATATCATAATTTCTAATATATGACGAAGATTCATATATCTGGTTGCTCGGATCACCAAAATAAAATCCAGTATAGAATTGTCTATGACTAGGTTTTAATAGATTATCCAACCATCTCGCTTCAAATTTATAATTTGCTCTATCCTGTACATATGCATCCAGTGCCTCCCTATAAGATTTACATACAGATGCAACATAATATGAGCTTTTCATCCTTCCCTCTATCTTAAAGGACATTACGCCTGATTCCATAAGTTCTGGTATGTGTTCTATCATACATAAATCCTTTGAATTCATTATATAACTACCTTTATCGTCTTCAATTATAGGAAAATATTCTCCATCTCTCTTTTCTTCCATTAAGAAATATTTATATCTGCATGGCTGAGCACATTGTCCACGATTTGCATCACGGCCAGTCATGTAATTTGACATAAGACATCTTCCTGAGTAGGACATACACATAGAGCCATGAACAAATGCTTCAAGTTCACAAGTATCAGGTAATTTTGCTCTAATTTCTTTAATTTCTTTTAACGACAATTCTCTTGCAAGAACAATTCTTTTAACCCCTTGTTTATGCCAAAAAATAGCAGATTTATAATTTACATTATTAGCTTGAGTGCTTAAATGTATTTCTAAATTTGGTACTACTTCCCTCGCCGTCATAATAATCCCTGGATCAGACACAATAATAGCATCTGCACCTATTTCATATACTTCTTTTAAATAATCTTCTAGGCCATCTAAATCATCATTATGAGGAAACACATTTAAAGTAACATAGACCTTTTTACCCCTTACGTGTGCAAATTCAATTCCTTCTTTTAAATCCTCATTACTAAAATTATCTGCAAAAGCCCTTAAATTTAATTTGCTCCCGCCTAAATAAACTGCGTCTGCACCAAAATTTATAGCCGCTTTTAATTTTTCTAAATTACCTGCTGGTGCAAGTATTTCTGGTTTCATAAGTTTTATTCCCCCTATCTGCTACCCATATTTTTTCTTATCGTAACTGAGATGCCATCTCCCATAGGTATTACGGAAGTTATAAGGTCATCATTACTAGATACTAGTTCTAAATAGCTTTTCATACGTTTTATTATAGTTATTTTTCTGTGTGTTGCTAGTTCTTTTGATGCAACCATTCCTCTAAAAAGTACATTATCTGCAATAAGAACTCCATCTTTTTTTAAAAGCCTTAAGCAATGAGGAAGAAAATGATTATAGTGTCCTTTGCCCGCATCCATAAAAATCATATCATATTCATCCTGGAGATTTTCTAAAATTTCTAAACAATCTCCCTTTACAATAGTAATCTTGTCTTGCAGTCCGCATTTCACTATATTAGCGGTTGCAATTTCTATCATTCTTTGATCTCTTTCAATAGTTGTAATTTCACTTAAACCAGCTGATGCTATATTCATTAAAATAGCAGAATATCCAATAGCAGTTCCAAGTTCTAAAATCTTTTTAGGTTTATTCATTTTTACCATTAACTCTAAAAATTTAGCAGTTTCCTTTTGAACTATAGGAACTCTGTTTTTAATAGAAAACTTTTCTAAATCATCTAAAATACCACTATTACTTGGTATAAGTTCTCTTAAATATTGCTCCATATAATCATATGTTACACCACTCATTTACTTTCCTCCAAAATTAATAACACAAGTTAAATAAATTCCTTGCGCTTCATGTTTATATTAATATGTATATATAACCTTTTTATATTAAAAAAGAAAACCATATAAATTAATTTTCTGGTTTTCTTTCTCATTAATAAAATTATTTATTTTTTATTTTTTATTTTATCTATTTCTTTTTTCCACCGGCTCTTTTTCTTTCACCTGAGTCTAATATTCTTTTTCTCATCCTAATATTTAGTGGTGTAATTTCAACTAACTCATCTATAGCTATAAATTCTAAGCACTGCTCTAGTGACATAGGTTTTACTGGAACAAGTTTTGGTGATTCATCTGCTCCTGAAGATCTAGTGTTTGTTAATTGTTTCTTTCTACAAACATTTATTTCCATGTCTCCACTTCTTGCACATTCTCCAGCAATCATTCCAGCATATACAGGCACTCCTGGTTCTAAGAAAAGAGTACCACGATCTTGAGCATTAAATAATCCGTAAGTTATAGTTTCTCCACCTTCAAATACAATTAATGAACCTCTACTTCTATCTGGAATCTCGCCCTTAAATCTATCGTAACCATCTAGAACGTGATTCATTATACCATTACCCTTAGTATCAGTCATAAGTTCACTTCTAAATCCAATCAATCCTCTTGATGGTACTTTAAATTCTAATCTAGTGTATCCGTTTATAGCAGAAGTCATATTAACCATCTCTGCTTTTCTAGGTCCCATTTTCTCCATAACAACGCCCATAAATTCTTCTGGAACGTCAATTGTAAGGAATTCAATTGGCTCTGTTTTATGTCCATCTTCTTCTTTATATATAACATTAGCTTTTGACACTTGGAATTCATATCCTTCACGTCTCATAGTTTCAATTAGAACTGAAAGATGAAGTTCTCCTCTTCCACTTACTTCAAAACCATCTGCTTCTTCAGCTTCTACTACTCTTAAACTAACATTTGTTTCAAGTTCTTTCATAAGTCTATCTCTTATGTGTCTTGATGTTACAAAAGTTCCTTCTTGACCTGCAAAAGGAGAATTATTAACCATGAAATTCATAGTTAGTGTAGGCTCATCAATTTCAACGAATGGAAGTGCCTCTGGCTCAAGTACATCAGCTATTGTTTCACCAATGTTAATGTTTGGAATACCAGAAACTGCTACGATATCACCAAGCATTGCTTCTTCAGTTTCTACTCTCTTAAGTCCATCATAAACGAAAAGAGCTGAAACTTTAACGTTGCTTATTGTGCCATCTTTAGCTATAAGTGCAACTTGTTCATTTCTTTTAATTGATCCTCTTTGGATTTTTCCTATTCCAATTTTTCCAACATACTCATTATAATCAATAGTAGAAATAAGCATTTGAAGTGGCATATCTAAATATCCTTCTGGTGCCTTTACATTCTTTACTATAGAATCAAATAATGGTTCCATATTATCACTTACATCATCAACTTCAAGCTTTGCAAAACCTTCTCTAGCAGAAGCATATACCACTGCAAAATCTAATTGTTCATCATCTGCTCCAAGTTCAACAAATAAGTCAAAGACTTCATCAAGAACTTCAGTTGGACGAGCATCTTTTCTATCAATTTTGTTTATAACAACTATAGGTCTAAGGTCTAATTCTAATGCTTTCTTTAAAACAAATTTAGTTTGTGGCATTGGACCTTCATATGCATCAACTACAAGAAGTACACTATCAACCATCTTAAGCACACGTTCAACTTCTCCACCAAAATCAGCATGTCCTGGAGTATCAACTATATTTATTTTAATTCCATTATGCATTACTGCAGTATTTTTAGAAAGAATTGTTATTCCTCTTTCTTTTTCTAAATCATTTGAATCCATTACTCTCTCTTGTACTTTTTCATTTTCTCTAAAGATATTACTTTGTTTAAGTAAACAATCCACTAGTGTTGTCTTGCCGTGATCTACGTGGGCAATAATTGCTATATTTCTGACGTCATTTCTTGTAAATAAATTCATATTAATCCTCCAATTTTTTTCATGTGTTTACACATTTTACACAAACGAAAATTGGATACGCCTTGAAGTATCCAATTTTCGCACTTACTATACTTATTCTAATATTATCTTGCAAAAAAGTCAACTGTGTCTAGTACTCAATATTAAAAAATGATAAATTCACTTAAATTATATCATTTAATTTGTTTTTTTTATTATATCACCCAACATAAATCCGAATATTTACTTTATATGCCATTAATTCAAAATTTATTTTCCTGCACATTTTTCACAAATACCATAGAATTTCAAACTATGGTCTTCAATCTTAAAATTATATTCTTTTTCAACAATAGATTCTAATTCTTCAAGTAAATCTCCTTGTACTTCTAGTACTGTACCACAGCGATTACATATCAGGTGATGATGTTGATGATGCTCATCTTGATGGTTAAGTTCATATCTGCTACATCCATCATCTAAATCAAATTTTCTAATTACACCCATATCCTCTAAAAGTTGAACTGTTCTATAAATTGTAGCAAGACCTATTTCTGGGCAGTCAATTTTAACCAAGTCATATAATTCTTCTGCGGTAAGATGGCTACCTTCACTTTTAATTATTCCATTTAAAATAGCTCTTCTCTGTGGAGTTAGTTTATATCCCTCTTGTTTTAAGGTTTCTTTTAAACTCTCAACACTCTCTGGAGATACCTTTGACATATATATACCCCTTTTCTAATAACCATCATTTGGCCTATAAGTATAAATTTCTTTACTATAGGTTTATTTTAATACTTTTTTTAAATAATGTCAATTGATAATCATTTAGTATTAAGAAAACAGGATAATTTGTTTAAAATTTTTTAAAGTTAATTAACATCTTCTTCTATAATAGGACTAAATCTCATCAGAAGAAATCGCGTCATACGCTTCTGAAATCATTTCAAACTCTTCATCGTCTTCTATTGTAACTAAAATATCACTACCTTCTGCATCCTTTTCAACTCTTAATGCAATCGCATCAATGTCTTCTTCTCCAGTTGGTGCAACTATAACATATTCCTTATCTTTAATGTCCAATTTTGTCAGCACATCAAATTCTATTTCCTTACCTTCTTCATCATATAATAGTATAGTCTCTACATTGTTATCCATTTTTTTATCTCCTTTTTAATTATGTAATAAATAATATTTTAATTTAATATCCTGATTTGTGATCGTTTGCTTTATAAACGTGTGCCTAAACTGTCTAAATATCCTTGCAAAATGAATGTAGCCGCAATTTTATCTACAATTTTTTTTCGTTTTGATCTGGATAGATCACCTTCAAGCATTATTCTATTAGCAGCTACTGTAGTTAATCTTTCATCCCACATTTTTACTTCTAAGTTCAATGTTTCGCGAAGCTTTTCACAAAACCGTTGAACCTTTTCTCCTTGTGGCCCAATAGTACCATTCATATTTTTAGGAAGTCCCGATACAAAACTTTCTACATCATATTTGTTACATATTTTAGCAATTTCTTCTATGTCTATTACTATGCTTTTTCTTTTAATTGTTGTGATTCCTTGCGCTGTTAGCCCTAATGGATCACTTACAGCTATCCCTATTGTTCTGTCTCCAATATCTAATCCTAATATTCTCATGTAAAACTCCTTTACCATTTGACTTATTATGATATAGTATTATCTTAAAAAATAAAATGCCCATATGGGCATTTTATTTTTTTATGTCTAGATAAGATTTTAAAACTTCTTCTAATATTTCATCTCTTTCTAGCTTTCTTACTAACGCCCTTGCTCCATTATAGTTCGTTATATATGTAGGATCTCCAGATATTAAATATCCTACCATTTGATTTACTGGGTTATATCCCTTTTTTATAAGCGAATTATATACGTCAGTTAAAATAGTTTTTGTTAAATCCTTTTTATCTTTTACAAAATCAAATTGGACTGTATTTTGATTACTATCCATTCTATACACCCCTTCCTTATAATACACTAAACGCCGTAATTTACCACATTTTAGTACACTAGGAAATCACTTCGTTATATTTTATAATTTTTTAATCATAATTAATTGTAAAATTACATATTAATAATACTTTTAACTAATTATATTATAAAACAACTATTACAAAAAGTATACTATTTTACCAATCTTTCAATAATAGAGCACACATTCTCTATTGCTTCATCTAATTTATCTGGAAGTTTACCACCGGCCTCTGCCATATTTGGTCTACCACCACCGCCACCACCAGCAATTTTAGCTACTTCTTTAATTATTTTTCCACAATGTATTCCTTTATCTATTGCAGATTTAGATGCCATTGCAACAAATTGTACTTTATCACCTACACTACTTCCAAGTACTACTACTCCATCACCAAGTTTATCTCGAAGTTTATCTGCTAAGTCTCTTAATGCCTCTGCGTCCATATTACGTACTGTACCAAAGATAACTTTAACACCTTTAACTTCTTTAACATTGTTTAACATATCATCTACTGAAGAACTCGCTAATTTCCGTTTCAATAATATTATTTCCTTTTCTTTCTCTTTTAATTCAACTAATTGAGTTTGTAATTTATTAATTATGTCTTTTTCGAAGCATTTTAATGTACTTGCAATATCTTTTAATTGATTATTTTTATCCTCTAGAAATTCAATAGAATTAATACCTGTTATAGCTTCAATTCTTCTAACTCCTGCAGCCACTCCTGATTCAGATAAAATTTTAAAAAGGCCTATTTCTCCTGTGTTTTTAACATGAGTACCTCCACATAATTCCTTACTAAAATTTCCTATAGATACAACTCTAACATCATTTTGGTACTTTTCATCAAACAATGCTATAGCTCCACTTTCCTTAGCCTTTTCTATAGTCATGACATTAGTATTAACAGCATATGCCTTTAAAATATTGTCATTTACTATCTTTTGAATTTTATTAACTTCATCCTGGGTTAATGCAGAAAAATGAGTGAAATCAAATCTTAATCTATCTTCATTTACGTATGATCCTGATTGATGAACATGATCTCCAAGGACCTCTTTCAAAGCTTCTTGTAGCATATGTGTTGCTGAATGATTTCTACATATTTCTGCTCTTCTATCCTCATCAACCTTAAGAATTACCGATTCATCTGTTAACAATTTTCCACTAATTATTTTTACAAAATGTACAATTTTTCCAGAAACGCTCTTTTTACAATCATAAACCTCAGCCTTAAAATTATCATTAAAAATTATTCCCTTGTCTCCAGTTTGACCTCCCATTTCAGCATAAAAAGGTGTAACTTCCGTTATAATTATACCCTTTGAACCTTTTGAGATTTCTGTAACAATTCCTTCACCACTAATTAAAACTTTCACTTTAGACGACAACTCAGTTTTATCATATCCTTCAAATTTAATATCTAAATCTTTAGGGATTAAATTCAATACATTATCTGCGTTACCCATGTAATCAGAGTGTCCCCTGGCATCCCTTGCCATCTGCCTCTGGTTTTGCATTTCGGTATTAAATTCTTTCAAATCAATCTTTATACCTACATCTTCTAGTATTTCTTCTGTAAGTTCATACGGAAAACCATAAGTATCATATAATTTAAAAGCCTTATCTCCACCTAATATTTTATCGTTATTAACTCCAAGTTCTTGTATATAACCTTTTAATATATCCATACCAGAACCTATAGTTTCAAGAAACCTTTCCTCTTCAATTTTTACAACTTTTTTAATATAAGATGCTTTCTCATTTAGTTCTGGATATGCTACGCAGGAATTTTTTATAACCATATCACAAAGTTCATATAAAAAAGTATTCTTAATTCCAAGTAGTCTGCCATGCCTTGCTGCACGCCTTATTAACCGTCTTAATACATAACCTCTGCCTTCATTAGATGGAAGTATACCATCACTTATCATGAAAGTTGCACTCCTGATATGGTCAGTTATAATTTTCAATGATACATCGCTTGCAGGACTTTCTCCGCTTTTAGTATCAGTAACGCTTGATACTTCCTTTAAAATGTTTTTTATAGTATCTACTTCAAATATGCTATCCGTACCTTGCATAATAGCAGATATTCTCTCAAGTCCCATACCTGTATCTATATTAGGATTTTTTAATTTATTATAGTTGCCTTTTTCATCCTTATCAAATTGAGTAAATACTAAATTCCAAAATTCTATTATTCTATCTTCATTTCCTGCTTTAATAAACTCTTCACTAGTCTTTATTTTGCCTAATTTTACATTTCTATCAAAATGTATTTCTGAACTTGGTCCACAAGGTCCTTGACCTATTTCCCAAAAGTTCTCTTCTTTTCCTAATTTGAAAATATGTAATGGATCAATATCAGTATTTTTATTCCATACATTAAAAGCCTCATCATCCTCTAAATATACAGTTACATATAACATTTCTTTTGGTATATTTAAAACCTCAGTTACATATTCCCAAGCCCATGGAATAATCTCCTTTTTAAAATAATCACCGAAAGAAAAATTACCTAACATCTCAAAGAAAGTACCATGCCTTGAGGTCTTACCTACATTTTCAATATCTCCTGTTCTAATACACTTTTGACAGTCAGTTACTCTAACACTAGGCGGCGTTTGAATTCCTGTAAAATATGGCTTAAGTGGTTGCATACCTGCATTTACAAGTAATAAACTATTATCATTCTTAGGCACTAGAGGAAAACTCTCAAGTCTAAGATGTTTTTTATCTTCAAAAAATGTTAGAAAGGATTCCCTAATTTCGTTTAGCCCTAAATTTTCCATAATATCTCCTCCGTTATTTAAATACATAAATTTTTATAATATAAAAAAAACCTTCACTCCCCCAAAACAAGGGACGAAAGTTTTCCGCGTTACCACCCTAATTATACCGCTAATAATTAACAAAATTAACTATTTAACAATATCTCTCAATAAAATTAGGTTCAAAGATAGCTTCAATATACCCATCAAGAAGTTTTCACCATCCACTTCCTCTCTAAATGACTCCATATATTTACTAACTCTCATCATTACCTAATATTAACTTTACTATTCATTATAACGTATTTTATCTAAATACCTTATTATATATAAATTATAAGTAATAATCTATTTCTTGTCAATATTTAAGAAAATTTAATAATTGATTTCCATAGCTAAAATAAATAATAATTTAAGTCCTCGTATATAACTTTAATTACTACACCTATTGGAACTGCTAGTATCATGCCTATAATTCCACTCACTTCTCCACCTATCATTAATAATAATATTACTGTAAGCGGATGCATACTTATACTTTCTCCAATTATTTTTGGTGACAATATACTTCCTTCAATTTGTTGAAGTACAAGCAACCATACTATTGTATATAAAGCTGCCTTTGGTGATTCTAGTAATGCAATTAAAACTATTGGTATTACCCCAAAAATAGGACCAAAATAAGGAATTATATTAAAAATTCCATTTATTAATGATAGTATTAAAGGAAAATCAACTTTCATAAACATTAATATCAAAAATGTAGCAATAGTTATAATTCCACACAAAATAAGCTGACTTATAATATATCTACCTAATACCTTATCAATATCATCTATAATTTTTTTTATTATATTTCTACTCTCAGGCGGAAAAATTATTAAGGATTTATTTATCATGTTTTCACTATCGCATAAAAAGTAATATATTATTAAAGGCGAAACCATGTAAGTTATTATATTCTGCCCAAGTCCCATGATAAAATCAAGTAACTTGTTGAATATCAAAATGATTTGTGTATTGGATTTATAATATATGGTATTAATAATACTACTCATTATTTTGTTCGTACTTAATACTTTCATTTTTGTTTTTGCATTAACTAAATAACTACCCAAATCGTTTATTGCTTTGTTTATGGACACACTTTCTCTAAATATTGATGGTATTACCACTACAAATGTTAGTAATATTAAACATAATAAACCAACAATTATTAAAGCAGATGCTGCTTTTTTATTTAATCCTCTTCTAATTAAAACCATATATAATGGTTTTAAAATATACGCTATAATAAATGATATAACTATTAAATTTATTAATTGTTTAATAATTGGTATTCTTATGGCTATAACGATTATGACTAGTACTATAAAAATACTTACTACACATATAAGAAGCTTCTTTTTATTAATTTTTTTCATTAGATTTCTCCTGTACAAAAAAGTTATGAGGCATACTTTTAAAACAATATTGATCATGATTTGGGATATAAAGAATATTTTCTTCACCAAGTATTAATTCATTTATTAATATTATTCTTTTTCCACGAAGTAAATTCGTAATAAATCCAGAAGACACTATAACCCCTTTTACTTCAAAATTATTACCTGTAAAATTAATATCCTCAACCATACCCAATATATTTCTAGATATATCTATTACATCCATACTAATGAAACTACGCAAGCATAAATGTGTACTTTTTTCTACTTTTTTAACCACCATGTGTTTATTAAAGTATACGATGTCTTCTTTTAATACAATCATATTTCTTTGAAAAAAATTATATGGCGATATTAAAAATCCTATTACTTTACCTTTATTAAAATCTATTAACAAATCTTTGATAAACCCTATTTTCTTACCCTCCACACTCAAAACATTCATAAATATAAAATCTTTGCTTTTAAACATATTATCTCCTACATCAAAAGAACTTAATTATTTTTTGTTGTACTTATGTTTTCCAATTAGTATGAAAAATATTACATAAAACATATATAAAAGATTAAAATAATATTTTTGTTTATAAAATCAAATTGAATATATAACTTTCATTTTCTATAAATTGTCATTAATACTATTGCTTATATATATTTAAAATAGTATAGTTAATTAGTAATTTTGAATTTTAATGATTTTTTTATTTGATTTATTTTTAGAAAAGAGGTTAAATTTAATAATGCAAAAATCCATTATAGGTATCCTAATAATTAGTAGTTTATTGCTATCTGCTTGTAATAATTCAGTTCCGAGTCCTATACCCAAGGTCAAGATTAACGATGAAATTCATAATGTAAAAGTAAAACCTATTGATTTAGTTCAAAAAAAGGTTGATTCTATGAGTTTAGATGAAAAAATAGGTCAGCTAGTAATTGTTGGAATGGATGGTTATACAATAAACAATAATATAACTAATTTAATTAAACAGCATAAAGTTTCTGGAGTTATCTTATTTCGCAAAAATGTAGAAAATTCTAATCAACTACTTAGCTTAATTAATTCAATTAAAATCAATAATTCTTTAAATAAAGCTCCTCTGTTTGTCTCTGTTGATGAGGAGGGCGGAAGGGTATCAAGAATGCCTTATGAAATAAAAGAACTTCCCTCAAATCAAATAATAGGCAATAAGAATAATCCCGACTTAAGTTACAACATTGGAAAAATTATTGGAGAAGAACTTAAAACTTATGGGTTTAACATGGACTTTGCTCCAGTACTTGATATAAATAGTAACCCTAATAATCCAATAATAGGGGATAGATCCTTTGGTAATAATGCAAAAATCGTGAGCAAACTAGGAATTAAAACCATGAAAGGCATAAGTAATAATAATATAATTCCTGTTGTAAAACATTTTCCGGGACATGGTGATACATCAGTTGATTCTCATGTAGGTCTTCCGCTAGTAAGTAAAGATTTAAAAACGCTTAATAATTTTGAACTATTACCTTTTAAGGAAGCTATAAAAAATAATGCTGATGCTATTATGGTTGCACATATTTTGCTTAACAAAATAGACAATTCAAACCCTGCTAGCATGTCAAAACTTGTTATAACTGATATACTAAGAAAAAAGTTGAAATTTAACGGGGTAGTTATTACTGATGATATGACCATGGCAGCCATAATAAAATATAATGACATTGGTGATGCTGCCATTAAATCTTTTAATGCCGGTAGTGATATTATTTTAGTATGTCATGAATATAATAATGAGCTAAAAGTAATTAATTCACTAAAAGCTGCAGTCCAGAGTAAAACAATATCAGAAAAAAGGCTTAATGACAGTGTGTACCGTATACTGAAACTTAAAGAAAAGTATAAAATCAATAATGATATGTTAAACACAATAAATACCAACAAAATCAATAGAATTAATAATAAGATAAAATCATTCTCAAATTATTAAATAAAAATGGAACTACATTGATTAGTCCTCAATGTAGTTCCATTTTTATTTAAACTTATACTACCAAAGCTTCAGATTTTGAGACTCTCTATAATTATTTATTGCATTGTGTATAGTTTGCTCTGCAAGTACTGAGCAATGCACTTTTACAACTGGTAGGCCCTCTAAAGCTTCAATAACTGACTTGTTGGTTAGCTGCCAAGCCTCTTCTAATGTTTTTCCTTTTATAAGTTCTGTAGCAATGCTGGATGATGCTATAGCAGAGCCACAACCAAACGCCTTAAATTTAACACTATTTATTATATTGTCCTCTACCTTGATATAGATTTTCATTATATCTCCACAATTAGGATCTCCTGCTTCTCCAATACCATTAGCATCACCTAATACACCCATATTTCTTGGACTATAAAAATGCTCCATAACCTTATCACTATATTCCATAGTATTACTCCTTTCCTTTCAATAAAACTGTTGATAACAGCATCCTAATCGTTACTTTATAATATTAACTATTATTTCTTATAAATACATAGGGATATCTAGTTTTTTAACTAGACATCCCTATGTTATAATCACTAATTAAAGTAACTTCATTTAATTTAATTTATAAAATCTTCTCTATTATTCCTCCGCCAACCACTAAGTTTTTTAAATAAAAAACTACTGATTGACCTTTGGTTATAGCTCTTTGTTTCTCATCAAAAATAACCTTTACTCTATTATTTTCCATAGGAATTAAAGTAGCCGGTTGTGGAATTGCCGAATATCTTATTTTAGCTGTAACTTTTAAATTTGAAGTTAATGTATCAAAAATAATAAAATTCAAATCCTTCGCTATGAGCCCAGTTTTAAATATATCCTCTTCATCACCTACTACTACTTGATTAGTAATAGGATTAATACCACTCACAAATACAGGTTTTCCTAGGGCAATGCCTAGCCCCTTTCTCTGGCCTATAGTGTAGTATACTATCCCTTTGTGTGTTCCCAAAATTTTCCCTTGCTTATCAACAAAGTTTCCTTGCTTTATCTCACGACCACTATATTTTTTAATATAATTTCCATGGTCATTATCAGGTATAAAACAAATTTCTTGACTATCCCTTTTTTTAAAAACCTCAAGCCCAATTTTTTCTGCAATTTTTCGTATTTCTGGCTTAGTGTATTCTCCACAAGGCATTAGAGTACGGCTTAGTTGATCTTGCGTTAAACTATATAAGGCATAGGTTTGATCTTTCTTATTATCTTCTGAATTTTTAAGCACATATCTATCATCTTGCTTTTCTATTATAGCATAATGACCGGTAGCTATATAATCAGCACCAAGGGCTCTCGCTTTTCTTAAAAATTCATCAAATTTAATAGTCTTATTGCATACAATACAAGGGTTGGGAGTTCTACCCTCCATATATTCATCTACAAAATTATCGATAACATTTTTTTTGAATATATCTTTAAAATTCATAACATAAAATGGTATATCTAATACATCTGCAACACGTCTTGCATCATTTGCAGCTGAAATAGAACAACAGCCACCTTCATTTTCCTCATAATCAGGATTATCTGGTGAGAGCTTCATCATAATTCCTATAACCTCATACCCTTGCTCTTGCAAAAGATATGCCGCTACAGAACTATCTACTCCTCCACTCATTCCAATAACTACTTTTTTTTTCATTTAAAATCACCTATTCTTCTGGTATTTCACCATGTATGTCATCGTGTTCTTTATAATCAAATTCCTCTAAACCAGCTTTTTTTCTATAATCATTTATTGCCATATGAATAGCTTCTTCAGCTAGTACTGAGCAATGCATTTTTATTGCTGGAAGTCCATCTAGAGCTTCAGCTACAGCTTTATTTGTTAATGTCCATGCATCATCTATAGATTTACCTTTAATAAGTTCTGTTGCCATACTTGAAGAAGCTATAGCTGATCCACAACCAAAAGTTTTAAATTTTGCATCTACTACTATATTATCTTCAACTTTCAAATAAACTTTCATAATATCTCCACATTTAGCGTTTCCAACTTCACCTACACCACTAGCATTTTCAATTTCTCCTACATTTCTTGGATTAGTAAAATGATCCATAACTTTTGCACTGTAATCCATATTATTTTTCCCCCTTCTTTAAGAAGTCATCATATAATGGTGACATATCTCTTAATCTTTTTATAACATTCGGAACTGTTTCTAATACAAAATCTACTTCTTCTTCAGTGGTTTCATCGCCTATTGTTAATCTTAGTGACCCATGAGCTATCTCATGAATAAGGCCTATTGCAAGCAACACGTGAGATGGGTCTAAAGAACCAGATGTACATGCACTTCCACTTGATGCTGCAATACCCTTTGCATCGAGCATTAACAATATAGATTCACCTTCAACAAACCTAAAACAAATATTTGAATTCCCTGGAAGTCTTTTTTCTCCTATTGGTCCATTAAGCCTTGTGTAAGGTACTTTTAATAGCCCATTCATAAGTTTATCTCTTAAATAAACTAGTTTTTTGTTATTTTCTTCCATGTTTGTAACGGCTAGTTCAAGAGCTTTACCAATTCCAACTACGCTAGCTACATTTTCAGTACCAGCTCTTTTGCCTCTTTCCTGTCCACCACCATGTATTAAATTTTCTATTTTAATACCTTTTCGTATATATAAAGCTCCTATGCCTTTAGGTCCATAAAATTTATGACCCGCAAGTGATAATAAATCTATATTCATTTCTTTTACATCAACCGGTATATGTCCTACCGCTTGAACTGCATCTGTATGGAAAAGTATTTTTTTGCTTCTACATAATGCTCCTATTTCTTTTATAGGTTCTATTGTTCCAATCTCATTATTAGCAAACATTACTGATACTAAGATAGTTTTATCTGTAATTGCATTTTCTAAATCTTTAATGTTAATAAATCCATATTCATCTACTGGTAAGTATGTAATATCAAATCCGTTTTTTGCTAAATACTCACAAGTATGAAGTACTGCATGATGTTCAATAACAGTAGTTATTATATGATTTCCCTTTTTCTTATAAGCAGAAGCAATACCCTTTATAGCCCAATTATCTGCTTCTGAACCACCACTTGTAAAAAATATCTCACTTGAATCAGCATTTATTGCCTTTGCTACCTTGTCACGTCCAATATCAATTGCCTTTTTAGTCTCTCTTGCTAATGTATAAATAGAAGATGGATTACCAAAGTACGTTGTAAAATACGGAAGCATTTCTTCCATTACTTCTGGTTTAACATATGTTGTTGCAGCATGATCCATGTAAATTGATTTATTCATTATCCTTCACTCCTTTAATTAATGTCATTTCATTATAATCAGATACAATATCTTTTAAATTTATAGAAGTAGTTACACTATCTATACTATTTTTAATTTTTTTCCATAATGGCCGAGTGGCACAACAATCAATATTAGTGCATTCTTCATCATGAAGACAAGTTGAAATTTCTATCGGTCCCTCAAGTACATTAATAATATCATAAACAGTTATTTCTTCCGGATCTCTATTGAGTAAATATCCTCCCTGGGATCCCCTTACACTCTTAATAAGCTTGGCTTTTCGAAGTGATGAAAATAATTGTTCTAAATAATATTCAGATATACCTTGTCTTTCAGATATACTCTTTATAGATACAGGGTGTTCTCCATAATTTATCGCTAAATCTACCATGGCTTTAACTCCATATCTTCCCTTCGTAGATAATTTCATTTAATCACTCCTTTTTATCATCCTCTGCGCAGCTATTTATTAACAACTTAAGTGTTATCAATCATCACCTAAGGTGTTATTTATCATCACAGGTGGTGAAGCATTAATGATTTTATATGGAATCTTAGACTCCTAAAGTTTTCACTCTAGATAATTAAGTAATTACTACTTATATCATATAATCTTTCCTTACAAGGTATCATTAAAGTAGAGTGTTTTACTACACTTTCTAAATTTATAATATCAAATCCTAGTAATCTTGTCAACTATAAATTTTTCAAATTTCTTTTATTATATCTATTCATAACCCATATTATCTTATTATTCATTAATAATCAGCCTATATGTCCATAATGCTCCATATTATATATTCATTAAATCATCTCCTGGGTCGCTGCAGATTAACGACTTCAGAAGGAGGCTTATACTCCCACTTATAGAGGTGAGAGACTTTACTTATGAAATGTCGTTAAAATCTTAAAATAACATAAAAACTAAATTTATATTCATCCTTGAAGTATTCAATTATATATAGTATAATTTAACAAGCACTTTAGAGGATGATCGCCCAAGTAAGTACAACACTTATGTCGGGTTTTTTATATTTTTATAGGAGGTATTAAAATGAAAAATGAAATTGTAAAACCATCGATTTTACCAGGCTTTATGGAGTTATTACCCTTAGATCAAATCCAGTTCAATAAATTAGCAGATACAATAAGGAAAACTTATGAAAGTTTTGGTTTTATGCCAATAGATACACCAGTAATTGAAAAATCAGAAATTTTACTTGCAAAAGGTGGTGGAGAAACTGAAAAACAAATCTATAGATTCTCAAAAGGTAGTAATGATCTATCCCTTAGATTCGATTTAACTGTACCACTAGCAAGGTATGTGGCTCAAAATTCTAATTCTTTAACTTTTCCTTTTAGAAGATATCAAATTGGAAAAGTATATAGAGGAGAGAGAAATCAAAAAGGTCGTTTTCGCGAATTTTATCAATGCGATATTGATATTATCGGAAGCAACAATTTAAGCATTTTAAATGATGCTGAAATTCCCAGTATTATTTACTCAATATTTAATAATCTCGGTTTTGAGGATTTCACCATAAAAGTAAATAACAGAAAAATTCTAAATGGATTTTTTGAGTCTTTAGGAATTGAAGATAAATCCGACGTTCTAAGGACTATTGACAAAATAGATAAAATTGGAGCCAGTGTAGCCACGCAGGAACTATTAACAAGTGGATTAACAAAGGAAGTTATAGATATAATTATTGAATTTATTAATGCTACCGGAAGCAATGAGGATATTTTATTATTTTTAAAAAATTTAAATATTTCTAATTCAAACTTTCAAGATGGTATATCTGAGCTTTCAACTGTTGCTAAATACGTTAAACTGTTTGGAGTCCCAGATGACAATTTTAAAATCGATTTAAAAATATCAAGAGGTCTTGATTATTACACAGGCACTGTTTATGAAACATTTTTAAATGAATATCCATCTATTGGTTCCGTGTGTTCCGGTGGCCGTTATGATAACTTAGCAGAATACTATACAAAGCAAAAATTACCAGGAGTCGGAATTTCAATTGGCTTAACTCGCTTATTCTATCAATTAAATGAGGTTGGATTTTTTAAAAATGATATAAACGGCTCTATAACCAAAGTGCTTGTTATACCACTTGATAATAATATTATTGATTATGCGATTTCCTTTGCAACATTCTTAAGAAATAAGGGAATAGTTACGGAAATTTACCTTGAAGATACTAAAATAGTCAAGAAACTTGGTTATGCAAATAAATTAGGAATCCCACATACAATTTTAATAGGTGATGAAGAAATGCAAAACAAAACTGTAACCGTGAAAAATATGGTCACTGGGCTTCAACTAACTGCTAATTTTGATGAAGCTTATGAATTAGTTAATAAATAGATCCTATTTGTCAAAAGTATAATTTTTTATGTATCACCTTTTCCTCGCAAACCTAATACTATGTATTGTAAATAATTTTGCGAGGAGGAGTATCATGTCATTTAAAGGTAATTGTCCAAGCTACAGAGATTTGATACTTGGCATAAATAAAAAGGTACCCCTTATATCTGGAAAAATGGTTACTGCAATTAATTTTGATAATGCAGCAACTACTCCACCCTTCAAATCTGTTATGGAAGATATTATTGATTTTGCACCATGGTATTCCTCCATTCATCGCGGTGAAGGATATAAGTCCCAATTAACTACCAAAATATATGATGATTCAAGAAACATTGTAAGGCAGTTTGTTAATGCTGATTCTAATAATACAGTAATCTATGTTAAAAACTCCACAGAGGCTATTAATAAATTATCTAATTTATTATATGATCCTAACAAAAAGAATGTAATATTAACTACAGATATGGAACATCACTCAAATGACCTACCCTTTCGAGATAAATATATTGTAGAATATATCTCTGTAGATGAAGACGGAAAGTTATCATTAGATGATTTAGAGGCTAAATTGAATAAGTACAATAATTATGTAAGATTAGTTACAATTACAGGTGCTTCAAATGTAACTGGCTATAAAAATCCTATATATGACATAGCTCAACTAGTTCATAAGTTTAATTCTAAATTATTAATTGATGGAGCGCAATTAATTCCTCATGCTCCTTTTATGATGAATAGTAAAAATTCTGAATGTAATATAGACTTTTTGGTTTTCTCTGCTCATAAAATGTATGCACCTTTTGGGACTGGAGTATTAATAGGCCCTAAAAGTATTTTAGATAATTGTGAACCTGATTTAGTAGGCGGTGGTACAGTGAATATTGTCACCCATGATTTCATAAAATGGAATGATTCTCCACAGAGACATGAAGCTGGTTCACCAAATGTTATAGGATCTATAGCTTTGGCCGCAGCTATTAGGACATTAAGTAAAATTGGTATGAATAATGTAGAGTGTGTTGAAAAAAAATTAACAGCCTATGCTCTCAATAAAATAAAAGATATACCAAATGTTAAGATATATTGTGATCCTTCTATGTGCGTTGACAGAGTTAGCATAATTCCATTTAATATCTGCGGAATGCATCACGCGCTTGTTGCAAAAATACTTTCTTATGAATGTGGCATTTCGGTAAGAAGTGGTTGTTTTTGTGCCCAACCATATCTGGTTAAATTACTAGATATTTCTAATGAATTTCTAATTAAGCGTTTAAAAAATCCTTATTTGTATCACCCAGGAATGGTTAGAATTAGTTTTGGACTTTATAACACATATGCGGAAATTGATATATTAGCTTATGCTCTAGAACAGATTTCGTTAAAAAGAGAATACTACATTATTAAATACGAAAATATGAAAAAGACTCTTTTTGACTTTTAATATGTATTTTTTAAAATCAAAATAGTACACATTTTTATGTACTATTTTGACAATATATAGATTCTATTTTTTATAAGTTTCTACAATTTCTCCATAATACAGAGTATGATAATCTCCCATTTCATAAGAACTTTTTACAATATCTTTTAAAAGCAGTTTAGGATCCATTTCTTGTTTATATACTATTTTACATTCATAAAAAAGTTCACACTCACCAATTATTGGAGTGTCTACCTTTTTACTCTTTTCTAATGTTAAATTACACTCCTTAAATTTATCGATATCTCTGCCTGATTTACTTCCACAAACCATTAATGCTTTTTTCATATTTTCATTTAAAGGTATGCTAACAGTAAAATTATTAGTATTTTCTAGAAAGTCAATTGTATATCTCGATTTTCTTACCATAACAGTAAAAATAGGTCTATTCCATATATATCCTACATTTCCCCATCCTATAGTCATTGTATTAATTTTCTCGCCATCTTTTACAGTTAAAAAAGCACCTTGCGTCTTTAAAAACTTCATACCTCTTTCTAAATTATCCGTAAAGTTAATTTCCATTTATAAACCCTCCTCGCAAAATCTTATATAAAACAAATTACTTAAATAAACTTATAAAAATAATATTATAATAGGTATAGTAATACCCGAAACTATCGTAGTTATAAAAACGCATTGAGATGCAAGCAGTCTATCCCCACCATATTTCTCAGCAATTATTGGAGCCATTACAGCTGCAGGCATTGCTTGCAGTATAACACATATAGTAAGTAACAATTCATCCACTTTAAACATTTTTAATATAATATACACAATCATTGGAACTATTAAGAGCCTAATTACAGCCGCATAGTATACCGATAAGTCAGAAAAAGCATCTTTAAAGCGCATTTCTGCAAGCATTGAGCCAACTATTATCATAGATATTGGTGTTGTTGTGGCTCCAACTAATTTTAGTGAATTCTCAATAGGAATTGGTAATTTAATTGAAAAAACAAATAAAATCAAACCAATAAATACAGCTATTAGCGCTGGATTTGCTAATGCTTTCCTCATTGATTTAAAATCTTTTTCGCCTGTAAATAGCATTACTCCTACTGTCCACACTAGAATATTAAAAGCAATATTGAATATTGCTGCATAGAAAACACCTATTCCCCCATAAATACTTTCAAGCACTGGATAACCCATAAATCCAACATTTGAAAAAATTGTTATAAACCTGAATACTTGTTGTTTGTTTATAGGGAACTTTGAAAAAAATACTTTACTAATAAATATTAAACTTATGTGAATTAGAAAAGAATATATAAAAATTTTGCGAGCATTACTAACCATTGCTGCTTCATATTTAATATTAAATGATGTTATTATCATAAATGGTAAAGTTATATTTAATAGTAGTTCAGACAAGCCTTTATCAGAAGCACTATTGAGAAACTTCTTTTTCTTGGCATAAAAACCTACTGCCATAATAATAAATAATACAATAACTTGATTAATCAATTGACTGTTTTGCATTTTCATTCTCCTTAAGTATAGCTTGATAACAACTATTAATAACTTAACCTTTGTAAACATATAACAATAAGTTAATATAAAACGGCAGTATTAAGACTTCTTAATACTGTCTTTTCAATAAATCATAGCTTATTATATAGACATATATTCCATTTTTCTTTTCTTAAAATAAACAGGTCTCAATTTACATATCTCACAAAGTCTTATAGCTTGAGTAAAATAAGCACCGATATTTTCTGAATTATGAGCATCTGAACCTATAGTCACATATTTCCCACCTATTTGTCTATATGCTTTATAAATATCAATTAAATTATTATATGCTTCTCTGTTTTCCAATCTTCTAGTATTAATCTCAATAACTTTTTCGTTTTGTACTATAGATTTAAAAATCGCATTTATATATTCATTAAACTCCTTATAATGTATTTCCTTATCATTATAAGTTGCATATCTAGATATATAATCAATATGTCCTAAACTATCAATGAAGTCATGTTTCTCCACATTAGCAAGCATACTTAAAAAATATTTGTCATAGGCTTCTTTTTTTGTCTTACCTTCATAATATTTGGGGTAGTAAATATCTTCCCCAGCTGATGCATGTATGGACCCAATTATATAGTCAAAAGGATATTTACTTGCAACTTGCCTATTTTCTTCTAAACAGACTTCTTGCATTCCAATTTCAATTCCAAGCATAAGCTTTTCACTTCTATATTTCTCATAATCATTAAAATACTTTTCTATATCAAAAGTCATATCTGCTCCTGCTGGAAATTTTAAATCTAGATGTTCTGTAAAAGTCATACCTATACCACTTTTTCTTGATTGTTCCAGAGCAAACTGAACTTTCATTTCAGAGTCATCTGAAAAATCTGTGTGTATATGTGAGTCAATCATAATTCATCCCCCTAGCTTTTTTCTAATGTTTAACAACCTTAAATTTTATCAATGCCTTTAATTATATCAAAAGTTAGCACAAAATATATAGCAGCAACCTAAGTAAATGTAGGTTACTGCTACTTTTTATTATTTCTATTTATATAATGGGAATCTACTACATAATTCCTTTACTTTTTCTCTGATTGGCACTAAATTTCCTTCTCTTTTTTCTATAGTTTCATTTATTAGTTCAGCTATTATTTTCATTTCTTCTTCTTTAAATCCTCTTGTGGTTACAGCAGGTGTACCAATTCTTATACCACTTGTAACAAATGGGCTTAAAGTTTCATTTGGAACAGTATTTTTATTTACAGTAATTCCAACAATATCTAATAACTTTTCGGCTTCTTTGCCGGTAATGTTTTTATTTGTTAATTCTATTAATAAAAGATGATTATCTGTACCACCAGATACTAACTTAAAACCATATTTTTGAAGTTCTTTTCCCAGTAGTTTTGCATTTTTAACCACTTGTTCAATGTAAACTTTAAATTCTGGTTTAAGAGCTTCTCCAAAACAAACAGCTTTGGCTGCTATAGTGTGCATTAAAGGTCCACCTTGCATACCTGGAAAAATAGATTTATCTATTTGTTTTGCATATTTTTCTTTGCATAAAATTACTCCACCTCTAGGACCTCTCAATGTTTTATGAGTTGTTGTAGTAACAAAATCAGCATATGGAACTGGAGACTCATGTGCGCCTGTTGCTACAAGGCCTGCTATATGTGCCATATCTACAAACATATACGCATTAACCTCATCACATATTTCTCTAAATAGTTTAAAATTTATAGCTCTTGGGTAAGCGCTAGCTCCCACAACTATCATTTTAGGATTATGTTTTTTAGCCAAAGCTCTAACTTTTTCATAGTCTATTGTTTCTGTCTCTAAATCAACACCATAAGGAACGAAATTATATAATATTCCAGAGAAATTCACCGGACTTCCATGAGTTAAATGTCCTCCATGGCTCAAATTCATACCTAGTACTGTATCTCCTGGTTTAAGCACAGAAAAATATACAGCCATATTAGCTTGAGATCCTGAATGAGGTTGCACATTAGCATGTTCAGCACCGAAAAGTTCTTTAATTCGTGTGCGAGCTAAATCTTCTACTTTATCAACTACTTCACAACCACCATAATATCTTTTCCCAGGATATCCTTCTGCATATTTATTAGTTAATATAGATCCATTTGCTTCAAGTACAGCTCTACTAACAAAATTTTCTGAAGCAATTAGTTCGATATGATCCTCCTGCCTTGTATTCTCTTCCTCAATTATTTTGTAAATTGCTAAATCACTGTTTTTTAAATTTTCTTCCATGTTCATACCCTTCCTCTCGTCTTTTAAATTAAACAATCTAATAATATGATTCCAATAATATGATTCCAATAATAATATGATTCCAATAATAATTATAAAAATCAATAAAAATAATACTCTGAAATTTCAGAAATAAATAGTATAATTATATTATAAAATTTTATACGATAATTATCAACTAAAACATGCTAATTTCATAAAATTTTCTGGTTTTTCTTATAAAATAATATTAATATAAGAAATTAATGCTACCTAAATCACATTTTTTAGGCATAAGTTACATATTAAAATCCTCAAAATAATAAATAAGATAACTTAATTTTCTAACTAATAAGAATTTATTAGCTTTATGGTATATACTGATAGAGCAATTTTATTATTATATACTATATAATATCTAAAGTTAAATTTGTTCAGAAAGGAGATTATATGTATACTGACGATATTATTCAAATCGCTGCTGAAGCTGGTAAAATCATTTTAGAAAATGGTGGGGAAACTTATAGGGTAGAGCAAACAATAACCATGATATGTAAGTCTTACGGCGTATTACGAACTGAAAGTTTTGTTACTCCTACGGGTATTATGATTTCTATAACTAATCGTAAAAATAAGACTATTTCATTAATTAGAAGAATTCACATTAGGACAGTTAATCTTCGCAAGGTTTCCATGATTAATAATCTATCAAGACAAGTTGTATCTACCCCTTTATCCATAGTGAATATAAAAAAAGAAATTGAATATATCAATAATTTACAACCTTATTCTGAAAAAACTACTACTTTTTTTTCAGCCTTTTGCGCAGGATTTTTTACGTTACTTTTTGGTGGAAATTATAAAGATTTCTTTGTAGCCTTTATAATCGGAGCCCTTATTAATTATTTAAGTTTATTTTTAGAAAAATTTGAAGTAAATAGTTTTTTAAAAAATATGCTTGGCGGTGCTGTAGCTGCCCTCATAGCACTAATAGCTAACTCACTTCATTTAGTAGGTAATATGGATACTATAGTAATAGGATCAATAATGTTATTAGTACCTGGCATCGCCATTACAAATGCAATAAGGGATACTATTGCTGGTGATTTAGTTTCTGGTATATCTAGATCAATAGAGGCTTTATTTATAGCCGTTGCCATATCTTCTGGCACAAGTATAATTTTTAAAATTTGGTTCTTATTGTTTGGAGGTACTCTAGTATGATCCTTAATTCTTTTTATGCATTTTTAAGTTCTCTATGTTTTGGAGTACTATTTAACATTCGTGGTAAAAACCTAATAATTGCATCACTTGGAGGTGGCCTCGCTTGGCTTACTTACCTTATTTCTGGAAGACTTCAACCATCCCTTGTTTTTTCATTATTTCTTGCATCAATGGTTGGTAGCATATATTCAGAAATAATGGCAAGATTATATAAAAATCCCGTGACTATGTTTGTAATCTGTGCAATCATACCCCTTGTGCCCGGTGGTGGAATGTATTACGCCACCCTTGGAGCTGTAAAAGGCAACTTTACTGTTGCTCTAACCAAAGGCGCTGAGACACTATTTAGTGCAGGTGCAATCGCAGTTGGAATAGTATTTGTAGCTTCAATAAGTACGATTTTCAAAAAAATAAAGAAGTAAAATTTGATATCAAATTTTACTTCTTTATTTTTTTCTATACCTTTAACTTGTCCCTTAATCTTTCTTAATATAACTTAAATATTTTGACTTATTTATCATAAGCATTTATCATTTTACCTCAGCTTTTGTAATACCAAGTTCTTTAAGCTGTTTGTCATCAACCATGTTTGGTGCCTCACTCATTGGACAGTAAGCATTTTGATTCTTAGGAAAAGCAATGACATCCTTGATGTTATCTGTTCCCGCTAAAAACATTATCATCCTATCTAGTCCAAAAGCAAGTCCGCCATGAGGTGGTGGTCCAAATTTAAATGCTTCTAATAAGAAACCAAATCTTTCCCATGCCTTTTCACGGGTAAATCCTAAAACTTTAAACATAGTTTCTTGAAGCTCTGAGCTATGTATTCTTATACTTCCTCCACCTAACTCTTCTCCATTTAAGACTATATCATAAGCTTTAGCACGAACTCTACCTGGATCCGATTCAAGATACTGTAGATCCTCATCCATTGGCATTGTGAAAGGATGATGCGCTGCTATATATCTATTTTCTTCTTCGCTATAATCAAACAAAGGAAATTCTGTAATCCATACAAAATTAAATTCATTATTATCCTTTAAAATTTCTAGTTCTTTAGCTACATGTAATCTTAGAGCTCCTAAACTTTGTAGCGTTATACTATTCTTGTCTGCAACAATAAGCACTAAATCTCCAGTTTTTGCATCTACCTTGTCAAGTATTGCTTGCATTTGCTGTTCACTAAAGAACTTAGCAATAGGTGATTTTATTCCATCTTCTTTACATGCAATCCAGGCAAGCCCTTTCGCTCGGTAAGTCTTAACAAAATCACCAAATTTATCTAATTTCTTTCTTCCCATATCTGCGGCATTCTCAACTTTTATAGCTCTTACTGAGCCACCGTTATCTATAGCACTTTTAAATACTACAAATTCAGAATCTTTTACAACGCTTGTAATATCGTTAATTTCCATTCCAAATCTTATATCTGGCTTATCAGAGCCATATTTACTCATAGCTTCTTTATACTTCATTCGCCTTATAGGAAGTTTGACATCTTCATTCACAACTTGTTTAAATACTTTTTTGATTAATGCTTCGTTAATAGCCATAACATCATCTTCTTCAACAAAGGACATCTCTATATCAATTTGTGTAAACTCCGGTTGTCTATTAGCTCTTAAATCTTCATCTCTAAAACATCTTGCAAGTTGAAAGTATTTATCATATCCAGACACCATTAATAATTGCTTGAATAATTGTGGTGATTGTGGAAGTGCATAAAACATACCTGGATAATTTCTACTTGGAACTAGATAATCCCTAGCGCCCTCGGGAGTACTTTTTGTAAGCATAGGTGTTTCTATTTCTAAAAATCCATTTTCATCTAAAAAGTCACGAACAACCTTAGTTGTTTTAGATCGTATCATAAATATTTTTTGCATATCTGGTCTTCTTAAATCTAAATATCTGTATTTTAAACGTATATTTTCTGCTGCATCTAAACCTTCTTTAATATATATAGGTGGCGTTTCTGATTCGGATAATATTTTTATGTTCTCCCCTTTAACCTCTACAAGTCCCGTTGGTAGATTTTCATTTGGAGATTGTCTTTTAACAAGTTTACCAGTTACAGCAAGGCAGTACTCAGGTTTTACTTTATCTGCCTTTTCAAAAGCTTCTTTGTTTATTTCTTCTCCAAATACTAATTGTAATATCCCTGTTCTATCTCTTAAATCTATGAAAACAAGTCCCCCTAGATTTCTTTTTCTTTGAACCCATCCCATTACTGTTACTGTATTTGATATATGTGATTCTCTAAGATCACCACACATATTGGTCCTTTTTAAACCATTTAATGCTTCTGCCATTTTATTTTTCTCCTTCCTTTTGCTTTAAATATATTACACTTACATCAGTGTTTTTAGTTACTTTAATATTCATTACATTTTAAGTATATAATGTATTTAGTAATATAATCTTTTTATCAATCATTTCATCTACTCTTTTTATGTATTCACGAACATCCTTTACATTTGCGAACCTTTCATGTCTATTTTCATCTAAAAACACGACTTTAGAAACTGCATCTGCACCTAGTGCAATGACTGTTTGTTTTTCTTCAATCATTTGAATATTATAGATTCCTTGTTTAGAAATCGCTGTATATCCTATATTCTCCATATTGCCTATCATATTTTTCTGCTTATACATATAATATGGTTTCATATCAAGTTTTTTGGTTAATTCTACAGTAAGCCCATACATTTTATTTAATTCTTCTTGCCCTGGAACTTCAAACCTATAATTATTAAGCATATTTTCATGGAGCCTTGAAGCTCTTTTTATAGACATACCATGAATTGTAATGCTATCTGGTTTAATCTTAAAAATCTCGTCACAAGTCTTTTTCATATGCGAAATTTTTTCTCCAGGTAAACCTACTATCAAATCCATATTTATATTATCAAACCCTAACTCCCTTGCCATTTCAAATTTTTCAAAAACATCTTCTACACAGTGATTTCTTCCAATTAATTTTAATGTATCATCATTCATGGTTTGAGGATTAATGCTTATTCTATGTACTCCATATTTTTTCATAGTAATTAATTTTTCACGTGTTATACTATCCGGTCTTCCACATTCCACTGTAAATTCACGTATATTATTTTGTGAAACAAATTGTTCGTATATACAATTCATTATAAACTCAAATTGTTCATTATTTATTGCTGTAGGGGTACCCCCTCCAAAATATACGCATTCAATATTAAGCTTCTTTACGCGTACATAATTACCTATTTCTATAATTTCATGAGCTAATGCCTCAAGGTAAGGCATAACAATATTTTTGCATTTACTAATAGGATTAGAAGTAAAAGAACAGTATATACACCTAGTAGGACAAAATGGCATATCAATATAAATACTTATATTATTCTTTTTTTTATTAACAATATTTTGCTCGAACTTTGCAACATCAATACAAAGTTGTGCCTTATCTTCTCTTGTAACATGTTTTTCTTTAAACTCTGCTATTATTTTATCGTCTGTTACTCCCTTTTCTAATAGATCAAGGGCCTTTTTAGAAGGTCTAATTCCTATTATTGTACCCCAAGGCAGTTCCTGAGTTGTTATTTTTGAGAAATATAAAAAAACGGCTTTTTTAACTTCATCCTTAAGTTTATATGAATTATTAACCATATACTCAAAACTTTCAAGCTCACCTTTTATGTCTACTACAGTTTCCCCTACACTAATATTAAAATCATAATCTTCTTCTACAAATTTAATATCCGGAAAAAAGTAGAACAAATTTATGATTTGAAATACATCATCATTAAATTTTTTGTCACTTAATTTTACTTTTATCATCTTAACTCCTTAATAAACATAGTATATAAAATTGTAGTCTATTATACACTATATTATTCCTGTAAAAATGGGTTGTTTAATTTTTCTTTATTTATTGTACTAGCTGGCCCATGACCTGGGTATACTATAGTGTCACCTTGCAGGCATAAAAGCTTTGATTTAATACTACTAATTATAGCATTAAAGTCTCCTCCTACAAAATCCGTTCTCCCAATGGAACCTGCAAAAAGTGTATCTCCAGTAAAAGCACACTTATCTGTTAAAAAGCTCATACCACCAGGTGTATGTCCAGGAGTGTCTACACAAGTAATTTGAACGTTTGAAATTTTTATTATATCCCCCTCACTTAATAATTTATCTGCACCGCCTTTAATAAGAGGCCCAAATAAATACTCTCCTTTAGTTATTAAATCATCATCTTTTTTGCTTATACAAACTATTGCCTTTGTTATTGCTTTAAGTTCAGAAACTCCCGATGTATGATCTACATGACCATGTGTTAAAAGTATATATTTAACTTTGGCACCCATATTATTTATTACTTTAACAATATCACTAACATCACCACCCGGATCAATTACTAACGCTTCTTTTGTGTTCTTATCCATTAATATATAGCAATTTGCTCCGTATATACCCGCTATTATTTTTTTAATTTGCATTCTTACCCTCCTAGAAATCTTTTTTACTCTCTAAAAGTAGAGTTACTGGACCATCATTTTGGATATAAACCTGCATATCAGCTCCAAAAACTCCAGTTTTAACTTCACCTAAGGCCTCTTTACACTGTTTTACAAACTCTAAATATAATTTTTCGGATTGTTCTCCACCAAGGGCTCTCATAAAACTTGGTCTTCTTCCCTTTCTACAATCTCCATATAGTGTAAATTGCGAGACTATAAGAAGTTCTCCACCAACATCTATTAAAGATTTGTTCATTTTCTCATCTTCATTGAAAATTCTAAGATTTAAAATTTTATCCTTTAAGTACTTTATATCATCTATAGTATCTCCATCACATATTCCAACTAAAACATTTAAACCAAAACCTATTTCGCTAACTACTTTTTGATTTACTTCAACCCTTGATGATTTAACTCTTTGAACTACTGCTCTCATAAATGCATCTCCTAAATCAAGTAAACATATTTTTAATTTTTAATCCTATAAACTTCTAATACACCAGATAGTTTAGCAATTTTCTTTTGTAATTCCTTCAAATTTTCTATACCTGCAACTTTTAACTTTATATTTATTAAGGCAACATTGTTTTTTAAAGTTTTTGCATTTATTGAATAAAGTTGAGTTTTAGTTAATGTTATTATCTCCATTATACTAGATAATAGACCATATTTGTCATCCGCTTTAATTTGAATTTCAGTAATATACCCTTTCCCCTCGGAAGCTCCCCAACTTACTTCAACCACTTTATTTACATCATTATTTATTAGTGATTTAGCATTTTTACAATCACGTCTATGAACAGAAACTCCACGTCCCATTGTTATATAACCTATTATTTCATCTCCTGGAACCGGGTTACAGCATTTAGCGAAACGAACAAGTAGATTTCCTTCGCCTTTAACTATTAGTCCTGAATAATCCAATTTCTTTTTATCATCTTTGCTTGTAGTCTTAGTTATTGTTTGCTCAATATCCTCGACAGTCAGATTTTCTTGTTTATTTTTATTCTCATAAACCTCTTTTAATCTATTAACTATAGTTGAAGGCATAATATCTCCCACTCCAACATATGCAAATAAATCATCTAAACTTCTAAAATTATATTTTTTATATATTTTTTCTATTGCTTCACCCTTAGCAATCACTCCAAAATTATATTCTTGTCTTTTGGATTCCCGTTCTAATAATTCTTTACCTTTTTCAATGCTTTCCTCTCTTTTAGACTTTTTAAACCAGGCCTTAATTTTACTCTTAGCTTGATTACTTTTTGTAATATTTAACCAATCAATATTAGGACCCTTAGCCGTAGGTGAAGTTATAACCTCAACTATTTCTCCAGTTTTTAAGTGATATTCAAGCGGCACCATTCTTCCATTTACTTTTGCACCCATACATTTATTACCAATATCTGTATGAATTCTATATGCAAAATCAATCGGTGTTGCATCTAACGGTAAGTTAATAACTTCTCCTTTTGGTGTAAATACAAAAACTTCATCTGAAAATAAATCAATTTTAAAGCCTTCCATAAATTCTTCTGCATCAAAAGTTTCTCCTTGCCACTCAAGAATGTCCTTAAGCCATGATAGTTTAGAATCAAGAGTTTTATCATCGCTTTGATCTGTACCCTCTTTATATTTCCAATGAGCTGCAATGCCGTACTCAGCAGTCTTGTGCATCTCATAGGTTCTGATTTGTATTTCAAAAGGTTTTCCATGTGGTCCTATTACTGTTGAATGAAGTGACTGATACATGTTAGGTTTTGGCATAGCAATATAATCTTTAAATCTTCCTGGAATGGGTTTGTACACTGTATGAACTATACCCAAAGCCGCATAGCAATTACCAATATCATTAACTAAAATTCTAACTGCAGTCAAATCAAAAACTTGATCTATAGTCTTGTTTTGGGTAACCATCTTTCTATATATACTGTAAAAATGCTTTGGTCTTCCATCAAGTTCAGCTTCAATTCCAACAATATTTAAATTATATTTTAATTCCTTCATTATATTGTTAATATTCGCTTCTCGCTCAACTCTTTTTTCAGCAATTTTTCTTACTAAATTATAATATTCATTTGGATTTAAATACCTAAGTGATAAATCCTCAAGTTCCCATTTTATTTTAGACATTCCAAGCCTATGAGCCAGTGGAGCATAGATATCCAAAGTTTCTTTTGCTTTTTGTTTTTGTTTTACAATTGGCATGTATTTAAGCGTTCGCATATTATGAAGTCTATCTGCAAGCTTAATAAGAATAACTCTAATATCTTTTGCCATAGCAAGTAACATTTTGCGAACATTATCAGCTTGTTCCTCTTCCTTAGTCTTATATTTTATAAGGCCAAGCTTAGTAACGCCTTCCACTAAATTTGCTACTTCTATATTAAATTCTGTGCTTACATCTTCAAAAGTATATACTGTATCCTCAATTACATCATGAAGCAAGCCCGCAACAATTGTACTAGTATCAAGCCCCATTTCTGCTAAAATACATGCTACTTCTACTGGATGAACGATATACGGTTCACCAGATTCTCTCTTTTGCTCTTTATGTGCAGCATAAGAAAAATTAAATGCTTTAATAATAAGGTCTTTGTCTACATTATTACAATTATTTTCAATCTTAGATAATAATTTTTCTAACATGCTTATACACTCCTAAAATCAAAGGCTGGTTAAATAACCAGCCAATACTTTTTACTAATATTATATAATAATTTGTAGAATTATGCAATTTTAATTTATTCACTAAATAAACCGACTTAAATGTTATATTTTACTAGAGACATTATGTCATAATCCTTAAGTTTCTCTTTGCCATGAAGATCTGTAAGTTCTATTACAAAATTTAAAGAAATAACATCTCCACCCATTTGTTCTATAAGTTTTGTTACCGCCGCAACGGTACCACCGGTAGCAAGCAAATCATCTACAATAGCTACTCTTTGTCCAGGCTTTATTGCATCCTTATGTATTTCAAGTTTATCAGTTCCATATTCGAGTTCATACTCAATTTGCAGCGTTTCATAAGGCAACTTACCAGGTTTTCTAACTGGTACAAATCCTGCTCCAAGAGCGTAAGCTACAGGGACACCGAATAAAAAACCTCTTGCCTCTGGTCCTACTATAACATCTACTTTTTTATCTTTTAAATATTCAACAATATCATCTATTGTCCGCCTAAGAACCTTTCCATCTTGTAATATTGTAGTTATATCTTTAAAGCTAATACCTTTTTTAGGAAAGTTTTCTATTACTCTTATACTATTTTTAAGTTCCATGTTTATCCCCCTAAATTAAATCATTTTATATAAATACATGAAGACTTTATTATTTTTACTCTTGCCATATACCAAACATTATATACCATATTGTTCATTATATAAATAAACTGTTCATTATATATACAATCCAAGCTTATGTAATTATAGTGTTTCTCTCTAATCTAATGCTATTTTTAAGTTCCTTATCTAAATATTTTGATATCTGCAGAGCTCTATTTTGGTCTGTTGTTATAAATAACTCAACAACAATTTTAGCATTATCCATTTTTCCAACTGGATTAATTGTTGGCATTACTGTCGATGCTAATTTTAAAACCGTCTCTTCATTAATAATATTAATATTATGTATTTTTATCAATGCACAAATTCCATAATTAGTTGTACAATTTAATTGTTTTATGCCTTCTTCAGCAATTATTTTATTTTCACTTTCTAGCTTTTTTTTGCTGTATATAGTACCTATCATTACCAAATCCATATATTTGTTTACAGATTTCATCTTATAATAAGTAGAAATCGCTTGAGCTAGTTTAAATGTCATCCCGCAGGTACATAACTCCTTAAATGGGTAATTACATCCCTTTTGATTTGGATTAACAACTATAGTCTGTGGGACATGTTTAACGGGTTTATGAAAATCAGTTATTATAACATCAATCCCAATACTTTTACATAGCTCTACTTCACTAAAAGAATTAGTACCACATCCGAGTGTTATTATAAGTCCAGGTCCTAAATATTTTATATGACTAGTAATATCTTTTTCAACTAAATCACGTTTTTCACTAAGTTCACCTGGTATAAAATACTCAACATCAGCGTTTACAAACTTTAAAACTAACATCAATAATGATATTGCAGTAATACTATCCACATCATAAAATCCATATAGGACAATCTTTTCCCTATAATTTATCGCTTTTATAATCCTATTTAATGCATCCTCCATTCCCTTTAATAAAAATGGATTATACATATTATATTCTATAAAATCATTATTATTCTTTTGTATGTTTTCAAAAAAATCCACCATAAAAACTCCTCGATATTAATAGAAAATATATAATTATAGTTTTCTATTATGTAAAATAAAAAAAACAAAGAAGTAATTAATACATACTACTTCTCTGTCCTTTGTTTTTAATTATATAAATTGTATCATTAGTTGCGATTATACAGTTACTTTCTTAGTTCTTTTCTTAAGAAATGCCCACATAGGACTTGCTATAAAGATTGATGAATAACATCCAACTCCTATACCAATCAGTAATGGACCAGTAAGATCTCTTATAGATGGTACAAATACCCATACCGAAAATATACAAATTAAAACTGTAAGAACTGTATTTATTGATCTAGCAAGTGTCTGTGTAACACTGGTGTTAGTAATCTCTTCTATAGTTGCTTTTCTCATGATTCTCTGGTTTTCTCTTATTCTATCAAATATGACAATAGTATCATTAATAGAATAACCAACTACAGTAAGAATAGCAGCTATAAATGTTGCATTTACCGCTATTTGAAATACTGCATATACTGTAATCGTGATTAAAATATCATGTACTAATGCAAATATAGCCGCCGATGCAAATTTAAATTCAAATCTAACTCCGACGTAAATTAACATGAAAATCATAGCAACAATTAAAGCAGTTAATGCTTTTGTCTTTAATTCAGAACCAATAGATGCACCAATTGTATCTTCTGAAATTAAACTACTAGATTTAAATTGTGTCTTAATTTCTTTTAACATGCTAGCTGTTTCATCAGCTGAAATCGCATCACTTTTTACAGTTATTTCAATTTCTTTAGCATCATTAACTGTTTTAGATAAATAATCATTCTTTGCATATTTATCAATTATTTTATCTACATCTGACTTATCGAATTTCTGATTCATATTTATAGTAAGTGCTGTACCACCTTTAAAATCTATACCTAAGTTTAAACCCTTAGTTGCTATGAACCCCATTCCTATTATAATTATAATTAGAGATATAGAAAACCATAGTTTAGTTTTTTCAACTACCTTTAGCATATGTTTACCCCCTCTTTACGCCAAAATGAGATGTTTTACTTATTAGTCCCATTTCAACTGCTGATTTCAATAAAAATTTAGTACATGTAAGTGCTGTAAATATACTTATAATTACACCAATTACGAGTGTTAGTGCGAACCCTTTAACAGCTCCTGTTCCCATCATATAAAGAACTAAACCAGCAACTATAGTTGTGATATTTGAATCTAATATTGATGGAAGCGCTCTATGAAAACCAGCATGTACTGAAGATTTTATCGATTTTCCAGTTTTAAGTTCTTCTCTTATTCTCTCAAATATTAACACATTAGCATCTACTGCCATACCAATTGTAAGTAGGAATCCAGCAATACCTGAAAGTGTTAAAGTGGCATTTATAGCTGAGAATGCGCCAAGAACCAAAACAACATATAACAATAAAGATATATTTGCAATAACACCTGGTGCTCTATAATATAAAAGCATAAATAGGAATACAAATAATATTGCGACAACTCCTGCCTTCATACTTTGTGCCATTGCTGCCTCTCCTAAAGTAGCACCAACTGTTTTAACCGAAACAGCTTTTAAAGTTACAGGCAATGCACCTGATTTTATGATTTGTGATTGTGTTGTAGCTTCAGCTAAAGTCTCACTTCCAGTAATAACAGCTTTACCATCTGAAATAACTGCTTGTACTGTAGGACTAGTTAAAACTTCAGAATCCATATAAATAGTAATTGGCTTTCCTATAAATTTTTGCGTAGCTACTGCAAATTTTGTCTTTCCTGAATCATTAAGTTCAAGATTTATAGTAGGTTTATTATCTTCACCTAGAGATGCAGTAGCATCTTTTACATCTTTACCAGTAAGGATTGTTACTTTATCAGGGCCAACAAATTTAAGTTCTCCCGATTTAGCGACAGTATCAAGAATTTCCTTAGAATCAAATTTACCTGGTATCTCGATTCTAATTCGTTTATCACCCTCTTTGGCAACTAATGTTTCACTAATTCCCATTTTATTGACTCTCATTGATATAAGCTCAATCGCTCTATCTAAGGTTTTTATGTCAGGTTTTGCACCTTGAACTTCTTCGAGTACTGAAATTCCACCTTGTATATCTAAACCTTTGTTTATTGTTTGAGTAAATGGTTTAACTCTATAGTCTCCTATTGTAAATCCGTGAAATCCTGTAAATGCTAATAATCCAACAACAAAAACACTGACTAGAAACAGTATTGTGCTTTTCTTCTTTTTCATGTTTATCCCCCTCACTGTTTACTCATAACTACAATTATATTATGATTAACAAATTTAGTCAATCTTACCTAAATATAATTTACTTATTCATAGTTTGTGCTTTTAAAGCTATAGCACATTCTATTCTCTTTTTTTGCATCTTGCATCCAATTTCATATGGTATATGCATATCTCCATTAAAATTATAGTTATTTGCCTGGCATCCACCACTACAATAAAATTTAGCCCAACACTTAGTACATGTAGGTTTATTATATATATGAGCTTCTTTAAATTCTTTAACCATCTTTTTATTAGTAATCCCGTGATATATATCTCCTATTAGGAAATCTTTATTACCAACAAATTGGTGACAAGGGTATATATCACCGTCTGGTGTAATCGCTACATATTCATGACCAGCTCCACACCCAGCAATTCTCTTATAAACACAAGGTCCACCTTGTAAATCAATATTAAAGTGGTAAAATTTAAAGCTTGTCCCATCCTTATGTCTTTTGAGCATATCAGCATATAATTTATCATATTGCTCAAATATCACTGGCAAATCTTCCTCTCTAAGTGAAAGTTTATGCTCAGGTGGAAGTACTACTGGCTCTATAGATATTTCTTTAAAGCCTAAATCTGCCATATGTTCTATATCCTCAAAAAAGTCAGTATTATCTCTAGTGAATGTTCCTCTAACATAATACTGTTTTGACTTATCTCTCATATCAACCATTTTTTTAATTTTAGGAAGAATATTATCATACGAACCACTTCCATCTACCTTTACTCTAACCTTGTCATTAACGGCTTTTCGTCCATCTATGCTAAGTACTATATTACCCATATTTTCATCCATATATTTCATAATTTCATCATTAAGTAATGTGGCATTAGTAGTCATAGTAAATCTTATAGATTTTTTATAAATTTTCTCCTGAACCCTAGCATATGCAACTATTTCTTTTATCATCTCAAAAGCCATAAGTGGTTCCCCACCGAATAAATCTATCTCAATGTTTTTTCTAGGTCCAGATTTTTCTAAAACAAAATCTATTGCTTTTTTTCCAACTTCTACTGACATTGCTTTTCTGGCACCATGGTACTCACCCTCATCAGCAAAACAGTATTTACACCTTAAATTACAATCATGAATTATATTTAGACACAGTGCCTTTATATATGGTTCTTCTTTTGCACCACTTAATGCAATTGATTCGTATAAATCTCCTGTGTACAAAGTTTCTCCCTGAACTAGGCTTTGAATTTCATCATATACTTCGTTAATATCTTCTATTGAATATTTGTTTTTAAAATCTTCTATTAAATCTTCTTTTTTTCTAAGTTCATTCTCATCTAAAAGATCATAAACTATTTCATCTACCATATGTAGTGCTCCAGAATTTACATCAATTACATAGTGTTCATTATCTTGAATAAATTTATGAATAAGTGACAATTTTCTTCCTCCTAACTAAATTTAAAGCAGTAACCCTAAGTTACTGCCCCCGTTAACATTATTAGTTTTCACAAGCTAAGTTAGCTACTGTACAAGAAGTTTTACATGCTGACTGACATGAATTAGCACATTCCTTGCATCCTGGTTTTTTTAAACTTTCTTTGATTGTTGCTGAATTTATAGTTTTTATATGTTTCATTTTTATTCCTCCATATCATAAAGTTGACCTATACATCATATCATAACATTCTAGCTAAATAAAGTAATTTTATAAATTTATTCCAAGCATTCCTGACAAAGTACCTATACCTAAAGCGAGTAAAGCCCTTACAATTTCACGCATACCGATAGCAGAACTTCCACCACCCAAAACCTTAACTAAGTACAAAAGTAACATGTAAGTTGTAGCAACCATAATACCCATTAGCCAACCCTTTTCCCCTGCTTTTTTAGCAGCAAATATAGATCCGTAAAGTACGCTCACAAGCGTTATTACAATATAAAAAACAGATGTAACCTTCATACTAGCTGGCAAAACAGTTGTCACTATAGAATAAATAACTAATATAATTAAGGTTAAAATTGCAGCCCTAAATACTCCCTCTCCAGCATAAGAATACTTTTTTTTATTTCCCATGTAATTCCCCCCCTTTTCTATAAATTACAATAAATAACTATTTTTTTATTGTAATCTATAATATTAATTATGATTTGAAAAGGGGTTTTATTACATAATTCACTACTTTTTCTCTACTACTTCATCAGTCTTTAAATTTATAACTGTACCAATTCCACTTTTTGATAACTTAATTCTAGTTCTGTCTGGACCACTTTCTAGTATAATATACTCATCTTGAATGTTGATGATTTTTCCCATCATACCGCCTTTAGTCATTACTTCATCATTTACTTTTAAATTGTTTAAAAGTGCAGCATATTTTTTCTTTCTTTTGTTTTCTGGTATAAATATTACTAGATAAAATACTGCTAGCATTAATACCATAGTAAACACACCTGATAATTGTCCCATCTATATTCCCCTCCTTTCAATAATTGTTTCTCTAACTTATAATAAAATAATTTTCCTATAATGATATATCTTATAGGCTAATTATATTATAGTAAATAATTATTTTCCTTCATTCCACTGCGCAAGTTTCTCAGCTTTAAATTCTTCAAAGCAATCATTATCAATAGCAGATCGTATATCCTCCATAAGTTTGTTATAAAAATATAAATTATGAAGTACACAAAGCCTCATTGCGAGCATCTCTTTTGCTTTAAATAAATGCCTTATGTAGGCTCTGGTATAATGTTTGCATGTAGGACACTTACAACCCTCATCAATTGGACCAGCATCTAGTTCAAATTTAGCATTAAACATATTTATTCTACCATCTTTTGTAAACACATTTCCATGTCTTCCATTTCTTGCTGGCAATACGCAATCAAAAAAGTCTACACCCCTTGATACCGCTTCTAATATATTACTCGGGTAGCCTACTCCCATAAGATATATGGGCTTATCTTGCGGTAAATGCGGAACAACTGCATCAATGATTCTATACATTTCTTCGTGGGATTCTCCAACAGCAAGGCCACCAATAGCATACCCATCTAGATTCATTTTACTAATTGTTTTAGCATGCTGTATTCTAATATCCTCATATGTTCCACCTTGATTTATACCAAATAACATTTGTTTGTTATTTATAGTATCGCTTAAAGAATTTAATCTATCCATTTCAATCTTACACCGTTCTAGCCACCTTGTAGTTCTTGCAACTGAATCTACAACATATTCTTTGGTAGAAGGATTAGGTATACATTCATCAAATGCCATAGCTATAGTCGATGCTAAATTACTTTGTATTTGCATACTCTCTTCTGGACCCATAAATATTTTCTTTCCATCAATATGAGAATTAAAGTAAACTCCTTCTTCTTTAATCTTTCTCATTTTTGATAAAGAAAACACTTGGAAACCACCCGAATCTGTAAGAATAGGTCTATCCCAATTCATAAATTTATGAAGTCCTCCCATTTTTCTCACAACCGTGTCTGTTGGTCTTAAGTGTAAATGATATGTATTAGACAATTCTACTTGACAGTTAATTTCTTTTAAATCCATAGTTGATACAGCACCTTTAATTACGGCTAGTGTACCCACATTCATAAATACAGGTGTTTGAATAGTACCATGAGGTGTTATAAACTCACCACGTCTTACTTTACCACTTTTCTTAAGTAATTTATACATAATTAACCCACTTTCTATACAATAATTACGAGTTAGCTCTTTATTGACTATTATTCATTAATGTAAAAACATTGCATCTCCAAAACTGAAGAATCTATACTTTTCTTTAACCGCTGTTTCATATGCTCCCATAATTAACTCTTTATCTGCAAAAGCACTAACTAACATTATTAGTGTAGACTCTGGCAAATGAAAGTTAGTTATTAATGCATCAACTATTTTAAATTTATATCCTGGATATATAAAAATGTCTGTCCATCCTGACTTTGCACATACTCTTCCATTATCATCTGCGATACTTTCAAGTGTTCTATTAGACGTTGTACCCACAGCAATTATTCTTCCACCATTTTCTTTTGTTTCATTTATTACCTGTGCTGTTTCACTATTTAACATATAGTGTTCAGAATGCATTTCATGTTCTTCGACTTCCTCAGCTTTTACAGGTCTAAAAGTACCTAAGCCTACATGTAATGTTACAAAAGCAATTTTAACACCTTTATCCTTGATTTGTTCAAGCAACTGTTTCGTAAAATGAAGTCCAGCAGTTGGAGCTGCAGCTGATCCTTCTTCTCTTGAGTATACGGTCTGATATCTTTCTTTATCTTTTAATTTTTCAGTAATATAAGGAGGAAGTGGCATCTCTCCAAGTTTTTCTAAAATTTCTTCAAAAATTCCATCATATTCAAATTCTACGATTCTACTTCCACCCTCCGAATCACTAATAACAGTTGCTTTAAGTTCTCCATTACCAAAAACAAATCTAGCCCCTATCTTTGCTTTCTTTCCAGGTTTAACTAAAGTTTCCCAATGATTAATATCTATTCTTTTAAGTAATAGGAATTCCATCTTACCACCAGTTTGCTCTTTAGCCCCCATTAGCCTTGCTGGCAAAACTCTAGTATCATTTAATACTAAACAATCACCTGGATTTAAATAATCTATTATATTTTTAAAATGTTTATGTTCTATTTCTTTTTTAGCCTTATTGATTACCATAAGCCTTGACTCATCCCTTTTCTCAAGTGGATGTTGCGCTATAAGTTCCTTTGGTAAATCAAAATAAAAATCCTTTACTTTCAAAATATTACACCCTTTCTTTATGCAAAGATAATTTAAATTTTAGGTCTATCATAATTAATATTATGAATTATTTAAGTTTATTTGCTTTTTATGTCTTTTGTGGTCTATTTAAATGTTGATATGCTTTTTTAGAAGCTATTCTTCCCCTTGGTGTTCTTATTATAAATCCTTTTTGAATTAGATATGGTTCATAAACATCCTCAAGTGTACCTATTTCTTCTCCTACAAAATAGGCTAAAGTTTCAATACCTACTGGCCCACCATTAAAATTATCTATAATAGCTTCAAGCATTTTGTTATCTATCCTATCAAAACCTTCGTCATCTATTTCAAGAAGCTCTGATGCAGATTTTGCTATATTCAAATCTATAATTCCATTTCCCTTAACATCACAATAATCCCTTACTCTTTTAAGCAAACGGTTTGCAATTCTTGGAGTACCTCTGGAACGTCTTGCAATTTCAGCTGCAGCATCTTGAGTAATAACTACTTTCAAAATAGATGCTGAGCGTATTATTATTTCTTGTAACTCACCTTGAGAATAATATTCCATAGAACTTAACACTCCAAATCTATCGCGAAGTGGTGCTGTTAATAACCCAATCCTAGTTGTTGCACCAATTAGCGTAAATTTGGGAAGATCAAGTCTTATGGATTTTGCAGATGCCCCTTTTCCTATAACAATATCAAGTGCATAATCTTCCATAGCAGGATATAAAATTTCTTCTACAGATCTGTTAAGTCTATGTATTTCATCGATAAAAAGCACATCATAATCACTAAGACTAGTTAAAATAGCTGCCAAATCACCCGCTCTTTCTATTGCTGGACCAGAAGTTACTTTTAAATTACCTTTCATTTCTTTCGCAATAATATTCGCGAGTGTTGTTTTACCAAGTCCAGGTGGTCCATATAAAAGCACGTGATCAAGAGCTTCATCTCTATTTTGAGCTGCTTTAATAAATATACTTAATTTTTCTTTTATTTTGGTTTGACCAATATATTCTCCAAGCTTTTGGGGTCTTAGCGAATACTCAGCATCCATATCTTCTTCTGTTATAGAAGAAGTTATAATTCTTTCCTCAATATCATCCATAGTATATTCCCACCTTAGTTCATTAAATATTTCAAACAATCTTTAATTATATTTTCAAGTGATTGTTCGTGACTTACAGCACTTATAGCCTTTTCTGCTTCTTTTTCAGAATATCCAAGTGACATAAGGGCACCCAAAACCTCCATAAGTTTTCTATCTTCTATTAAATTCATTCCTGAATTTCGAGATAAGTCCTTCGCGTCTGACTGCTCAAGATGTATTTTTTCTCTAAGCTCCAAAATTATTCTTTGAGCAATTTTCTTGCCTATACCTGGTGCACGAGTTAATGTCTTTTCATCCCCAGATACAATAGCATATTTTAAATTTGTTACGCTACAAATAGAAAGTAATGATAAACCAGCTTTTGACCCAACTCCATTTATACTAATTACAAGGCTAAACATCTCTATCTCATCTTTTGTTAGAAACCCATACAACCCAATAAAATCTTCTCTAACAATTTGTTTTATATATAATAATACAGTTTCATTTGTTTTAGGCATCTTAGCCATAGTACTTCCAGAAGTATATATTTTATAACCCATACCGTTGTTGTCTAGCACAATATAGTCTTTATTAAAGCCTACAAAAATGCCTTTTATATATTCGAACATAATACTTCCTCCTTGCTACTTTCTTTAGAATATTAATTATTAATTGTTATCCTTCTATTTTTATAGCAACATATATTACTTTACCACCTAAACGTTATTAATTCAATAAATAAGAGGTATGAAAATAAAAAAATATGGTAAAAAGCCTTAAGAAATATAATTCTCAAGGCTTTTTTATTAGAATAATACATTTCTTAAAGTTTTATCCTTTTAGAAAAGATACTTCCTAATGACATATTACATATTTCGTTATTCAAATTAATTTATCAAGACTTTAGTAACCCCATTGCATAATCAAATGCCTTTGCTGGAGATTTAAATTCTCCTTTTTCGTATTCGTCGCTATCTTCAATATTATTTTTAGTATCATCATCTTTGCTGTATTTTCTGCCACGAATAAGATCTTCCATAAGTCCATCTTTTTCTTTCAAGTCTATTATTTTAACATGTTGTAATTCGCCTTTATCTACAGCTTCAAAATCATATTTTTGTTGTTTCCCATCTGCCGAATAAACATTAGCATTAAATAGTTTACTGGCTGCTATGTTTCCATTTTTATCTGTTTTATATATTGTCACCATGTTATCATACACACCCAAGAAATATCTATTAGCCTTATAACTGTACCTATTACTTTTATTAACAAAAACTATTTCATCATTACCCATATTAAGAACTGAATAACCTTGATTTTTAAAATATTCATTTAGTTCTTCTTTAGTTTTTCTAATTAATACCTTTGAGCTATTAAAATACTTTTCAAGTACCATATTTCTTACTACATTGTCTTTATATTTAATCTTAAAAACAAATTTTGTGTCTGTTGCTACCCTATCCGAATTAGTAGTCACCGATGTTTGTAGTGTGTTGTCATTATCAATAATTTTGGATGTAAATTTTAAATATGGCAAATTACCACAAGTTTCAAGTTTTAAACTATTTTTATTCATATAATGTGTTAAAGAATAATTAGCACAAATAAAAGCTATAAAGATTATTGTTAAAAGTGAATATAAAATTTTTTTATTTTTCATATTTCCCCTCCTTATTTGGAATTATGTCCAAACGGAGGATTATCATTCAATAAATTAAAAATATATCACAATTGTACATAACATTTAAATTGTTTTATTATTTATCTAGACCTTTTCCAGAATCAGTAACATTATCTAATTCAAGCGGATAAGGTTCAAAGAAAGTTTGATTAATAAGATTTTTTTCTTCAAAACGTATAGCATTTGATTTTATAACATAAAGCGGAACACTAAAAGGTACTTTACTTTCTCTGTACTGCTCTATTGTATTTAAAATAAATTCTTTCTCTCTATGTGTTAGCTTATCTGAGAAATACCCCATAGATTTTATAAGTACGTTTATATTAGATGTATATCTCGGTAACTTGTTAAGTGCAAGGTTAAGGTTTATTGCATATTCTTTATAAACTTGTTTTGCACTTAATTCTCCATGTCTACCTATAATGCCTCCGAGTATTTTAAGTTGCTTTTGATTATATGACATAAGAAGAAGTTTATTAGTACTATGAAACTCAACTAGATCTTCTATAGACATACTTTCTTCTATAACTCTAAAATTTTTCATAATGTATAGTTTTGTTAAAAAATGCTGCCGTATATTGAAATTTTTAACCCTTCCATCATCCTCGATTACGGCACTAGGAAATTTATTCATTACTAGCTCGCCAAAAAGTCCTTTTCCTTTAACCGATGATGAACCCTTTTGTGTACCTTTATAAATTTTAACCTCCTTTATGCCACAAGATGGTGATTTACTTTTTAGTAAAAAGCCATCAACTTTCGGAAGATTTTTTAGGAATTCCTCTCCAAATTCAAACATTTCATTACTTAATTCCCTTTCAGTTACATGTTGCACTAATTTTATAGGTGATTTTTCATCTTCTTTTACAATCCTTATAGCTTCCCTAGGGGTATCTAACCCTATTTGAACTTCAGGGCAAACTGTTATAAACTCCACATAATCATTTAATTTATCTACTAAGTGGCAACCATCCATCTGACCATTATATCTACACGCTTCAAAACCTAAGCATCTACTCACAACAACTACTGGTTTAACACCACTTATTCTTTTTTTATAAGACAACTTCATATAAAAACATCCTCTCAATAATTTAGTATAATTTTTCATTAGATTATATATTTATATTACTTCAATATTTATTTTAGATTTCCTCTTTTTTATACTGCTCAATAATTTTCTTTTTAATAAATTTTTATATTCATCAATGTAAAACATGTAAGATTGCTCTTGGTAGTATATAATAACTTTTATAGGATATATGCTGAAAGGAGTTATTATGACAATTTATAGATTATCAAATGAATTAATATTCCCTCACCCATCTCTTTCAGATGATGATGGATTACTTGCCATTGATGGAGATTTATCGCCCGAGAGACTATTACTTGCATATTCTAATGGAATATTCCCTTGGTACTCAGATGATGAGCCAATACTTTGGTGGTCACCGAATCCAAGATTTATTGTTTATCCAAAAGATATAAGAACTTCCCACTCTATGAAAAAAATACTTAATAAAAATATATATAAAGTTACCTTTGATACTCATTTTAGGGATGTTATATCTAATTGTTCAAATTTAAGGCGTAAGGCTGGAACATGGATTACAAATGAAATGATCGAAGCTTACTGCCGCCTCCATGCACTGGGCTATGCACACAGCGTAGAAACTTGGTTCAATGATAAATTAGTTGGCGGACTATATGGCATAAGCATAGGAAAATGTTTTTTTGGTGAATCAATGTTTTCTACTATGGATAATGCTTCTAAAGTTGCCTTTATTACCTTTGGCAAAATACTAAAAGACAAGGAATTTTCAATAATCGACTGTCAAGTTCATACAAATCATCTTGAAAGCTTAGGTGCCGTTTATATGCCAAGAGAAAAATTTTTAGAACTTGTTGAAAAAGAGATATCAAAATTGCCTTTAAAATTATCATTATAAGCTACACAATATTAAAAATACTAAGTATAAAAATAAGTAAACATGAAAACCCAGTGCTTCATGTTTACCTGTTTTTATACTACAAAAGTTTAAATCCTAAGTGAAGTATTCAATTATTGCCAATTCAAAATTATTATTTATCAATTCTGAAATGTATTTTTTCATATCCTCGCTCTCTGGCTTCTTATATACATACTTGAATTTTCCATATGGTCCCCATTTTAACAACCTTTTTTCTTCATCCAAATCAAGTTTAGTATTTTTAAATCTCTGCACTATAAGTTCCTTTGCAGCTTTTGTAAATCTATGTTGTATAAGTTCAAAACTTACTTCATCATTGTAATCCGCAAGTGCTATTTTTAATGTTTCAAATAGTTCTTTATACTCCACCCTCCAATTATCATATATCATAATAGGTGCAATTATAAATCCTATTGGATACCCAGCTGCAGCTATTTTTTTGACTGCGCCTATTCTCTCTTTAAAACTTGAAGTATTATGTTCGAAATTATCTATTACATAAGGCGTGTTTAGAGTAAATCTAAATTTTGTATGTTTATTGTGTTTTAATGTTAAAAATGAATCAACATCGTCAAACTTGGTTACAAGTCTAAGTCTTCCTTTTTCACTTCTCCCAAAAAACTCTATACATTCTTTTAAATTTCCACTTAGGTGCTCAAGTGCAATTGGATCAGTTATACTTGCGCATTCAAAGGACGTTATACTAGGCATATTAGTTTCTATATATGTTTGTATATTTTCTAAAATTTCTTCAATATTTAGGAAAATTTTCATGAAAGGCTTCTCACCTTGAGTAGTTTGGAGATAACAATATTCGCAATTTGCAGGACATGAACTTGAAAGCGAAAATTGGTAATCTGCTGATGGTTTACAACTCACTAATTTTTTTTGACCATTTGTTGTAAAAAGAACGGTTTTTTTAGCTGTAGCATAGTTTTCCTCAGGAGACCCAGAGTCTATTACAACTTTTTTTGAATTAACTATGGGTACTTTTAACTTTTCTAAATATTCTATTGTTTTTTTTGATTCTTTGTATTTTAATATTTTTGGATCTATATATGCAATATCTGGTATAAATAACTTCATTAAATTCACCTCATAGGTATTGTTTTATTAAACAAAGTTATTTATACACTTTATCCTATTCATAAAATTATATACTTAATACCCTATCTAATATTGTATTTATTAATTACCTTATTTTTTAGTTTTTTACCCAATGTCTCACCTAAAAATCTATCAATCATATCGTCCTTAGTAGCCTTACCCTCTATAAATATATTGAATTTTTTACAAAGCTTGCTTAAATCACTTTTACTTATATCATAAGTTTTAATAAAACTTTTTGCAGTTTTAATACTAGTCATAGCTATTATTCGTTTATACATTTCATCATTAGTCATGATAACACCTCTAATCTTTTATTTAATAAATACATTATATCATCTTAAACGCAATCAATAAATCATTTATAATTAAACAATTATAATTGATTTATTACTTCTTATATTTATCCATTATTTTGTTTTTTGTTATCATGCAACACTTGGTCAATTACTATTACCATCGCTAATACAACCGCATAATCTTCTGATTCATTTATGTCTATCTCATAGGTATCTCCCCATGAAACCCACTTTTTGTTTATTTCTGCAATGGCATTACCATTTTTCACAATTGAAAAATCATGTGCTAAAAAATCTCCTTCAATCTCATAATTGCCAGTATTACTTTCTATATGAAATCTATTACTAAAAAAAGTAAATTCTTTCTTCACTTTGGCGATATAATTTCCATTTAAATATATATTGTATTGCGGCAAGAATTTAAATAACTTCTGTTCAATATATACAATTTCATTATGATTCATATCATACATTCTAAGCTTGTTTCCTATTGAAAAAAATTTCCCTTCTACATTAAATACATCATTACCTGAAACATCCTTTATGCTAAAATTGTCACTTATTGAAAATACCTTTTGTCTTATATAAAATTTCACACAAAATCCTCCTTTTGAAAAATTCATCCTGATATATTTTATTATACATTATAAATATAATACTACTAATTTATAATTATATTTTAAAACAAAATAATTGGGTACAGGATACTCCTACACCCAATTATTTATTATAATTTCACAAACATTTCTCATATACACTTATATTAAAATGAAGTGCCGTTGAAAGTTTAGAAGTCTCAATCGCTTTTTCTCTCATAGCATTGTCAAAGGTCCAATAATAAGGAGTCATTCTTATAAGATTTTTTACACTTTCTCTATCTTCTAACTGAATGTTATACTTAACTTCTGATTTCTTTATTAATTTAAAACCCTCAAAAATCGTTTCTTTTTCCTGATGCTTTCTGGCATTTACATATAATATCTCTTTTAAACCATATAAATGCTCAATCCCCGGTGTTACAACTACCAATTTCCCATTATCTTTTAGAACCCTTTTAAGTTCTAAATCATCAGAAGGTGCAAAATTTCTAATAATAACGTCTATAGTATTCGTCATTATGGGTAAATTAAAATTACTGCTAACTATAAAGTTTATTTCTTTATCTCTCTTAACTGCATAAGTAACTGCTGATTTCGATATATCTACGCCAAAAAAATTAAACTGCTTACTTAAAGGACATTTAGATTCATTTGCATAAATAGTTTCCTTAAGTCTTGATAAAAAATATCCTTCTCCACACCCAGCATCAAGTATATTTATATTTTTTTCACTCATGTTCGATATTATTATCTCATTAAGTTTATCCGAAAAAATGTGGTAATAACCTCTATTTAAGAAATCTTTACGACCTTCCATCATTTCTTTACTATCTCCAGGATCTTTAGTTTTCTTTTGATTAGCTAATAAAAGATTAATATATCCTTTGCTAGATATATCATAACTATGATTATTTAAACATACGCATTGTTTTTCATTTTTTTCAAGACTTAAATTGCAAACAGGACATTTTAATAAAGAATGCACATTTTCTATTACCACGAAATCACTACCTTCCAAAGAATAAACTAAAGTATTTTGTATATATTTCTTACATAATTAATCTTCCGTAATTTTAGGACTACTTTTTTCATTAAGATCCACGCCTACTAAATCTAATACGAATATAACTATTGGTATACCTAGCAAAAGACCCCATATACCCATAAAATGTTCTGATATTATTAAAGTTGTAAAAGTAAAAAATATTGGAAGATGTGTAGTGTCAGACATAAATTTTGGATTTAAAATATAGCTTTCAATGGCATGAATTATAAAAATCATAATAAGCACAAAAATAACTTTAACTAATCCACCTATTTTGAAGGCAATTAAGCATAGTGGTATTAGAGAAATAAATACTCCCGCCACAGGTACTAAACTTAAAACAAATATCATAAATGCAAGAGCAAATAATTGTGGAAAACCCATTATAGTAAGTCCTATAATTGATAATACTGTATTTGTAATTGCTATCATTATTTGAGCCTGAATTACTTTACCAAAAGAATTTAAGAAGTTGTTTCCAAAATAACTAAAATAATTATATGCACCCGATACTCTACTATGTTTAAACTTGTGTACAAAATTTAAAATCCCATCTTTTTCTAATATAAATACTAAACTTAATAGGAGTGCCATAAAGAAATTAATACTCCATTTACCTAAATTTGTTACAAAAAGCATAATACTTTGAATACCTGATTTGGCATAACTTGCTATATCAATTTGATTAAATATTGGTGACAGATACGCCATAACCCCTTTTGTGTTCTTAGCAAAATTTATATACTCCATTTTGTCTAAAATAAGTAAACTCTCTGATACTGCTATTGGTATATATTTTGCTGCTAGGAGCACTATACTTACTGTAATAAACATATATATAATTATAGTAATAATGGTGGGACTTACTTTTATAATTTTGTTAATTTGGCAAACTAATAAACTTTGCATACTATTCACTAAATAAGTAATCATAAAAGTTAATAAAATTAAATTAAAAATAGACCTTATTAAATACGCGAATAATACTATTATTGCAAATAATATCATTTTCATAACTGACTCTTTCTTACACAACTGTTTTATCGTTTGCATTTAAAATACTCCTTTATTTTCTTTTATTAGTTACTTTCAATAGATATTACATTCTTCTCCATTTATATCAGTATAAGATGTTATTTTTCAACTAATTCATTATAGCAAATTTTTTAACTTATTTCTATTAATTACTCTTAATAACCTTAATTTTATAATTTACCATAAAGCACTACGTATAAGAAAAATAGTGTATACTATTAATGCATCTAATAATATTATATCCTAAATAGAAAGTTTGGTGGTGAAATAAATGAAACCAATAATTATGTTTGTAACTGAATGGTGTCCCTACTGTAAAAAAGCACTTGGTTGGATGGAAAACATAAAAAAACAAAATCCAGAATATGCTGATATAGAAATTAAAATAATCGATGAAGAGCTAGAGCCTGATATAGCAAAACAATATACTTATTATTATGTACCTACTTATTATGTAGATGGCATAAAGGTTCATGAAGGCGTTGCTTCTAAAAATATTATTAATAGGATATTTGAAAAAGCTTTTAAATAAAATAGTTCTTAATAAGTTATCAATACAAACATTAGGAAGAAAGTTTCATAACTATCTTCTTGATGGTTTTTACATTCTATATTTATAAATCTCTATTCTAAAAGTATTTTCTATTTCTTTATAATTCATAATACTTTCAATCTTTATAGTATATAAATCATTTTTTTTTGACATGCTTATAGTGCTTTTTCTTATTTCTGATAATGCTGATCTATAAATGTTTATTTTCCTATTATATCTATCTATACTATTATTGAAATCATGTCTCTCCTTTTGTATTTTATTTTTTCTTTCATCACATTGTTTTATTTTTATTTTTATAATTAACTCATTAGAATAATTGGTATAAACTTTTTTATATTCGCTAAAAATTATTTTTTTGATAACTTTAAATTTTTCTCTACTCAAAAAAATTTCAAGTGCTCCATGTAATGCCCTCCCTTGTTGCTTCTCGTCATTTAAAATAGTTTCTAATTTCTTTATATTGAATTTTATTTCTTTAATATTTTTCTTATTAACTATAATTTTATCTCTAAGTTCTATTTTATTTTTTTCATTATTTCTCATTCTAAATTTATTTAAATTTATACTATCAGTGAGTATTTTTTTATTCAATTCTAAAGATTCACTATTGAACTTTTGCATCTTAAATAGTTTGCATATGTCTATTCTAGAATTACTAAAGTTTTCAATTAAATCTTCTAATTTTCCTACATTAGAATCATATAACTGAAATTCTTTTACTATAGAACTAAATATAAAATTATCTTTTGATGTCAAAGTCATTATTTAAATCCCCCTTTGAATTATTAATTATTTATTTTTATTTTTTAAAATTGGTGTATACCTTTCTAATCCTTGGATATACTATTATTGTAGTCGACAAACAAACATTAAACTTATAGTAGGGAGATGTTAGTTATGTTAAATAATAAATTATTTGTAATTTTACGCGCAAGCAGTATTGCTAGGGCTAAAAACGGTGACTACTAACTAATTCTGTATGAAAATTAAAATACAGAATAGTAAATTCATATATTAATATGGATTAGTAAAGCCAATGATTATTAATATGGATTAGTAAAGCCAATGATTATTATAAATAATCATTGGCTTTATTTTTTTATCCTATATTATTTATCTTGTTGTTCGCGTATTTTTATGAGGATTTTGACCTTGTGCACTTCTTCCATTTCTCCTAGCATAGCCATTAGAACGAGATTTTCCTGTAGAATTTTTTTTAACATCCCCCTTAGTAACTATCGCTACAACATTACTTGCAGGATAAGGATGATCCTCTATTACTGGTATTGATTTAGATATAACCTTCTCAATATCCTTAAGAAAGGGCTTTTCTTCAACATCACAAAACGATAATGCAACTCCACCTAGCCCTGCTCTGCCAGTTCTTCCTATTCTATGAACATAAGTCTCTGGAATATTTGGTAAATCAAAATTAATTACATGAGATAACTCATCTACATCTATTCCTCTTGCTGCAATATCGGTCGCAACTAATACTCTTGTTATTCCTTGTTTGAAATTATTTAAGGCAAGTTGCCTTGCATTCTGCGATTTATTACCGTGAATAGCTTGAGACTCTATTCCTTCATTATTTAAGTCCTTAGTAATTTTATTTGCTCCATGTTTCGTTCTTGAAAATACTAAAGCAGAAACTATAGATTTATCTTTTAGCAAATGAACAAGCAATGATTTTTTATCTTTTTTATCTACAAAATATACTGCTTGCTCAATAAGTTCTATAGTTGATGAAACAGGTGTTACTGCTACTTTAACTGGATCCACAAGAATATTATCAACAAGCTTTGAGATTTCATTAGGCATTGTTGCTGAAAATAACATAGTTTGTCTAATCTTTGGCAATTGTGCTATTATTTTTTTTACATCACGTAAAAAACCCATGTCAAGCATACGGTCTGCCTCATCAAGTACAAACATCTCAACATGATGTATGTTTATGAATTTCTGCTGCATAAGATCAAGTAATCTACCAGTTGTTGCAATTAAAATATCTACTCCACCTTTTAAAGCATCAGTTTGTTTTTTTTGTGATACTCCTCCAAAAATAACAGTACTAGTAAGATTCATGTATTTACCATACGATTCGAAACTTTCTCCAATTTGAATTGCAAGTTCTCTCGTAGGTGCAAGTATTAAAGCCTTAATATTTTTAGGTCCTTTTATAACCTTTTGTTTTCCACAAAGAGTTTGTAGTATAGGAATAGCAAATGCTGCAGTCTTTCCAGTACCTGTTTGTGCACATCCTAGAAAATCTTTACCTTCTAATATGCTAGGAATTGAGGCCTCTTGTATAGGCGTAGGTTCCTCATATCCCTCATCTTTTAATGCTTTTTTTATTGGTGTAATGAGATTTAAATCTTCAAATAACATTTTTTCTCCTTTGGAAGTGGCTGTCTTTAACTTTAAATGTCACAAATCATTAATATCCTGTTATGAATCTTCTTGAAAATTGGAAACAACAACTTTCTTCCATGATTATATTGCATCTAAGAAACCACCCTTTATTAGTGATATGAGTATATTTAGGCTGATTAATCTTCATTTAACTTTGACTTTATAGGTCTTTTATATATAAATAAATATGTTTCTCTTTTATCAACTTCAATTTTTCAATTTAAATGTTCGTAACACTCATATTTTTTAATTATAACATATTTCTAGTCTTCTAGCTATTATTCTGATTTTTACAACCCTATAATAAAGAATCTAATAAGTTTTTAATTTTTTTTTCATATACTTAATTTTAAGCGAATATTAATTGCGAATTACCATAAACTACAGCTATAAAATATATTTTATTTACAAAAGGAGACATTTTTATGAATGAAAGCTTTAGTTTCCCCATTAACATACCTAAGCAACACCAAGACCAACAACCAGGTTTTGAAGTACTAATGAACCCAAAACCTATTTTTGAGGATCCAAATTGCATAGGTTCTGGAAAGTTACTCAATAAAGTTACCCTAATCACAGGTGGAGATAGTGGAATAGGTAGAGCAGTTGCTCTTGCATATGCAAGAGAAGGATCTGATATAGCAATAGTATATCTTAATGAACATGAAGATGCGACAGAGACTAAAAGGCTTATTTGCGCAAAGGGTAGACGGTGTATATTGATTGCGGGAGATATTGGCGACGATACTTTCTGCGTAAATGCTGTCAACAAAACAATAAAGGAATTAAGTAAAATAGATATTCTTATAAATAATGCTGGAGAACAGCATCCTCAAAACAGTATTGAAGATATTACAAAAAAGCAACTAGAAAGAACTTTTAAAACCAATATTTTTGGAATGTTTTATATGGTTAAATCAGTATTACCATATTTAAAGGATGGCGCCACAATTATAAATACATCCTCAGTCACTGCTTACAAAGGACATAAATCTTTAATTGATTACTCATCAACTAAAGGCGCAATAGTTACATTTACTCGTTCTCTCGCTCTTTCCCTAGCAAGTAGAAAAATACGAGTGAATGCAGTAGCTCCAGGCCCTATATGGACACCACTTATACCTTCTTCTTTCAGTGAAAGTGAGGTTAGTGAATTTGGAAGTAATACTCCTATGGGAAGACCTGGCCAGCCAGTTGAGCTTGCCGAAACCTATGTGTTCTTAGCATCAAATGGTGCCTCATATATAAGTGGCGAGACTATTCATGTTAATGGTTGTACTGTTATCAATGGATAATACAACCTACTAAGCAATTAGCATATTTGATATCATTTTTGTCCTCAAAAAAGGTTTTAACAAAGTAAAAAATAAGCAAATAGGCAGCAATGCATTGCTGCCTATTACTATTAAATATGTTATTTGAATTTTTTTCCTTAATCATTTACTTATTACATATAGAACTATAGACATATTTCTTTATATTTTGGAAAATTCATATATATTTTATTAATATATCCACACATATAATAATTGTTCATAGGCAACTATATATAGCAAAAGCATTATTAAAAGTAATTTAATTTTTATAAATTTGTAATATTAAGAATACTTATAAGGAGGAAAATTTTATCATGAGAAAAATGTTTATTGTTACGCTTATTGTAAGTTTGCTTCTGAATACAGAAAACATAACACTAGCTTTGGCTACAACTGATACAAACAAACAAGAGAAAAACAATATATATAATGTAACAATGAAACAAGATATTTTATGTTTAATGATGGCATATCCTGAATATATTAAAAATATAGAAGAAAATAACGGATATGTATATCTAATTATGAAATCAGGTAAAAAACTATGCTACGATGACAAAAAAGTAAAAACTATTCAAGAAAAGCTTATAAACCCAGACCTGCAAGATACTTTAGAGCAAATTTATCCCTTATCTCCTACTAAGGAAATCATGATATCAGATTTTGATCCAGGACGTTATAGATCTTATGGATTACTACATGAAGTCTATGGTGAATCAAAAGAAATCATAGAAAACAATCTCACAAAAGTTAATATTATTTATAATAATTATCAATTTAATAAGAAAAATAAAGCATCTAATTCACTAAAAACAGTTATGGAAGAAATAAACCCTATATTAAAAATGGATCAAAATTTGAGAAACTGTCTTTTGCCTTGCAGTGGTACTTTTAACTATCGAGTAATTTCAGGTACTAGTAGATTAAGTCCACATTCTTTCGGAATTGCTATTGATCTTGCCAGTGACAAAAGAGACTATTGGAAATGGGCTACCAAAGATGCTGGTGAAAAAAGATTAATGTCATACTCCTCTGAACTTGTAAAAATATTTGAAAAAAACAATTTTGTTTGGGGAGGCAAATGGTCTCACTTTGATATTTTACATTTTGAGTATAGACCTGAAATTATTCTAAAAGCTCGCTATTTCTCAAATAATAAAGTTCTAAAAAAAGCATGGTATGAAGGCTCTCCGATACAAGAAACAGCTACAAAAAATGCAATAGATGAAATCGATTCATTAATAAAATAATAGGAGTATAATATTATGAATTTACGTAAAATTGAAAAGTCACAATTATTCAAACTTAAATTATTTATATTTGTTATCCTTCTTTTATCAATGCACGTTTATAATGGTAATTATGCAAATGCTATTACTGATGAATCCAAAAAAGAAGTAACAACTTATATAACCCAAATTTTTAAAAACAGAAACAAAGCAATATTAAATGGAGATTTAGAACTAATACAATCATTTTATAATATGGACACAAAATATGGGACCTGGGCATATGAATATGAAAAGAAAAAAATGGATTACATTAATAATTGGGCCGAAAAACAAGGAATTAAATTTACGGATATTGTTCCAACTTTAATTATAAAAAGAATTAGAGAGAACAATGGTAATTTTTCAATATATTTATTGTGCTCTACTGAATACAAATATATATACATGGATCAACCAAAACTAGAAAACACATCAAAAATCGGAACATACCACAACTTGCAACTTGTGAGTAAAGATGGTTCTTGGGTTATCTCTAAAGAATGGTATAAAGATCCTTTCGCAAATTCTTTAGACCTAAATAATATAAAAGCAGATTCCATAAAAAAATATATATTACTTCAAAAACCAAGAGATTTAAAATTTATAGACCAAAGACGAATAAATGCTGTAACTTACGCAGATAAATATTGTGGTGCTGCTAGTGATGGTTTGTATAAATACAAATATAACACTATTTATCGTGACTATAATCCTCAAGGTGGAGATTGTGCAAATTTTGCATCACAAATTCTTTTTGAAGGTGGAAAATTTAGAAAAAATTCCACATGGAATTCAGATAAAAACGGAGCAACAAAAGCTTGGCTTAATGCTGATAGCTTTAAAAGATATATGATATATAGCGGGAGAGGCTCAGTAATTGCCTATGGAAGTTATGACAAAGTGTATAAAGCTAGTTATAAATTGCTTCCAGGAGATATTGTTGCTTATGAAAAGAAAAACGATATTACTCATATTTCTGTTGTTACAGGGGCTGATTCAAGAGGGTACTCTCTAGTTAGTTGTCATAATTCTGATAGAAGTAAAGTGCCTTGGGACCTTGGATGGAGTGATAAAAATATTAGATTTTGGTTAATTAGTGTTCATTTTTAATAAAATATATTTAAGCAATAACTTATAAGGAGGTGAGTTTTATATGAAAACAGAAGAACAAATCAAATCAGAAGTAACAAGACAAGTTATAGATAATATGAAAACATCCTTAAATGATGAATTAACTGAGGTTGAAAAAGAATTTGAAGAGACTTATAAAAGTAAACTTGAGCAAGAAATACAATATACTTTAGAACTCTCAGAGACTGGTCTCGCACATAATTCAACTAAAACAATAAAAGTAGAAAACAAAAAGCTGCTACAACAATTAGATAATATAAGGAGTGATAAAATTAAAGTTGAGAACAAAATAAAAACTTTAAATGAATTTGAGAATATATAATTTTAATTGTATTTTAGATTTAATTACGCATAAGCCTATAAGGTTTATAGGCTTATGTGTTTTTTCACCAAATTGAAGTATAAAAACTGTATTAGTTGTAATACTCTCGTTAGTAAAAAATTATTTATAAATTCTGAATTTACTACTAAATTATAAATATTCCTTTGCTACGCCAGTTGACTTATGCTTTTTAATATAGTATTATTTATTTTAGTAAATAAATTATATTATGATATATTTATATTTTATAATTGATAAGGAGAATTAACTTACCATGAATATTTCTACTAAAGGAAGATACGGTTTAAGAGCAATGGTAGATATAGCTGTGCATTCATTTGGTGACTATATACCATTAAAAATTATCGCTGAAAGACAATCAATTTCTGAAAATTATTTAGAACAAGTTTTTTCAATACTTAGAAAAGCTAAACTAGTGAAAAGCGCACGAGGATCACAAGGTGGTTATACTCTTTCAAATGAAGCATCAAAAATCACAGTAGGTGAGGTTTTAAGAATCCTTGAAGGTGACTTAAATATCGCAGGTGATGATGATGGAGATGCAGGTCTTGATAATAACATTAAAGTTTGTATAGACACTATAGTATGGCAAGAAGTTAATAAGCAAATTAATAAAGTTATGGATTCTGTAACTTTACAGGATCTAGTAGAAAAATATAATAGTCTAAACGCAGAGTATACCTTAGACTTTATAATATAAATAAGGAATAATAGTACCTTTATTACACAAGTGCTATTATTCTTTATTTATGTCTATGAACATTTCCCAATTTATCTCTACTTCAAAAAACTCTTGATCAATTGTTACTATACATCGATGTTGTGGTGAAATATTTTTTAGACCTTCTTCTATTTGCTTAAGAATAATGTTATTATACTCTTCGCTATAATAACATCTATCTACCACCACATCATAAATTAATGTTTTTTCTCGAACATCTCCTATTACTCTAAAATCATGCATGTAATGACACCACTCCCTTATTCAATATTTTATATCTATCCTATTTAATTAAAACTACCACTATTATTATGCAGTTATAGAGCTTAGTGATTTTTTATTTTGCTAATTATATTAGTTCTTAAATTTAGACATGATTAAATGTTTAATCACCTTATAAGGTTGCATTTCATATATTGAAATGCAAATGATAAAAAGGGAGAACTATATGGATTTAATTTTATCTGCATTATCATTTAGCTTATCATCTAACCTAGATAACGTAGTTATAGGAATTGCTTATGGAATAAAAAAGGTAAGAATAGGGATAATTGCAAATCTCATAATAGCAATTGTCACATCTACAGCAACATTTTTATCTATGTTAATTGGGGCTTATATATCGAATTTTTTACCTCGCACTGCATCTAATGGATTAGGTGCTATTGTTATTATTATTTTGGGATTGTATTTTGTATCCCAAAGCATAATAAAACTTCTTAATAATACTAAGTCAAAGGAACTTGCTTTAAAAGATATTACTGATATGATAGAGTATGCTGAAAAGTCAGATTTAGATAATTCTGGTGACATAAGTAATAAAGAAGCACTCATTATAGCATCTGGACTAACCTTTAACAATTTAGGGACAGGGATTGCCGCAAGCATAACAGGGGTTAGTATCCAGTTTACAGTTATATCAACATTTATATTAAGTTTTCTTGCAATTAAATTTGGTGAAGCTGCAGGTAATCATATCTTGGGTAAAATTTTAGGTAAATTTGCCCCATTATTTTCAGGTATATTGCTAATAATACTTGGTATTATTGAATTTATTAATTAATATTTTCAATTTTTGGCATGAAGATTATTAGTAAATATTATTTGAAATGATTAGAACACAAATATACCTAATACAATATAAGATATTCCTATGTTGTATTAGGTATAAATTAGATTGTTGAATCTATTATATATATTTACAAATTTAATTTTATTATAAATAAGTAATAAAAAATATGGATAATTCCTATTATTAAGAGTAAAATTAAAATCATAAACATTTATTGTTAAATAAGGGAGGAATATTTTTGGATATAAATCAAATATCACAATTATCACAGATCATGGGTATTTCAGGCACACAATCATCTACAGGAGTTTCAGGAAGTGATACTAATACCTGTTTTGAAACTTTGCTTAAGCAAATAGTGGACAATTCACAAAAACAGACTTCAACTAATATTGGGACAAGTGTTCCTAGCATTGACGATAAAACTAGCAGACTAGATAGTTTATCACTACAATCACAAAAGGCTCAACAGCTTCAACAAATGATGCAGATTATGACAACTCAAAACGCAGACAGTAGTTCAAGTACAGGTACAAAACGAATTAACGATAGTTCAGAAAGTCTCTTTCCAAGTACAAATAATAAAAAAGACTTATCTCAATTAATACAAACTATAATGCAGCAACAAAATAATACAGGTAGTAGCAATAATAATGCGAATTTAATAAATACTGTTCTAAGTAATAGTATTTTATAAATTAAAAATTTACATATTTTATTAGTAAAATAAAAGCACCCTTATGGGTACTTTTATTTTTACTTTATGCTTATTGCTTCTTCATTTAGTTCAAATAAGTCCTGTAAAATCCCATCGATAATATTTTCATCAATAAATGCTTTCAATTTCGGATTACGTTCTTCTGTATTAATATACTGAAGAAAATACCCACCTACTTTTTTTGCAATGCTTAATTTAATAGATATATTTTGCTCTATTCCCTCATTATTAAATAAACTAAATGTAACGTTATTATCCGTATATTTTATTTTAACCTTTTTATAATACCTAATATCTATATATTCGTTTAAATCTGTTATTGCTCGAATATTCTTTATATTATACTTATCCAAATTTTTATTAAAAACATCTACAAAGTTTTGCATTGCTTTGCTAATTATAGTTTTATCAATAGTCATATTCCTAAATTGCAAAACCAATTCTTCCTTCCAATTCATCTTATCACCCCCCCTTACCAAACATATACCTACTAGATTTGAATAATTTAAAATGTATATAAACATGTACAATATATATCCTCCTATTAAACTATTCATAAGAAATAAAAAAGATACTGTATTTGTGTTCATTTTACTATATTTTCATAATGAATATACCCTACAGCTTAGACATTTCCTTGTCTACCCTATAGGGTATATTTTTAATCTTCATTATCTATTAATGGCCTAACAATTTCACTCACATGGATATATATAATTAGCTGCAGTACGAACTTCTATTTCATCTGGATCGCTTAAATCGTCATCTGGAAGTACAAATACTAATTTTCGTTCAATTGTACCACACTCGTTGCTACTACATTCATTTCTACATACTATAGTAATAAATCCTCTAAAAGCAAGTATTCTATGGAACTTATCATATATAATACATGCAATAGCAACTTTTTTATCAAAACATACGTTATTTACTTGTATTCTTACAGTTAATAGTCTAGCACCATGCTTTTCCATATCTACTGGATCCGCATTAATAACATTACATAAATCACATGAGCATTTATTGCACTTATCATTTTTACCCATTTAATAAAACTCCTTTTCATATAAAATTTTACACATATCGCTTCAATATTTTTTCAATATAACCTTTTACATTGATATATGTTCTCCTAAATCAGATTAATATCCTAAAATACCTAATTTATATCGAGAATTAGTTTAATTAATGGGTTTATATATAATTTTGATAATGTATACTCTACGCTATAATGTATTCGGTAGTAAATATTTCTGTGAATTAAATCAAAGATAAAGAGCCCAAAGGAGTTCCTCTGCGCTCATTAACTATTTTTAAAATTAATAATTACTACTTCACTACACTTTTTACATACTAATACAGCACTTCCATCGTTACAGTTTTTAAATTCAAATTCTGTAATGGGTTTATCTGTTTTTAAGTCTTCAATATTTCCACATTTGCACATTAACTTCATTCTAAATCCTCCATTCACTCAAACATCCTTAAATTATTGTACATCAAATCTTACAAAATATCCACTAACGAATAGTTAATGCATTCCTAATTTTTTGATTTTAAGTATCAATTTAAATAAAGCAACATATTATATAATGACAAAAGTCAAGGAGTGATGTTATGTCAATGCATGAAAATAGACAACCTTATACTGATTGTTGTAGAGATTATTATGGTAAATGTGATTGTTGCGATCCATGGAGTGATCCTTGGAGTGATCCTTGGAGTGAACCTTGGAGTGAACCTTGGAATAACTTATGGTGTGATGATAATTGTTATAAAAAAGAACATTCCAATAACTGTTGCTATAAAGAAAACTAATATAATAGCGGAGTTGATATTTAAGTGCAACTCTGCTATATTAACATAACATTATTATTCAACTCACAAATGATTATATAATAAATATGTCTTTTTAAGAACTATGATAAAGATTGTTTTAGATGTTGATAATCCTTTTATACACCTTAAACAAAAAAGATTTGGCCTAAGCTAAACCAAATTTAATATGAATTATTCTTTATATTTTTCAATGTATTCTAAAAGTGCCATACTAACTAAATCCATACTTTTACAATCCTTATGTTTTTCTGTAAAATCTTTAAACTTATCCCAAACATATGAATATACTCTAATAGTATTGGTAGTCTTAAATTCTTCATCAAGCATATCTTCATCAATTTTTAATTCTTGTGACTTTGATGTATCAATTATAATTTTATAATCAGTTTTTTGCTTTTCTATTTCAGTCTTATCTGCTACTTTTTTCTGTTCTTTTATAAAATCATAAGCTGAATCAATTGCTTCCTCTATGCTATCAGAATTAAAGCTCATACTTGGAATTGCATCATCTAATGTTAAACAAAACTTAGAACTTGATTGGATTTTCACCTTAAATCCAGCATCTATTAATTTCTCAAGTTTATTCATTCTTTACACACCCTTACTTTTATATTTGGTTAAAATATTTTTTTATAATCATAGTACATTTTTAATCAATTTATGTTACTTATAAATTTAGTATGCCATTTTTTAATGTATATTATTCTAATATTTAAATGTATCATTTATTAACACAAAAACACCCTAGTATATTGATTAATTATCAATACAACAGGGTGTTTAGCTTATAAATTCGTAACTTAAAACAGTACCTATACAATCATTGTCATTTGGATTTTTTTGAAAACGCTTACTCCCAATATGAGCACATTAACCCTCAAATTCCTCTGGATACTCTGCATTGTGATACACATCTTGAACATCTTCGTTGTCCTCAAGTGTATCTATTAAATCCTGAACCTTAACTGCGCCCTCCATGCTAACAGGAGTCATGTTATCTGGGATCATTGTAATCTCAGCTGACGCAAATTCAAAACCTGCTTTTTCTAACTCTTCTCTTACCTGTCCAAATGTTTCAGCAGTAGTTATAATTTCAAACATTTCTTCATCTGCATTAAAATCTTCGGCCCCAGCTTCAAGAGCTATCATCATAATTTCATCCTCATCCATAGCTTCAGTTCTCTCTATGATAATTTGACCTTTTTTAGCAAACATCCAACTTACACATCCAGCTGCTCCCATATTTCCATGATGTCTATCAAAAGCATGCCTTACAGTCGCAACGCTTCTATTTTTTTTGTCTGTTAGCGTTACAACTACTACAGCAACTCCTTCTGCTCCATATCCTTCATAAACTATTTCTTCATAATTTACACCTTCGAGTTCCCCAGCACCTTTTTTAATTGCTCTAGTTATTGTGTCGAGCGGCATATTATTAGACTTAGCCTTTGCAACTACATCTCTAAGATGAGCATTAATTTCTAACTTAGACCCACCATTTTTAGCTGCCATTATTATTTCTTTACCTAATTTCGTAAATACTTTACCTCTTATAACATCAATTTTACCTTTTTTTTGTTGAATATTATGCCATTTTGAATGTCCTGACATTTGAAATCCCCCCCAACTGACTATTTTAATGTGGAATATTTCTAACCGTTCTAATAAATAGCAATAACTCTATGAATTAGTTATAAGTACCTTACTTTCATATTATATCATAGAAATAAAGCACTTTTCAAATAAATAAGAAATGTATATTTTACTTATCTTTGTCATTTGAAAGTGCAGAATTTATGATTTCGCTATCATATAGTCTATGTTCTAGCTTAAAGTACATTTTTCCCTTATCTTCTTCAAACAAAGCCTTTCCTGAACTAACCTCGGTTAGTTGCGACTTTAATTTTTCTAATTTATCATACTGACAGAGTATTTTGATTTTTACAATGTCTGTATACTCTACATGTTCTATATAAAAGTTGTCTTTAGCACAAACATGTTGCAATTTTCCTAGTAAATCATATTCAATTGTTATTTCGAGTGCAACACCTTTAACTTTTTCCACTACCCCGCCCTCTTTAATAGCTAAGGATGTACCTTTAGAATATGCTCTTGCAAGCCCTCCAGTTCCTAGTAGAATTCCTCCAAAATATCTGGTTACTACAACTACTACATCAGTTATATCACTTTTCTTTAAGACTTCAAGCATAGGAATTCCTCCAGTGCCTTGAGGTTCTCCATCATCACTATACCGTTGTATTTGTTTTTTTTCACCAATTATATATGCATAAACATTGTGCCTTGCTTGTTTGTGCTTATTTTTGATTTTTTGAATAAATTCCTTAGCTTCATCTTCATTTTCAACCCTTTTTCCATGACCAATAAATATTGATTTTTTCTCCTTAAATTCAGCAATTGATTCGTCTTTTATAGTAAAATAGCTCATTTCAATTATCCCACCTATGATTTACTGTTACTCTATCTTTATATCTCTATTTGCCCCATCAGCAATAAAAAACTCTGCGCAGAATTAATTATGTATTGTTTGTCTGTGTTTTCATATATATACATTATTTTCACAATAGCTTTTTCACTCTTTATTTTACCCAGCGACTTTATTGCATAACTTATAACTTGTGGATTTTCATCCTCGAGTGCTCTAAGTAATGCTCCTTCAGCTCTTAAGTCGCCTAACTTCCCCATAGCTGAGACTGCCATTCGTCGTACATTTATAAATTTATGCACGGATGCTTTAATTAAGATATTTAAACAAGATATTTCATTTAATTCCCCTACAATCCAAACAGCAACCTCTTTGTCCCTCGGATGCATCTCCACATAATTTGTTTTGATTAACTCAATTAATTCGTTTTTATTATCCTCACCTATTGAATTTAAAAAATAGATTTTATCGTCTTTTCCGGCTTTAGCAATAATCTTAAAAAGTTCATCAGCATCATTGCTATGCACTAAAAACCTATATTTTATTTTACCATCTATAATATGTTTTTGTACAATAGCATTGTCCAAATTTCTAATTTTACATATGGCTTCCATCGTTTTTCCCTCTAAAAACAAAAAGTAGGATATCTCCTCATTAGAATATTTACTAATGGATAACCAGTCAATTTCAACTAATCCCTTTTTCAAAAACATCGCTCCTTACCTTATAGTTATTATTTACATAATATCTCTGATATAATTTTAATTCCCTCTTCTATTTCAGGCTTTTTTATTTCCGAAAAACTCAACCTAAAATAATTATTTCCTTCTTTAGCATTTTTATAAAATAATACCCCTGGTGTAATTAAAACCTTCTTATTCATACATTTATAAAACAATTCCATTGAATTAACCTTTAACTCAGTAGCTATTTTAAAGTAAAAATGAATTCCTCCTCCAGGAGTATAATAACTAGCCTTAGCACCCAAATATTTTTCTATGCATTGCAACATAAAATTATATTTTTCCTTATATGCCATATTTAGACGGCTTATATTTTCTTTCCAGAGATCTTTATTTATATATAAATCTAAAGCACGTTGCATAAGACTAGATGTTGATATGTCTGTATTAATTTTTGAGTTTTGAATATACTCCTTACATTTTTGTGGTGATATCATATATCCAAGCCTTATTCCCGGCAGAAATATTTTTGAAAAACTCTTTATGTAAATAACTTTATCATTTACGTCTAAGGTCTTAAAACTACTATATTGCTTATTATCATATATTAGCTCAGATAAATAATCATCTTCCACTATATAAAAATCATACATTTCTGCTAGTTCTAATATTTTTACCTTTTTCTCCAAACTATAGGTGGCTCCTGTTGGATTTTGAAAATAACTCATTGCATAAAAACACTTGATTTTATTCTTTTTTAATATTGCTTCAAATTGGAGTAAATCTACGCCATCTTCTAATATATCAACTTCAAATATATTAGCTCTTCTCCATTTAAAAACCGTTAATGCACCACCATATGTTGGTTTTTCTACAATTACATTGTCATGAACATTGATTATAGATTTTGAAACTATATCAATTCCTTGTTGTGCACCTGAGAGTATCAATATATCTTCACTACTCACCTTATTATTCCAAAAGAAAGTACTTATGCTATTTCTAAGTCCCTCATAACCAAGTGATTCCTTATAAGCAAAAGCCTCAGTACCATCTCTATCTAATACCTCATTTAACACGTCTTTAAAAACCGTTACAGGGAAAAATTCACTGCTTGTTATTTCCCCTGTAAAATCTACATAATTTTTTAGATTTTGGCCAGATATTTTTTTTAGTGTATTAGAGTAGTCTTTTTTAAACTTAATATTTGTGTCTCTTCTTTTAGCATAAGTACCACTTCCCATCTTTTGATATGCATACCCCTCAGCTTCAAGTTTTTTATAGGCACTTACTATGGTAACTTCATTAACTTTCAATAACTTAGCTAGTTTCCTTATTGAGAGTAATTTTTCGCCATCATCAACATTGTTTTCATCAATTAGTTTTTTTATATGCTTTGATATTTCTAGATACTTAGGAATATCATTACTAAATTTGATTTCATATCTATACATATTTTCACCTACTTTTTTCAAAGTGTTAAATCACATCTTGGGTCGCTGCAACAGCTTCGAAGAAGATGCATTGACGACTTCAGAAGGAGATGTTACTCACACTTATAAAAGTGGGAGACTTTTCTTCTGAAATGTCGTTAAATAAAATACACATTTTGCTTAATTAATATATTGTCCTTATCTACCTTAAAATCTCTACTTTCCTTTTTAATAATATCTCTTTTCCATAGTTTATTAAGAACTTCTTCCATATCTATATCAAATTCCTTAAACAAATCATCCAACATAATTTCTTCGGCACTTACAAACTTATCTTGCTCTCTCATATAGTTCAAAAGCAAATTGCAATTGTCCTTAATACTTAAGTCTATACTCTGTTCTAAAAATGTCATTGTTTCTTGAATTGTCTCTTTTATGTGTGATTTTTCAAAAAACAATTTATCAACGCATTGTTTAAACTCTTCATTTAAATTAAGGGCCATAGTCATAACGTCCTTGCTAATCATATATCCAGACGAATTAACAAATAACTTTGAGTACTTTTCTATACATCTTGTAGAAGAACTGTAAGAAGTATAGATAGCATCACTCCATAAATATTTTTTACATACTCCCATTTCTTTTAACAATTCGCCTAAAAAACTCATGCCCCAACGTTCTCTATCAACATCTGGAAAAAGTCTACCGCCATCATACCTTACTGTTATATCCATATCTTTTGAAAATATTAACCTTGAGGACGAGAAAATTCTATGTAAATATCCGCCCTTTAAATTGTTAGAATAAACTTGAATAAATTTTTCCTTACCCATAAGTTTAACATGAACTGAAATACCCTCCTCCTCAGAATATAAGTTCCTAATTTCATCATAATTTTTATCAACAATTACGATAAAATCAATATCTGATTCTTCCCATAAATCACCTGTTACCATACTTCCAAAAACCATTACAGATAAAACAGATTTATCAATTTTCATTCTGTCAACCACACTATTAAAAGCCTTCTGATATTGCAAAATAGTTTTTATCATTCTATCCCCCCTAATTTTTAATATAATTTATATTTTGTTAATAGCTTTAATATATTTTATGCCGCAATTCCTAAATTTATATTTTATTAATTATATTTTTATTATAAAGATTATAAGTACATCATTGATATATACAATAAATTATTGTGTTATTCCTTATCGTTAATTATAGCACTACATTTTTTAAAATTACAAATATTCATTTTTGGATTATTATTAGCAGAACATATTTTATCAATTAAATTATATGAAATTTATCTTTACATTATCTTTAAAATCTTATATTGAAAACAGAAAATAAATATCTAGTTAAAAAATAAAGAGAAACAAGTTTAATTTTAATTAAACCATTCTCTTTATTCTCATAAAAATTATTTACAATCATACTTTGATAAATTCAGCATATTATCAACTTTACATTTTAGTACTTTAATTACATCTGAAGATATCTCATCAACACTATTTGTTAAATCAAGAGCATTTTTAATTTTTGAACTACGTCCAAAACTCGTATTTGTTAAACTAACTGCAGTAGCAGAAAAGTCAAGTGATGAAAGTGATAAGGTATATAAAGTATCTATCAATGGCTTCACATCATTTTCGAAATAAGCTCTTGCTTTAAAATCAAGCGGTAGTCTATCTAACTCAAATCTTAAAATGTTTATATCTACAACTTTATCTGTCAATAATTTAATGCAAGAATTAGTAGCTGTATCTGTCGAACTCGATGTTGACTGACTAGCAGTAACTCCACCATTTAGGCTTAAAATTTGTTTGTTCATATCATCTATAATTTGTTGTTGTATTTGTTGATATTTTATACTATCACTAATTGCTCTTTTGTCTTGTTCTTTTTCATTATCTGAATTTGATTTTTTTTCTCCCATATATACCCCTACATTCTTTAATAACTGTTATAGACTAATATTAAATTATATAAGATACATTTAGACTTTATTACACTTAAGGAAAAATTTCATTAAATAAACAATAAAACTAATCTATAATATATTTTTGACATTTATTGTAAATCTCAGTGTCCCCTTGTACTGACATAAGTGTTCCTTCCTCATTGTATTCTTCTGAATCAACCTTAGCACCCCTATGCAAATATGCAACCATTGACTGATCAGTATATGGAATTAGCACATTAAATTTTTTCAGAGTATAAGGGAGCTCTTTACAAACGTCTATTAATAATCCTTCCAAATTCGTACCATTTTTAGCCGATACTTCTATACACTTTAAATCCTTGTATTTTTCTTTTATTTTCAAAATGTTTTCTAGTGAGGCTTTGTCAATTTTATTTAATACCAATATCACCGGTTTATTAATTGCATTTAATTCTGTTAGCACACCATCTACAGCCTCTATTTGTAACTCTGCATTTTCAGATGATACGTCTACCACGTGTAGCAACAAATCGGAATAAACGACTTCTTCAAGCGTAGATTTAAATGCTTCAACTAAGTCATGAGGAAGTTTTCTTATAAATCCTACAGTATCAGTTACTGCAGCTACTCTATTATCAGGTAACAGTAATGCTCTTGTTGTTACATCAAGGGTAGCAAAGAGCATATCTGCTTCAAATACTTTATCCTTAATAGCAACACTTTTTAATGCTGCTACATCACATAATGCATTTCTTAATGTTGATTTACCCGAATTAGTATATCCTACTAAAGAAACTTTTGAAACACTATCACGACTTCTCTTTTCCCTTTGTACACTTCTTGTTGTTCTTATTTTTGCTAATTCTTTATTTAAATCAAATATACTTTCTCTTATTCGTCTTTTATCAATTTCTAATTTTTTCTCTCCTGGTCCTCTTGTTCCAATTCCGGCACCTGTCCTTGAAAGCATTGTTCCAAGCCCGGTTAACCTTGGCAATCTGTATTTTAATTGCGCAAGTTCAACTTGAATTTTTGCTTCCCTAGTTCTTGCTCTTCGTGCAAATATCTCTAAAATAAGTGTAGTTCTGTCGATTACTTTGCACCCAAGAACTTCTTCCAGATTTCTTACTTGAGAACCTGATAATTCATCATCAAATATAACTATATTTGCTCTTAGTGATTGCCTTGCACCTGCTATTTCCTCAGCCTTACCCCTGCCTATATATAAAGCTGCATCTATTTTATGCCTATTTTGAAGTACTGCGTCTACAGTTGCTACATTACATGCCCTTGCAAGTTCTATAAGTTCTAATAAATCTTCTTCACTTCCTATACCTACTAAAATAGCCCGTTCTGTATCATCTTCAACAACGTCACTTGTTTTCATTAATTTTTCAATGTATTTAACTTTATCTAAAATATCATATTCAATTACTTCATTTATATTTATTGGGCCCACTTCTTCTTCTATTAAAATATTATTGTCTATTCCACAAAACCCTATGTTATATTTTAAATTTTGCTTTTCTTTGGCTACTCCAATAGCAACAATACAATCTAGTTTTAATTTTACGAGCGCTGACATATCAAGCGCTGATAATCTAGAATTGCCGTTTGGATGAGTGTGTATTATCTTAACTCCTGATAAACGTCCTTCTCTTATATCAATTATAGGCAGTTCCACAGTGCTACTGTCTCCAATAGCCATACTGATAATATTGCCCTTCCTATCTATTGCTGCACTAATTTCTCTATCTAAATTTTGTGTTGCCTCCACAAGTATATCTACCAATTCAACAGACAAAATACAATCTTTAGAAACTTTTAATTCACAAGCATCTTCTAATTTATTTAAAATTGAATCTTTAACTCCATCTGTATTTCCGTATATCATCCTATATCACTCCATTCTACTAATATTTTAACTAATTTTCTTATTCTTATACTTGACAAGTTTCTTATAATTTTATACTATTGAAGCAAAATTGTAAATATGTAAAGAGGGCGGGATTAACATTGAATAATAAAAAAATAAATATTCTTATATCAAAAGATCAAATTAATGAGCGAATTGAACAACTTGGTGCTGAAATTTCCAAAGATTATTTCGAAAAAAACCTATATGTTTTATCATTGCTTAGAGGTAGCTTTATATATACTGCAGACCTTGTACGTCAAATCACTGTACCTACAAAAATAGGCTTTATGACAACTTCAAGTTATGGAGATGATGAAGAATCACAAGGACTCGTTAATGTTGTAAATGACATACCTGACAATATTTCTGGGTTTGATGTATTAATAGTAGATGATATTATAGATACTGGTTTAACTATGAATTTCGTTATGGAACATGTTAAATCTTTAGGCTCTGCTAGTATTAAAACTTGTGTTCTTTTAAATAAGATAGAAAGAAGAAAAATTGAAATAACTCCTGATTACTATTGCTTTGAGATTCCAGATCTTTTTGTAGTTGGTTATGGATTAAATTATGGAGATTACTATAGAAATATACCATACATATTTAATTGGAAAGATTAATTTAAATCACCATATCTAATTGCCCCATAAATGCATAAAAGTATAAAAAACAAAGTACTGTGACGTGTACTTTGTTTTTTATACTTTTACTCCTTACTATTTCCTAGTTTAAACCCAGTTCCATTTAAATCTAATTGAACCGCAGTATTAGGTGTTTTACCAACAATAATAGTTTCAGCAATTGGTACCTCATTAGTTACCTCAATATCATTACTTTTCAAAGGTATAAATACTCTAACTGTAGTTTTTACTTTAACATAGATTTTATGTCGTGTTTGATTTATACCTGCACTTTCAAACTCTGATGAATATTTAGTTTCTACATGTCCTATCGGTTGCATTTTAATAGTAACACTGGGTCCATAATATGATAGAATATTATTTCTTGTTATATACCCTATAGGAACTTTGATTCCTACCTCTCCCAATTTCATCAATTCTTTTTGCGACTTTAGAGCAACATCACAAGCTATCTTATTCATTTTCAAAGTATCTGCCTTTAACATTACAATATTACCCACAGAATCTTTGTCCACCTTTATTATCTCATCATAGTTAAATTGATTTGAATATTCATCTATAATTGCTTTATTTACAATTTCTGTTGCTTTTGCTCTCATTTCTGAATCTGCGACTGTCATTACAGTTGGCATTGTAGTTTTATCAAAAATATATATAAAGATTGTAAAACTCATCATAACGATAGCTATAATTATTAATATTTTGCCTTTAATTTTATTATTAATATCCATTACCCCCATTTAAGGTTATATGTTATTATATGTAACTCATTTAAGGTAAAGAATTCAATTAGTGCTTCAAAATACAATATTTTATATTAAGTTTAATTTAAATAAATAAGATAATTATATGGTATAATATTAAAAGCTATTATAGTTAAACAACATGAATTTTTAGAGGTTGTGATAAAAATTGTTGGTTTTATCTACTTCGTAAAAATACAAGGAGGATACTTAATGGATAAAAAAGAAACTTCTCAGAAAAAGAAAAAAATAGCTGGGGAGCATGTTTTAAAAAAAATTGTTTTTGCCATTCTAATTATAGCCTTAGTAATCAGTGTATCCATGGTTGGAGTAATCTTAGCTATGATTAAGACGGCTCCTAGTTTAGATATTAATAAATTTTTAAAATTGGATGAAATTACAGTATTATTGGATGATTCGGGAAAAATTATGGATGAATATGTAATCTCGCAAAGAAGAATTAATGTACCTATTAGTGATGTACCAGTTAATCTTCAAGAAGCATTTATAAGTATTGAAGATTCCAGATTTGAAACGCATCCAGGTATTGATATAAAAAGGCTATTTGGTTCTATATTTAATGATATAAAAATAAAAATAACTGGAAGTGGCCAAAGTCTTCAGGGTGCTTCAACAATAACGCAGCAATTGGTTAAATACAGAATATTTTTAGAGGATTCCATAGAGAACAGAACCTCTATAAAAAGAAAAGTTCAAGAAATTTATTTATCACTACAAATAGAAAAAGTATTAACTAAGTCCCAAATTTTAGAGACATATATGAATACTATTTTTCTAGGAGGGAATGCTCATGGTATAGAAGCGGCATCACAACAATATTTTAATAAATCTGTTAAAGACTTAACATTAAAGCAATCTGCTTTTATAGCTAGTGCTGCACAAAACCCTAGTGTTTCATACTCTATGGCAACAAAATCAAATAGGTCTAAAACAGCTTTTGAATCAAACAGAACCAAAGCGGTTTTAGATAACATGTATAAATATAACAAAATTAGCAAGGTACAATTTGACTCAGCCATGGCTGAAGAATTAACTTTTAGTTTTTCACAAAAGAATACAAATAAAATGAACTATGAGTTCTTCTCTATGCCTGCACTCCTTCAAGTTACTAAAGATTTAATGAAAAAATATAATATTAGCGAAACAGAAGCATCCTCAATGCTAATGTATGATGGAGTAAAGATTTATACAACTATGGATAAAAAGATGCAAAATACATCACAAGCCTTAATTGATGCTCCTATGAACTCTTCACAAGCAAACCTACAAGCCTCATGTGTTATTATGGATTATCATACAGGTGAAGTTAAAACTATTATAGGTGGACGTAATGTTAAAGTACCTATGTCTTACAACAGAGCTACGTCTACGTTATCAAAAACTACGTTATCAAAGACGTTAACACTGGACTTCTTTAGGGCTCCTGGATCAAGTATTAAGCCTTTAACCGTTTATGGTCCAGCTATTGATACAAAAAAAACTACAGCTTCTACCGTTATCGAAGATTCACCTGTCTCTGCAAGTGTAGGATATAACCCTAAAAATTCACCTGATATATATCGAGGATATTTAACTCTAAGAGATTGTTTAAAATATTCTGTTAACGTGGCCGCTGTTAAAATAGAGAATATGATTGGTCTAAAGACTGGTGCTTCTTATGGTGAGAAGTTTGGATTACAGCTAAATAACATAGATAAGACTAGTCAGTCTGCTATGGCCCTTGGTCAATTAGATGGTGGAACTAATCCTCTTACTATGGCCGATGCTTATGGTGTTTTTGGTAATAGTGGAAATCGTACTGCTTCAAGATTATATACTAAAGTAGTCGATAGAACTGGTAAGGTGTTGCTTGACACAAAACCTGAAACGACATCTGTTTTATCACCACAAAGTGCTTATATAATGTATGATTTATTAAAAGGCCCTGTAGGCCCAGGTGGTACTGGAACAAATGCTGTTTTTGGAGATATGCCCGTTCGTGGTAAAACTGGTACTTCTTCTAATTCGAAAGACTTATGGTTTGTTGGTTTAACTCCATATTACTCTGCGGCAGTTTGGATTGGAACTGATAACGCAGAAAAAATTGTAGGATTGGGGAGTAATGATGCTGCGCAGTTATGGGGAAAAGTTATGAAATCTGCTCATACTTCTCTACCAGTAAAGAACGTTGATATGCCTTCTGGTATATCCTCAATATCCGTATCAAAAGACTCAGGTAATATACCAACAGATTTAACTATTGCAGACCCAAGGGGTGATAGAGTTTACTCTGAACTGTTTATTGACGGGACTCAGCCTACAACTCTTGATAGCATACATGTTTCTGCTAAAGTCACAAAAGATGCAAGTGGTAACTATGTTTTGGCATCCGAATATACACCAATTTGGAAAATTGAAACAAGGGTTTTTATAAGAAGAGACTATGTGCCTAATGCATATTTAGAAGACTCTGCTTTTGTATTACCAACATCAGTTGATACCTCTTCAGGTTCCTTTACTGCTCCTTCAATTGTTACTCCGAATATTAAATTAACTACTCCTGAAATAACACCTCCTGTTACTACTCCTAAAATCGGCGGTGGAAATACCACTACTAATGATGATCGTAATCAAGTTAATCAAGATACAACTATTAATAATAACTCTCCTAATGAAAATAATGACAACACTACACCTATAACTAAATAAAAAAGCAACTATTAAAATATATTTTAATAGTTGCTTTTTTATTTAGTTTTAGGATTAAAAATTAATGCCATAATATACCCAAAAAAAATCGCAGCAGTAATTCCACCTGCAGTACCCTTTATACCTCCTGTAAACGCTCCTATAAGACCAACCTCATCTACCTCTTTCATTACGCTTTTAGCCAAACTGTATCCAAATCCAGGCAGAGGTATACTCCCTCCTGCTTTCCCATATTCTATTACTATGTCATATATATTCACTGCTCCTAATAGTACACCGCTAGTTACAAATACAACTAAAATTCTAGCAGGAGTAAGTTTCGTAGTATCCATAAGTATTTGACCTATTACACATATAACTCCTCCAACTATAAATGCCATAATGTAATTATTCATTTATTCACCCCCAAACTCTATTGAAACAGCATGAGCAATTCCTGGTATTGTCTCACCCTGCAAAGTGGAAGTAGAACTTAAAAGAGCTCCCGTTGAAACTAGCAATATTCTTTTAAATTTACCCTTCAGCATGTTTTTAAGTAGATAGCCTGTTGCAACTACTGCAGAACAGCCACAACCACTACCACCAGCATTAGTTCCTTGTATCGAAGCATCAAATATTTTCTCACCACAATCAATATAATGGCCTCTCATATCGTATTTATATTCAAGCAGTAATTTTTCTGTAAATTGCTTTCCTATAATGCCCAAATCTCCAGTAGCAATAATATCATAATCTGAAGGTTTTCTACCGGTATCCATAAAATGTTGTTTGATAGTGTCAACTGCTGCTGGCGCCATTGCAACTCCCATATTATTCACATCAATTATTCCATAGTCTTTAACTTTTCCAGTTGTAATATGAGTAACGTAGGGGAATTTGCCTTTTTTGCCCAAAACCATTGAACCTGCACCTGTCACCGTCCATTGTGCTGTAATTGGTCTCTGACTTCCCATTTCAAGTGGTAATCTAAATTGCCTTTCTGCTGACGAAAAATGTGACGAGGTAGCTGCTACAACATAATTAGCAAGGCCACCTTCCATTATCATTGAACCAACACTTAACGACTCTGCCATAGTTGAACACGCTCCATAAAGACCTATAAACGGTATATTTAAATCTCTAGCGGCAAAACATGAAGATGATAATTGATTTAATAAATCACCTGCTAATAAATAATTGATATCAACTTCCTTTAACTTTGCTTTTTTTATACTCTCTGATATAGCAGTATATAAAAGACTTGTTTCAGCTTTTTCAAAGCTTCCTGTTCCATTAAGATCGTCTTCTATAATTTTATCGAAATACTCTTTTAATGGTCCCTGCCCTTCTTTAGGACCAACTATATTATAGGTACCAATAATTCTAGGTTTACTTTCAAGTTCTACTGTTTGAAGACCAATTCTTCTACCCATTTTGCATCACCACCTTAAAAAATAGTATAAAATTCCTACAATTACGGATGAACCAATTCCATAAACTAAAACAGGCCCTGCAATAGTAAACATTTTAGCTGCTACACCAAAAACAAAACCTTCTTTTTTAAATTCCATTGCTGGTGAGACGATTGAATTTGCAAACCCAGTAATCGGTACAACAGATCCTGCTCCTGCAAAATCACCTAACTTATCATATATACCAATTCCAGTAAGCACAGCACCTAAAAATACCATAACTATAGAAACATATGTCCCTATCTGATCTTTAGGAATACCAATTTTTAAAAAAATATCACCGATGAATTGTCCAATTACACATATTAATCCTCCAACCCAAAAGGCATTAAAACAGTGTATTAGTAACTTAGGCTTTGGAATATTATTCGAATTAAGTTTATCAAATTTTTTTCTTATGACTTTTTCTTCTACCTTCATAAAAATCCTCCTTGCCACTTTCGAGAGTTATTAGTAATTTGTTTTTTATAAAAATATAATAGTCTAATTACTAATTTTAGTATTTGCATTAATATAGTTTTTAATCAAAAAAATAAGATGTACTAAAGATAACTGGCTTCAAATCAAACTTGAAGTTATTTATCCATAATAAATCTTATTATCTTTCTAAGTTAATTTTTCCTTCATTATTTTTAAGACTTTCTTTTCTATTCTTGATACTTGCACTTGGCTAATTCCCATCATTTTCGCTACCTGAATTTGTGTATTATCTTTAAAGTATCTGAGCATAATTATTTGCCTTGATTTTGCATCAAGTTTTCTAAGTGCTTCTTTGAGAGATATTTTATCTAAAACTTGGTTATCTTCTTCATATTTTTCACTTAGCTTATCAATTAACAATACCGGTGCACCATCATCTTGGTGTATCGTATCAAATAAATATAACATATTGCTAGCAGACTCTAATGCATATACTATATCTTCTTTTTCTATATTACAAAAGACCGACAATTCATCAATTGTAGGATCTCTACCCAATTTTTTGGTTAGAGTATCTTTATCATAATGCAATTGCCGTGCAGTATTTTTAACGCTCCTACTTACTTTTATAATTCCATCATCTCTAAGGAATCTTTTAATCTCTCCCATTATCATAGGAACTGCATATGTGGAAAATTTCACATTATACTTAGTATCAAAATTATTAATAGCTTTTACGAGTCCAATACACCCTATTTGGAAGATATCATCATATTCATACCCTCTATTTAGAAATTTCTTACTTATTGATGAAACTAATGGCAAATTCATTTCTACTAAAGTATCTAGTGCACCCAGTTCTCCATTCCTAGCCATTTGAATAAGTTGCATATTATCTTCATAATTATAGTTATTTTTTTTCACTATTTTTTGATCCATAATATTCCACCTAACTTAAAGGATTAAATATTTTTTTCATTATTATACTTGTTCCCCTACCTTTATCAGACTTTACTTCTAGGCTGTCCATAAAAGTTTCCATTACAGTAAAACCCATTCCAGATCTCTCGAGGTCTGGACGCGAAGTGTATAACGGTTCCATAGCTAGCTCTAAATTATCAATTCCTTTCCCTGTATCATTAACTATCACTGTTAATTCAGTTCCATTAATAATAGCTTCAATAGTGATCATTTCCTCTTCACTTTCATAGCCATGAATAATTGCATTTGTAACTGCTTCTGATACAGCTGTTTTAACATCAGTGATTTCGTCAATTGTAGGATCTAATTGTGAAGCAAATGCTGCTATTGCTACTCTTGCAAAACTTTCATTCTGAGATTTACTTAAAAATTCTATCTTAATTTTATTGTAACACATACTAATCCCCCCACTAAATGTTGTTTACAGCTTGCTTTACGTCATCAAATAACATGATAATCTTAAACATTCCTGACAGTTCAAATACCCTCTTTACTGAAGATTTAATATTAGTTACACATACTTTACCATTTCTCATATGTAACTTTTTGTATCTTCCAATAACTACACCAATACCAGAGCTATCCATAAATGTTACATCTCCAAAGTCCATAATTAATTTGTTATAACTATCTCGTTCTAACCTATCATCTATAATATTCCTAACTTCCTCAGCACTATGATGGTCTAATTCCCCAGACATGTAAACTATCAACTTATCTCCACTATTCTCAAAATTTAAATGCATTTTCTTCCCCCCGAATCATTTGGAATTTAAATATTATTTTGATATCGTCTAAATAATGTATCCATATCTTATATTCTATAACTTATATGATAATCCTTCTTTTTATGTAATAATTTTTCATTTTTTTATATTATATCCATATTTGTACTTTTTAATATATTATATAACAAATAATTTTAGAAATTCAATAAAATAAATAGTAGCAAGACAATTAACTGTTTAATTGTCTTGCTACTATTTATTAATCCTTTTTAATTATTTTGATGAAAATTTGCAATTAAACCTTCTTTCAAATTCTTGTATTAAATCATTCCTAAAATCTGGATGAGCAATATTTATAAGCGCTATTGCTCTATTTTTTAAAGTTTTACCTTTTAACTGTGCAATACCATATTCAGTAACTACATAGTTTACATCATTTCTAAGAGTTGTAACAGCAGCGCCTTCATCAAGATTTGGTTTAATTCTTGAAACTTTTCCTTTGCATGCAGTCGATGGCATTGCAATTATAGCTTTACCATTTTTAGCCATAGATGCACCACGAACAAAATCAACTTGTCCACCAGTTCCACTAAACTGAGTTTCTCCTATCATTTCTGCATTAACTTGGCCCATAAAATCTACTTGAATAGCTGAATTTACACACACCATTTTATTATTTTTAGCAATTACACAAGGATCATTTACATAATCTACAGAATACATTTCAACCATAGGGTTATTATCTACAAAATCATATAGTCTTTTACTTCCCATCAAAAATGTCACAACAATCTTTCCCTTATGAAGAGATTTAGCCTTGCCCGTAATTACCCCTGCTTCAACTAATTCAACTACTCCATCTGAAATCATCTCAGAATGAATTCCTAAGTCTTTCTTTCCTTTTAAAAATAATAAAACTGCATCTGGAATAGCACCTATTCCAAGTTGAAGTGTGGAACCATCCTCAACTAAAGAAGCACAATTCTCTCCAATGGCTCTTTCAATATCTCCAATTTTAGGAGATGCAAGTTCTATTAGTGGGTGATTTGATTCTACTATATAATCAATGTCCGAAAGATTAATAAAAGAGTCACCCATAGTTCTTGGCATTTGTTTATTTACTTCTGCAATTACCATTTTTGCGCATTCTGCTGCTGTTTTTGTGTAATCGACAGATAAACCGAAACTACAACAACCATGCTCATCAGGTGATGAAACCTGAATAATTGCAACATCTACTGGTAAATAATTATTTTTAAATAGCTCGGGTATCTCAGAAAAAAAACATGGTGTAAAATCTGCTCGACCTTTCGCAACGGCTTCTTTTGTACTAGCACCTACAAATAATGCATTGTGCTTAAAATGACTTTCCATTCCGGGCTTAGTATATTCATCTTTTCCCATAGGAACCATATGCACAATTTCAACATCTTTATAGGCATCTTTATTCTTTAACATTGCATCTATAATAGTAGCAGGTTCCGAACAGGCATGTCCAGTTACTACTCGATTTCCAGACACTATTTTAGTAGCAGCTTGATCTGCTGTAATAAGTTTTGATTTGTAGATTTCTTGTAAATTCATAACTACACTCTCCCTAATAATCAAATTTTTGTTTTGTCTATATTTAAAATGCATTCTTGTGATTATTTTCACAATCATTTTTAAAAAAAACTACATACATAAGAACATAGCATTATTTTTACTGCATTATATTACATATAATGCTATTTACGGTCTAAAATTTTTATAGTTTTCATTTTATTCAGTCATCTCTCTCATGTTTCAGTATACACCAGTTACCTTAACTTGTATATGTAAAAAAATTATCATAAAAACAAAAATAAAGTTTATTACTTAAATAAACCACCCTTACCATTCGCCAGTAAATACCAAAATATCATACTCCACAATAATTTTATTGCCTTAATTATCATTTCATTTAAATAAAAAAGTCTTGAGCACTATATCTTATTAAGAACAAATTATACAAACGGCTGTAGATAAATTTATCTACAGCCGTTTTAAAATATAAATTTAAATTAAATTACTAAGCTTTAATGCTTACAATTGAAACTGCATTTTCAAGTATATCAAGTCCTGCATTTAGTTGTTCATCCGTAATACATAATGGCATTAAAAAGCGAAGAGTGTTTCCTCTAACGCCACAATTTAATATGACTAAGCCATTTTCATTACATTCTTTAATTATTGATTTTACTTCTTTTGAAGCTGGTTCTTTTGTTACTCTATCAGTAACAAACTCAACACCTATCATTGCCCCCAGGCCTCGAACATCTCCAATAATTTTATATTTTTCCTTCATTTTATTAAATCTATCCATAGCTATTTCTGCAATATGGTTTGATTTAGCGGCATAATTATCTCTTTCCATAATTTCAATAACTTTTAAAGCTGAAACACACGCTATTGGGTTTCCAGCATAAGTTCCACCAATTCCACCAGCTTGAGAAGCATCCATAATTTCAGCTCTACCTGTTACTGCGCTGATTGGCATTCCAGCTCCAAGTGATTTTGCAGAAGTTATTATATCAGCATATAATCCATTGTCTGCCCAGTACTCACTAGCAAACATTCTACCGGTTCTACAGTATCCTGATTGTACTTCGTCACATACTAATAATATACCATTCTCATCACATATACGTCTTAGCTCTCTCACATATTCAATAGGTGTTGGAAGGAATCCACCTTCACCTTGAAGAGGCTCAATAACTACTGCGGCAACATCTTCTACATTTATTTTTTCTAAAAAGAAATTCTTTAATTTTTCAATGTAATACTTCACTGCATTTTCCTTAGCTATTCCAGTTGGACGACGATAAATATAAGGGAATTCTGCTTGATGAACTCCTGGAGCAAAAGGTCCAAAACCAAGTTTATATGGTTTTATTGTACTTGTCATTGCCATAGTTAAACTTGTTCTTCCGTGAAATCCACCTGTAAATGTAACTATTTCTGTTCTTTTTGTATATTTACGAGCAATTTTGACAGCATTTTCAAGAGCTTCAGATCCACTGTTTACAAACATTGTTTTCTTTTTAAAGTCTCCTGGAATAATACTATTTAATTTTTCAGCTAAACGTACATAAGATTCATATTGTACTACATTTATACTTGAATGAAAAAATTTAGAAACTTGTTCTTTAACAACTTCAATAACTTCTGGATTACTATAACCTATATTTAAAACTCCAATTCCACCAACAAAATCCAACATAATATTTCCATCTACATCTTCAAACATTGCACCTTCTCCTCTTTCAATAAAAGTAGGTACTCCGGATGATACTCCAACTGGAACATTGTCTTGTCTAAGTTTTATTAATTCCTTTGCTTTTGGTCCCGGTATTTTTGTTGTTATTTTGGGTAAACTATTTCTTAATTCTGTCATAATAAATTCCTCCTCGATTATATTTAAATATATGAATATTAATTTAAGATAGTTATTTTTTAAAAGATATATTTGTTATACATCTAATTTGCATTTTTATTGTTGCTCAAACTCTCTCCAACAATTTCTTTTCTTGCATATAGCTCACCAAATATTAAAAGTTCTCTTTCTTTCAAAGTAACATTTGGATATGCCTTTTGAGTCATTAGTGATAAGACAATACCAAGCACTGCCCAGAAAAGAATCATACCCCATTCATAAGGCCAAACAAGTCCACCAGATGAAAACGGTAAATATAAACTTATAAATGCAACAGATATAATAATTGCTCCATACCCTATAAACTTATGATTTTTAACCTTAAAGGGTCTTTCTAAATCTGGTTCTTTCTTTCTAATTATTATAAAAGACAAACAAACAAACAAATATGTTAGAACAACTCCAAAAGAACTTGCATTAACAAACCAAACTAATGCATTCTTACCTAATAAAGGAGCTAGTTCACATATAATTCCTATAAGAATTATAGCGGCAACTGGAGCTTGAGTTTTAGAATGAACTTTACCAAAAATTGGTGGAAGCATTTTAGCTCTGCCCATTGCAAATAAAACTCTAGCACCACCAATGATAAATCCATTCCAACTAGTTAATATGCCACATAAAGCACCTAAAATTACAACCTTACCCATTATCGGATTTCCGTACATAAAGGCTGCTGCATCAGCAACAGGAACTGCTCCATTAAGTCTAATATCTGATGGAGCCGCTAAAGCAATACCGATACACATTGCTACATACCAAACTGCAGCCAACAAAATTGAAAAAATAAGAATTTTCCCTATTTGTTTCTTAGGAATATTCATTTCCTCTGCAGACTGTGGAATAACATCAAAGCCTACATACATAGCCGGAACCATTAAAAGAACTGAAAAAACTCCATTTCCGCTCTTAATTGCATCTCCTAAGAACTTCGAATCTCCTATACTGATTCCACTTATTATAAAAAATAGTCCAGCTAAAGTTAGACCAATCGTAGCCACATTTTGAAATAAAACTGCCCCTTTTCCACCTCTAAGGTTTATTATAATTAAAATTAGTCCTACGACCATACCTATCGCAGACCAAGACGCGTAAACTTCATACCCAGCAATAGTCCATAAATATCCCAGCTGTGGTATTGGGATTATATAGTTTACAGCAGTTGAGATAGCAATTCCTTCCCATGCTGCAACTCCTACATAAGCAAAGCATGTACACCATATAGTTATCCATCCAAGCTTATACCCCATGGCTCTATATGCAAATACTAATCCTCCACCGGCACATGGCAATGCGGGAGTTAACTCCGCATAACACAGTCCTACAAATATGCACATTACTCCACCAATTAAAAATGCAATAACTGCTCCTACCCATCCGGCTTGTTCTACCCAGTATCCGGATAACATTACCCAGCCCCATCCAATCATTGCTCCAAAAGCTAATGCTAATATATCCCCTTTAGAGTAGACCTTCTCCAGGCTTTCACGTTTTTCACTCATAACCTACCCCCTTATTATGTATGATAATATTTTGTTTAGTTTCATAACTTACCTGCCAATTAATATAAATTTGTATATATCTCAATCATTTCTTCTCTTGATAATTCTACGTAGTTATTTACTAATAATCTTTGTTGGGTTTCTATAACGCTATCAGTAAACAATTCTATTTCTTCTACCTTCATGCCAAATTCTTTTAATGGTTTTTTCATCAATAGTTTATTTAATACATTTTCAATTTCTTTATAAACATCTTCACCATGACTAAGGCCTAATATGTTTGACAAAAGAGTATTTATTTCCTTTATCTTTCCATTCGGATTCTTTTTACTGTACATTTTAAAAACTTCAGTAAAAAGTTCATAGTTTGCTTCTCCGTGTGCTACATGATAAACTCCACCTAATGGATAAGACATAGCATGAACTGCTCCAACCCCAGCATTAGCAAAAGCAATTCCAGCATAATTGCTGGCGGTTGAAAATTCTTTTAATAAATTCTGACGATAATCCTCACCTTTTTCTATAATTTCCATATAGCCTTTCATAATCATTTCTATAGCCCTAACTGAAAATATTTCTGTATATACACTAGCCTTAGGAGATACAAAAGATTCAATAGCATGAATTAGAGCATCTATAGAGCTAGCAACAAAAAACTTAAAAGGTAATCCCTTAATTAATTCAGGGATTAGCACTGCATGATTTGCAAACAACTCATCAGTTGCCAACCCCATTTTTGTATGTTTTGATTTTATTTCTGCAATTGAAATATTAGTTACTTCGCTCCCAGTTCCGCAAGTCGTAGGGATAATTATTAATTCCTTATCCCTTATAAAAGGTACTTTTTTCTCAAATAAATTTAGGCAATCTTTCACATCTTTAAAAACCATTAATTTAGAAATATCTATTACTGTACCACCACCTATACCTACAATTCTTTTAATTTTTTTATTAGGCATAGCAGCAATAATTTTGTTAATCATCTCGTCAGAAGGTTCACCAACTCCATATTTTTCTTGAAAAATAAAGTCTGCTTTTAAATTCAAATATTTCATAAATGGTTCATAAATAAATTCTTGAGTTAATATTAAGTCACCTTCACCAATTTTAAACTCATCTGCAAAATCTTTAAAATTGTTAAAAGTATGAATCTGAGGTACTAATTGAAAGTTCTTCATAACATCCTACCTTTCTTTTATCCATATTTTTATTGATTGAAATTTTTTTACTTGTAATATTTGAAGTTGTTGTTATTAAATCTTTGTGCTTAAACATTTCTCCTAAATTAAAAATCATTTAACTGAATTAATTGAAAAATAAATCATTAGGTTAACTACTACATTTCCTACTTTTTACTTGAACATTTAAATCTTTAAATTTAATTTTGTAATACTTTCTACGTATTACTCTCCTTTCATTAAAACATTTATCTCTCAAATATATTTTATAATTATATATAGCAATTTACATGCCAAAATTATAACAAAATTATATATTTAAAAACTATTGCCACTTCAGCACTCTCTTCGTGTCTTTTAATTAAATATTCTGATTATTGTTTTATGTGAATATTATAAAAAATAATAAAATTTGTATCATAAAAGAAACAAGTCTTAACAATTTAACTTGCTGGATTCCTTAAACCCTTACAAACTATAAGTATTACACCTTATATTTATTTCTGTTGCATATTTGAAACACGTTTCATTTTTAAAACATATTTTTCTCGAATATTTTAGATGTACAAGTTAAGCTACTAAATGTGATTGAAGTGGATAAAGTTGAAAGAATTGAAGTTTTAAATTACTTGTACCTGTAAATGCGCCCATTTCATAACCTAAGAACCCAAAGTCTGTTTTTATCTCTGTAGCAATTTTACATAAAATAATTTCTCTATGCAAATGTATTTTATCAAATTTACACTGATATATCAATTAAAAAAGTTGTAAATAGATTTGTATTTAAACAAATTTATCTACAACCCCTTTGAATTAGTCTGCAACTTCAAATTTATTACATTTTCCTCTTTTGCTATTCCAAAACTATCACTATCATTAAGATAATTTCTTAATTTTGACACTATATCCATTCTATAATATGTTGGATTACATCCCCCACAATATTTAATACCAATTTTCACTATCTCACTTTTCTACTTTTGTTTAAAATTTTTCTAGCTTGTTCTAATAACTCTTCATTTACTTGATTTATTAGTATTACTTTTTTAATATCCGGTATTTCTTTTTTAAGTGTAGCTTCGACTAAATCCTCAATGGTATATTTTGCAGAAAGACAGCCTTTACATTGACCTAAAAGCTTTACTTCAACTATTCCATCACAGATGTTAACAAGTTCAATATTTCCATAGTGATCTGCTAGTTTTGGTCTAACATCCAACTCAAGAATTTTTTCAATTTTAGCAAACATAACTTCTTTATCAAACATTTCGTCACTCCGATCTTTTAAATATATTGGGGTCTAGTTATCCCCTAATATATTTAGGTATTTAATATTGTGAAAGACGCATTTATTTAATAACTTATTCTTTTATTCTAGCTATTACTTTTGCTAAAGCCTTTTTATGAGCCATATTGCCTTGTCTTGCTATCATTATTCTTTGAGCCTGTGGTGATCCCGCACCATGCATTGATTCTGTTCTATAACCAACTGCAGCTGTTCCAAGTGCTAAATTTTCTATTAATCTTAATATTCTCATTCTGTTCTCAGTTGAAACAGATGCAACACCTTTTAAGTATTTTTCAAGATAAGGTCCAGTTATTGGATCTTTAAAATCTTTGTCTGCAGGCATAGTTACCATAAGTCCTCCCGCAATGTCTTCCGCAAGTCTTACTATTTCATATGGGAATCTTGTAACATTTTGTTTACAAACATTTGCAAGTAACAAATCTATTATATAGTTACCTGATTCAGTTTTATGACCTTCTGCAGAGCATGCAATTCCACAAGCGTATAGTGTTTCATTTAAGTGAGTCATTTCTATTAATTTATCTTTAATATGTGATACTCTATTGGTTCCATTGTAATCTGCAGCTACAGCAGTAGCACCAATAAGCACATCACCAACACCAGTTTTGCACCCACCATAACTTTGTCTATGATATCCTGCAAATCTTTCAACAAGCATTCCTGCAAATTCAGTTTCTCCATTTAAGAATATTCTATCATTTGGTACGAATACATTATCAAAGATAGTTAAAGCTTCCACTCCACCATAATTATAATTTCCAACATCTATATCTGCGCCTTCCTCACTTTTTCTTGTGTCACAAGATTGACGTCCAAGAATCATAATAATTCCTTCTGTGTTTGTTGGTATCGAAAAAGATACAGCATAATCCTTTTCGTCAGGTCTCATAGCAATAGTTGGCATTACTAAAACTTCATGAGAATTACATATTCCGGTTTGATGAGCTTTAGCTCCTCTAACTACAATACCATCTGCTCTTCTTTCAACTACGTGAAGATACATATCTGGATCTTCTTGTTTTGTTATTGAAAGTCCTCTATCTCCTTTTGGATCTGTCATTGCACCATCTACTATTAAATCATTCTCATGAATATATTCTAAAAACTTTGTAAAATTTTTATGGTACTCAGTTCCATAAGCTTTGTCGATTTCATATGTTGTACTGTATTCAGAATTAAATGCATCCATTCCAACACATCTTTGAAAGCATGAAGCTGTTTTTTGTCCACATAATCTTTGCATTTTGACTTTTTTAACTAAATCCTCTGTGCTCATATGAATATTTGCGAATCTGTTGATTTTTTCACCAGTAATTATTGAAGTAGATGTCATTAACTCTTCGTATTCAGGCATTTGTGCCAAATCATAAGTCATTTTAACTGAGTTCATTGACGGACGAATTATAGGATTATCCACTACATTTTCTACTTTTTCCCCAAACATATAAACCTTCAAATTTAATTTTCTAAGACTCTCTACATATTGTTCTCCAGTCATTAATCCCACTAAAACCATTCCCTTCACTTCACATATATATTTTTTATATTGCTTTACATTTATTTCACTTTACATTTATAAATGTAGCAATACTCATGCCAAAGTTATATAAAAAATACATTTTTACAACATTCCCATCTCTAAATATCTTTTACGCTTTCTAAAAAAAGTAGTAGAATTAATACCCAATTTTTTGGCAGCATCCCGAACGTTACCAGCATCATCAAAAGCCATACTAATAAGTTTTGCTTCTACCTTTTCAACTGCCTCTTTTAAATTACATATTTCCTCACACTCAATAACTTTTCCTATAATACTCTGTGATAATTCAATTGGCAAGTCACTTTTGAATATTTTATTGCCATAACTCATCACTATAACTCTTTCTACAATATTTTTGAGTTCACGGACATTGCCCGGCCAACTGTAATTATAAAGTGTACTCAACGCCTCAATAGTGAAAGTCTTTTCAAAATTGTATTTATTATTTAATTTAGATAAGAAATGCTGAATTAAAGGTAAAACATCCTCTCTCCTATCTCTTAACGATGGTACAATAATAGGTACAACAGCTAAACGATAATATAAATCTGCTCTAAATGTTTTATTTTTAATCATCTCTTCTAAGTTTCTATTTGTAGCTGCTAAAACTCTTATATCAATTTTTACTGATTTTACCGCTCCAACTCTTTCAACTTCTCCCTCTTGAAGTACATTAAGCAACTTAACTTGTATATCTAAAGGAAGTTCTCCAATTTCATCCAAAAAAACCGTGCCTCCATCTGCAACTTCAAAAAGTCCCATCTTGCCTTCCTTGTTAGCCCCTGTAAACGCACCTTTTACATATCCAAAGAGCTCAGATTCTATAAGATTTTGAGGAATTGCTCCACAATTAATTTTTATAAAGTTTTTGTCACATCTCGTACTATTTTTATATATAAATTTAGCAATTTCTTCTTTTCCAACTCCCGTTTCCCCTAATATTAAAACAGTAGTATCCACATTAGCCACTCTTTTAGCAACTTCCAATAAGTCTAACATTGTTTTATCTTTAGCAATCACGTCTGTTAAATTTAGATACTGAATTCTCATAGCCTCTATTTCTGAATAATATTTCTCTGTTAACTTCATATTTTTAGCAAGCTGATCTTGTAACTCGTATAGTTCTGTTATGTCTCGTACATTTGTAACCACCATATTTATATTACCCTCATCATCAAAGATAGGATTACTTGAAACCAACACTTTTTTACCTGTACTAAATTCCTGCTCAATTGTATTAGATTTTCTATTTTTTAATACCATAAGAGTACAAGACTTAGAAATATATCCTTCTTTTTCCAAATCATACATATTCCTATTTATCATGTTTTTTCTTTGTAACCCCGTTATGTTTTCATAAGACTTATTGATCCTTAATGTGTTAGCTTTTCCATCGGTTATATATATACCATCAAATGATGCTTCAATAATTGCTTCCAATTCTATGCAACTAAGGTTTGCTTTATCACATTCATCATTACAATTTAATCTTTGTTTAAGATCGCTTATTTTTTCTAATGCATTGGACAACTGATACTTCAATATATTATTGACACCATATATACCAACAAATTTGCCTTCTATATTTTCAACCCCTATATACCTTTCCTTAGAATAAATGTAATTATCTGTTTCAGAATCTTCATTAATAATATTTGTATCACCACTTAAAATATTTTTAACATAAGTATCAGGGCTCGTACCCTTAATAAAATTTCTAATTATGTCCTTCTTAGTTATTACACCAATTAGTTTTCCATTATTATTTAATATAGGTATAATTTCAACTTCATTATTATTAAATATCTGTGACGCCTCATAAAAAGTATTATTCTCCTTTAGTGCGAAATCACTTTTCGTCATAACTTCCCTTACCTTCAAAAAAACACCTCTCAATCTATAATAAAATTAATCTATGCACTATTTATTAATAACTTAGCTTAGTTTTATTATATCAGAAAAGGTGATATATATAATAGTTTAATAAATTTCATATAAAAACTTTTAATGTCTGCCATTTCTTTCTTATAATATAAATTTAAAATTAAAGTTTATATACTAACTTAGTTATATCATGCCATTTATACTAATTGAGCACCATCTAACTAATTCACTCATTATTAAACAACCATCCCATGGAGAATCATAAATGTTCATATATCCAATTTTAACAACTCTATCTACCCCAACTGTAGTAACTTTGTCTGAAAACTCTAACATCTTCTTTCTATCTTTTGAAGCAATCCCGATAGTCTGTATGTTTTTAGTAATAAGTGGACATACCTCTAATATATCCTCAACCTCCTTAATAAATATAGTTCGCCCTGTAATAGCTTCTTCAAGTTTTAACTCATTATTAATTAATATTGTATATTGAAGTCCCTTACTTATATAAGCTAGCTTATCCAAACTTAATAGATACTCACCTCTTTTGTTAATTATTTTAGCGACTATAGCCTCCTCTAAATCTAAATTAGTATATCTTTTACTAATCCTCTCAAATTTTAGACTTAGCATTTGAGCTATATTTCTTATAGATAGTTTGCTTTTCTCTATAAACAACACCTGAGGCGAAGAACATCCCTTTTGATCAAAAGCAATTATATCTGTAACCAAGTTATCTAAGTATTTTTCTAAATCATCACTCTCTATAGCAGATCTATCAAAAATTGCAAAAGAATACTTAGGACCAAAAATCAAATCCCTACAAGTAGTTTTTTTTGGCATTAAGCAAATAGAATCTATTGCTATTTTATTGCCCCAAACTATTCTTACATCAGCTTTTAAGGACATTTTTGAATTGAGATTTCTATCAGAACTATCAAAATAAATAAAGGCAATATTTTTCAATAAAATATTAGAGGAATATTCACTGCCTTCATATTCAACATTTATATTTGCTAGTAATATCAATAATTTATATACAGTACCAACATTTTTCCTAGATACGCGAAGAATGTTACCATTTTTACATAATATGCTTTGCATAACAGAATAAATTCCAAGAGTAGGAACATTCCCAGCTATCCAATGACATACAATACCCCGTGGTTGTGCTTTAACATATTTTTCATCCTCCACTTGTACAAAGTCATTTAAGTATTCAATATTTTTCAAGTTAAACTTCAACTGTTTTTCCATATTAGTTTTTTTTAAATAAAAACATAAGAATGAAGCACCCTCCATTCTTAATATTTCTCTATCTTTTGCAATTTTCTTGCTATATTCATTTATAATAAGTAGGATAACTTGAACAGGAAATTTATGAAATATTACTGCATTCTTATTTATGCCGTTTTCTATTTCATTAAAGTCTTCAAATTCCATTCCATTTTCATTAAATTCTCCATTTAACTCATAACAATTTATCATCTTCCTACCTCCCTCTCTGCAAAGGTATCTCCACAGCCTCTAATTTCAGCTTTGTCTACTCGTGATTTAAATCTAAAATATTTACCATGTCTACCACATGGACAATCATCTATGCCTATAAACTCGCCAATGTCTTCAGTTAAAATAGCCTGCGATGGATAACTAGTACCTAGAATACTCATAACCTCTATAAAACCAGTTCCGCCAAACTTCACCTCTTCTAGGGTCTGTACATCCCTAATAATAATTTCTGCAAAATTAGGTACATGCTTATTTCCATACTTACAATCAATAAAAACTACTCCTGCTTGTTCTACCATTCCATAAAAGTCTATTATATTATCAACACTTGTGTTAAATATCTCCGAAGCAGTCTCTGAGAAAACCTTCTTTTCTACTTTTTCATATGTAAGTTTTTTCCACCCGCCACTATGTAATAGCCTTAGCTTGGGTATGTCTAATTTTATTCCATCTTGCTTTAATACTTTTAAAAACTTTGACCACAATATATATGTAAATCCATAAACTAAAACTTCCTCTTCCTTATATTTTCTTTCAAAATCTCGAAGCTTATCTATATTTAATTTAAGTTCTTCTTTTTCTTTATTCATAATGTAAAAGTTTTTGCTAGAAAAAGTACTTACTCCTCTTATCGCCGCCCCACGAGCAGTTATGCTATCTCCTTTTTTATTACTATCTTCATTATCTACAATAAGCATAGGTCTTCTTGTGTTACCTATGAAACTAGACAATGTGCTTATCAAGCCTTGAGTTTGTCTTATTGAAGTTTTTTTATCTAAATAAATTTTACTAGGAATTCCTGTAGTTGTGGCACTAGATTGTAGTACCCTTACCACTTGTTCTATATTACATACTCTAAGTTCAAAACATTTAAACATATTTACAGGTATATACGGAACTTTTTCTAATGTTTTGATTTTATTAATATCTAAACCTAGTTTATTATACATAGCATTTATGTTTACATTGGCCTTATTGAGTTCTAACTGAGGTAATATAGTTTTTAAAAGTAGTCTTTCCTTCTCTTTCTGATTTAAATTAAACTGTTCACCGAGCACTAGTTCATCTATAAGCCCTTCAATCTCCAACTAATTCACCCTCTTATTATTGATTAAGTTTTTTTATTAATACTTTACCTGAAGAATTTTTGGGAAGCGCATTTAAAAATTCTATATTCCTCGGCATTTTGTATGAAGGTAAATATTTTTTACAAAAATTTAAAATATACTTACAATCTACAAAGGGTTTATCCGCGACTAATACTACAAAGGCTTTTACCGCTTCTCCTAGAATATCATCTTCTACTCCAATAACTATGCATTCTACCACCTCTGGTATTTGTAATATCATGTCTTCTATTTCCTTAGGACTTATTCTAATTCCACCACTTTTAATAATGTTTTTTTCTCTTGAAACTATATATATATACCCCTCATCATCTACTTTTGCTATATCTCCCGTATATAAGCATCCTTGCTTTAGAACTTTATCTGTTTCTTCCTTATCATTAAAATATCCCTTCATTATATTGTCGCCTTGGGCAACAACCTCACCGATTTCGCCAGATTTCACTCTCTTCCCTTCACTATTTAAAACAAAAAGATCTGTTCCCTTAATTCCACGTCCTATAGAATTTATTTTTTCATTAATTAAATATGGTGGTAAATAAGATAATCTTGCTGTAGCCTCAGTCTGACCATACATTATAAAAATGTCTACTCCTTTTAAAATAACTATAAGCTGTCTTATGAAAATTTCTGGCAACTTACCTCCAGCTTGAGTTATGTACCTTAATGTTGGTAGTTTAGTGTCTTTCAAATTCGTCATCCTAAGCAGTATCTGATATGTACTTGGGACACCTGAAAACCCTGTGCAATTATATTTATTTATATCTTCAATAACTGTTTGAGGGAACATAAATTTATTATTAATTACAAGGCTTCCACCTACCCTAAAATGGGTATGCAAAATTGAAGTGCCATAGCAATAATAAAAAGGGAGTACCGTTTCCACTCTATCTTGCTTTGTAAGCTTTAAATAATCAATTATAGAATTCGTATTGCGAATAAGATTATAATGAGTAAGCATTACTCCCTTAGGGTTTCCTGTAGATCCCGAAGTGAAGAGTATAATAGCTATGTCATTTTCTAATTGTATATCATCGCTATAATTATCTTCATGTAAATCAATAAAATTATAATCATTGTGATCTGTATAAATCACAATATTTTCATAACCCAACTGCTTTATTTTCTCACTAAATTTATTTTGAGTGAATACAAACTTAATATGAAGAGTATCTATAATATACTTTATTTCATTGCTACTTAAAGCTGGATTTATAGGAACGCAAATAGCTCCACTTTTAATTATTCCAAAATAGTTTTCAATAAAGAAATTAGAATTCTCTGAAACTAAAAGTATAGCATCCTTTTTAGAAATATTTTTACTTTTTAAAAAAGAAGCTTTTTTTTTATATCAATAAAAATTTCCTTGTAACTTATTTCATTTTTAAAAATTACAGCAGTTTCATTAAGTTTTGCTGAAAACTCAAAAATGTAATCTGTAAAAGTCATATTTCTATACCATATTTTTCAACTGTTTTCTTAATGTCACCTATGGTATACATTCTAGAAATATCAACTACGTTAATTGCTATGTCAAAAACCTCTTCTAAATTTGTTATAAGTTCTACATGTCCCAAAGAATCCCAATTTTCTATCTCATCTGGACCCATATCATCATTTATATCCTCAATTTTTTTTATATCAAATACATCACGTAACACCTTGTTTAGTTTTTCTAAATTGCTCATAATGATTCCTCCTAAATATTAATATTTTATTATATATTAAGCAATATTCATGCCAAAAGAGATTATACTTCTCCAAGTATAATCTCTTTTTCTTCTTCACTAAAGTTAAAGTAGTCATATAAATAATTTTCATCCCCGCTCTTATAATCCTTCATTGCCGGAATACATAATTTCATTAAGTTATTTGGATAATATTCATATGCATCCTCACCTAGTTTTTTTGCGAAGGTCTTGAAATAAAATTCGTATATTTTACTATTTAATATGTATAATAAAAAATCATAGGTAAAAGGAACATTTTCTTTAATTGTAAGTGCATATACATCTGCACTAAAATAACTTCCTGTGTCGATAGCAAATCTGTTACTGCTGGCTTTAAATGGAAAAACTATTTTCTCTCCTTCAAATATATTTTGATTTCTTCCCCATTGAAGTTCATACCATTTTCTAATACCTTTTTGACACTCTCTTCTTTTTAGCAGTTTTTCCTTCTGTAATCCAATATAGTCTATAGCGTTACTATACTCTTTAGTGTCCCCAATTAAATCTGAATATATTATATAGCTATCTTGCCTTAAAATTTTATTTTTTTCTATGAAACTACTCTTAATCCAAGGTTTTATTATATCATTTTCAATGTTTTTTCTGAGGTAAGTATCATTATTCAATACAAATGCCTTGTCACACCCAGTTATTATTCCCTGATAACTATTGCATATGTTACTAAGCTCGGTATATTTTTTTTGTTTTATTTTATTTATTAAGGCTCTCACTTTCTCATCTACTAAAACCCAACCCTTATCATCTAATTCTTTTTTATTTAGCATAAAAGTGTTGAATTTATTACCGTCTTTTAAAAATACGCTATTATAAAACTCTTTTTTTTCTTTGCTTTTTACGGCTAATGGCTTTATAATTACAATTTGATTATCAAGAGTTTTATGATTTGTTATAAATATAATTAAAGGATCTATTCCTACATTTTTAAATGGTCTTATACCATAAAAATCTATCATTTTGTCTATAGTGCAACCTTCTTTTAATTCCTTCCTCAGATTTTCTCCACTAGGCGATTCTATAAAGTATCTTGAAGTAATAAATGTAAGTTTTCCACCCTCACTTAAATCTTCTAATGCTTTTTCAAAAAAACAATATGATAAATCTCCTTTATCTCTGTATACTTTTTTATACCTTATTTTTAGGAAAGAAGCGTACTCATTATCTATAGATTTTTTGCCCACATAAGGTGGATTTCCTATTACGATATCATATTTACATTTATTTTTATTTAATAAAAAATCCTTATTAAAAATATTTTTAAGTACGCAACCCTTGCTTAAATCATATAAATCAATAACAAGAATTTTTAATGCTATATCGTCAATATCAAATCCGAACAAATTATATCTTATTATATGATTATCAATGTCTTTTTCATCTAATTTAAATTCAGTTTTCTTATTAATATAGATCAAATTATCCTTATATAAGTTTCTAAGAAATCTAAAACAACAAATCAAAATATTTCCTGTACCACATGATGGATCAACAATTCTTATATATGGATTATTTATTATCTGTGCTGCTTTTATAGTATTTTCTATCATATAAGAAGTTATAGGTTCTGGAGTATACACTGTACCCTTCTGTTTATTGTTTTTTATGAATTCATAATAGCTATCACCGAAACTTTTTTTTCCTGATACTTCTAATTCGTTTTTATAATTTGTAAGAGCAGTTACTTTGTATATATCATCTATTGAACTTATTATAATATTATACAGCTCACATATTTCTTGTTTTAATAAATCAAGCATTTGTTTTCTACCACCTTTTGGCTACAAACTCTCATCAACAATAGATAATATTTCATCCCGTTTTATTCTTCCGTTTTTAACTAATTCGTTACAACGTTGTTTAATTTCATCTTTATAAATTTCATCTTTTATGCTTGAGAGATTTATTTTAACATTTAGAATCGCACTTTCAATAGATGCTTGAAGCATTAAAACTGACACACCAGCATCAGAAATGGCATTTTTATTACCTATCTTAGCGGCTACCATTACATACTCATATATTTTATATGCTTCTTCTGCAACATTTAATGGAACTTCTAACGCTCCTAGGTATCCTTCTTTAATTTTAGCACTTCTTACTTTCTTATCATCATCACTTTCCTTTGGGAGCTTAAAAGCTGACATCAGAATTAAAAAGGCTTCCTTATCTTTGTTCATTAGTTCTAAAAATTCGCTCTGATATTTAAGACATTCCTGAAGATTTTTAGAAACAAGAATTTTGTCATCATCACTATATTCATAGTATACCTTCTTGCCTACAGTTAAATTAAATACCATAGCCCCTAATCCACTAGCTAAAGACGCTGCAAGTGCTGCAACACTTCCACCTCCTGGTACAGGTGAATTTGAACCCAATTCATTAATAAATTCTCTTACAGTTTTTTGATCTAACATTTTTTATTCTCCCTCCGAAAAATTAATATGCTATTTACATATAATATAAACAACATAAATTCTATTTATTAATTAATTAATTTTGTATTACAATATTACCATTTTTTATTACACACTGTACAGCAATGTCCAAAAGTTTCAAATATAGTTGAATCAATAAGCGCTACTATCAAACCTATTCAAGAAAGAATGCTTATTCACTTTATGAATGTAAATAAAAAATTTCAAAAAAACTGAAAAAATCTAAATCTCTGATTATTTCTTTGTTAATATTACAACCGACAAAACAATCATTATGCTCCCGATTATAATTCTAAATGAAATAGGCTCTCCTAAGATTATTATTCCTAGTATTAAGCTCGCTATAGGTTCAATAGTACTTAGAATTGAAGCCTTAGATGGACCTATTAGTCTAACCCCTTCTAAAAATGCCATTAAAGCGACCACCGTAGATATAAATGCTATAAGTAAAATTGCCACAAATGCATAGAAAGAAATATGAATGTTAAAATTATTAGTGGTCTTAGCAGCTATAAACATCACAAAGGCAGATGAACATGAAATATAAAAGGTTAGAACGTAACTATTAATACTCTTAAATTCTTTGTGAGATGCTCCTAGCACATATAATGAATATAATACAGCAGCTATCAATGCTAAGATTATTCCTTTTATATTAAAACTAACACTTGTCTTATCAATTAAAATATAAATGCCCATTAAAGATATAATCAAAGAAATTATTTTTCTAGAACATATTTTTTCTTTATATACAACATATGCGAGTATAGTAACGATAGATGGATAAATATAAAAAATCATGCTTGACATACCGACGTTTATGTAATTATATGACATATATAGACTAGAAGTCGCAAGAGTAAATCCAAACACCCCAATAATCATTATTAAAACAGACTGTTTTTTAGTTAATTTCATAGATATACCTTTTGTTTTCAAATAATAAAAAAGCATAATAGCTGCAAATAAAAACCTAAGGAATAGTGTACTGTATGTGTTTGATCCTCCTCTATATGAGAGTTTCGCAAGTATTGGCATAATACCAAAAGCACTAGCTGATAATATAATGTATAGAATTCCTTTTGTTTTCTCCATAGTACTCCTCCTTGTTTTCATATAGACTAGATAAAAATAAATAACAATCATATAATTATTAAAATTGTACCATTTATATGTTATTATTTCATCACTTAAATAAATTTTTACATATATAGATTATATAACACTACTGCAACACCCCCTATAAAAAAGTAATATATGAAGATATCATTTATTTAACCTTAATTAAAATAGGACCCTATGATAACAAAGACATCATAGGGTCCTAAAATTTGTCTATTTAGTATATGCATTATCCCAAGTGTTTGAAAATACAAAATCTTTTACATCTTTTTTATCATAATGTTCTTTACTCTCTGCAATTTCTCCAATTGGTGTTATAGCAACTACCTTATAATTTTGTGGAATTGCCAATGCTGTTTTAATAATGTCCTCATTAATTGCAGCAATCCAACAAGTCCCATAACCTTCATTAGTAGCTGCTAAAATAAAATGCTCCATAGCTATGGCACTATCTACTAAATAATACTCTTTGTCTTCTACTTCACCTGAAGCATCCGGATCAGCAACTATAACTGCTGTCATTGGCGCATCAATTATTGACTGTGCTGCTAAATTATCCTTGTTCATTATTGCTTTTGAAATTTGCATAAGCTCCTTCTTTTCATCAACTAATATAAATTTGTAAGAAGTCTTATTTTTCCAAGATGGTGACATCATAGATGCATTAATCATTCTATCTAACTTCTCTGGATTCACCGGGGTATTTTTAAATTTCTTAATACTTTTCCTATTCTTAACTACATCATAAAATTCCATATAACACACTCCTTTAAATTTAGTATGTGTAATAATTGCATAAACAATGTAATTATTTTTTTAAAATTTTACTTTTAAATATATCCCATATGTACATAGTTTCATCTATCTTAAAAAGGTATGTTAAAGCAAAATATAATATACTTCCTACAACTGCACACACAAATAAAATTGTTAAATTTAAAATAAATCCTGATACTACATTAATTATAAATATTTTTTTCATAAAATATATTACAAATCCCATAATAATAGAAGCAATAGATATTTTTTCTATTGTTTTAATCATAGGAATAAATTGAATCCCTGGAAATTTTTTATTCATCTTAAGTAATAACATTATGGTAATAACTGTAGCTGAGATTGATGATGAAAGTGTTAGTCCTGGTACTGACATGTATCTGTACAAAATAGCACTTAAAGCAACATTTATTACTACACCCACAATACTATAAATCATAGGTGTTTTAGTGTCTTTAGCAGAGTAAAAGGCTCTATTTAATATATCACGTACTCCATAAGCTACCATAGTTGGAGAATAGAGTATCAAAGCTTCTGAAACTAATTTCACATCACTTATGTTAAATTTTCCTCTTAAATATAATACACTAATTAGAGGTTCTCTTAATATAACTATTGCAAGTGCCGCAGGTATCATTACTAGATTTATAATGTTAATTGACTTAACTAAAGATTTTTTATATTCCTCATGATTATTTTGGACAATAAATGTAGAAAGTATTGGGTATATTATCATAGAAACTGCTACAGCAAAAACTTCATACGTAAGTAAAGTTACCTTATTTGCACAGTCAAGAACTGCAGTTGCGCCTTCATATAAACCCATGGCAAATGATCTATTAATAAACAAATTAAGTTGCATGGTTGAAGTGCTTATTATTATAGGGATCATTAATATAAATAGTTTTTTTAAGTCATTATCGCGAAAATTCAATTCAAATTTATACCCGTATCCTAGTTTCTTGAATTTAGGTACATTAATTATAAATTGAACGAAAAAAGCCAAAACAGTGGTTATTGCGAATCCCGTAAGACCAAATGTATCTACAAATAAGCTTAAATAAATTATATATATTAAGTTTGCAGCAGCAGCCATTGCAGCCGGAATAGAAAATTCTTTGTGAGCTTGAAGTACCCCTGCTACAACCCCTTGTAGAGTTAAAAATAGCACTGATAAAAACATAATCTTAAGTATTTTTACAGTTTGATTAAACATCATCGGATCATTAGTTAATTTATTAGCAAAATAATACACTATATAATATGAAAATAATATTCCAATTCCCGTAATAATTATAGTTAATAACATGGAAATATTAGTTACATTATTTACAAATCGATTTCGTTCTTTTAATTCTTTTGTCTCAATATACTCTGTAAGAATGGGTATTATGGTAGTACTAAGCCCATAACCTAAACTAGTAAAAAGAAATACTACACCAAAACACCATACATATATGTCTGCTGAATGCGTAGTTCCAAATTTAGCTAACATTAAGCTATCTCTTACTATAGCAAGTACCTTTCCAAGTATTACAAAAATCATTACAATCATTGAACTCTTTAAAACTTTGTTTTCTTTCATGATACGCTCCATATTTTTGTGAATTTAAGAATTAATATCATCTTCACTGTTAAATCAATTTTTTAACATGTTTTTATAAATTTCATGATATTTTTCCCAAAAATTATTTATAGTAAAATTATTAATAACGATATCATGTAAATTTTCGCCTTTTACATTTAAATGACACTTATCTAAATATGCTTCTCTCATAGCAATGTAAATATATACATTGCCTTTAGCTTTTATTTTATATCCGCTATTTTCATCTAATATACACTCTAGGTCTCCTACTTGCGTATAAATTAATGGTTTCTTTACAATTCCTGATTCTAATACTGTAAGTGGTGGTGCTCCACCCTCACTTATAGAAGCTAGAATACTAATATTAGATGCATTTATGTAATCTAATGGATTAGAAACATTTCCTACCATAATAACCTTATTTTCTAGTTCTAATTCCTTTATTAAACTTTTCAGTTCTAAGTCTAGCTCTCCGCCACCAACTAGTAATAATTTCACATCATGAAATTCATGAATTAATTTTCCAAATGCTAGAATAACTTCTTTATGATTTTTTATTGGATGTAATCTCGCTACCATAACATACACAAATTCATTATATTTTATTTTCAAACTATTCCTTATATCTTTTGCAGAATTCTTAATGATACAATTTTTTATATCTATACCATTATTTACAACTGAAATTTTCCCTTTTATATTTTTATATTCAAGCAAAGACTTCAAGTTATTTGATACGCAAATATAATCTTTAAAACTCTTTAAGCCCACAATGCTTAGAGGTGTAAATATAAAATATTTCAACTTATTATTAAGAAAATCATATCTAAAATCACTATGAACTACGGCTACAGTTGGTACATTAAGTTTACTTTTCAAAATTAAATGTAATAAGAAAGGTTTGGCTCCATGAAAATTCACTATGCTTATCGAATTGTGATTTATAAAGTTCACAAGATCCATATTATAAAGCTTCTTACTAAAAAGTTTATAGCTAACATTCAACTCCTTAGCTTTTAAATATAATGGACCTTCTCCAATAAGGCCAAGTACATTTTCAAATTTTTCATTTGATTTGTCACATATATTTAATACATGTTTTCCACCACCACCATTGTCATTACCAGATATAATATGTAATACTTTAATGTTTACCCCTCCCTTTATTTATCTAAAACAAACAATAATTACTCCCGTTTGCGTTTATATTTTATTACCATAATAATAAACTTAGGTATAGATGCTAACCTTTTAATCCTAAATGGCTCTTTTATAACTCTGTATAACCATTCCAGTCCGATTTTTATCATCCATTTAGGTGCACGTTTAACCTTACCCGCAATGTTATCAAAACTTCCTCCAACTCCCATAAATACTTTGCAAGGAAGCCTGTCCATATATTTTGCTATAAATAATTCTTGCCTTGGGCATCCCATTGCAACAAATAATACTTTAGGTTTTACTGCTTCTATTTCTTTTAATATATATTCACAATCATCTACTTCAAAATATCCATCATGACTACCAAGTATATTCAATTTGTGATATTTAGTTCGTAGATTTATATTACACAGATCAACTATTTCTTTTGTTGATCCTAAGAGATATATCCCTTGATTATCTTTTTCACATTTTTTCACTATATTATCCATGACTTCTATACCTGCAAGTTTTTCTTTGACAGGATTTCTAACTATTTTTGAACATATAACTGTTCCAATTCCATCTGGAATAATAATTGAATTTTCACTTGTAAAATTATGGAGCAAAACAGTATTTTCAAGTCCACTAAGGAGAACTTCTGGGTTTCCTGAAATAATATGTACTTTTTCAAAATTGTCTATAGATTCAAATAAAGCTTCCATATTATCATTAAAAATTTTATATTGTAAAATTTTCGTTATCATAAATTCCTCCAAACAATCTACCTCTAGCAGATTCCATATTAAATTACTTTAGTGTAGTAACCCGCTGATATGAGTTACTAAAAAGCACCATCTTTCTTAAATACAGACACCACTGTTAATAAGATTATTTTTATATCTAACATAACTGAAAAGTCCTTAATATAAGTAAGATCATAAACAACCGTTTTTCCTAGTTCAATTTCACCTCTTCCACTAATTTGTGCAAGTCCAGTTATTCCTGGCAAAACTAGTAGCCTTTGATGGTAGCTTTCAGGATAATACTTAACTACTTCTGGTATTTCAGGTCTAGGCCCTACAAGACTCATATTACCAAACAAAACATTAAAAAGTTGAGGTATCTCATCTAAACTACTACGTCTCAAAAAATTACCTACCTTTGTTACTCTACTATCTGACTTACTTTGAAATACAAAGTTTTCAAGATCATCTGGGTTAATATCAAGTTTTCTTTTACTCTCCGCTTGGACTATCATGGTTCTAAATTTATAGATAGTAAAGTTTTCACCATCTTTTCCAACTCTAACTTGCTTAAATACAGTTCCACCTTTTGAGTCTATTTTAATAGCAATAATTATAGTTAAATATATAGGTGATAATATAATTATCCCTATTAAAGATAATATAATATCCATTAATCTTTTAAGTGCGAATTGAACTTTTTTATTTTCAATATGTACTTTTTTGTCTATAGTTATCATCTTAATTTTTTTCATACTTTACTCCTACTCCCTTATAAATATTAAATATTTAATTTTTTATATAATTAACATTCATTAATTACTTGTTGATGAATTTAATAAACTTTCAGCTGTAGCTATTAAAAACCAAAAGTATGTTGTAGCCATAGGTACAAAAAATAAATTATCTGATATATTCATAAAGAAAAATGCAATCATTGAAGCAAATGCACCCATATAAAAAGCTTTTATAAATTTATCATCAGTTAGAGTAAACAGTTTCTTCACTCTAAAAAGTGATGTTACTAAAATTGCTAAAAAAGATACTATTCCTACTATACCCAATTCACTCTCAACTTTCAAATAAGAATTATGAGCAGGATATCTTTTGTAAGCATTATAACTTAATCCCTTATACTTACTCACATATTCATTATATCTACTAATGAAATTACCATTACCAACGCCTAAAATTGGATGCTCTTTAATCATCATTATAGCAGTTTTCCACAATTTAATTCTAGAGGCATTTCGTGAAGCATTTGTTAAAGCCTGAACTGTGTCAAGAACCGATGGCATAAATAAAGTTAATACCCCTATAACACCAAAAGCTATAATTAATTTATAACTGTAAATAACACATAAAACCACTGCACCTATACAAACTCCTAATTGCGCATTTCTAGAATAAGTCATTATTATATTTACAAATAATAAAACTGATATTATCCCATAGATACTCTTGATTTTTTTGTTTTTCTCATAAATAGTGAGCATTACCACTGGAAATATAATTAGAATAAGAAAAGCGGAATAAGCATTAGGATTAAACATTGTCGCTGCAATTCTAACCACACTATACCCTGAGGAATAATGCTCTACAAACTTTTTATCTAATCCTATCCTTGTAAAGTGTTGTATTATACCAAAAATGCTTAATATTGATGCTGTGAATATATAGCATTTCAATAAATTCTTCACTAATTTTTTAGTATTAAACTCGTATTTAATTACAAAAAATATAAATACATAAGTTAAAAATCTTGCACTTTCGGTTAATGCAAGTGTCTTTTCTAATGCATATGAGGTGGATAATAACATTATTCCAAGTAATATTAATATGCAAATACTTAAAGTACTACTAAAAATATCTCTAATGCCATAGATAAACCTTTCACGCGTAGCCTTCTCAATAATTAACTTTACAAAATATGCAAATACAACTATACCAAGTAAAATGTCTCTCGCAGATATTCCTTTAAAATTTGTGCCTTCCTGGATCAGAGGCATTATTACTATATATACACACATTAAACAATATAAAATACTATACTTAGTTTTCATTTACTACACCTCTTTATACATTAATGTCATTTTTACATAATCCGTCCCTCACTTTCAAAAATTCTACAATTTGTAAGTGAGGGACGGATTATATATTATAATTTCTATAAATTCATCAATACTTCTTCTAATTTTCTTGTTATATTTTCTCTAGCATAATTTTCCATAACATAAACTCTGCCATTTGCGCCAAGACTATTCCTAAGTTCTATATCATTATATAACTTTAACACAGCTTCTGCAATTTCTTTTGAATTTTCAGGTTCCACAACTATTCCTGCATTTGCATTATTTATTAACTTTGCAGCTTCTCCCTGTACAGGCAGAATAATTGGTATCTCTGATGCCAATGTCTCAAACATTTTTGAAGGTAGTGCCCCTTTAAATAGCTCTAATTTCTTTAGAGGAATTATTGCAGCATCCATAGAAGCTACTATTTTAGGCATATTCATCTTTGGCTGAAGAGGCAAAAATGTAACATTTGTTAATTCTTTTTCTTTAACCAAATTTATCAGATCTTGTTTTTCTGGACCATCTCCTACAAATATAAATTGGATATTTTCTTCTTTCTTTACTATCTCAGCTGCATTTATTATAACTTCAAGTCCTTGTGCAATTCCATGAATGCCGGCATAACATAACGCAAATTTATTTTCAATACCTATTTCACGTCTAAAGTTTTCATCTCTGTTTTCTTTTTTAAATAACTTTGTATCCACTCCATTAGTTAAAAGGTGTATTTTATTTTTATCAAACCCTCTTTTTACTATATCATCAACTATTCCTTGGGTTTGACATGTAACAGCAGCTGCTCTTCTATAACAAAATTCTTCTAACCATACAGACATTTTTATGAACAACTTATTATGAAGCACCCCTAATTTTATAGCTGATTCTGGCCATAAATCAGATATGTTAAAAATAAATTTAGCTCCTTTAATCTTAGCTAATACAAACCCTGAAAATCCAAGGAAGAGTGGTGGAGATTCTGTTATTATTACATCCTGTTTATCTATATGTTTTGCACCTCTAAGCACTGATGAAAAAGTAAAAGATAAATAATTTCTTAATCTCTTAGTAAACTGCTTAGATTTTGTAGCATAAATATTAGTCCTCACTATCTTTATACCCTCAATTTCCTCAATAACAACTCCACGTCCTTTATACTCTTCAAAGATTTCTCCTCTAGGGTAGTTTGGCAGGGCTGTTAATATTGTAACATCATGACCAAATTCTTTTAACTTTTTAGCAAACTCAAAAATTCTATTTTGAGGTGCCCCCACTTCTGGAGGGCAATATTGTGTTAAAAATAAAATACGCATTTTTTCACCTCTATTATTTGTTTATAATTTCTAAAATTTTCTCTGCAGCATGACCATCACCGAAAATATTTTGCTTAACCTTATTGGGAACGAAATTTAATATACCATCTAATATCTTAGCCTTATCAGTTCCAACAACAATATTCCAACCATTTTCTACTGTTTCTACCCATTCTGTTTCATCTCTCAAAGTAATACAAGGCTTATTCATGAAAAAAGCTTCCTTTTGAACTCCACCACTATCTGTAATAATCTTTCTACAATTCATTTCTAAACTTATCATCTCTAAGTACCCAACTGGATCTATTATCTTTATGTTTTTGTTGAATGATAAATTATAATCGTCCATATACTTCTTGGTCCTTGGATGTAATGGTAGTATTACTTTCTGACCACTTTCATTTAATGCTTCAATTATATTTCTTAACCTATTTATATCATTGGTATTTTCTGCTCTATGAATAGTTGCTAATATAAATTCTTCCTGTTTTAAGTTCAGTTCTTTCATAATCTTTGATTTTTCTTTTGAAAGTTTTGAAAAATTAAGTGTTGCATCATACATTACATCTCCTACATTATAAACACCACTCGTAACTCCTTCGTTACTAAGGTTTTTAATAGCTGAAGCAGTAGGTACAAATAAATATTTTGATATATGGTCTGTTAAAATTCTATTTTGTTCTTCTGGCATAGTCATATTAAAGCTTCTAAGTCCCGCTTCTATATGAGCTACTGGTATAAGTAATTTACTTGCACAAAGTGCACCAGCTAAAGTTGAGTTAGTATCTCCATAAACCAAAACCATATCTGGTTTTTCCTTTTCATAAAGTTCTTCAAGTTCTATTAACATAGTTCCTGTTTGCTTGCCGTGTCCGCCTGAACCTACTCCTAAATTATAATCCGGTTTAGGTATATTAAGTTCCTCAAAAAAGATTTTTGACATGTTTTCATCATAATGCTGACCTGTATGCACTAAAATTTCCTCATGCTCTTTTCTGATGATATTAGATACTGCAGCTGCTTTTATAAACTGTGGTCTTGCTCCTACTACTGTTAAAATTTTCATATAGACTCCTACAATTCACCAAAATTTTCTCTGATAAAATTAGGATTTACACATCCTTTCTATAACATAATTTATAATCCTTCTATAACACCTATTAAATCGCGAGTTAAATTTTCTCTGCTATACTCGCTAACTTTTTTCCAATTAATATCTGACTTTTTCTTCGTGCCTTTCCAACTGCTATAAGATTTATATATAACGTCTTCAATTTCATCCACTTTTTCAGGATGACAACAAAAACCAGTGTTTGTACTTAATATTAGATCTTTAGCAACCCCTGTTGGCACAATACCGATGATATCCCGTCCACTTCTTATGTATTCAAAAAGCTTTCCTGTATATATTCCATCACTACCCACACCAGCTTCAATAATTAAAAGTGTTGCAGAGGTCTCCTCTAATTTCTTTAAACTTTCTTTATGCGGTAAATATGATATAAATTCAATAATATTATCATATTTAGCAACAAAGAATCTTATATCCTCCTGAGCATCTTTACCTATTTGTCCAACAAATCTTATAGTAAGTTCATCCTGCTTTATCTTTCTTTTAATTATTAGCCTATCTACAGCTATCAAAAAATTCTTCGGTGATCTCTTCCCATATAAAGTTCCATTATGGGTTATAATATATTTTTTTGCAACTAAATTCATGTTAAAATCAGCAAAATCTTCCTCATCATATCCATTAGTAATAACCTTAAACTTATCTATAACTTGATCTTTATATCTATAAACGAAATCATCTATTATAGGTTTACTTACAGATACTACAGCATCAGCTTTTTCTATAACCATTTTCTCCATTTTTTCATTTTTAATTTTAGCATATGCTGAATAATTTACAAATGGATTAGCTACCCACTGATCACGAAAATCAGCAATCCATTGTAAATTAGACTTTTGTTTTAATTCATATGCAATTAAATGTCCAGTATATGGTGCTGATGTTGAATATATTATATCTATTTTTTCATCTTTAATTATGTTTATACCTACGCTTATCGCATCTTTTTTCCATGATATTTTATCATCTGGTATATACATATTCCTATATATATTTAATAAGTGTTTTTTGACTTTTTTATTAATTTTAGATTTAAATGTATTATCAGATGTTTTTTTTGTAATATCTTTCTTATTTTCATTCTTCTCTACTTTAACATCAGTTACTTTTCTATTAAGAATAAAATTTACAATAAAATTTTCTTTTTGCATGGCCCTAAATACTTTTATTCCATCAGTTGATTCAAGTTTCAAAGATTCATCCTTAATGGTTCCCTTTTCGTTATTGACAGTAAGCACAAATACATTATATCCAAATTTCTTTAAAAACTTAGCAAATTTTAATGTTCTTTGAACTCCTGCCCCACCAAGTGGTGGATAAAAATAAGCTACAATCAATATATTTTTCATTATAAACCCCTCACACTGTTTTAAATCTTAATTATCAAATTTTCCTTCTGGATATATCATTAATATCATCACCACAGTAAAAATAAACGCAGGCGCTACACTTAGTGGATTTGCTGAGGCCATAAATGATTGACCTGTAACATTTCCATAAATTAAGAGACAAGTAATACCGATAATACCAGGCCATTTAAATTCTCTAAAATCGCCCTTTCTATTTTTTACAATATCCAATAATGATTTTAGTAACCCACCTATCCATGCTACCATAAATGTAAATGAGAATATAACTCCAAATTCCGTTATTAAATCAAGAACTATATTATGAGCATCTATATACATTTTTTCAGGATTCCCACCATATTGTAAGTAATAATATTTAAAATGTCCAGGCCCAACTCCTAAATACGGATGATCTTTAATCATTCCAAAAGCTAATGCCCATATAGGCCTTCTATTTTTAGTTTGATCTATAAGCCTATCCCATATTTTAACATTATTAGCAGTAAGGCTTTCTACCCCTGTTATTTTAATGTCTGCTACAACATTTTCCATATCCCACCTATGCATAACATTATAAGTCATACAAGAAAATACAACTATAGAAACTAAAACATACTTTTTCCAATTTTTCATATCCAGTATGATAGAAACTATAAAACATATGGCTAATGTTACAAGAAAACCTCTTGATTTTTGAGTACTAAAATTAATTATCTGTATCAACAATAATAACTGATACATTTTATTATGTTTTCCAGATAATCCTTTATTCATAGCATAAAGTAATATAAACGGAATTATGATTATAGTATATCCAAGCATAAAATTGCTACCGAGTACTCCATAAAGATGCTGATTTATATTATCTCTAAAAATTAAATTATATAATGTTACTATTATATCTGGTATAGATGACAATGTAACCCCTATACATAAATAAAGTAATATATCCTTGAAAAATGCTTTATTATTCTTCTTATAACAAAGCATACCTATGCTATAGGTCATCATTGTAATGATACTAAGTAATACTAGTTTGAATGCTTCTAAAACATGAATGCTTATTACTGAAGATATTACTGCAAGTATTAACAATATAACGTATAGTATACTTATTTTTCTGTATTTAGTTGTAAGTCTCGAAAAATCAAATACACCATTTTTATACTCGCGAATCATAGTAATTAAATATATAGCAAAGTAAGCTATATATAACACTTGACCTATTCCATCCATATGAAGCCTATGCATAATATAAAACACCATAGGTATTATGGGCATTGATATGGCGTAAATTTTGCTTGCTGTAACAAACTCTTTAAACATTAATATTAGGCTGCAAATTACAAACAACGTTACAAATATACTACAGAGGAACATAAGTACATTTGATGTACCAATCTTTATAAATAACCCTATTTCTATAATTGTATATAATCCTAAAATTATATACATATATTTTTTCAAATAATTAAAATAATCTTGAATCTCCTGCGTGAATTTCATTTTCATCCTCCTAAATAGTTTTCTCGTATTTTGAAATTATATCTTCTCCACTAGTAACATCACAATTGCAAGTTTTAATATAATCATAAAACCACTGAAATATATCTCTAGAATGAATATTATATTCCTTTGAAATTGCAGAATTATGCCACAATAAAACAAAAATACCATTATGAATCTCAACTTTTCGAATCAATTCCTTAATATACTTTACAGATTCCTCAAAATCCAGCTTCATGTATTGCATTAAAGACCCATCCATAACTATTAATGGGATTTCCCATATATCAATAATTCTATCATTTTTTAAATCATATGGCTTATAAGGTAAACAATATCCCCCTTTAAATCCAGCACATTCTGGAAAACATAAAGTAGTATCATAATGAATCCTATGTTTTTCCTGAATTGACCAGGTTTTATGAGGATTGAAACTTAGATAATGCTGTCTAACACCTACTTTATCTACTTTAACAAATCTTTTTTTGAATATCATAAATTCCTTACTAAATAAGTTTTCATTATCCGCTGTTCCAAGACCTGGATGAAATCCAATTTCATTGTCTCCATTAGATATTTGTTTTAAAATTTTTTTCACTTTCTTATTTGTTGTACTATATCCCTTACCATCTGTCATAAAATAGAAACTTGAATTATATCCCATGCTTTTCTCCATACTTAAAATCATATTAAAAGTATCAGATGGATCTTTCTCTATTTTACATAACTCTGTAGCTATATATCCTCTTATTCTTCTTAAAACTTCTTTTGGTTTTCTGTCTATTAGTAAAATACTTAACTCAAGTCTTACTTCCCGCAGAAAAGTCAAGTATTTACTTACCACATCTACATCATGTGACAATAATACTTGAAAGCTTTTTTCTCCCCATAAGTTCTTTTTTTTAATATTAATATTGTATTTAATATTTAATGTATCTATGAACCATTGAATACTATCATTTACAACAGGCCTCTTCAATAAGTCATGTGCATACAATATACTTTTCTTTATATTAAACCTACCATACATATCATATTCATCTATGACGTATTCCTCATAGCAAGTCAAAAAGAAAAAACTAGTTTGTATAATATCTATATTAACAATAAGTTTATCTCCCACATTTTTTATAAAATAATCTTCATCACTATTCATAAAAAAAACAGGTAATTCTTCATAACTTTTTATGTCTGTAGGAATTGATTTTAAAGTTAAGTATTCCTTTGAAAATAAAGGACCTTCTAATAATATCATATTTGCACAAATGTTATTTTTAATATTTCCATAAGATATAACTAAATCAAACCTCTGATTTAGACACTTAAAATCATGAGCACTAACTATTAAGACATCTACTTCATAATCTTTAAAAATAGTATTAGCTGTATATTCTATTTGCTTTTTAAATACCTCGTTAAAATATATAAATGCTATATGTTTCATTTAACATCACCACTACCCCAATTTACACTTTTAATTGTATTATTCTTTTTATTTTTATTTTTAATGACAAAGTTATTTCAAACTATAATATAATATCACTATTTATTAATATTAACCAGTTTTTTATATAGATTGTCCATAATTTTTGCATTATTCATCCAACTATATTTCTTTAGGACTAATTTTCTTGCATTTTTTGAAAATTGTACCATTCGCACTTCATTTTCAATGATTTTCATAATCTTTAACTTTATATCTTCACTACTTTTTTGCTTTATTACAAATCCATTGTAATTATCGAAAATTATCTCTTTTAACCCACCTACATTAGTAGCAAGTATTGGCCTTCCACATGCACAAGCTTCAACAGCTGAGACCCCAAAACTCTCACTTAAAGAAGGTAGACATACTATATCCATCATATTTATATATTCAGGTACTTTATCATTATCTATCTTCCCTGTAAAGGTAACATTAGATTTAATATCTAGTTCATTTACTAATGCTTGAAGTTTTATTCTTTGTGTACCCTCACCAACGATTAGAAGCTTCAATTGCTTGTTTCCATGATATTCTTGTATAACCTTTGAAAAGCCCTCAATAAGATAATCTATCCCATATATTTTTTCTAATCCCTTAATAACGCCTATTGTAATATTTATACTACTTAATATAGGTGTGTAACATTTAAATTTATCTATATCTACCCCAAATGGAGTTATTATAATTTCTTTGTTATAATATTTTCCCGTTTCCTCAGCCATATCATTACTTGTAGAACAGACTTTATCAGCCCCTTTTAATATGTACTTAAGTAACCACTTTTTAGCAATATTCACCTTTGGAAACTCATAAATATCACTACCCCATACAGAGATTATAAAGGGATGACGATTACACATTCTCCCATAAAGTCCGTAACTAGTGGCATAGTGACTATGCAATATATCCGGATTAATCTCTTTTACTAATTTTTTAATATCCCTAATTAATAAAAAATAACTTAATTTATTTTCAGATATACTTCTCAGTACATGCACATATACATTACTTTCATAAACATAATCTGTTTTCCTCATAGAAATTATATGAATTTCATCGTAAATACCAGAAAAATATTCAGCCCATTTTCTGGTATGTATACTTTGCGCATCTGCTAAGAAACAAATTTTTACCATAATTATCCTCCTATTTTTTTATACTATTAAGTATAAAAAAGTTGTTAGAACCTTAATTATAAATCACTATCCTTAACTATATTTATAAATTTCTATAAGGATTTTCAATAATACCTATTATTCTCTCTGTTACTTTTCCATCTAGTTTATAAAAATTTTCAGTAATATACTTTTTCATGTTATTATTTAAAGTCATTTCTTCTAAATTTATTTTCACCATATATTCCAAAAGTTCATTTTCGTCCTTAACACCAAATGATACTCCATCTTTAACAAACCCTCCAGCATCGTTATATTTAGGAAGAATTATACAAATAGATGGTTTATTCATAAGAGCGGCTTCTACCACCACTGTTGAATGTACACTTATTATAAGGTCACTCCATTTAATTAATTCATACAGATCTCCATCTTTAATTATTTTACAGTTTTTTATATGAAACTTTTGCACCATCTCTTCATAAAACTCGAAGTTTAAATCTGCAGGGTGAAGTTTTATAATTAATTTATAATCTTCCTTCATTAAACTAAGTGCCTTAAATAACATTATAGTAGCAGGTTCAAGTAAATCCCTAAAGTATTGAGTTGCATAAACTATTTTTAGCATCCCACTTTTTTTAATAGTTTTTAAATATCCATTTTGAACTAATGTGTCTGTTCTTACTTGCCCAACAACACTAACATTTTCTTTATTATATACATTTGTATGAGATATTAATAATTTTTTATAGTTTTCTCCCCAAACGAATGTATGTTTAGGAACTAACACCTCTTTATACTTTGAATTAATTATATAAGTAGATGATGTTTCATTAATTATTCCATGTTGTACAGCATAAGTAGCTATATTAAACCTATTACCTGCTGCTATAAAACATCGGCCTCTGTCTCCCTCGCCAACTACTAAACATTTTTGAATCTTAAATTTATCAATAAATTTTCCTGCTACTACCAACTCATATAAATATGAATAATAGTTTTCTCTTAAATTCTTCATTACATAATTAAGCATAACATCTTTAAGATTTAGTTCATTGAAATGAAAATCTAATTTGTTAATATAAATTAAATTATCAACTATTAAGCTATTATTTATATATTTTTTAGATTTAAGTCTTTTGTAAAAAATAAATAATTCAAAAGGTACAAAATTTTCATGATAATTTAATGTCTTATCTATTATATATTTATTGTTTAACTGTTGAAAGTTTATTATATTATAATTTTCTTTTAATTTATCTATAACTTGTCCTAATTGGGTATCATAATAACCATTTTTGTTGCCTTTAACAGGGTTTAAATCTGAGGCATGTGAAATAACCAAAAATGGTTCTTTCCGATGATTTTTATTAAGGGGTGAATTATAGAATAAAAATTTACAATAATTTCCTAAGCCTCTTATAAATCTTCTAAATAACTTGATTTTACTTATAGGAAGAATATTTTTTTTGCTATAAATTTTATTGCATTTAATATTAAAGACATCATTACAAACTTTTTTCATAATGTCATCATCTGTCTGTACTTCTAAGTCTTCATTAACTTTTTTCTTTGTATTCCTTATAACCATAATACAAAAAATCAAGCCATTCAATTTTCTATATATAGTAGGTCTATCGAAAACATATAAGGGTACATTATCATATACATATAATTCTTCAAGTTTTAGTCCATTAACCTTTTGATTTTCTAAGTAAGTTAAATACCTAAAAGCTTCATCTTCTATATTTATATTCCCTATATATTCAAATAAACCCATAACCGTGCCATTCATTATTAACTCTTTTTTTTGTGCTGTATAGATTAATTTAACCATTAAATTCCATCCTACTCTTTTGATTTATTTTTTCATTAATCTTTTACTAATCTTTTGAATTTGATAACCTAATATAATTAATGTTGCTATTAATATTCCATATCTTAAAATCAAATTATTTTTAACTATATAAAACATAGCACTGCTTAAAACTATTGATATAATACCATAAGCAAAAGGCTTAAAAGTATATATTCTTACATCAAATATACGTAGGGATATAAAATAATGATATAAAAACAATATAACATATGCTATTATTGTTGTCCAAGTAGCTGCAACCGCACCATACCTTGGAATCAATATATAATTTAATACAACATTTGTTAAGGCTGCAATAAGAGTTCCAAGGGAAAGTAACTTTGTGTTTTTAGTATAAAACTCAAGATTAGCTGGTATACTGTATAAAAACTGAAAATAATATCCCACCATTATTAATGGCACATAATCTAAACCTTTGTAAAAATCACTTGTTCCCATTAGCTTTCCTATTTCAGGTGATATAAATATTAATACAAATCCCATAACAGAAAATATCATAATATAATATTTAATCTTTAATCTTATATCATCATAATTTTTTTCTTTCATATTTTCATAAAACCAAGGCACCCAAGCTTTGTTACATGCAAGCCACACAATGTACATTATCATTCCTATTTTATATGCAAAACTATATATTCCTGCAGCACTAGATCCTAACATACTGTTTATCATTACTGTATCAACTGACTGCAATATTACGCCTGATAAAAGATGTACAATTGCTGGTATCGATAATATTAAAGCATACTTCCAGTATTTAAAATTAATTAGTTTTTTACCTTTTCTCATTGCAATTATGTACAAAATTGTTCCATAAAGTAGAGCAACAATAAGTAAAGAACCAATCCTACCATAATATTTATCTGTTTTAAAATTATATATAAGAATTATAGCTAAAATTGTGTTTAAAATTGCACTACTTATTGATATAAGCAAATATTTTTTATATTTATATTCAGCATTTAATTTTGCATTAGAAAAATCCACAATAAAGCCAAAAAAACTTTGAATGATAAGAAACATAACTAATATAGAATTTAAATCAATTATTTTGCCTATTTGCTTTTTAAAGATAAACGCAATAACAAACCATAAAATAGCAAGTAAGGTAGCTAAAAAAAGTATCGAGGAGGCAAACTCATCATATCTTTCTTTAAAATCCACTTTTGCATTATTAACTGTAGCGAGAAGTCCTAATGTAATTATGGTTGTAAAAACGGAAAGCCATGTAGTATATACATTAACTATTCCAAATCCGCTAGTCCCAAGCATACGCGTAAAAATAGGCATGGTTATAAAAGAAATACCTTGAACAAAAAATGTTCCTATAGTAAACCAGATACCACTTTTAACCAACCTGTTTTGGTATATTTTTTTAATAAAATCTATATTCATATTCTTCTCCTATCCACTTTAAGCATCACCTATTGAAGTACAAAATCCACTAAAGTAGCCTAATTAATGATGTCCAGTTAAGATATCATTAAGAACTAGGAAATAACAAACTTATTTCCTAGAGTTTTTTATTAATTCACATATCTCTTTTATATCTTCTTTCTTAAGTCCTACAGAACTTGGAAGATTTATTCCCCTTGCATATAGCTCATTTGTAACAGTTAAATCTCCATGTCTACTTCCCTTATATGGAGGCATATCATGTATAGGCATAAAGAAAGGTCTTGCCTCTATTTTCCCTGCATTTAATTTCTGTATAAGTTCATCACGAGTTATACCATATTCGTCTTCAACTAGGATTGAATATAACCAATAACAGTTTTCTATATTTTCTCTTTCTGCAGGCAATGTAATTCCTTTAATTTCACCTAAAAGCTGGTTATAATACACTGCATTTTCTCTTTTAATTTTTAAATATTCCTTAACATTTTCAAGTTGAGCTACTCCAAATGCAGCTAAAAGATTTGGCATTCTCATATTATATCCTATTTCTGAATGATAAAATGCTTTATTTTCAGTCACTACTTTTGTT